>QCFE01000047.1 GCA_003278425.1 Prochlorococcus sp. AG-363-B11 | reverse complement strand
ATTATAAGTAACAATATTTTGAAGAGATTTAGCAATTATTAGTTACCAGAGTTGTAGATATGGAAAGATTGGAGGCGGTTATGACTTCTCCAGTTTGCGTTGAATGGGATGAACTTAAAAAACTGCTAAATCTCAACACTTATCAGAAATTAATCTGCGACAGTTAACGCACTACCACGCAGCAAATGTTGCTACTAAATTTGCCTAGATGACTCTATTTGTCAACCCCTTGTACCTTTGGCTCATTACCATAGCGTTCAGTTAATCACATTGAAATTGATTTTTGCTTGATTCCATAAAAAAAGAGCACCCAGAATTGGATGCTCTATCTTATCTTGTCTGACAGTTATCAGAACTTGAAAGTGGTTTGGATTAGACCACCAAATCCATCGCCGGAGGCGTTGGTTGTACCATCACGATCAGTGAATCCAAAGATTGTTGGTGTAACGGTCACACCATCGTTGACTTTATAGTTGTAATAAGCTTCCCATGCAAATGGAGTTTCATCTGCCGTTCCACCAGCAACTTGCTCACTAGCATGTTCTGGTGAGCCGAAGGCTACTCCAGCTTTGTTGCCATCAATAAAGACGTCATCCCACATCAAGCCAACCATGTAGCCAGATGTTTTTTCTGTTGCACCAGCAGTACCATCATCGGAAACAGTTGACCAGTCATAACCAAGTTGGATTGAAGGAACTGCTCCTGAGGCTTCAGGTTCCCAAGATGCTCTAAGAGCATATGCAGTTTGGTCGCCAGTAAGTGTTCCAGCTTGAGTGGTGTTGTAAAAGCTACCCCAATCTTTTGTGCCATTGTGCTGGGCTACAGCACCTGATACTTGCCATTGTGATGAACCATAAGCAAGTTGAGAAAGCCACTTAGTATCACTATCACTGGTAAGCATGCCCTTGGTAGCATCATTACCACCAGATGATGTCCAGTTAGTACTTGCAGAAAAGCTAGCGTCACTGCGGCTTGCAGTTGGCTGAGTCCAAGCAAATCCGAAGCCCTGAGCTGTACTTGTACCATATGTAGAACCATTGCCACCCATGCCAAATTGCTTAGTAACTGGCTTATAGATTGATGGTTTACTAGCTAGCATGTGTGTGTTCTCTATTCTTGGTCCAACCCAAGCAGTGATGTCATCACCAATAGGGAATTTATACCAGATTTTGTCAACGGTTAAAGAACCACCAGCGCTGTTTGAATTAGATAGGTGAGTCCCTGTTGTTGTGTCTTCAAAAGGACCAGTTCCATTACCAGTTCTGATCCTGGTATAAAGCTCATCTTTACCGGAGAAACTGCTTTTAAGGTCATACCTAGCGTCATATTGCATATGAAGCTTTTGTTCATCTGACGCAGTTCCTGATGTTGCCTCAGAATCAAGGAAACCAGTGTTGAAAGTAACTTTACCTTTCATCTTTGTAGTTGGAGAGAACTGACCAGCACTAAGTTCTTGAACTTTGTACTCAAGTCCGTCAACACGTCCTTTAAGGATGGCCATTTCAGTGCCAAACTCATTGGTCAGACGAGAAGCATCAGCACTAACGTCTGCAGAAGCAATACCGCTGTCTAGGCAAGCATTAATAAGAGCAGCAGCCTCGTAACGAGTTAGGGCTTGACCACTCTTAAGGTTTTGGGTGTAGGCATTATCTATACAGCCATAGCTCTCGGATAGGTTTACAAGAGCTGTATAAGCCCAGTCTCCAGGAACAACGTCGGAGAATTGAGCAGTAGTTACCTCTGCAGTTGGAGTCGCATAGCCAGCAACATCATTGATGTTGACTTCAGCTGCATTAGCAGCCAAAGGAGCTAAAAGACCCAAAGCAGCAGGAGCTACAAGTAGCTTCTGAAAAAGCTTCATTTTAGAATTCCTCACAAAGAACCCAATCAGTGGGCAATTCAAGAATAGATAACTCCAGTCAGGCAAAAAGTCTGGCTAAACACCCGAGCTATGTATAATTTGATACTTCTGATAAAAAGAGAACTAACGACAATTATGTGAGTAGCGCCCAACGACACTCCTCACATAATTGTCGTTAGACGCTACTCGTTGAGGGCGCCTTTTTTGATTTACCTAGCTC
>QCFE01000046.1 GCA_003278425.1 Prochlorococcus sp. AG-363-B11 | reverse complement strand
AATACAGGCACCCTTACACAAGTAGCGGAAAGAGCAAGATCAGGTTGAATCATGATCTTCCGCATTTCATTCAACATTTTCATCTCCTCTTCACAATAATTATTTGCTTGTAAAGGTGAATTATGAAGAAAAAGATTAAACGCTAGTGAGTATGGGAGAACATTACTTTTTGGAACATTCCCATCCAAAACATCTTGGCTCAAAGTCTTTAATTCTTCCATAGCCCTAGAGCCTGCTCCACTGGCTGACTGATAAGTTGAAACAATAACTCTTTTAATAGGTTTTTTAGCTGCTAGAGGGGCTAAAACCAAAGACAAAAGAATAGTTGTGCAATTTGGGTTCGCAATTAATCCACGATGTTGAAATGCCTCTTGAGGATTCACCTCAGGAACAACCAATGGTACTTCAGAATTCATCCTAAAAGCATTGGAATTGTCAATTATCACCGCGCCTGCAGAATTTATCACTTGTCTCCATTTAGAGGTCAGAGATCCACCTGCAGAGGCCAGAACTAAATCCACATCCTCAAATTTATCTTCAGAAACACCTTGAACCAAGAGATCTTTTCCCTTCCATGATTGAACTTTTCCTGCTGATCTTTCCGAAGCCAATAAACGCAGTTCTTTAATAGGAAAAGAACGTTCTTCAAGAATTTTAAGTATTTCCAAGCCAACAGCACCAGTTGAGCCAAGTACAGCAACAGTTAGTGGACGATTAGAGAAGAATTGGTTGAAAGTCAAACTGACACAAAGCAGAAATTAGTTTTTAAAAATTGATGCTATCCAAATTTGCAATAGGAAAGAAAAGAATGTCCAAAAATCGATAAAAGGATAATAGTTTTTGATAGATGGTCTTAATCTTCTTTAGTGTAATAGGCAAATGTGCTTCGATCCTTAGTGAACCAATGAGCAATTCCAAATTAAAAATAAAAACCAAACCACTCCCTGAGAGTCGTCTTGCAATTGAATTTCAGGTTCCATCAGAGCAATGTAAAAAAAGTTTTGAAGAATCTCTTTCAACTTTATGCAAATCAGCAGATCTTCCTGGTTTCAGAAAAGGGAAAGTACCTAGAGCAGTAATCCTTCAACAAATTGGCTCAAAAAGAATTCAAGCTTCTGCATTAGAAAAATTGTTAGAAGCAATCTGGAAACAAGCTATAAAAGAAGAGTCAATTTCTCCTCTTTGCGAGCCAACTTTATCAGGGGATTTTGATTCACTTCTGGAAAACTTCAATACAAGCAAAGCACTAACTCTTACTTTAGAAACAGATGTTGCTCCTACTCCAACATTAAAAGCTACCAAAGGTCTCACAGCAGAAGTAGAGGTAATTAAATTTGAAAAAGACAAAGTAGATGAACTAATAGAACAATCACGTAAACAACTTGCAACTGTTGTACCAGTAGACAGCAGATCCGCATCTCGTGGAGATATAGCAGTTGTTTCTTTTAAAGGAAAGTTTGCTGATGATAATAAAGAAATAGAAGGTGGCAGTGCTGAATCAATGGATATTGAACTAGAAGAAGGCCAAATGATTCCAGGTTTTATAGACGGTATTTGTGGCATGCAAATTGATGAGGAAAAAACCATCGACTGTCAATTCCCAAAAGACTATCAAGATGAAAACACCCGAGGCAAAAAAGCTAAATTTGAAATTAAATTAAAAGACCTAAAAATCAGAGAACTTCCTGAACTTAATGATGCTTTTGCCAAACAAGCAAGTGACAAAGAAACCATGAGCGAGCTTCGTCAAGAGCTTACCGATCGTCTCAAAGAAGATGCAAAAAACCGCCAAAAGAAAATTCGACAAGAATCCTTATTAAAAGTTCTTGTTAGTCAACTCGAAATTGAACTACCAAAGACATTGATCGACCAAGAAGTAAGAACTTTAATAGAGCAAACTGCTCGAACATTTGCTCAACAAGGCATGGATGTGAAGTCAACATTTACCTCAGAGCTAGTAAATTCTCTAATGGAATCATCTAGACCAGAAGCAGAAGCAAATCTAAAAAATAATTTTGCCCTACAAGCTTTAGCTGAAGCAGAAAATATAGAAATAGATAAAATAACTGTGGAAGCAAAATTAAAAGAAGTCAAAAAAGAGCTATCGGAAGAAAAAAATATTGATCAAGAAAAATTACGTCAAGCTGTTCGTGATGACCTTCTCCAGGAAAAACTATTTGATTGGTTAGAAGAAAATAATACAGTGGTTGAAAAATCCTCAAAAAAAGAATCAAAGCAAAAACAAAGCAGTTCAGGAAGCAA
>QCFE01000045.1 GCA_003278425.1 Prochlorococcus sp. AG-363-B11 | reverse complement strand
TGGAACTTGGTCTGCTCGGCTGCCTTCTGCAATATCTTCATTAGTAATGATGTTACTGCTTGGCGACACATTGATGAAGTGGCCTGGCAAGGATATTCCTTATCCTAGAAGAACTGCTGTTGTTGGAGCACTTGCATTTGCTCTTTCTCCACTTGTACTTATTTGGAGCCGAATTGCCGTAAGTGATGCTCTTCTATGTAGCACATTAGGTGTAAGTCTTTTGCTTAATTGGCGTTCCTATGTAAATCCCTTAAAGAATGATTGGTATCTTGGATGGCTCGTACTTGGTCTTTCAGTTTTAACAAAAGGACCTGTATCAATTGTTTTGACTGGTATGACATTTATTCTTTTTGGATTTATTCAACAAGATTACCTAACTATTATTAGGCGCATTAAACCTTTTAAAGGATTGTGTATTACTTTTTTAGTAAGTTTTCCTTGGTATTTGGCTGAGTTATTTGTAGAAGGTAAGCCTTTTTGGGATAGTTTCTTTGGTTATCATAATTTTCAGAGACTTACTACAGTTGTTAATAGCCATTCACAACCATGGTGGTTTTTTATAATGATGTTGTTAATAGCTTCTTTCCCATTTACACCTTTTCTTATTATTGGGTTGTTCAAATACTTCACTTCCTTCTTCAAATCATTCAGGCAATATTCCATACCTAAACCTGAGCAATCTTTAATTAATTTTACAGGGAGTTGGTTAACCTCTGTATTTCTACTCTTTACCTTGGCTGCAACAAAACTACCTAGTTATTGGCTACCAGCTGTTCCTGCTTCAGCAATTATTATAGCCTTAATTGCATCTAAAAAAGATAAGATTGAAGATCAACAATTAGTTGCACATTCTATCACGGCTTTTGTATTACTTTTGTTTGCAATTATCTTTACTTTGCCAGGTACTTGGCTTCCTTTATTAAATGATCCTGAAATGCCGAATTTGGCAAATCAATTAATAGATAGTAGGATTATTGCAAATGCACGTATAATTCTATATCTTTCTTCATTTATAGCGTTTTATAACTTGCTTAAGATTAAAGATAAAAGCATCTATTTAATTCAGTTCCCATTAATTATATTTCATTTTTTAGTGATGCTACCAATGTGGAACTTAACTGATACTCTACGACAAAAACCTGTGAGACAAATTGCTGAGAATATAGTTTTAAGTAAAAATAAAAATGAACCTATTGCAATGGTTGGGATAAGAAAACCATCTCTCCATTTTTATACAAAAGAATTAATTATATATGAATCAAATGATAAGAAATCTCTTGTGAATTTATCTGATAGACTTAGATCAGAATATAGGCATTATGGGAGTAAACCAAGTCCTAAATTTATAGGAAGAGATTCAAGTACAGTTCTCATTGCTATAGATACCCAAACAAGTTCTCTATCTCATTGGCAAGGACTTGAGCCTCAAGAAATTGTAAGGATTGGTATTTATAGGGTTTGGCGTTTAAAACGCACTAACCTTGAAAGAAGAGAGACTTTGTTACGTAGTCAAGGGATTAGTTCAGACTGGAGAATGCCTAGGAATGAAAGATTTTAAGAATATTTTATTTATATTTATCTTTAAAGAAATCCAAAATTCTATATTAACGATTTAAATTTTGATAAATCGGGTAAACTTAATTCCTAGCAAGATTAATCCCTTTACTCCTAATTGAAATTTCCTTGATGACATTCAATAGGACATGAGTAAGTCGCAACCTTTCTTTCTTTATACATATAATCTGTGACTTGACTGGAGGATTGATTCCCATGAGTCCTGAATCTAAAGAAATCCTTAAGGCGAACTATATCATGTTTTGGCCTAGCGATGGATTTTTTGATTCAGGCTTCTAAGCTCATGAAGATTATTCTTACAGCTTTAGATGGTTAGGCATTGCAGTCTGAGTTATTCTATTGGTTTTTAGTATTTGTACCTTTGCGCTTTTAATAGTTATGTCAAAAGAAGACCTTAGAATTTTTCTAGAAAAAGTACATAATCTTAATGCTTTGGTTGCTTCCTTAGAGACAGTGCCAGGTAGAAAAGCTGACTTAGAGAATTGCGAAAACCATGATCAAGTAATCTCGTTGGCTAAATCGTGGGGTTTTGAAATTAGTAGGCGTTGGGGCGAATAAATAGTTTTCTTTAATTAATTAATTAATTAAAAGTTCGTTTTGTTATGGAATATCCTCATTGATGTCAGTAAAATTAATCAGTATGCAGATTGGAAAGTTGTCTATTGCAAGATGCCTAATATTTTATAGCGGCTATTATTCAACTGATTTTATATTTACTTATACTTGAAAACCTCAATCTCTAAAAG
>QCFE01000044.1 GCA_003278425.1 Prochlorococcus sp. AG-363-B11 | reverse complement strand
AGAAAAAACTATGGCCAAACTGCCGCAATGGCAGCTGGTTTTGATATTTCAAGTGGAGAAGTAATTGTTAGTCTTGATGGTGATCTTCAAAATGACCCTGCTGATATTCCGAATCTTATTCAAAAGCTGAGGGAAGGTTTTGATTTGGTAAGTGGATGGAGATATGACAGAAAAGATTCAAGAATTAGGAGAAAATTACCATCTAAAATAGCTAACAAGCTCATAGGTAAGGTTACCGGTGTATATCTTAATGATTATGGGTGTTCTCTAAAAGCTTATCGTCGAGAAGTTCTTTCTGATATGAAGCTTTATGGGGAATTACACAGATTTTTACCTGTTCTAGCAAACATCGAAGGAGGTAGGATTACTGAGCTAAAAGTGAATCATAGAGCCCGTAAATATGGTGTAAGTAAATATGGTATTGACAGAACTTTCAGAGTAATCATGGACCTTTTTACTATTTGGTTTTTAAATAGGTTTCTAACACGACCAATGTATGTTTTTGGTTTTGGAGGAATTATTGCAATTTTAAGCAGTTTCATAACTAGTATTTACCTATTAATCATGAAACTCTTAGGAGAGGATATTGGGAACAGGCCTTTACTGACATTTGCTCTAATCCTTGGTATTACTGGGGTTCAACTTTTTTGTTTTGGCCTCCTAGGAGAATTGCAGATCCGTACCTATCATGAAAGTCAGGGTCGTCCTATTTACCGCATTCGAGAAACATTAAGAGGGTGACAAATTGGCTTCTTTTTTTGAAGAATCTTAGGACAAGCTCTGAATCGAGATATTGCTTGAGCTGACTTCATTACTACACGACTATCAAAATCCCTTAGACCTAGTCTCAAAACAGGCAAAACAGATAAGTCGCCCCACTTCTCTGCGGTATTAATAGCCAATAATCTTTCTTCTGGACCAGAAGAAATCAAATTTTTTAATTTTTTCCGAAGAAAAATTTTCTCTTGCTCAGTTTTTGGCAAGGAGTAATGAGATGATGAGTCAATAACACGATTCACCTTATTTGTTCCTCCTGGGCTGCTGACTAAGGAAGAAGCTTGCAGAGGAAGATTTGCCTTGTATGTAGTGCTGAAAAGGTTTTTAGGTCTCTTTCTAAGCCCCAAGAGAGTTAAAGCTAGGAAAAATGCTGCACCTGCTGCGACAAGCTGATTCATGAAAAAAGGGTGATAGATGTCTCACTGGTTCGTATTGGATTGAACTTTTATGTCACCAATGAGCTCTTTGCGTTCCTATTACACGTTAACTCTATACAGTAATGGTGGATCCTTTAGGTATATCCATGTCTAGTGATTTTGCCGCGACCTGGCTTCCTGCTGTATTTGTCCCTCTAATTGGACTTGTCACACCAGCAGTCTTCATAGTTCTCATTGGTCGCTACATCACAGCAACCGACTGAAACACATTTTATTTGTTTCTCCTAAGTCAACAAAGTTTTTTATACGCCCATGACTGAATTCCAAGACCCATTTCTAAAGTCATCTGAGCCTGTCAAATTAAACGAAAAGTATATTGACAGCTCAGTTCGCCCTGGCGACATCGGAATTGTCGATCAGTGGGCTGTGAACCCAGTTTCCGATCCATGCGTTGGGAACTTAGAAACACCAGTTAATTCTGGTTATTTCACAAGAGCATTTCTTAATAATCTCCCATTTTATAGAGCTGGGCTATCACCGAATTTCCGTGGATTGGAAGTAGGGGCTGCTTTTGGGTACCTGCTTTATGGCCCCTATGCAATGACAGGTCCTTTAAGAACTACTGAATTTGCTCTTACTGCAGGTTTACTTGGAACCATTGGAGCAGTTCACATCCTTACAGCTCTTCTAGTTTTATATAATGCTCCTGGCAAAGCCCCTAATGTTCAGCCAGCAGATGCAACAATTATGAATCCTCCTGCTGATTTATTTACCCGAGAAGGATGGGCAGATTTCACAAGTGGTTTCTGGTTAGGAGGTTGCGGAGGTGCTGTTTTTGCATGGTTGCTATGTGGAACACTTCATTTAGATACAATCATGCCTATTGTTAAAGGAGTTTGGGCAGCAGGCTAATTCATTTTCTGAAGATCACCTATTTCAAAAACCTAGTAAATGGAGTTTTCCATCTACTAGGTTTTTTATTTTATTCATGCCTAAATACTTTATTTGCAAAAAAGATATCGATTAAAAAGAATAAACTTGATTAAATTTTCTTATGGCTGCTTTTAAATAATTATCCATTGGCAAAATTAAGACAGTAAAAAACCCGCTCAAGGCGGGTTTTTTTTGAGATCTTAAGCAAGTGTTTCCTTGTTTCCACTGCTTGGAGAATCTCCACTCCTC
>QCFE01000043.1 GCA_003278425.1 Prochlorococcus sp. AG-363-B11 | reverse complement strand
GTTTAGACAATTAACTCGTGGAGAAGTCAAAGATATAGCAGAAATAATGTTGAAAGAAGTATTTACCAGAATAAAAGATAAGGGAATAACGTTGTCTGTATCTGATGCCTTTAAAGAACGATTAGTTGAAGAGGGCTACAATCCATCCTATGGGGCAAGGCCACTTCGCAGAGCTGTCATGAGGCTGTTAGAAGATAGCCTTGCTGAAGAGTTCTTATCTGGGAAGATAAAAGATGGAGACCAAGCAGAAGTTGACATAGATGAAAATAAGAATGTGATTGTCAGACATATAGATACAAACACCAACAAACCTGAGCTAGCAACTGCAGGTATTTAACCTACTGAAGAAATAAAAACCTGAAAATCACACCTATTACATATGCAAGCAAACAATAATTTGCATAGAATTGCACCTGAAAAACTTATCAGAGGAGAAAGGGCTTGGCAAGAAGCAAAGGAATTTATCCCCTCCCTATGTAAAAGACCCCTTTTACTTGGAAGAAGTAAATCAACATCGGAAACAAGAAAGTCTATATCTCTTGAATTAAATTCAATCGGACTTAATGTTATTCAAGAAGAGTTAAAATATGATTGCTGTGAAGATGATTTAAAGCGTATATATTCTATTACTAAGTATTCATCATGTGATGCTATCATTGCTTGTGGTGGAGGTAAAGTCCTAGATGCAGGGAAACTGGTTGCTAATAGATTAAACTTACCTTGTATAACAATTCCTCTTAGTGCATCAACATGTGCAGGATGGACAGCACTATCCAATATCTATTCTTCTAAAGGTGCTTTTATAAAAGATGAAGTTCTTGAAAAATGTCCAAATTTATTAATTTTTGACTATAGTTTGGTGAGGGAAGCCCCAAAAAGAACATTAGCAAGTGGGATTGCAGATGCTCTTGCAAAGTGGTATGAAGCTTCAATTAGCAGTAGCAAGTCCAATGATGCTCTTGTCCAACAAGCTGTTCAGATGGCAAGAGTATTAAGAGACCAATTATTAATTGATAGCAAAAAGGCATTAGAAGATACACATAGTATTGCTTGGATAAAAGTAGCCGAAGCCTGTTCATTAACTGCAGGTCTAATTGGAGGTATTGGAGGTAAGACAGCAGCAGCACATGCTGTTCACAATGGCTTAACTCAACTAGATTTTAAAAAGAAATCCCTCCATGGCGAGCTTGTTGGATATGGCATTCTTGTTCAATTTAGAATTGAAGAACTTCTCACAAACAATCAATTAGCACATCAGGCTAAAAAGCAACTGATAGAATTACTTAAAGATCTAGATCTTCCAACAGAACTTAAATCTTTAGGACTAGAGTCTACTGAGAAAAAAGAATTAGAAAAAGCATGCTTATTTGCATGCAATAGAAAATCTGACATACATAATCTTCCTTTTACTGTAAATAAAGATATACTTATGGAAGCCATACTTGATGCAGGCAGAATAGATTTAATATCAAATGATAGAAAAAGTCTACTCAGAGAAAACAAATAATATTTAAATGGAAAAAGTTTCAACTAATCCCATAGACGAATTAAACAATATTAAAACTACTTTGATTGATCCATTAGCTATTACAATAGCAGAATCAGTTAATTGGATAAATATAAAAGGAATATCTTCTGACTCAACTGAACTATATCCAATTGCAATTATTGGTGAAGGGAGACCAATATTACTTCTTCATGGGTTTGATAGTTGTTTTATGGAATTTCGCAGACTAGTTCCTTTCTTATCGAAAAAATTCAAATTAATTATTCCAGATCTTTATGGTTTTGGGTTTTGCCCAAGACCACTAAATGGAAGTTATTGCACAAATTCAATCGTCAAACATTTACAACAAGTATTAGAAACATTAAATCTGTCTTCTGATATAGGACTTATTGGCGCATCAATGGGAGGTGGAGTAGCAATGGAATTAGCAAGATCTAGGCAGGCCGTAATAAACAAGGTTTTACTTCTATCTCCAGCAGGTTTAACAGGTAGACCAACACCAATCCCATCTCCATTAGACGCCTTAGGTGTTTGCTTCTTAAAACAAAACTTTGTTAGGGAAGATCTATGTAAGAAAGCCTTCTCAAATCCAAATGATGCAGGAATAGCAGAAAAGCAAATTGCCTCTATTCACTTAAATGTACCTGGATGGAGATCTTCATTAGCAGCATTTGCAAGAGGTGGAGGCGTGGCTAGTTGTGGTCTTCCTCTACCACCCCAACCGATCAGTGTTTTATGGGGAGCCAACGATAGAATCTTAAATCGCAAGCTAAGAAAGAGCTGCATGGACCTCTTAGCCTGCCCAAGCAAAGAAATTCAAGACTGTGGACACCTTCCCCATATAGACAAGCCT
>QCFE01000042.1 GCA_003278425.1 Prochlorococcus sp. AG-363-B11 | reverse complement strand
GCCCAGCTCAGAGAGTGATGGTGTAAAGTTTATTAGCTTATCAATTTTTATTTTATAAGTAGAGCAAGGTCTATTAGAAATAACACAGGGTATCTCGATGGTCAAGAATATCCTGAAAAGGCAAGTAAAAGAAAAATCTTACTACAAGTCCCCTTTGTATAACAGGTAAAATAGGACCACATTGTTTTTGCGTAAGAAAAAAATATGGCATTAAAATATATCAAGCTGAATTATGTTAATTAATTCAACACTTCATTGTCCATTTATCTTATGATTTTGAGTAGCGTTATCTCTTAAAGCTAAAATTAAAAATGTTAAAAGCCTTGCATTTTAAAAAATATTTAACACATTATATTTTTTCTGGATTGACTCTCTTTAATTTCACTGTTTTTTCTCAACCAGTGAAAGCCAACCACCACACGGTAAGCGTTTGTCCTCCTAGTGACACAGTTAGTGCTCTCCCAAATGATTTTTGTGCAGGTACACCATCAAGATACGAGATTTCCATATATGAATTAGCATTATGCAAAAGTGACCCAATGCAAGGCTCTACAGGAGCTAAGTCTTTAGATACTTCAACTTGTGTAACCACAATGTCTTCACCTTCTGGCACAACAGTAGACCTTGGAGGAACCTCAACAGTCAATCTTCCAAATGCTTCTTCTAGACCGTCTAATGGAACTTATAAATACTCCTATGTAATTTTAGGAAATACATTTGGTCTTAAAGGAACCTACAAACTTCAAGGTGGACAAACATATTACTCAAACTCTGCTGGAACTGTTAAAACAACTGGACCTGCAGAAAATTATTCTGAAATATTAGACGATTTTGGTGACTCTTCTTGGGATCCTGAATGGGGACCATATGATCATCCTACGGGTGGCACTATTAGCGCACTTTTACTTAATAGCAGTAACACAAGAGCATCTAGTCAAACAGCTGTAAAAAGACTAGTTGGCGTCTTTGAAACTAATAGTGGGAGCCCAGTTGTAATTAATGACTCAACAAAAGGAGTTGTTGTTACATTTTCAGTTTCTAATTCTGCAATGGGGATTTCAGCTGATAGTAGTGGTATCCCCGAGGACTTTGGTTCAGGGCCATTTAAGCCTTCCTTCTCCCCATTGAATTAAGAGATAATTCAACAATCGAAGAATAGATATACTTAGATTTCTAAAGGTATTGGTCTCTACATAACATTTAAGACATATTTATGAGCGTATGTTGTGGCTAACAACTGAGTTGCTAATGAAAAATACAAAGCTATTGATACCAATAATTTAAAAGAGATTAAAGCCATCTCAGAATGTTTTTAGGACTTCTACTGAAAGTCTCTCTAGTTTTTTCCCATATTTATGCAGTCAATCCATCCTTTATCATCCCATTTCAAAAGAAGTGATGGGTGGATATATACATCTCTCTAAAAAGAATTGAATAAAAAAGAGGCTCCTACAATTAATGTGAGGAGTTGTAGAAGCCTCTCGATATTCGTTGTGTCTAAATTAGACAGTTACTCTTATACAATTAAAACTTGAATGTTGTTTCAACTGCATATTGAGTAACATCTCCATTAAGAAGGACTGAATTGCTATCAGCCGAAACTTTTGTAAATCTCGGTGTAACACTGATCCCATCAGCGACAGCCCATTCATAGGAAAGCTCAATAACGGTACCATCGCTATCGCTTAAACCATTCTGCCAACCAGGGAAGGTTGAATAAGCACCACTTAATGTGCCAGGACCCCAATCGTAGTCTGCGCCAATAGCATATGTTGTATGGTTATTGAGGAATACTCCGTTATTCCTATTAGCGTCTATACCAAAGTCAATGGAATCAAATCCCAAGCTAATATCAAGGTCGTCGGTAACATTCCAATAACCACCATATCCAAGAATACGAGGGTTAACGAAAGTAATACCATTAAGGTTAGCGCCAAATAAATTAGCTACACCAGTTGGATCATCTAAACCACCATAAACAATTCCAACACCCCAGTCATTACCGTCATAGCCTATAGAGTAAGTGTCGTAATCAAACCCTTCATCTGTATAAAGACCAGAAGTAGCAACACTAGAAGTAGCAGCGTCACCGATGAAGCTGAAACCAGCATTGAAGCCACTGTCATGGTTATAGGCAACTGCAAATCCAGCACCTGTCGAGCCATGTTGAGACATGCCATTAGGCCCTAACAAGACATAACCTAGATAGCCTTTATTGCTATAGGTAGATGTTGTTGTTGCAAGTAGATCATCTTGATCGAGCAGAGGACCTGCTGCTATTCGAAAATCATCCCCAATTGACCTTTGATAGTAAAGGGAAGTTACTGCTAATGCATTAGCAGTAGCAGGAAGCACCGTACTGTCAAAAGTTAAGGTGTCAAGAGCAGTTGTATTACCAGTCTCTATACCTACAACTAAAGCATCTTCACCATTAAAACTAGTGGTAGCATCAATGTGGTAGGAGTATTTAGAATGAAGAGCTTCTCCTAGGACGTCACCAACAGCATCGGCTTGATATGAAGTGGATCCCACTAGAAAATTAACTTCAGCAG
>QCFE01000041.1 GCA_003278425.1 Prochlorococcus sp. AG-363-B11 | reverse complement strand
GCCAAGCGTCTCTCTTTCCTATTCATGCCGAGGTTATATTGCCTTGGTTTTGGACCAAAAATAATACCTCCTCCAGGTCTTAATGGTGTTCGAATAGACCCTTGTCTGGCTCGTCCAGTACCTTTTTGCTTATATGGTTTACGGCCACCACCACGAACTTCCGCCCTAGTCAAAGTGCTTGCAGTTCCCTGTCGAGCATGTGCTTGTTGTCGTAATACCGCTCTATGCATTAAGTCAACAGCTGTGGTTTCCTTCGCAACCTTCAAATCCAGAGTTGCCTTTCCAGCTTCTTTACCCTGCCAATCAAGAACAGAACAGTTAGCCATTACTTCCCTCCTCCTATTGAGGTAGAACCAACTCGATTAGCAGGTCGGATATTCAATAAAGATCCAGGTTTGCCTGGCAAAGAACCCTTAATCACTAGAAGATTATGATCACTATCAACTTTCATTATCTTTAATCCTCTAGTTGTAATTTTTTTACCTCCATAGCGTCCTGCCATTCTTTTACCTGGGTAGATCCTTCCTGGAGTAGTACCTGCACCAGTAGAGCCAGGTTCACGATGGTTTTTAGAACCATGACTCATAGGACCTCGACTAAAACCATGTCTCTTTTGATAACCAGCAAAACCTCTCCCCATACTTGTTCCACTAACATCTACTTTCTGGCCTGGTTGGAAATTCTCAACTGTAATCTGAGCTCCCAATTCATATTGTTCTAAATCATCGACTCGATATTCACGTATATATCGAAGAAGTTCTTCACCAGACTTCGAAAGGTGACCTTGGGAAGGCTTGTTCACCAATTTCTCCCGAACAGCACCAAAAGCAATCTGAATTGCTGAATAGCCATCAGTCGCTGAACTTTTAATTTGTGTAATGCGGCATGGTCCTGCCTCCACCAAGGTGACCGGGACGGACCTTCCATCATCATCGAAAAACTGGGACATGCCCAACTTCCTACCTAAAATGCCAATTGACATAAAGCGAATAGAGCCAGCTTTTGAAATCAATTCCCAATCAAGTAAGGAAAGGTAATTGATATTTTTTAACTGATTAATAAAAGGCCCTAGATAATAACCAAAAAATCAAACCTAAAAGCTAGGAATTGAAAATAATTCTTCGGATAGGGCTAGCAAAAAATCAGCTGGTTGAGACTTATTCGAACAAGAAATAATTCGATTAGTTTCTCGACAGAACAAAGCTAAAAGCCTTTCTGTATAAACCAAGAGATCCAACGCAATCGCTGGAACTGCTTTGTCTTCTGGAGGCCCGGCTAGCGTACGGGCACAGATAAACACTGCAATTTAATAGAATACACTAACGACCCCCTCAAAAGTTCCTCATTTTGCTGCCAAACTCTATAAATAAAGTGATTTAATTCAGAAATGCCCCTTTTATTATCTGGTCAAAAATTTCGCAATGATCTTGAAACCGCAGGTTGTCTTGCAATTCATACTCCTTTAGAAGGTGGATCCGAGACCAGGCTATTAAGGCGTCTGAGAGCGGCTGGATATAGAACTCAAATTTCATCAGTTAGAGGTTTAGGAGACCCATCAGTATTTCTTCTCAACCTTCATGGAGTCAGGCCACCACATCTAGGCCATCAGAATGTAGGGAGAAATGGTGCATTAGGAGAAGTTCAACAAGTCATACCCCAAGCCAATGAATTACTTGCAGAAGACAAGGCGGTAGTTCTTTGGTTACTGGAAGGACAAGTTCTTTCACGTTCAGAGTTACTTGCTCTATGTGATATATGCGAAAAAGAAAGCAGGCTCAGAATTATTGTTGAAATGGGAGGAGCACGAACACTTAAATGGCAAGCAATGCGAAATTTTCTCCAATACAAGACTTGATAAACTCCATTGCCAAATAATCATTTTTCCAATAAATATGCCTTAGAAAATGGAACATGGGTCAAGCTAATTTGTGGTGCTAGCAATGAAGACCTGCCTTCTATTACAGATCTATGTGCCGTTTATGGAGCCGCCGGTGTTCATTGTGTCGACGTAGCGGCTGATATTGCAGTGGTTGCAGCTGCACGAGAAGGACTTAATTGGGTGGCAAGCAAATTAGGTAGAAAGCCCTGGCTCATGATTTCAGTAAGCGATGGAAAAGATATTCATTTTAGGAAGGCAACTTTTGATCCAAAAAGCTGTCCAAAAGAATGTTCGCGACCATGTTTAAAAGTTTGTCCTGCAAATGCAATCAGTAAAACCAAGGGAATTATTGAAGATCTTTGTTATGGATGCGGGCGATGCTTGCCAATATGTCCACTTGAACTCATAAATGAAGAAAATAATCTGTTGGAAATTAAAGATTTCGGATCTGTAATTTCCAAAATTCAACCTGATGCAGTTGAAATACATACCGCTCCAGGACGTATAAAAGAGTTTGAAAGTTCTTTAAAAGCGATTTTACAATCAAAAGTTGAACTAGAAAGAGTTGCAGTTAGTTGTGGTTTAGAGGGACATGGAATTACAAAGCGCGAACTGTCACAGGAATTATGGTCTCGATATGAATGCTTACGCCGGTTCAAACAGAAACCAATTTGGCAACTAGACGGTCGGCCAATGAGTGGAGATTTAGGAATGGGAACTGCAAAAGCTGCGATATTGCTATTAGAAAAGATACAAGCCATCGCTCCACCTGGACCTCTTCAACTAGC
>QCFE01000040.1 GCA_003278425.1 Prochlorococcus sp. AG-363-B11 | reverse complement strand
AAGGATTATATGAAAGCAACAATATTCTTGCAACCCAATGCGAGGCTGAGGGCTTTAGAAGAATTGCGTTCCATCCAGACAGGCCTGATGTCTTAAGCAAATACAAAGTTAGATTAGAAGCTGATTGGAGTAAATATCCAGTTCTTTTATCCAATGGCAATTTTATCTCTTCTCAAAGACTAATAGAAGATAGTTCGAGGCATGAAGTGATTTGGGAAGATCCTTTCCCAAAACCTTCTTATTTATTTGCAGTTGTAGCAGGAAATTTAAAATGTAAGAATGACTTTTTTGTAACAAGGTCTAGTCGAAATATCAAGTTAGCAATTTATGTTGAACCGGGAGATGAAGAGCTTACAAAACATGCATTGAATTCACTTAAAAAAGCTATGAAATGGGATGAAGATGTTTATGATTTTGAATATGATTTAGATCTTTATAACATTGTCGCAGTAAGACATTTTAATATGGGAGCAATGGAAAATAAAGGGTTAAATATTTTTAACTCTAAGTTAGTTTTAGCAGATTCAAATATAGCTACAGATGCTGAGCTTGAGAGAGTCGAAAGTGTTATTGCTCATGAGTACTTTCATAATTGGACTGGAAATAGAATCACATGTCGTGATTGGTTCCAATTGTCTTTGAAGGAAGGCCTTACTGTTTTTAGAGACCAGTCTTTTACAGCCAATCTCCATTCCTCAAGTATAAAGCGAATACAAGATGTAGCTTTCCTAAGGAGTCACCAGTTCCTTGAAGATTCGGGACCAACTTCCCATGCTGTGAAGCCAAGTGAGTATTTATCAATAGATAATTTCTATACAACAACAATTTATGAGAAAGGAGCAGAAATTATAAGAATGCTTCATACATTACTTGGTCACGATAATTTTATTTTAGGGGTCAAGAGATATGCTAAAGAATTTGATGGTCAAGCAGCTACAACAGAGGATTTTATCAACTCATTATTTGATGAAGCTATTAAAAATGGATATAAACCTGATTTTGATATAAGCCATTTTCAACTTTGGTATTACCAGGCAGGTATTCCTAATATTTCGATTAATCGAAAATGGGATCCTGAGACTGGCACTTTAAAGTTGTTAATAAGGCAAGAAAATAACAATCTAAACAAGAAAGCTATGGTTATACCAATTAAATTATCTGTTGTTTTTCCGAGATCTCCAGTTAAGGAATTACTCTTTATTCTAGATAAGGATGAGGCAGTATTTGAATTTAAGAGTTTAGAAAGAAAAAAAGAAGCTCCCATTTTGTCATTCTTTAGAGATTTCTCTGCTCCTGTTACATGGGATTCCGACTTAACTTCTGATGAATTAATTTATTTGGTAGAAAAAGATAATAATTTATTTACTAGATGGGATGCCCTTCAGTCTTTGTTTAAGTTGGCTATTCTTTCTAGATCATCTCATGAACCTAATAGAAAGTTAGAAGAATCCTTGATTTATTTATTAGAGAGAGTCATTACTAAAGACTCAACTCCTAACCTAAGATTCCTTGCAGCTTTACTCAAACTCCCAACTATTCCTGAATTGGAATTGTCGCAAGTTATAATTGATCCCTATGCGCTATATAAGTCTTATTACTCTTTCTCTAGACTAATTGGGGAGTCATTATCTACCCATTTGTTTAACTTGCTTGAAACTTGTTCTAAGGGCTCCCTGCTGGATTGGCCTAATGGTGTAGGTGAGCGGGAATTAATAGACGTTATTTGGAAATTATTAATATCTTCTGGGAATAAAGATATTCGCTATGAAGTGCTGCAAGCAGTAAAAGGAGAATCAATGACTTTATCTCTTTCTGCTCTTCACTCTTTAGTGCCTGTATGTTGTAGAGAAAGAGACGAAGCTATGCAATATTTCTATTCTCGATGGAATGATAACCCTATTATTCTTGATACCTGGTTTGGATTAGAAGCATCATTGCCCCGAGAAAATGCATTGAAAATTACACAAGAACTCTTAGAGCATCCCCTTTTTGATTCTTTAGCACCAAACTCAATAAGGTCTATATTGGGGGGATTTGTAAAAAATATAAAAGTTTTCCATTCATTAGATGGCAAAGGATATCAATTTATTGCCGAGCAAATTTTATTAGTCGATAGGCGTAATCCTATTACTGCCTCTAGATTAGCTAAAGTATTTAGTAGGTGGAAAAATTATATTGAACCTAATTCGCAAAATATGTTGAAATCTATAAAATTTCTTTCTCAAAAGGATTTATCGACTAATACCAAAGAAGTAGTTGCGAATATGCTAGAGTTCCCTTCTCAAAATTAGCTTATTAGGTAAGCTGTTGATTACATATAGGCTTAGACATATAGATTGTCTACTAAGGTTTAGTTGAACCTTAAGTTTAAATAGCTTTTCTCTTTATCATTAAAAACAGGAAAGGGTCTACTTCCTCTGTCTCAGCTCCTCTACAATAGAATCCCACTTCTTCCCCGCGCGTTCATTATTTTTAATTGCTATAATCCAACCTGTGCTACTTGTTATGGCTATTATTCCTAGTATATAGTGCATTTTAATATTAATTATTGATAAGGAAATAGCTGTTATGGTAGCAACTCCAATTGTGAAAGAGATGTTTGCGACTCTCATTTTTTTAATTTGCTCAGTATTTTTAGAGTAGAAAGAATAGCAATGATCATGGTTACAAGTGATTTCTATAGATTGTTCCTCAGGCGAGACTTTTAATATGCTAAAGCTTAATCAGTAAATTTAGAGATTTTTGCCTAAATGACTTAAAAAATTAGAGTTGGGAATCTTTAAAACTTACATTTTATTTTGTAATGAGGTTAATACTCTGGGACTGCTAGTAAGATCAATTGATAAATCTTTGAGAATAGAAAGAGTTGGCTTTAGAAAATTTAAAGTTTCCTTGAGTAAGGATGAGGTTAATGAACAGAATTACAATATTCTCCAAGACATCGCTTTTAATTTCTAGATGCGTGCAATTCTTTTGCTTCTTAACTCAGTGATAGTTTCCCAA
>QCFE01000039.1 GCA_003278425.1 Prochlorococcus sp. AG-363-B11 | reverse complement strand
CTTTTAATTATTTTTCTGTAGATTAGTTTTGATAGATTTTTATATGTTAGAGGGATGTTGTCTTAATATTTACATGTCTTCTCAGATCTTTTGACCTTTATCTAGCTGAAAATCTTTTAAAAATGTACTTACTTCAAAGGATTTCTTTTTCTTATGCCGGTGAGCGGAATTGAACCGCTGACCTACTGGTTACGAATCAGTTGCTCTACCCCTGAGCTACACCGGCACTGAAGGACTTTACCGTGAATCTTGATCCTAAAATCCGTAAAAAACTTTTGCAAGAGTCGAGAAACCCCTTTAGAGGTTTGCGTCGAGTAATTTGGGTCGCTTTAACAGCTTCTGCTGGAATGGGTCTTTTAATCATGGGAATACGCTCTTTTTCTGGTGAAACTGTTCTAATTAATGATGTCGTGATTCAGTCCATTGCTTTCTTTGCTTGTTTTAGTTTTATTATTCTAGACCGTAGTAAAAGTGATTAAGAATTAATCAAATCAACATTTATTGCTGGGCAGCTAAAATAATGACATTTTTTTATCATGACAACTAAAAAAAGTCAATTAATAATAATGTCTATTTTCTATTACAAGACAAACTGAGGAGTATTAGCTACCTTAGGTGTTAAGTTTTCGCCGTTGTGTTACTAATTTGTAGCCTTCAATAAGATCTCCTTCTTTCCAGTTTGCAAACCTATCACAACCGATTCCACATTCAAAACCACTGGAAACATCTTTGACTACATCTTTGTTACGTCTTAAAGAGTCAAGGTCTCCTTCGAAGACAACTTGCCCAGCCCTTCTGACTCTAACCTTGCAATTACGCTGTAGCTTTCCATTGGATATATAACAACCTGCAACTGCACTTTTGCCAATGGTAAATATTGCGCGTACTTCTGCTTCTCCAATTTTTTCTTCAACCATATCTGGTTCTAATAGCCCTTCCATGGCTAATTGGATATCTTCTAGAAGTTTATAAATTATGTCATATTCACGAACATCGACACTATTGGAGACTGCAGCTCTTTGTGCTCCAGACGCCATGGAAGTGTTAAATCCAATAATCACAGCGCCTGAAGCAGCAGCAAGATCTACATCCGTTTCGGTTATTTCTCCAGGAGCGGATAGAAGTACTCTTACTTGGACTTCGTCTTTTGGTAATTGTTCTAGTGAACCAAGAATTGCTTCCACACTACCTTGGACGTCTGCCTTGAGAATTAGATTAAGCTCTTTAAGGTCACCATCATTGGCTTGACCTGACATTGATGAAAGAGAAACTCTTCTGGAAGCCATTTGTTGCGCAAGACGAGTAGCTCTTGCATCTGATGCCCTATCTCCGACAACACTTCTCGCAGATTTTTCGTCTGGGTAAACTTCGAACTCATCTCCTGCAGTTGGAACTTCATTGAAACCTAGAGCTTCTACAGGACAAGATGGACCAGCTTTTTTAAGCCTTGTCCCATGCTCGTCAACCATGGCTCTGACTTTACCAAGCACTGGACCAGCAGCCACAACATCACCAGATTTAAGAGTGCCATTTTGTACTAACAACGTTGCGACGGGGCCTTTTGCTTTGTCGAGATGTGCTTCTATAACTGTTCCTTTGGCAAGTCGATCGGGATTAGCTTGTAAGTCCTCTACTTCAGTGACTAATAGAATCATTTCTAGTAATTTGTCTATATTTTTACCTTGTATGGCACTTACGGGGACCATTACAACATCACCACCCCATTCTTCGGAAACTAGCTCTTGTTCAGATAACTCTTGTTTAACACGGTCAGGAGAAGAACCTTCTTTATCAATTTTGTTAATTGCTACAACTATTGGCACCTTGGCTGCACGGGCATGACTAATGGCTTCTAAGGTTTGTGGCCTTACGCCATCATCAGCAGCGACCACGAGTACGGCAACATCTGTGACTTTAGTTCCTCTAGCACGCATAGCGGTAAATGCTGCATGGCCAGGTGTGTCAAGGAAAGTTAACTTGCGCGGCTTACTCTCGTGCTCTATATCTACTTGGTAGGCACCTATATGTTGGGTAATGCCTCCTGCTTCTCCAGATGCAACTCTTGATTTTCTAATTGCGTCTAATAAGCTTGTCTTTCCATGGTCTACATGACCCATTACGGTAACTACAGGTGGTCTTCTGATTAAGTGTTTGATATCAGTTTCTTCAATCATCTCAACTGTCTTCTTAGCCGCTTCCTCAACGTCATCTTGCAATACAGGTACTCCAAATTCTTCTGCAACAGTTTCTATTGTGGCTAGATCTAAAGATTGCGTGACGGTTGCAGTTATTCCTTTGAAGAAAAGAGATTTGATGATTTCCGAGCTTTCAACACTAAGTTTGTCGGCAAGCTCTTGAACTGTAATGTTTTCCTCTGGGACAACAATCATTTCTGGTCTAACTTGCTTAGCTTCGCGTGCTGCACGTAATTCCATCGCTCTTCTACGTTGTCTCTGTCGAGTAGACTCCTTCTTACGTTTGCGTAATGCACCTGTGGGTTTAGATGCAGTCTTTGTTGTTGTTTTCCCTTTAGGTACAGCGGGACGAGCGAGACTTGCAGAAAGTAATACAGCTTGCTTCTCACCAGCAAAACCGCTGGTTTCTGTAGTCAGTGCATCATCATTCTCTCCAATGATATGAACCTTTTGGCGTTGCTTCTGAGGAGATTTATTTCGAAGTGCCTCTAACTTGGCTGCATCATCCCAATCAGGTCTTCTTTTCCTAGGGGATCCACCTGCCCCAGCACGTAGAGGAGGTCTTTTGGGCGCTGCTGAAGGTGTTGGTCTATTTGTTGGAGGTTTTGCAGTTGGAGTATTTTCTCTCTTAGCTCCTTTAGAAATTTCAGAACGTTTTATTGGAGGAGTTACATTACCGGTTGGCTTTTGCAATTGCATAAGCTCTCCAGGTGCAACTGGCTTTCGCATTCCAGGAGGCATCCCGGGGCGAGGACGCATTTGCTGAGAGCGTCCACCAGCACCTTCACCGCCTCTTCTCGGAGCTCCTTGCCGTTGGTTTGAGCCCCCCCCTTGAGCTTGGGTTGGCGCTCCTGCTCCTGAACGGAAGCTCCCATCTCTTGGACCTCTCCCATTAGTATTACTAGGCTTGCTATTGCTACGTCTTATTGGAGCTCCTACTAGTTCAACTCGATTTCCTTTAGTGGGTGCCTGACCACCTCTCCCTGGAAGATTTTTACTATGACCTTGACCACGTTGTTGATTGTCAGGAGCTCTTTGAGGTGAAACTCGCCTTGGATTTGGATTGTTGAAAGGTTTCTTGTTGGAAGTCTTTTGATTGCTTTGAGGTTGTATCTTGGGACGTGGAGCTGGTGCTATAGGCCTTTGAGGAGCTTGAGGCCTTTTTGTTT
>QCFE01000038.1 GCA_003278425.1 Prochlorococcus sp. AG-363-B11 | reverse complement strand
CTGCTCTAGCATATATGCCTACTTTTTAGAGCGATATCCAGGGTATAGATGTAGAGAATATCTATAGATATCAGAATAGATTCTGTCTCTATAACTTTTTTAGTTTTTTGCTTAATAAGCTTATATGGATTGAACAAAGGCTTAGCAATTTATAAATGAATGATGAATCATGTAGGAAATCAGGCCATACTTCTAAGTGGTAACGACCAAATGGCCTTACTTCCTGAATCTAAAGGGTTATCAGATTTAATGTCCAAAGAACCTTATGAGTTCCAATCAATTGATGAATATTCCTTTAACAGAAGCACTTTATATTTGATTAACGCATCTGGAAGATCAGGGAAAGGACTCACTACAGCTATGCGTGTAGTTTAAAACAATCCCCTGCTTATTTGAGAGTTGGTTTTGTAGCGAGGATGCCTTGACCTTTTGCACGTCTTCGCTTATTTTTTTTGAAATTAATTCTTATAGCTTTCCATGCTTCTACTAACAGTTGCAACCATCACCATTGGAGAAGGAAGCCTAAGTGCAACCATTGTTGGTGTTGTATCTTTAGTTCTTTTTGCAGCAGTAGGTTTTATTGCTGGACCTAATCTTTCTAAATTTGATTCTGAGGGGTAAATAGAAACGTAAATCTTTGTTCTTTGGTTGGTTTAGTTATCCAATGGTTAAGCAATTTTAAGCATTTTTATGTAAGGGCCCCATCAGTCAAATTGAATGACCAATAATGCCTCGCAACTATTTCGAATTGCTGTAAAGAAGACAATTTCATTTTAGGAAGGACTATGTAACCTTTTACATTTTTTCAGTCAACCACTTTTGAGAAGTTGAGACGATTGCAATCCAAGTTGATTAGATGTGAGTATTATTTATCTCTAGGATGAAGATCTGGACTACATCAGTAACTTAAACTATCTTTTGTGTGATTAAAATGGATGTAAATGCCAACAGTAGAAGCAGCAAATTCAGCGGTTGGTACATTTAGCTTATTTTTATTTATAGGTTCAAGCATTTATTTGGTTTGGATGTTCCAGAAGTTTTTCAAGAAGAATGATTAGTCTCAGCATTGTTGCCTGATGAGTTGAGCCAGACCAGCTGGGAAGGGAAATGTAAATGCTACTTATTTTGGACAACTAACAATTTCTTCTACTTCAACCTATTTATTTAATGAGACGTTTTTTGATCGTTGTTTTTACTGCTGTAATTTCTATTCCAATAATAGCTTGTACCTCTAAGAAACAAGCATCTGTGGGACCTGTTGTGGTTGAGACTCTTTAGAAGAGCTTCATGATTACTTGGTTGAATTGGCAAATAAAGTCCCAAGTAAATCCACTAACAGCCTCCAGCTTTCTCTGACTCGACAGATACTTTCTAAATAAAAAACTTATTAATTGTATAGCGGGGCATGATGTCTAAAATTAGGAGATTTGGCATAATGTGTTTATGAAAAAGCTCAAGCAATTTATCTTTGCAATCTTGCTGGTAATGATTGTATTTGTCATTACTCCATTAGTAAGAGCTTATGAGCCCGATCAACTGGCAGAATGTATTGCCAGTGCTCGCGAAAATCCATCTATAGAAGGTGTCTCGGAGAGATCAATACAAGATTATTGTGAATGTGCCCTTGATTTAATAGTAGATCTAAATCAAGACGTTAGGGAATCAGGTTATGAATGTGCTGTCAAGAGTTTTGGCTAATTAGTTTGAGACTGTCTGACAATTAGAGAAAGTTATTTATTAAGAGTGTTGATTTTCAGTCATTAGAAAAATTGTTTTACTTGAGCAGTTTTATCCTGCCAAGCATTTGTGCCATTCTCCCAGTAAAAGCAAAATATTCAATCCCTCCAGTAAATAAAGCAAAGGGAAGCAGGTTTGGTACTATCTCAAAATGGTTTGTACTTCTCCAAAACCTACAAAAGTGACCACAACAAAAACTATAGCCTCTTTATCTGTAAGCCTCATTAATGACAGGGGATGTGTTTTTGATTGATAGGATAGGGAAATGGAAATTAATCAAGAAAAAGTTTTAGTAACTGGGGCATCCGGGTATATAGCTTTGCATTGCATTTCAGAATTATTAAATACAGGGTACAAGGTAAAGGGATCTTTAAGAAATTTGAATAGAGAGGCTGAAGTAAGACAATCTTTAGGCTCAAAAATTGATAATGAAAAACTTGAATTTTGTAAACTTAATCTCCTTGAAGATGAAGGTTGGGACGATGCTGCTTCTGATTGTGATTATCTCCTCCATATTGCCTCCCCATGTTTTATCGAGGAGCCAAATGATGAACAGCAACTGATTGAGCCTGCATTAGAAGGGACATTGAGAGCATTAAGAGCCGCGCAGAAATCTAAGGTCAAAAAAGTTGTTCTAACTTCTTCCATGGGCTCTATGGCTTATGGTCACAACAAAACTATCTGTGACCAGACTGATTGGACTGATATCTCAAAAGATGTTGGGGCTTATATAAAAAGCAAGACCATAGCTGAAAAAGGAGCATGGGATTTTGTTAACAACCATTCTTGTGTGTCATTTACAATGACTACGATTCATCCTGGAATGGTCTTTGGACCATTGCTTAGTAACGATTTGGAAGGAATATCGGCAAGTTTAATTACAAAAATGATTACAGGTAAATTCCCAGCCTTACCGGACATCTACTTTACAGTTGTTGATGTTAGAGATGTGGCGAAATTACATGTGCAATCATTAAGGAATCAAAAAAGTGATCATAAAAGAATAATCGCAACCTCTCAAAAAGGTATTCGATTCCTAGAGATTTCAAAACTTTTAAGAGAGCTTGGTTTTAAGAAATCTCCTAAGAATTTAATTCCAAATCAAGTTATAAACTCTTTATCAATATTCAACAAAAATATGAAGAGCACTGCCTCTATGATTAAAAGAGGTTGCTATGGCGCAGATATATCAGAAACGACTTCACTTTATGATTGGGAACCTATCCCTTTTGAAAAAACCTTGGAGGATATGACTAATTCTTTAAAGAGATTTTTAACCCAATAGTTATACGGATGGCCGCTAGGTTCTTGTAGACGAGGATCAGGTGCGATTATATTTCTGGTGGATTCTTATAAAAACACCTTGTCAATGGTTGGAACTATTTTTCTCTTAAATTGTGCTTTTCAAAACTTGCTAGATTGATCGCTACCTTAATGCATTTCTAAGAATTCGCTATTGTATAAACTATAAATAGTATCGACTCTTTTTGTTCTACTAAAACAAGGACCGGAGTAATCAATATAAACTTTCAACCAAAGTTCTGAATTTTTATTGACTTAGATATTTTATTATTATAGATAACCAACGAGCTTTGATATTTATAAGAAGTTTTTACTGTCTAAGAATCTCTTGCATGATCATGTAGATAGGAATTGAAATTATGGAAATAACCAGGAGTTTACTCTTCACCAATCACGTGCCCAGCGCCTCAAATTATTAGGTGTATGTCCATAATCTAAACTTAAAGATTTTCTATAGCTTTGTTGAGCAAGTTGATTTTTTGTTAATTCCCTTTGGTCCAGTCACCCCTCACCCATGGCTTGGCTAACTATTTCTATAGTCTTCTACCTAATAATAAAAATATAACTAGAAATTGAGATCTTTTTAATTCCAGGTGACTAATTATTTTTCTCTGACTATAGTTATTTCGAAAATTAATGTGGGTAATTGAAAATCACTAGCACTAAGGC
>QCFE01000037.1 GCA_003278425.1 Prochlorococcus sp. AG-363-B11 | reverse complement strand
AGAATTTATTTATAGAAAGGCCACAATTTTATATAAAGAGATCAAATATTAAACACTTAATGAAAACTATATTAATTAACCGTAGCAGTTAGTTCCTACTACCTTCATAAGAATCCAAACCCGCTACGAAAGGAAAGACTTGGTCATCCCCTAGATCTGGTATACCACTCATCTTATTTTGATCCATAGATTTTTCATTATCTATACCCAATTTCTCACCAGATGGCTCAATAACAATTTTGAGAGGGTTATTACCGTCTGATTCAGGAGAAAGGGCATCCACACTAGTCAAGCCAATAATTAAGACTGAAAAAATTAGAGTTATAGGAAGCATTAGATGCGATGCAATCCTAAATATTTTGCTTAGCATAAGAGTTCCTGCATAGATACTTTATATTTAAGCAGCTTTAGGTACAGTTTTTCAGCTTATCGACATTGAAGGACATGAGTTGTTCTTTAAAGATCAAGGCAATCATTAAAAGATGAAGGGTATCAAATCTAGAGGAAAATAATAATCTATTGTAATTAGAGAAGACTAGGAACCTTTAACAGCTAAAAAGCATAATTTAAAAATTTATTCCCTACTTTAAAAAGTAGCCCTAGGGATTGCCTTCTGGTTTCTAGTATCAGTACATTCAAATAAAAAGAACATCCATTTTTAAAATAAGCTAGCTTCCATATAGATTCAAAAGACTTATTATCAAATAATTTTCCACTGAATATGTTACTAAGTTAAAAGAAAATATAACATCTCTATACATATTCTTTTGAGACAAGAATAATTATTAAGAATGAAACTTTAGACTAACAAATATCTAAAAGTTTAATATTTTGTCTTTATTCCGATTTTGATTCAATCTAAACCAAAAACAGTTGCATCGCATCTATTGAACTAGAATAGATTTATAAAATTATAGTTGAGGCAAAACATGAGCCTCCTTTTACGGTGTGAGCTACTAGGCACTCAACCAGCTATAGAAAACTTCGAGGCGTTTAAGATTATCTCTCTAATTGGGCTAGCAGCAATAGCTGGGCCATTAATAATTGGCGGTTTGTTCTTCCTACTGAAGAACAAAGGTGCTAAATAGATTAATCATGCTATTTACCTTTCAAACAAATTTATTTGAAAAGCTCTTAAATTAACGATGCAAGTCAATCATGATAGAAAAATAAAGAACTACTGGAAGCTAGCTTCTGTCTGCAAAACCAATGATGACAAGATTAATTTCTATGACTTGTACCCAGACGCATTTGAATTAGATTCAAACCAGCGAGAAGAACTGGCTCGTGCAATGTCATATTTCCAAAAAGAGTGGGAGATTGATCCTTATGAATATCAAGAGAAACATGGAGATTATCCCGCAGAATTTAAAATATATGCCTTTGAGAATGTAATTCTCAGGGGAACTGCTTACTCAAAATTCAGCGGGCTATATGATTAAGAACAATAAACCGTCCCTCTATAAATAGCGCTATAGAATGCTCAAAGCATGTTTTCCTGCTATATATAGTACAGCTCAGTTGACAGGTTCAAGCATTGCTAGGCCTACTAACCTCCATGACTAATGGAAGTTAGGCTCCCATTAGTCAAAAATTGATTTGGCGATCGGGCAAAAACTGGGATATTGATTCCTTAGAACTTGATGACTAGCTTCAAGCAAAACAAACACAATTTTTCTAAAGAGCCAAAATTCAACGGGACTTACACTTCTTCTACTCAAACCTCCTCCGCTCTTTCCTCATTTCGACTTAAAACAAACTTAAGGCAACTAACAAATACGAAGGAAGCTATTCATTGGGAAAACATTGGATTACTAGAAGACCGATTATTTAAAAAGCTTTTCGAAGAAAAAAACAAATCTGCCTAAAGCTATTTATTTTTGATAGCAATATATTATCAGCTCAATTACATTAATAAATCAAGAGCCTTAGAAAGAAATACCAAAGGTGTTTATTAATAAAATACTAAAAGTAAAAAGTTAACCATTATGCTCATTCCTCTCAAATTAAAAATCATCATTATTTACAAGAAGTTTTAATTTAATAAACGATATAACAAGGGAAGCTTTATCCCTAGAGAAGGTTTTACCTACATTTTCTTGAGGTTGATCCACAGACCTAATATTGCTTTTAGCAACCTTAGATTGTGCTAAAGTATCTATAGGTGATAAAAAAAATAAGGGCAGTATCGCGACAAGCCAAAGTTGACGCATATTAAAAATAATAAATTTAATATAGTTATATCCCATTAATTAAAAATAGCCAGTATCTCTAGCTGAATAAAATGGGATTTAAGGAACTAGAGAATAACCTAATTGAGCATTCTTAGAAAAAAAATCTGGCTAAAAATTAGCCAGATTGATTAATTCAAAATAATTAAACTTACTAAAAAAAGTTCTAGATGGAAAAAGGCTATGACCTATTTAGCTAGATTATAAGAAAAACATAGTGTTCTCTAACCGAATAGATTCACAACTAATGCACCTACCGCAATAATCAGGCCTCCCCACTTTATAACCGGCTGATCCTTGTCATAAGTAGATGAAACAAGGATCGCAGCAAGAAGGATTTCTACAATATTGACGTTAACCATAGCTGAGAAAAAGTATTAGTTTATACTTTTAACAATTAGCAGTAGTTTAGGCTAACGTCCATTAAATATTAAGAATAATACTATAAAAGAAATTTTTCTTGGCAAGTAATCTTCTGAGAAGTCCTTTCCTCAAAAGGATTGTCAATCATATATAACAGTTATATGAATTTTAGCTTGTTACTAAAAGACCTGATTTTCGTCTGATCTCCTTCTCAATCGAAACCCCTCCAAAAAGCTTGATTCGTAATACTCTCAAAATTTATCAAAAAATGATGTAAGGATAGTTTAGAAAAGCTGTCTGAATAAGCTCATGAAACCTTTATTACTTTCACTACTAGCTTTCCTAATTGCACCAACTACCGCAATTGCAGAAAACTATTTCTTAATCTTGGCAAAGAAGGGGACTGGCCTAGAAAGGATTGAGATGAAGAACTTAGACGAATGTAAAGAACTAGGTGAACAATGGAGCGCTGCTTCAGGAAGTCATACCTATGCATGCCTTAAGTCTGACTAAAGTTTTTCTTAGTTGCAGCTATTATCTATTTTGAATTAATCGTCTTCATACATGTTTTTCAAAGAAGTATTTTTACCTAAAGAATTGAAAGCCAATGAAAATAATTCTCCATGAAGGTACTAACCTAAAAAATAGAAAGCTGGAGAATACAGAAAATAATTAGAGGTCATAGTCTTCACATGATAATCACAGAGAATATTTAAGATGTGGTTATATGAAATTAGGGTAAGCAAATTCTCAAAAGATATAATCTACTCCTTGTAATTGGAGTCGTAAGTAAAAATGTAATAGAGACTCCACCCAACTCCTAGCATTAAGATCAAGACCATCAAGTTAACAGACCAAACAATTTCGTTATTCATAAGGAAGGTGACAACCTGGAAAATCTTTTAAAGAGTTAATATATCTAATTCTAAAAAGAACCTATAAAAATATTAACAGCCTCTCATTAATAAAATACCTATTTTTTATTCTGAAATTGAAATATAGTTGAAAGCTACTCAAAAACCTGTAGAAAATTGAGATTTACCTGGAATGGGATCAAACTCAACCTAGAGTTCCTAGTATTGCTAGAGAACTCTGATATTCCAGGCAAAAAGCAAGCAAATATTACATTTTCATGTATAAATTGAAATGGACCAAAAGTCTTTTTTTTGTGAGGAATCCCAATGAAGCTTTTTCAGCAACTCTTGCTGGCTCCAGCTGCTTTGGGTCTTTTAGCTCCTTTGGCTGCTAATGCAGCTGAAGTCAACATTAATGAT
>QCFE01000036.1 GCA_003278425.1 Prochlorococcus sp. AG-363-B11 | reverse complement strand
CCTTTCCTAAGCAGATTCAACCCAGACATAACCCTCTTTATCAAAACTAAGTCAACTACAGATAAAGCCGCTGGCTTTTTTAAATCTTTGAAAATTTTTGTCTGCCATTGCCACCTAGGTCCTTTCCCTTTTGAGACCCAACTTTGAAGCACTAGATTATCTCCATGAAATAGAGGTTCTACGTATTTAATTTGCAATTCTACTACTGGCAACTCATACCCTTGAGAAGATAAATCCCCATAGGATAAGCCAACTTCCGAAAGAGCCTTGATTCTTGCTTCTTCTAAAAATGACAAATAAGAGCCGTGCCACATAACTCCTGCATGGTCAGTATGCTGAGGCAATACAGTCTTTTTAAGAAGCCAAGGTTGGCGAGCGCAACTATCAGACATAAGCGACCGCTCTAGAAAAACTTATTCTTTTCAATTTTAAAAAGTAAACTAAAAATAAAAAGTCAACAGAAGAGTTTAAATAGAGCACTCAATGAGAAATTTGCACTGATTACTCTATTTAATAGATTTTAATTTTAGAAAACTTGCTTAATTCTTTGGTCCAAGCTTGCCTTTACCTGAATCTGAGAAAAAGCTTGATTTTTCTCCATCACTTGTGGAGATATATAGACCTACTAGAAAGATCGTTGGAATGCCAACGAAAAGCAAGCTGATAATAAAACCGAAATTGGTGGTTTCCATGAACTCAAGAAGCCGCTAGACGAAATAAGTAATTACTGAGACTATAAATGGATAACACCCAACTCCCAGAGAAAGGGCTTGAACAATTAGATGTTGTAACGAGAATCAATTAAAACGCAAACGTTTTCCTTCCAAAGAATCATTTAGGAAGTCCTTTTGATAAAGCTTCCTCAATCAATTTTTGGGAATTTGGAGGTGGAGATTGAGGTTTAGTTAGAACAAGCAAAGAAGACTTAACAATTGCTTGGCAAGCCAATCTCCAAGTATCAGGACGATTTTTTAGCTTAATCTTCTCTATTTCAGTAAGGGGAGACAATGCTCCCTGATCTTTGCTTTCTACAGATACAAAGCAAGTGATGCACTGGCCACAACCACCACAATTTCCTATCGAGCCTTTAAACCCATAAAGCTGCATTCCTTCTCTTAGAGCAATTTCTCGTAAATTTTCACCAGATCTACACTGCACATCTCTTCCTTCTCTAACAAAACGAACAATTGGCATGGTTTTAAAAGTTACAAATCTTGGGTTCAATTTTGACTGCTAATCTTGCCAAACGTGGCTAAATAACTGCCAAAAGGAACATTTCGACTGTTTTTTCTAGCTTCAAAAATTAGTTTTCAAGGTGTCTGGATTATCAACAGTCGTTGCAGGTGTCCCCAACCTGCACCGTCTTAGAGAGAAGAACCTTTACGATCATCGGGTCTAGCTGCATTAAAGCAGCTTCGTTATTCGAAACCTTTACCCATGGGATTGCCCTGGTATCGGGTGCACACAGTCGTAATTAACGACCCTGGCCGACTCTTGGCCGTGCACCTCATGCACACAGCTTTGCTAGCCGGCTGGGCCGGCTCCATGGCCCTATATGAATTGGCCATATTCGATCCTAGTGATCCAGTATTGAATCCTATGTGGCGCCAAGGCATGTATGTCATGCCTTTCATGGCCCGCCTAGGAGTAACAAGCAGTTGGAATGGCTGGGACCTCACAGGAGGTGTTGGCTCATTTGACTTTGATTCATTAGGGTTCTGGGGAAAAGCTCTTCCGTATTCAACTTTTGAAGGCGTAGCAGCAGCCCATATCCTCTTCAGTGGTCTAATGATGCTGGCCGCTATCTGGCATTGGACTTACTGGGATCTTGAACTCTGGGAAGATTCTCGTACTGGAGAACCAGCCTTAGATCTTCCAAGAATTTTTGGAATCCACCTTTTACTTGCAGGACTTGCCTGCTTCGGTTTTGGTGTTTCACTTTCCTCTGTAGGAATGTGGGTATCTGATCCATATGGACTTTCTGGACATGTCGAGAAAGTTGCCCCAGTTTGGGGAGCCGCTGGTTTCAATCCTTTTAATGCAGGAGGAATAGTCGCTAACCACATAGGCGCAGGTCTTATAGGAATTATTGGTGGCGTATTCCATATAACAAACAGGCCAGGTGAAAGGCTTTATAGAAACCTCAGGATGGGAAGTCTTGAAGGAGTTCTTGCTAGTGCTTTAGCAGCTGTTCTGTTTGTATCTTTCGTTGTTTCAGGAACCATGTGGTATGGCTCAGCTACAACTCCAATTGAACTATTTGGACCCACCAGATATCAGTGGGATTCTAATTATTTCCAAACTGAAATTAATCGCAGAGTTGAAGCAGCTATCAACGACGGTGCAACTAAAGCAGAAGCTTATTCTGCTATCCCTGAAAAGCTTGCCTTCTATGATTATGTAGGTAATAGCCCTGCGAAAGGAGGTCTATTCAGAGCTGGAGCATTAGTTAATGGCGACGGCGTTCCTACTGGTTGGCAAGGACATGTTTCCTTCACCGACAAAGAGGGTAATGAACTCGAAGTAAGAAGAATGCCTAACTTCTTTGAGAACTTCCCAGTAATTCTTGAAGACAAAGAAGGCAATGTTCGCGCTGACATTCCTTTCCGTCGCGCAGAAGCAAAGTACTCTTTCGAGCAAACTGGCATTACCGCAACGGTATATGGTGGTGAGTTAAATGGTCAGACATTCTCAGATCCAGTTGTAGTTAAGCGTTTAGCTCGTAAGGCTCAACTAGGTGAATCCTTTAAGTTTGACCGTGATCGTTACAAGTCTGACGGTGTGTTTAGAAGCTCACCAAGAGCTTGGTTCACATATGCGCATGCATGTTTTGGATTGCTCTACTTATTCGGACATTGGTGGCATGCCGCCAGAACTCTTTACCGTGATACCTTTACTGGAGTTGATCCAGATATTGGCGATCAGGTTGAGTTTGGTCTCTTCAAGAAACTTGGAGATGAAACCACCCGCCGCGTCCCTGGGCGTGCTTAATGGCAAGGAATCTTTAGCCACTATCTAAAATCCCTATGGAAGCTTTCTCCTACGTCCTTATTCTCACTTTGGCAATAGTGACATTATTCTTCGCAGTCGCATTTCGCGATCCACCGAAGTTTGATAAAAAATAACTGCCTTAAAAAAGCCTCACCTAAACAGTGGGGCTTTTTTATGCCTCTAAAACAAAGATTTTGAGCTAGAACTAGTCCTCCCACCAAAAAAACTTTGATTTAATTAACCTTAGGCCTTCTCATTAGACAAATAGAGGTCTAAAGTTAATTTAAATCTCATTCAATTATTAGGGCAGCATGCAATGCCCCGCTTGCCAAAACACAGATAGCAGAGTGCTGGAATCTCGATCAGCAGATGCTGGCAAATGTGTCAGAAGACGCAGAGAATGCCTGAACTGTGACTTCCGTTTTACTACCTATGAGCGGGTAGAAACAGTTCCTATTACTGTTATTAAAAGAAGCAATGCTAAAGAAACCTTCTGTAGAAACAAACTAATTAATGGAATTACCAGAGCCTGCGAAAAGACCTCGATTAATAATCAAAGAATTGAAATGATGGTTGATGAAATTGAAAACCAGCTACAACAACGCAACCAAAAAGAAATTAGCAGCTCAGACTTAGGAGAAATAATTCTGATTCATTTAAAAGAAATCAATGAAGTCGCTTATATTCGTTTTGCCTCGGTTTATCGTCAATTTAATGGCATCAATGATTTTATTGATACTTTAGAAAGTTTTAAATCTTCTGAGAAATTTGCGTCAATTGTCTAATAGCTAAGGTGTAGAGTGGAGAATCAGTTCCTTTAGATTTGCAGGTCTAGAGCACTAAATTTCACATTGCCTCATAGGCATACTGCTATAGAAACATGTCTGACAACTCCTCTACACCAGTTCCAGAATTAGAAGTAGAGAAAGAGGCAAATAATCCAAAAGATCAAGCAGAGCTTGATCAAAATACTG
>QCFE01000035.1 GCA_003278425.1 Prochlorococcus sp. AG-363-B11 | reverse complement strand
ACTATGTATAAAAAGCTACTGCCTAGATAGTCTAGTCACACAATGCAAGGTTATCTCCAGCCCTAATCCATAAGAAACTATGGCCAAATTAATTATTTATACACAAGCTTTTAGCCCGATCAACTTTTAAATAATGAAGATAATTCTTGCTCGTTCCATTAAGGAAAAAACACACTACTAAACTAATATTTAACTATTGATAACACAGAAAAAGTTATCAAAAAATACCATCAAAGCAATCATTTAAGAGGTTCTCTGATATCCGATGATTGGCAAAAAAAAACCTGCCGAAAGGCAGGTCCTTTTGGAGATCTTGAGCAAGTGTTTCCTTGTTTCCACTGCTGGAGGATCTCAACTCCTCACTTCAAAAGTGTGCCATGTGGAGGCTAAGAGTGCGAGGAATATCAAGAAACAAGCAAAATTGTCACATGTGCCAGTTTAGATCTCAAAAAAATTAGACAAAAAAAGAGCGCCCTCAACGAGCAGCGCTCCATTGGACAATTTGTGAGGAGTGTCCTTTATCCTTTCTACCCCTGCTAAGTGACTTTTGTCACTTAATTTTAAGAAAATAAACTTTGTATTCTAAACAGTGCCATTAGAAGGACCGACAAGCTAATTAAGTCGAAAGAAAAAGGTAAACTTTTAAGAGTAGGAATTAATTCGGCCGCACTCATAGCTAGCCAAGGGAATAATTGTTATTAATAGCCTGTATGCTTTTAAACCATTGGGACTTAAATCTTACCTTGCTAATAGTCTAAGAATAGCTATAGAAGTATCTAAAGCTTCGGTTATCAAGAAAAAGCTATCGACGAGCCATCACCTACTTCATTTAGGTATAGATTCTAGTAAAAATATAGAGGGCGTTTCCAAGTTTAACAAGAAAGATCAATTGACTGAGGAGATAAACCTTGAAGAAGGAACAGCCATCGCTAAAGTCCTGTCTAAGCCAGATGGTCAATTCAATTATGAAGTAACTGAAAAAGAAAAGGTAACATCAGTTAAAGAATTAATTATTGAACGTAGTGAGAAAAAAATTTTTGAAACCTTACCTCAGGGATCTATTATTATGAGAATCATTATTAGGGAGGGGCTAATAGTTGAAAAGGTTTATAAGACTCCTACAGGATCAAATTTTACAGTTTTCTTTTGACAAGTAGCTCTTTCAATATTTAATGCACTCTTTGGATCCTCTTAATTAATTTACTAGGTAAGGATAAAGCTTCGAAATTTTTAGTACCATTCTTTTTCTGATAGAAGCCTTCGTAGTCGATGTCATGGCTGTTGCTATGCAGAGAAGTAATAAAACTCAAGAGTGGATTGTTTTACAAAGCCAATTTCAATAATACTCATCTCATAATCACTGCTAGCTAAAAGATAATAGAATCTCATCAAACACAAATAAAAGAATAAAGTGTAGAAGAGCATGTTGTTCTTCTACACTTTATTAACAATCTCAATTCTTTTTTAATCGCAAGATAGATGCCTAACCATTCAACAACTCTCTTATTTCTGAAGGGTAAGGTATTTGCTCTTTCCTATTGAATACCTGAACATATCTTTTGCGAAATCTAGTGTTGACATTTAGGTCAAAGCCAGAAGAACCATCTCTATTCTCAAATGGCAACTGAGGATATTTTTTATCTATCTTCTTGCGTGAATTGTCCATTAGATATCTACCAAGTTCTCTCATTGAAAGCAGAAAAAAAATAAACTCAAGTGAAGATCAACCACTTTTTAAAGTGTATTAACCACAGAGGTAAAGACGCTATTCTTTCTGAGCAAGTCACAAGAAATTACTCAGAGCATGTAATCGTGATGAGTTACTCAGTTGAGCGGATGGTCTTTATATTCATTCAGAACAATTCTCTAGCATTGATCAATGCGAAGGAGGCTGTTCTTGATTTGAATAATATGTTCAACAAATTTATCATATTCAAAAATAGTTATCTCTCTAGTCTCTCCTTTTGTATCTGTACTATCAAAGGGTAATGTCATCGTTCCTTTGATCGAATAGTAAGAGTTTCATGTCTTCATTATGAGTAATAACGATCTGTAATTTCTTCTAGCATCTTTCGAATGTGCACGTCTTGAGCATTAGTTTCTTCTTTTAGTTTCTCGCATGCACATTTAACTTGCATCCAAACAGCTTCCATTACTTCTCTTTCGTCTTCTGTAGGCTTCCATTTAGGTGTCTCCATGTAAGAGATACTAAAAGAAAAGAGCACCTTAAGGAGTAAGCTCCATTCATACTGTATTCACACCACCATTTCAATGTCAGGGAAAGAAACATCCTGCTGGCTAATGAACAAAGGGCATGCAATTATTTCAAGGGATTAGAAAGAATTACTAAATCGTGTTCAAAGTTGCATTGAAAACTTACAAAATATTAGGGATATTTCTTTTTTTGACACTCCCTCTGCCGCTCATTGCAAAAGTCAATTGGACGGCACCAGAAAGTATTGATGTAAAAAAGACCAGAGTATCAACTGCTCGAGGGGATGCTGTAGTTGTAACAGCCAATCCATTAGCAAGTGATGCAGCACTTAGAGCTTTGGAGAATGGTGGTACCGCGATGGATGCAGTGGTCTCAGCTCAGACAGTACTTGCTGTTGTTGAACCACAAAGTTCAGGATTAGGCGGTGGGTCTTTTCTTTTGTATTGGGACCAGGCAAAAAAATCTTTATACGCACTTGATGGAAGAGAAGCTGCCTCAGCTCAAGTCGAAGAGGATATGTGGATAACATCTGATGGGAAAGCAGTTCCATGGCTACAGGCAACTAGAAGTCCATCCGCAATAGGAGTGCCTGGTACAACGGCGTTACTTTGGGAAGGGCATCGTCAATTTGGACGTTTACCTTGGGAAAGTAATTTCAAGAGGAGTATTCATCTTGCCAAGGATGGATTCATTCCGAGTCCTCGATTCCTAAGATCAATCTCTTTAGCAAAGACATTAGGAATTAATCATAGTCGAGCTTTTAGATCCCTCTATCTCCCTAATGGTTCTCTTCCAATGCAAAAGATTCCATTTCGTAATCAGGAATTAGCCTCAACATTAAGCCTACTTGCCAAGGGAGGTGTCAATGAATTCTATCGTGGAGCAATAGCCGATAAACTTATAACTGATCTCCGGCTCCAAGGAAGCAAGAGCAAAGCAGTAAAAACAATCACTCATAGTGATTTAGCAAATTACAAAATCCAAAAACGTACTCCTATCTGTCGTAAATACAAATCTTGGAAAATTTGTTCTTTTCCCCCTCCAAGTGGTGGTGGAGTTGCTGTATTACAAGCTCTTGGAACATATGAGTTGCTGTTAAAAAGAAATTGGTCAAAAGATTCAATCAACAAGTGGCATCTTCTTGCAGAATCTTTAAGATTTGCAGATGCTGATCGTTCTCACTGGATAGGGGATCCAATGGATTGGCCAGTCCCTCTCAAGGGGTTATTAGAAGATGAATATATTGCGAAAAGGGCAACCACTATCCAAATCAGCAGTACAACATTTCGCCCTTTGCCAGGGAAGCCAAAAGGGAGCAAATTTTTGAATTTAGCAAGCCAACCTCGCACAGCTGGCGGGGGAACGACTCATCTTGTTGTAGTTGATTTAGATGGGAATGTCGCCTCATACACAAGTTCAGTTGAGACTGTCTTCGGGAGTAGGCATTTATCAGGGGGAATGGTCTTAAATAACCAACTAACTGACTTCTCATTTTTTTCAAACTTATCAGGAAAACCAATTGCCAATCGAATTAGACCCTATAAGCGTCCTATGAGTTCCATGTCTCCAGTCATAGTATTTCGCAATAATCGACCAGTGTTGGCAGTTGGATCACCAGGTGGCTGGCTGATACCCCATTACATAACAAATGCATTAATCGGAACACTAGATTTAAATCTTTCGCCAAAAGAAATAGTTAGCCAAAAGTTACTTTCGGTCCAACCTGATTACACAGTGCTTGAAAAAAATGGTAACTGGTCAACAGCAAATGCCAATGTCCACAAACAGCTAAAGAGACTTGGTCACCGAATTAAATATAGTTCTTTTAGTAGTGGACTAGCTGTAATCAAATGGCATAAAGGTAGTTGGCACGGTGCTGCGGACCCAAGAAGAGAAGGGAAAGCAGTCAGCCTGAAGATAGAGAAGACCGGTAAGAATCTAGAGGCTAAGT
>QCFE01000034.1 GCA_003278425.1 Prochlorococcus sp. AG-363-B11 | reverse complement strand
AAACAAGGGTCATTGTCGAGTTGCTGAAGATGTTTTGCTTAGTTTCTATGGCTGATCACTCAAAAATCTATATAGATAAAATGATCTTTCAATTCTTTGATGGCTAATAATGATCTCTCGTTAACTTGTTGATTCAGCAGTTGGGCTGAATCTTAACCATTCTTCTAAGGAGATTCTTTATATCTGATTTACCAAAAATGGGACTCAAAGATTCAATAACAACAATCCTGAGGTGATAAGCTCATGGACTTTACTGAATACACAATAGGCGTGAATGGCAATTTTTCTTTTGATTAGACATCAATTCATTAGGTTTTGAACTCAGCTCATCAATAAAACAATTTTGTTATAGCTTAAAGCCCTTACCAGGTAAAGGGGTATGCGGAAAGGGTGGTCGTTGAGGCAGTTTCTAGAGACCAGTCCTGAACACTCCTGAACGAGTCTTTCAAGCAAAACGAAGAAATATCCCCAACATATTCAATAGACATCCCCAACATATTTTTCCTAAAGTTGAACTATCCTGAATACTGGTGGATATCTCTTCACGCTTAAAGCAGTAGTTACTGCAACCTATTCACGTGAAAGTGACACGTCAAGACAACTCCTGACAAATTAATTGAACGGAGAGGGTGGGATTCGAACCCACGGACGGGAGCTCCGTCAAACGATTTCGAGTCGTTCGCTTTCGACCACTCAGCCACCTCTCCATCCCTTGAGAATATATATTTTCTTTTTAAACCCTGAAAAACTTAATGATTTAATTAATATAATTTCTAGCCTTTTAAATAAGATAAAAATTCCTTTAATACTATTGCCAGCCTGCTTTAGTCATCATTCTAATTGCTTTTGCATTGTAATTTCCAAGTTCACCTATAGTCACTCTGTCTGGAGTGAAGTCGCCAAAACTTTTGACTTCAACACTGTTATTAAATCCAACAAGAGGATGCTCATAAGTCGGTCCAGCTAAACCATTGCTTCCTTTAGGAGAAGCAAGATACTCTAGTAGTTCTATTGCCTCATTTTTATTCTCTGCATATCTAGCTAAACCTCCTGCACTAACATTTACGTGAGCTGGGTTTGGAATAATTACCTTTGTTTTTTTTGCTAATCTCTTGTCTTTATTTCCGTTAACACCTGCCAACATACGAGCTACATAATAGTGATTTACTATTCCAACGCCACATTTGCCAGTCGCTACAGCTCTTGTGATTCCGATGTCTCCTGGGAAATAAGGTTGAGAAACGTTAGATAACATTTTCTTCAGCCAATTTCTTGTGGAATCTTCTCCATGAAGAACTAACTGATTGGCAACTAATGATTGATTGTATGGACTATTCCTTTTTCTCAAACAAACTAAGCCTTTAAGAGATGGATCAGCAAGATCTGAAAAATTATTGATTTTTGAGATATCTACCTTTCTAGGGTTTGCTACCAAAACTCTTATTCTTCTAGTAAGAGCAAACCACTTTCCATTCTCATCTTTATATTTCTCAGGAACTGTCCGCTCTAGTTTTTCTGAATTGAATGATTGTAAAAGCCCACTATTTGCTGCATTAGTAATTCTTGCTGCATCTACAAGCAGAATGACGTCTGCTTTTGAATTCTTCCCTTCCCTTTTTAAACGTTCAATTAAAGAAATCCCTGTTGCTTCAATTAGTCTTACTTTTATACCTGTCTCTTCTGCAAACTGTTTGAAGACTTGTTTATCTGTATTGTAATGTCGCCCTGAATAGACTCTCACTTCTCTTGTAGAAGCTTTCGATTGAACTGTAAGACCACTACCAATTAAAAGGGAACTGGCTGCTAAGCAAGATATAAGATTTCGAAGACTTTTCATTATCTTGTAAATGTGAATAGGTAATATAAGTTTAAGCAAAAGCTTAGAGACTTTTCGCCTATTTTATGATGATACATTGAAAAGTATAAATTGATTCACTTGGGAATCTTTTAAAGTTTAGTTTTCTATGAAGAATTTTTCTTATGGAGTTTTTAAAACATAAATTATTAGAAGAAAAAAAAATTAAAAATATTCTTAGGGAAATCACTCAAGAAAAGTCTTCTTGGCTTGACGGAAAAAAAACAGCAGGGAAGCTAGCTTCAGAGGTCAAAAATAATTTACAACTAGATAAAGAATCTGATTTATCTATAGAAAATACTAATTTAGTAATAAAAGCTATAACTTCAGACCTGCTAATTAAAAGTTTTGCTCTACCAAGAAAAGTGCATGGTGTTATGTTTACTCAAACAAATGCGGGTCAAGGCTATGGTTTGCATATAGATAATGCGTATATGAGATCTGGGAGGACCGACTTATCTTTTACATTGTTTCTAAATGAACCTTGCGATTATGAGGGAGGGGAACTTGTAATACAGACTATGCATTCAATAGAGAAGATAAAGCTTCCTCAAGGACATGTTGTTTTATATCCCAGTACTAGCCTTCACTCAGTTGAAAAAGTTCAATCTGGGAAAAGACTTGCTTGTGTGGGTTGGATTGAGAGTTACATCAAAAACTCTGAAGATAGAAACTTACTTTTTGGATTAGATGCTGGATCAAAAGGTCTTTTGGCAAAACATGGGAGATCTCCTGAGCTTGACCTTGTTTTCCAAGCTTACGGTAACTTGCTAAGAAGGCTAGGCAGCTAGTCATATAGCATTTGATACTCATACTAGTATCAAATTATCTCTATAGAATTAATTCTATAGTCAGAATAATGTTAGAGAAAAAGATCAAATGGTAAAAACCTCTCCTCTTGCGATATTCATAGCGGCATCAACAATGTTAGCTGCTAGCACATTGAGCACAACTATTACCAATGCTGGAGAGAATGATATGGGCGGACTTAAGGAGTGGACTACTGATCAAGCTATAGATGAAGAAGCTACACTTGATGATGATGCTAAGAAGTTAAAAGAGAAATCAGAAGAAGAAGATATTTGTATCCCTATTGGTGAAGGCGAAAATTGTTGGTAAGAATTTAGTTAATGGTATAAACAAAAGATTAATATAAACGCCAACTAAATAATTTTTTATATATAAATTTTAGATACTTAGAGCTATATTATCTTTTTATATTTATTTTTTAAATAAAAAAGGCGCCCTTTTATAGGACGCCTTGAATAAGGTTCTAATTAACTAAGCTAGAACTTGAAGGTTGTTTGCACTAAACCGCCGAAGTAGTCATCAGCTCCATTTGCAGAGCCTGCTACACGATCAGTTGCTCCGAATATTGAAGGAGTAATTGTGATTCCATCAGTAACTTTATAGTCATAATAAAGTTCCCAAGCAAAAGCGTCAGTTGCAGAATCAGCTGTTCCACCGCTAACTATTTCTGAAGCTTGCTGAGGTTGACCGAATGCAGCGCCTAGACGATTGCCATCGATGAAAGCATCAGCCCACATCATTCCAATCATCCAAGAATTAGCTCTTTCTACTGAAGTTGCTACGCCATCATCTTCGACATTGAGCCACTCATAACCTAACTGAAAGTCTGGTACAAGAGCACTGTCTGTATCAGGTCTCCAGTAGCCTTTCAAAGCATATGCTGTTGAGTCACCTGTGTGAGTTGCGCCAGCAGCAGTGGTGTAATACTCCTGCCAGTTCTTACAGCCGCCATCACATTCGTGCTTGGCCATGCCTAGAGAAACTTGCCACTTAGGTGAGCCATATTCAAGTTTGGTCAACCATTTTGAATCAGCACTGTCTGTTAATAAACCACCCGTAGCACTTGAAGCACCTTTCGATACATAGTTGGTGCTAACGGCGAATCTTGCATCTGATCTACTTTCAACTGGTTGCGTCCATGCAACACCAAAACCACCGTCAGTGCTTGAGCCATAAGTTGCACCATTGCCACCTAAAGCAAACTGTTTGGTAACAGGCTTATAGATAGAAGGAGAACTTGCCAACATGTAGTAGTTCTCAATTCTTGGGCCAACCCATACTCGGAAGCTGTCAGCTACATCAAATTCATACCATAACTTGTCAACTTGAACGCCATTTCCGCTCTTATGAGCAGAAGCTAGGTGGGTACCTTGACCTGCATTCTCAAAAGGAGTGTTAGCCATATTACCTGCTTTGATGCGGGTATAAAGCCTGTCAGTTCCAGTGAAACTAGTGTTTAGGTTGTATTGTGCTACGTAAGTAGAAGTTAGCTTGTCGCCAATAGCTTGGTTGTT
>QCFE01000033.1 GCA_003278425.1 Prochlorococcus sp. AG-363-B11 | reverse complement strand
AAATAATAAAATAGAGAGTATCCTTCTACATCCGATAAGGGGTTACTTAAAAAAAGCTTAGGCCATTACTCCGTATCTACTAGCTATACCAGCTATATCATCCATAGAAAGATCTTGGAAGTAATTGCATAAACACTTATAGGTCTTGAGACATTCACTCGTTGCATCCATGCTCGCATTGCGTGGATTATGCATCGCTAGAGAAATGCTGAAAGCTAGTTGATCCTTAGTCATTGTGCTAAGCGGCTACTGAGTAGTTAGTAAATTTGTATTCGCATGTATTACGCCAAAGAGTGCATCTGCTAGTAAGATGAGAGCCTTGTGGAATAAGACAAGCATGGGCGCGACAAGTTAAAAGTGAGTGACAATGCTTATCGAATGAATAATGGAAGTGAGCGCAAGTCATGCAAACGAAAGCTGTACGTGACATCTTGAGCGTTCCTTCTTCGAGATAGTCCCAACCCTCTTCTTCTGCGTATCGTTTTTCAGATTGAATTTTCTGGTCTGAACTCTTAAACATTGTCTTTGGCCGATAGACTGATCTACTGCAGAACTCCAATCAGGTGCATGGAATACTGCATAAGGCGATGAAGCAGGAGCCATGTCTAAACCGTAATAGTACATTTATACTATACAAGCTTATGACAGCTGTCAACTTTTATCTCAAGGAATATATTTTTGTCGCCTATCGGTAAAAATACTACGTAGGACCTCAGAGGTAGCCAATAGATTTCCTAAAGCTTGCTTTAGTCCAAGCAAATGGTCTGTGATCACATTTAGAGCATCATCAACTTTTGTGGGCAATTCCCCCCCCCCTATACCCTCGATATAAAATCAAGAAGCTTACTTTTTATTTGATAAATACAATATTTTTGAGGATGAATTAATTGTTTACTTGCCATGTCTAAATAGAATAGATATATATAGGAAGTTGCATCTACTTTATAATGTTCACTCTTGTCACTTTACTTTCCTCCATTTTTTTTATTGGCCTAACTGGATGGACTATTACAACTTACTTAACTAAAGAAGATTCCCAGAAGCTTATTCAGGAAGAACTCGGTAACTTGTTTGAGATTACTAAGATGTTTTTTGTATCCGTCAAGAGTCTTATTCAACTTTTATCAAAGGCTTCTTTTCCATCTAATTCTGATGAATCAACTTCTTCTGACTCAACGGGAATCGATGACCAACTCTTAAAGTTTGTTCCACCTATGGCAGAAGAAGATAAGGCTGCATAAATAAGATATATCTGCAACTCGCTACAGAAAGACTTCTGTGGTGTAATTGCCTAGGGTATCTCTCTTATCGCAATTGAATTAGTTCCAGTATCCAGATAGGCTGCATACTGGAATCGTTGCCTTGATAGCACAATTGAATGGATCAGTAAAACTACAGATTTTAATGAATTAAATAAGTAATCTAAGGAATCTTTTATTGTGGGTGTATGTAGCAGAGCTGTATACACACCCAACTGTAAAAACAATTATTATTTCTCAGGATCAATTGAGATGGCTAATCATATACGTGGAATTTGGTTGCCAATAAAAGCTGAAAATCTACCCTCCTGAAAAATGAAGAAGCAAGAGCAAGTAGAACGTAATTAGACATAAATAGTGAATAGGGCTTCTTTTCAATATTTAGATATATTCTGTCTAAAAACATCAGCTGACAAGTAAACACATTATGACTTGTACCCACTAGCTTAATTATTTTTACTGCCAATTAGAAAAAAGGGAAGAAGATGAACTTTCAGGATAAGTACAATCCCTACCCTATGTGTCTCGATAGCTAAAAGTAATGCCCTTTGAGGAATCTCTCCATGCAGATTGTTTGGCAATCACTCAAAGTCTCGTCAATAGAACAGAAAGAGGTGCATTCAAAATATTCATCGATAGCCTCTGTTTCCTTTGCATCCCTAATTTTATCAACAATTTTTTCCATAAAACTTGCTCCATTTACTATCAATAATTTATCAGCTATGGGCATAAGTGGCATCTGCATTTTTCCCTAATCTCTCCCAATCAATGACAAATAAATATATAGATTCCGACTAGAGCAAACAAGTGCCTTCTTTTTAGAATCAAATGGAGGTCAATCGGACAACCTTCTTGTCTACCTAACTTCCTAAGATCTTGTTAAAAGGCTGGGATAAGCCGTAGGCTTGTAAACCAAAATTTAGCGCCTCTTTCCACTGCTACTATTAAATATATCAAAAGAAAAGATAGAAGTTCACAAGTTACTAAAGCAGGGGAGGCATCGGTCCTGTAATTTTAAACGAGAGAGTTCCGTGAAAGAATCAAATTTTCCCAACATGAGGATCCTATTGGAGAAAATCATTGCCAAAGAAAAGCAGAAAAGGTTGTAGTAATAGATATCAACTATTTTGCCTGCTAGGTCTTCTATGCAGAGAGCCCTGAACAAATGCCTTAAACAAATAACGTCAATACTTTTTAGCCAGAAGAACGACTTTAAGACGTCCTATTACATTGGAAGAATTGTCAGTTTTTTAAGCGATCGAAAATAATGGGGAGGAAAGGTTTAACGAGGTCCCATTCAACACTTGAGAATGTTTGATTCCTCCTCGTTTCTTTTTACTAAAGGATTCTGATAACAACATCTCTCAATAATGGGAGATATAACTTCCTCTAACTCTTTTAGCAGCTCAGATCTAAAGGCTTCTCTATTCTCAAACGTTGGCGGTTCGTAGCCTGCTTCTTGAACATCTACGAGGAGAGCCAAGATCGTTCTGTGGAAAAGGGGGTGACGTAAAGACATTGATTAAACGCAAGAACAATCGCCATTAGCTTGAGAGGTTGGGTTTTCGAATGCATCTGCAACGTCTCTAAGCATTACAGAAATAAATTCAGGAGAGCATTGAATCTGATTTGTATAACCAGCACATTGTTGTGCTATTCCCTGCATAGCAGGAAGAATTATTTTATCGGCTTGTTCATTTTTTGGGTGCCACGTCTCTTTGTACTTATCAGTCATAAATTAATAAAGTATTGATCAACCCATCATGGCTAATCAGTTGCTAAAAATCCATTCTTTACCAATTCATCAAAGACTTGAGCACCTCTTGCTTTTTGCCCCATTGTTACGGGCAAAACCTGATCCAATACAGCAGCTAGACAAGTAATCCAGGTACTCCCTTTACAAACAAAGCAAGTTGTACAAATATGATCAGGGGCAATTTCAAGACAACCTTGTGTTCGAGAAACTTTGATGCTCTCAATTTGAGAGTAAAGCTCTAGATCTAATAGCTCTGCTTCTTGGAACGTAATTTCAGTTCCTTGAGCATGACATTCAAGCAAGAGCTGATAATTCATTACCAATCTGGATAAACAAAATCATCCTCTATAGGCTCCTCATAAAAAAACAAACTGGAGACCTCTTTGATATGCCTTCAAGAATGGAAGAAGTAAGCATTTCATAGACCTTTATAGTTATTTTAGTTGGCCTCTACTGCGTAGTAGTAATAAATATTTTATTTACACACTGAGGCTCATAGGATACTTATGCTCATGGCATAGTTTCCTATGTATTCTGTCTAACTAATGAAGTAGATGCAAAACTCTTCTTCAGTCTGAAGTCTGTTTATTACATTTGCATTCTTTATCTTTAATTGTATTTTAGCCATTAAGACGCATTGTCTTTTCCTTGGTTTGTGAATTTGACTTTCCCATATCTCATCTGCCCAGAGTCATCTCTCTATCTATCTATCTATCTTCCGAGATTTAAATACTTGTCCCAACTGGTATGCGATGACGAACACGATGCTCCTGGTTGATAATCTAGTAGTATAGGTGTACTATGCATATGCCTGCCTGATTAAGCGTGCTTCGTCTAGTTAGAAGAATAATTGTTCTTGTGGCTTTAGTGCCTTTCAAGGGGGTCCTCACACAACCCAAAAGAAGAAGCACATCTCATGAAGCGTGGCGCTCTTATTCAAAAAGATTTTCTTCTAAGTACAGGAGACAGTAATGCATCCAGAAGGATGGCTAGTTGAGCCCAACAACAAATGCTTGCTTCTATTTCGCAAAGACCCAAATAGCCTAAAAAGGCTACCGAAAATCTTTATGGAGAAATGGGATTCAACACCTCTAGGAACCCCCTCTTTGTTTAGAAATAGAAGGAAAGTTAGCTTGACACCAGCAATCGAAACATGGAATGAATTGATTCAAAATGGTTGGAG
>QCFE01000032.1 GCA_003278425.1 Prochlorococcus sp. AG-363-B11 | reverse complement strand
GCCTATCTACTTAACGGTTGATTTAGATTGGTTTGATCCAAGCATAATGGCAGGTACTGGAACACCTGAACCAGGAGGTTTTTTATGGCAAGATTTCAGCTCAATCGTAGACGTTCTTAAAGAGCATGAAATAATAGGAGCAGATATTGTTGAATTGGCACCGCAATTAGATCCAACAGGAGTAAGTTCAATTCTTGCAGCCAAAACAACTAGAACTCTTTTGATATTACTTAGCATGTCAAAAATACATACTTTTTAAGTTGCTTTATAGTTTGTTAGAATAAATTGATTGTTATTTTAATTTGTTACTAGATCTCTTCCAAAATCAAGCTGTGTATCAGACATTAAATTATTTTCATTAGTAAGAGGTAAAGATAATTCTTTATGAACCCAATGATGGCAATAAGCAAAACCAGCAATTTCAGAGTTTAATTTTATTTTTCTTAGCAAGCACCAACCAGCCGTAGAAGACTTTAGACCACTACTGTATTTACAACTCTTGCAGCATTCAATTGATTGCATCAAACAAGTGCCAAGACTCCTAGATTAGTTAAAGTTCGAGAATGAGTCCACAATTAATTGACTCTGCGCCTTTTCTCACTTTGAGAAAAACTTGAGTCTGAACTCAAGAAATCGAAAAGATCAACACAAAATAATGACATTGAATAAAACACCACTTCACCAGATCTGCAGAGACCTAGGTGGACGGATGATTGAGTTTGCTGGGTGGGAACTTCCTATCCAATTCTCGAGCGTTATCAATGAACATAATGCTGTCAGAAATAATGCAGGGATCTTTGATATCTCCCATATGGGTGCATTTTTCATTCAAGGAAGTAATCCTAAAGATGCACTACAAAGATTGGTCCCATCTGATCTCCATAGAATTGGACACGGGGAAGCATGTTATACAGTTTTACTCAATAAAAGTGGGGGAATTATTGATGATCTGATCATTTATGACCTTGAAAGTCAAAAAGAAAATATTGAGCGTGTAATGATTGTGATAAATGCTGCATGTGTTGAATCAGATCTTACTTGGCTGAAGAGAAATCTAATTACCAAAAATCTAGAAATATTCAATGCAAAGACAAACAAAGTTTTGATTGCCTTACAAGGGCCAAAGGCAAAGCAGCAACTAGATCAAGTCTTAGACAAACCGTTAATCAATATTCCTAGATTCGGCCACAAGGAGGTGAAAATTAAAATTAATGATGAATGGGACTCAATGTTCATAGCAAGAACTGGTTATACCGGAGAAGATGGTTTCGAAATTCTTTTAGCCAAGGAAACGGGAAAAGAGCTCTGGCGCAAATTAATAAATAATGGCGTTTCACCTTGTGGTCTTGGAGCTAGAGACACCTTAAGACTTGAGGCAGCGATGCCTCTCTATGGCAATGATATTAACCAAGATACAACTCCATTTGAGGCTGGATTAGGATGGCTAGTTCATTTAGAAACACCAGGTGAATTCATTGGAAAAGATGCTCTAATCCAACAAAATCAAAAAGGTATCCAAAAAAAATTAGTAGCTATAAAACTTGATGAAAAAGCAATACCTCGAAAAGGTTATCAAATAATAAAAAATGACAAACCAATTGGTGAAATTACAAGCGGAAGCTGGTCCCCAACTCTAAACCAAGGTATTGCTCTTGCCTATCTCCCAGTAGAAACAGGAAAAGTAGGTACAAAAGTATGGGTACAAATTCGAGAAAAAATGCATCCTGCGACAATAATTAAAAAACCCTTTTATCGCAGAGTTTCCTGACATAAAGAAGATTTTGACGAACCTCTATACATTCATTATGGGAAACTCATTTTATATTCACGGATCCTAACCATGCGCAGCAACTACTGTGGAGAACTGCGCACACAGCACATCAACTCCATCGTCGATCTTTGTGGTTGGGTAGATCGATGTCGAGATCATGGTGGTGTTATTTTCATTGACCTAAGAGATCTCTCCGGAACGATTCAAATTACTGTTGATCCAGATCAAGGGTCAAAGTTATTTGCCATTGCAGAGAGTCTTAGGAATGAAACTGTCTTAAAAATCTCTGGCAAAGTAAGATCGCGCCCAAATGAATCAGTAAATAAAAAGCTTAAAACTGGTGAAATAGAAGTACTAGTAAATGATCTAACAGTTCTTAATGAAGTACATGGCACCTTACCCTTCAATGTATCAATACACGATGAAGAGCAAGTAAAAGAGGAGCTAAGACTCCGACACCGTTATTTAGATCTTCGACGTGACCGAATGAAAAATAATCTTCATTTACGTCATAAAGTAATTAAATCAGTAAGGAATTTTTTAGAAGCCAAGAATTTTCTCGAAGTAGAGACACCTATCTTGAATCGGTCAACTCCTGAAGGCGCAAGAGATTACCTAGTTCCTTCAAGAGTATGTGAAGGAGATTGGTTTGCATTGCCTCAATCTCCTCAACTCTTTAAACAATTATTAATGGTTGGAGGAATAGAGCGTTATTACCAGATAGCCAGATGTTTCCGAGATGAGGATTTACGAGCAGATAGGCAACCAGAGTTTACACAACTTGATTTAGAAATGAGCTTCATGACACAAGAAGAAATTCTGTCTCTGAATGAAAATTTAATTGCCAGCGTATGGAAAAAAGTTAAAGGTATTAACCTTCCACTTCCCTTCCCCAGATTGACATGGGAAGAAGCAATGGAACGCTTTGGAACTGACCGACCTGATACAAGATATGGGATGGAACTAACTAATTTAAATAAAGTTTTTCAAGGAATTGGCTTCAAAGTCTTTTCAATGGCAATTGCATCAGGAGGGTCTGTAAAATGCATAAATGTCAAAGGGGGAAATAAATTAATCAGCAATGTAAGAATCAAACCAGGAGGTGATGTGTTTAATGAAGCTGAAAAAGCTGGAGCTAAAGGACTTGCTTTCATCAGAGTTCGTGAAAATAAAGATATAGACTCGATTGGAGCAATAAAAGATAATCTCAGTGAGGAACAAAAATCCGAGCTACTAAAAAAAAGTTAACGCAAATGAAGGCGATCTACTTCTTTTTGCAGCAGGTGATACTGGAACAGTGAATAAAACCCTTGATAAAGTCCGGCAATATCTTGCAAAAGAGTTAAATCTTATTCCATTTGGGAAGCAAAACGATACATGGAATTTTCTATGGGTGATTGATTTCCCCATGTTTGAAATCAATACTGACGAAAACCGCCTTGAAGCACTTCATCATCCATTTTGCGCTCCAAATAGTCACGACCTTGGGGAGAAGAGTGAATGGGAACAAACGCTTCCAAAGGCTCGTGCACAAGCATACGATTTAGTATTAAATGGATTAGAACTTGGAGGCGGGTCATTACGTATTCATCAACAAGAGCTACAAATGAAAGTTTTAGAAACTATTGGACTACCAACTAATGAGGCAAAAGATCAATTTGGATTCCTTCTCGAAGCTCTTGAAATGGGTGCTCCTCCCCATGGAGGAATTGCATTTGGCTTAGATAGAATTGTGATGCTATTAGCTGGTGAAGAATCTATTAGAGATACAATCGCGTTCCCAAAAACACAGCAAGCAAAATGCTTGATGACTAAAGCTCCTGCAAAAGTATCTGAAGAGCAATTAAAAGAGCTACATATAAAAAGTACTCTTCCTGTTGAGGAGGATGAATAACTCAAAGTACTCTAGAAGATCTAAAATAATGAATAACATTTCTCGAGAAACTATTTAATTTCGTTGGTCTTGAGCAAGATCGAGTTAACTTAGAGCATACAAAGAAACTAAATGACCAAATTTGTTTTTGTCACCGGAGGGGTTGTATCCAGTATTGGTAAAGGGATTGTTGCTGCCAGTCTTGGAAGACTGCTGAAGTCAAGAGGGTATAGCGTATCTATTTTGAAATTAGATCCATATTTGAATGTTGACCCTGGAACAATGAGTCCGTTTCAACATGGTGAGGTTTTTGTTACCGAAGATGGAGCAGAAACAGATCTCGACCTAGGGCATTACGAACGTTTTACAGATACCGCGATGTCGCGTTTAAACAGTGTGACCACAGGTTCAATCTATCAATCAGTTATTAATAGGGAAAGACGCGGAGATTATGAAGGTAGAACTGTACAAGTAATTCCTCATATCACAAAAGAAATCCGAGAAAGAATACAACGTGTTGCCGCTAATAGTCATGCTGATATTGTTATCACCGAAATTGGTGGAACAGTAGGAGACATTGAATCACTCCCATTTTTAGAGGCAATTCGTGAATTCAAAAGTGATGTAGGCCATAGTGATATCGCTTATATTCATGTCACTCTTTTACCATTCATCAATACATCAGGTGAAATAAAAACCAAACCAACACAACATTCTGTCAAGGAATTACGTTCCATTGGAATTCAACCAGATGTATTAGTCTGTAGAAGTGATAGAGCCATTAATGATGAATTAAAATCTAAAATTAGTGGTTTTTGTGGTGTAAATAATAATGCAGTAATTCCAGCTTTAGATGCTGACAGTATATATTCAGTCCCTCTATCATTAAAAGAAGAAGGCCTCTGTCGGGAAATTCTACGCATACTGAATTTAAGAGACCATGAATGTGATCTAGAAGACTGGAAGAAATTAGTTCATCAATTAAGAAATCCAGGACCATCAGTTAAGGTAGCGCTAGTAGGGAAATATATACAATTAAATGATGCCTACTTATCTGTAGTCGAAGCCTTAAGACATGCCTGTATAGCAAACAACGCATCTCTAGACATTCATTGGATATCAGCTGAAAAAATTGAATCAGAAGGAGCTGAGGGTCTGTTGAAAGGAATAGACGCAATAGTTGTTCCTGGAGGTTTTGGAAATAGAGGGGTAAATGGAAAAATTTCAGCAATCAAATGGGCAAGAGAGCAAAAGATTCCTTTCTTAGGCCTTTGCTTAGGGATGCAATGTGCAGTAATTGAATGGGCAAGAAATATAGCCGGTCTTGAAGATGCCTCAAGCTCCGAATTAAACCCACAGTCAATTCATCCTGTCATTCATTTACTGCCTGAACAACAAGATGTCATGGATCTAGGAGGGACAATGAGGCTAGGTGTATACCCATGCAGATTACTCCCAAACACAATGGGACAGAGACTCTATGGCGAAGAAGTGGTTTATGAACGTCATAGACATCGTTATGAATTTAATAACTCTTATAAAAATCTCTTCCTTGAGTCTGGGTACACTATTAGTGGAACCTCACCAGATGGTCGATTAGTAGAACTGATTGAGTTAAAAACACATCCATTTTTTACTGCATGTCAATATCATCCAGAGTTCTTATCAAGACCAGGAAAACCTCATCCGTTATTTGCAGGGCTAATCAAAGCAGCTCAATTACATTTAACTACATCACCCCAGGAAACATTCAATAATTCAAAAAATGTTTTACAAGATCTCATTAGAGAAGCATGACCTCTACCCTGCCAATGGTTGAGACATTTCATTCTCTGCAAGCTGAAGGTTTACATTTTGGTAAAAGTGCTTTTTTTATTCGATTAGGTGGATGCAAAGTAGGTTGCCCTTGGTGTGATACTAAAGAGTCATGGCCTATGAGAGGTCATCAAAAAGAAACAATTTTAAATCTTTCCAAAGAAGCAGCAAAAGCACAATCAAACGGTGCATCAATGATCGTAATAACTGGAGGTGAGCCATTACATCACAACTTAGATTCGCTATGTAATGCAATTACTAAGTCAACAATAGCTAAAAATCAAAAAGTGCTCCCTATCCACCTAGAAACAAGCGGAGTAGATGATATTTCTGGAACAATTAGCTGGATTACACTTTCACCTAAGCGTCATGCACCACCTCGTTCATCAATACTTAGCAAATGTCATGAGCTCAAAGTAGTCATACATGAAAAAGAAGATTTAATCTTTGCAGCACATATGGCAAAAGAAGCAATTAATAGAAGAAAGGCATATGCTCAAAACGAAGAAGAAATTATAAAGCCATATTTA
>QCFE01000031.1 GCA_003278425.1 Prochlorococcus sp. AG-363-B11 | reverse complement strand
ACAAGTTCCCTTTTAGCAAGAAGATCAACATTTTCTTTTCCAAAGAAGATCTCTCTCAACATTGAGAGTAAATAAATAGGGGTAAGTATTACTCCTATGGCCGCAAGTCCTGCTATCACAATTCTAAAAGGAAGGGTATAAACTTCATCAGTAACCAAACCAGCAAAAACCATCAATTCCGAAACAAATCCGCTCATGCCTGGAAGAGCCAAGGAAGCTAAAGAGCATACTGTCCAAAGTGCAAACATAATTCTCATTTTCTGCCCAACACCGCCCATCTCATTTAGTTGAAGAGTATGTGTTCGGTCATAAGTTGCACCAACTAAGAAAAATAAACTTGCTCCAATCAATCCATGACTAATCATCTGAAGCATTGCTCCACTTGTACCTAAAGAACTAAAGCTACCTATCCCAATAAGCACAAAGCCCATATGACTTATTGAGCTATAAGCAATTTTTCTTTTTAAATTCCTTTGAGCAAAAGAAGTAAGAGCTGCATAAATAATATTTACAACACCCAGGACTATTAATAACGGAGCGAATTGGGCATGGGCAGCTGGTAGCAATTGAGCATTAAATCTTAAAAGTGCATAGCCGCCCATCTTCAATAAAATTCCTGCTAAAAGCATATGAACTGGAGCAGTGGCTTCACCGTGTGCATCTGGCAACCAAGTATGCAAAGGAACTATTGGTAGTTTTACACCAAAGGCAATTAGCAAGCCCCCGTAACAAAGCAACTGAAAGCCAGTGCCAAAATTTTGATTAGCTAGATGTGTAAATTCAAAGTTAGGAGAACCTCCTCCAAAGAAGCCCATCGCCAAACCTGCAAGAAGAATAAAAAGAGAGCTCCCTGCCGTATAAATAATAAATTTGGTTGCTGCGTATTGTCTTTTTTTCCCTCCCCAAATAGCTAACAACAAGTAAACAGGTAGTAGTTCTAATTCCCAAGCAAGAAAAAATAAAAGCATATCTTGTACAGCAAAGACAGCTATCTGTCCACCATCCATAGCCAAAATCAAGAAGAAAAATAGCTTGGGCTTAAAGCTCACAGGCCAGGCTGCTAAAACCGCTAAAGCAGTAATAAAGCTTGTAAGAAGGATTAATGGCATCGAAAGGCCATCAGCCCCTACTGACCATGTGAGTCCTAAATCTGGCAACCATTCAATCCGCTCAGACAACTGAAGACCTGCCTGAGATGGATCGTATCCTTTTAGATAGGCAGCAACTGTTATTAAAAACGTAATTAATGCGATTCCTAATGCATACCATCTAACTTGTTTCCCCTCACCTTCATCAGGGAAAAAAGGTACTAAAAGAGATCCACCGATTGGGAAGAGTATCGACAAGGATAACCAAGGAAAATCGGATGTAATAGGTTCTGGAACCTGGTCAGGGATAATTGCCCAAATTGAAACTGGCACAAAATCAAACACTGAATGATTTCCCTACTCTTTTTGGAGTGTAGAAATACTTACAGCTCTCGCATCCAATCGATAGGGGATGACACACACAAGTAAGATTATTTATTCAGATTAAGTGCCAAGAACTCCAAACAAAGCAACCAAACCAATTACACCTCCAAAAATAATTAATGCATAAAACTGGGCTCTACCTGTCTCAAAGTATTTCAACCCTTCTCCACTACCTAAAGTCAACAATCCAGTTAAATTAACCACGCCATCAACTACCTTTGCATCCACTTCTAAAACTTCACGAGCTAATTTTCGACTGCCTCGAACAAATAATTTCTCATTAATCTCATCTAGATACCATTTATTAGCGAAGAAAGCATTTATAGAAGGGAATCTTTTCACAACTGCAGAGGTTAAATCTATTTTCTTTGAGTAATAAGCAAAATATGCTAAAGAAATCCCAGCACAAGAAATAAGTACAGATGCAAAAGCTAATGGAAGAAAACTAGTCCAACTAAAATTACTAGCCATTTCAGAAGCTTCTTCCAAATTAAGCAATTTTGCAAAGCTGCTATTCCAAGGAGTTCCTAAAAAACCAATTAATACTGAAGGCACAGCCAAAACAATTAATGGGGTCGTCATTGACCATGAAGACTCATGAATAGCTCCTGAACCATGAAACTCTTCCTCATCTTTTTCTTTTTCTGCAGAAGCTAATAAATTAGTCTGAAGCTCCTTATTTTCTCCTCTAAATTCCCCTTCAAATGTCAAGAAATAAAGCCTAAACATATAAAAAGCAGTCATCCCTGCGGTCATAAATCCAATAATCCAAAGAAGTGGAAATGCATTAAATGCTTCTCCAAGGATTTCATCTTTACTCCAAAAACCAGCTAGAGGTGGAATTCCGCTAATAGCAACACATCCGATTAGAAACGTAAAAGAAGTAACCGGCATTTTTTTTCTCAGACCACCCATTAATCTCATATCTTGAGCCAAGACAGGTTCATGTCCTACTACTTCTTCCATTGCATGAATGACTGAACCTGAGCCCAAAAAGAGCATTGCCTTGAAGAAAGCATGCGTAACTAAATGGAACATTCCTGCAATAGGAGCTCCGCATCCCATAGCAAGCATCATATAACCCAATTGGGAAACAGTGCTATAAGCTAGTCCCTTTTTTAAATCCATTTGAGTAAGCGCAATAGAAGCACCTAAGAAACAAGTAATTGTTCCAAATATTGCTATCAAAAGATTAATTAAAGGGAACTGGCTATATAAAGGCTCTAAGCGAGCTACAAGGAAGACACCAGCAGCAACCATTGTTGCTGCATGAATAAGTGCTGATATAGGAGTCGGTCCTTCCATTGCATCTGGCAACCAAACATGCAAAGGGAATTGAGCAGACTTTGCCATTGGCCCTAAAAAAACTAAAAAGCAAAGTACTAAAGCTGCCCACTCTGGAACATTGCCGGAAGAAATCGCATCAGAAAGACCTATCGAAATCCCACTAAAATCAAAAGTACCTGTCGCCCAAAACAAACCAAGTATCCCAAGCAAAAGTCCAAAGTCCCCAACTCTATTAACTACAAAAGCCTTTTGTGCAGCATGGGCGGCACCGTCTCTGTCATACCAAAAACCAACAAGAAGATATGAACACATCCCGACTAATTCCCAAAAAACATATATTTCTAATAAGTTTGGGCTGATAATTAGCCCGAGCATAGAACTACTAAACAACGCTAAATAAGTGAAAAATCTTACATAGCCTTTGTCATGGGCCATATAACCATGCGAATAAATCATCACCAAAAGGGCAATGGTAGTAACCAGAGCAAGCATCACCGCACCTAAAGGATCCACTACATAACCCATTGGCAAAGTAAAGTCTCCCGCACTTGCCCAAACAAAAAGATGTTCAACAGCATGAGGGTTAGAAATTTGTTCTAAAAGGACCGCAAAACTTAAAACGGCTGATGCACCAACGCAAGTGAGCAATATGATCGCTACCGGTTTCTTTAACCGATTCATACCTTGATTAAAACCAATTAATCCCAACCCTGATGCAAGTGCACCAAAAAGAGGAAGCAATGGTATTAACCAAGCAATTTCAGCTGGCGATAGCATTCTGTGTTGTCATACCCTTGTGAGTGTAGGCATTTCAAGCTAAGAGTTCCGTTAACTTGGAAGATAAAAACAATTCGGTTCCAGCTGAGATAAAGCGATGAGACCACCAAAACGCTGCTACTGCAAGCAATATGCCTAACTGAGAGGGGCGAATGAATTCTTTCCATTGCAATTTTTGTCGGCCATCAAAAACAGCAACAAAGGGAATAACAGATGTATTTTTTTTGAGTTCCTCAAATTCCTCACCAAATCTTATCTTTAAGCGTCTATCTCCATGCCATACAGAGAACAAATGATGAGCTATTAAGCCAGCAGAAGTTATCAACATAAAGCTACTACCAATCCAAATACCATGAGAAATACACCAAAGGACTTGTCCAATGGCTTGAGGATGTCTACTCACTCGGATAATTCCTTGTTCATATAATCTGACTTGAGGCTTAGCCAAAGCAGGAATTTCTAAAAGATTGTAAGTAGCTGGATACAGGAATAAAAAACTTATTGCTGTCGTAATCCAAATGATCCCAACCATTCCTGGCACACCCTGCAGATTCCAGAGGCGAATTCCATCGTAACGGTGAGCAAGGAAATATAAAATCAAAATAGATGCCATCGGAATACTGGCAGTAGCAAAAATTATTCTCCACAATCTTGCTCCAATTAGTGGTTCTGCTCGGGCCCTTAATGCAGCACCCCCGCTATGGATAACTGCAAACGCAAACAAGAGTCCAAGCATTACCAAACTGCTGTGATGAATATTTTCTTGAAACATTTGTGGCAGAAGTCTGATCTAAAGATTTTTCGATTCAGAGGGACTTAGAGTCCTCAAGTATAAGTCTGTATCTTTGCTGTCATTTTGGCAGCCGCTATGGCCGAACTGCCTTTCACCCTAGATCAATTACGCATCCTCAAGGCAATTGTCCAAGAGGGAAGTTTTAAGAAGGCTGCTCAAAGTCTTTATATCACTCAACCTGCCGTAAGCCTTCAAATTCAAAATCTAGAAAAACAATTAGAACTAACAATTTTTGATAGAGGCGGCAGAAAAGCTCAACTCACTGAAGGAGGACAACTATTACTGAAATACTGCGAAAGAATCCTTAATCAATGCGATGAAGCCTGTGGAGCTATTAAAGATTTACATAATTTAAAAGGCGGTTCATTAATTATTGGGGCTAGCCAAACAACAGGGACATATTTAATGCCACGAATGATTGGTCTGTTTCGTCAGAAGTTCCCTGATGTATCAGTTCAATTGCAAGTTCACAGCACTCGGAGAACTGGATGGAGTGTTGCGAATGGCCAAATTGACCTAGCAATAATTGGGGGACAATTGCCACCTGAGCTGAACGAGATATTGCAAATAATTCCCTATGCAACTGATGAATTAGCATTAATTCTTTCTCAAAAACACCCCTTAGCAAGACTAAAGGAATTAAGAAAAGAAGATTTATACAGACTAGGTTTCGTAAGTCTTGATTCCCAGTCAACTACCAGAAAAGTTGTTGATCAATTGTTAAAGAGTTCTGGGTTAGATGTTCAAAGACTACGTATAGAAATGGAACTAAATTCCTTAGAAGCAATAAAGAATGCTGTGCAATCAGGTCTAGGTGCAGCTTTTCTTCCAGTAGTTTCTATTGAAAGAGAACTTCTAGCTGGAACAGTTCATAAACCAATAATTGCTGACTTAGAAGTTAGAAGAGAATTAAAACTCATTAGTAATCCTATTCGCTATACATCCCGTGCAGCAGCAGCCTTTTCTAAAGAAATTTTACCCGTCTTTGCTAGTGCAGATAGCCCTATCCATCAACAAGCTAAAGATCCCAAAAATGCAAACCTTAAAACTGAATAGCTTCCTGATTAACCCTTATACCCTCTTCTTCTACACCCTTAATAATAAACTTATTATCATTCACATCTGCTTGATAAACACATCTAACTGATGGCTGATCCCTAATAGAACCGATATAAGCAAAAGTATTCATGCGATTCTTACATTCCCTTACATCTTCATTAGTAATTACTCCTTGCTTTTGCAAAAGAGACCAATTTTCTCTTCGAATAACACATCCAGGTTGTAATGAGGGTTGTGTGACAAAACTAGTTGATGGGTTCAGTGTTGTATACATTTCTATATCTATTACAAAAGCACTCGCTCCCCATTGTCTACAAAATTCTGGGTCTGGAACTGCCATATCCAACTGCTGTTGACTTGCAATATTTCCTGAACCCCCTTGAGACGTACTTGTAATAGCACTACCAATACCAACTCCCAATACAAGCACTCCTGCAAGCACAGCAATAGTGCCCGTATTCATTTTCATCGGCCCAGCATCAAGTCCTGAGGAATTTCTGGATACTGATCCATAGGAATTACCTAATGAACGCCTTTGAGAGCGATCTCTTGCTCCTCCAAATCGAGAATCTGTCTCTCTATATGAAGGTCGTTTAGAAGACCTATAAGGAGGCCTATTCACAATAAATCTGGGGTTCTAGGAAGTCCCATCGAGTAATTAAGTACTCGAGAGTCGGGGTTGTAGCTTATTTCTCCTGCTTGGAGCATGAAACGAATATCAGACTCCAGTGCTGAGCCAATTTTCCTGAGAGAGTAATCACATAATTCTTTACCTGCTTGAGCATCAACTAGTTCTCGAAACCGATTATGTATTTTTTTAATTGATTCTTCTTCCCAAAGGAATTCATTATCAGGATCTATATCAATCGTTAAGTGATCTGGATCCTCAATTAAATTAAAATTCTCTTCTA
>QCFE01000030.1 GCA_003278425.1 Prochlorococcus sp. AG-363-B11 | reverse complement strand
GCAGTAGGAGGCTTTGGTTGAGATGGAACAGTTTTTAAAAGGTTGTTCTTACTGGATTGAGATTGACCTTTTCCTGCATTTGTGAGATTCGGCTGTAGGTTTGGAGAGTTAGGCTGCTTTTTTGATGTATTTTCTGGCTTTATAGGTGAAGGGGGGATTGGGGATTTTGCAATTGCTGTTTTTGGACTAGATGGTTTGATTTTCAGAGTTGATTGCTTGTTTTCAGAATGGCTCTGGGTTATTTTCGGCTTTGGAGTTTTAGAAGGAGAACCAGCAGCCTTTTTGACAGAGAGGATTTCTTTGCCTGAAGGTTGTTTATTTTGAGATGTTGGGCGTATATTTTTTTTATCCGATAGCAAACTTTTGATTTTATTTGCATCTAGATCACTAATAGAGCTGCTGTGACTTTTGGCTGCAATGGAAAGTTTTTTAGCAGCATCTAGCACATCTTTATTGTCCAGACTTAAATCTCTGGAAAGTTCGTAGATTCTGATTTTGCCGCTGCTGGTCATTAAATTTTTGGTGGATGCTGGCAATTTTTAAATGAAGTTCCCATTTTATTTGGGACATACCTTTTATATTGCCTTAGTAATTGAATCATTGCCGTGATTCAATCTATTTTGCAGCACCTCTATAACACTTACATTTACCTGACATCTCAGGGCTTTTTGTAAACGCTTTCGCTGCCATGCTTCTTTTAGGCAGTTCTCAGAAGGGCAGAGGTAAGCAGACCTACCCATACCTTTATCGAGAACAACACCATCCTGGTGGTCCCTGATCACTCTCCAGAGCTGCTTTCGGTCTAAAAGCTTTCTACAAGCAACACAGCGACGCAGGACGGGGTTTCCAATCACCGGGTTCTATCCTCATCTGAATTTAATTCTCCTTCTTCATAGGATCCCTCGCTGTCTTCTTCATTGGTATTGTTAACAACATTTTGTTCTTCAGGCTCTAAAGCGCCTTCATTTTCTTGAAATTGTTCGGATTCTTCATCTTCGTCTTCAGGTAATGGATATAACTCCCTTAAACGAGCATCTTCTTGAGCCCTAGCAGCTTGCTCTGCAGCTAGGCGATCTTCAGCTTCTTTTTGAAGTGCCTCTTCTTCTTCTCTTTGAGAAATAAGTTCAGCTACTATTGCATCTTCTGCTGATTGGTCATATTCCTGGGAATTTTTTATATCGATCTTCCAACCTGTAAGTCTCGCAGCAAGCCTTACATTTTGCCCTTCTCTTCCAATCGCAAGGCTTAGTTGATCTGGTGGAACAAGAACATGAGCATGTTGTCCCTCCGGATCGACTAGTCTTACCATTTCAACTCTTGCTGGACTAAGAGAATTACAAATGTATTGGACAGGATCGGATGACCAGCGGATGACATCAATTTTTTCTCCTCTTAGTTCATTAACTACTTGCTGGATTCTTGATCCTCGGGCTCCAATGCAAGCTCCAACTGGGTCGACTTCTCTTTCAATGCTGTCTACGGCGACTTTTGTTCTTGGACCAACAGATCTGGTAGGAGGGTTTGCTTCACGAGCCACGGCAACAATCCTGACAGAACCTTCTTGAATTTCTGGCACTTCGTTTTCAAACAAATAAACAACAAGACCAGCGTTTGCTCGACTTACAAATAGTTGAGGCCCCCTTCTGGGAACTTCGCTAACTTCTTTAAGAAATACTTTGAATGTTGCATTGGCTCGATAATTGTCATTTGGAAGTTGATCTCTTCTAGGTAGTTCTGCTTCAACTTCTGGTCTGCCAATTCCAGAACTTACTGCCATAATGACCGATTGACGTTCAAAACGTATGACTCGAGCTGTCAAGACTGGATCCTCAAGATCTGCAAATTCTTCTTGTATCATTCTTCTTTGTTGATCTCTAAGCTTTTGAGAGAGAACTTGCTTTGTTGTGGCGGCAGCCATCCTTCCAAATTCTTCTTTCTCAGGAGTGACATCGAGCACTACAGTATCTCCTGCTTGTGCATCTTCAGCTACCTGCATAACTTCAGAAAGAGCTATTTGATGATCTTCACTTTCAACTTCTTCTACAATTATCTTGCTTGCTAATACCCTATATCCTTCTTGCTCAAGATCTAAACCGATATCAAAATTGCTGAAGTACTCTTCTTCAAAAGGGTTTTCATTAATCCCTAAATAAAGGGTGCGTCTATATCTTTCATACCCTTTTAGTAAAGCTTCCCTAAGTGCAGTCTCGACAACTTGAGCAGGGAGCTTTTTCTCCTCACTAATGTCTTCGATTAAGTTGTTGAGACCGGGGAGAAGAACTAAGGCCATCGATGATGGAAAATTGGAATGTGAATGTTGAAATTAAGTCTTTTGGGCTACCCAGTGGGACTTGCCAGTCTGACTTGAACAACATTTTCTCTTGGTATTTTGCTCATTCTTCCTTTCACATTTATTAGTAAATGATCTTCGGATCTAGTATGAAGCAAACCATTATGAAGAACAGTAGATTTAGAATTGTTTGTGGTGGAGACTTCAATAGGAAAACCTTTGAAGGTCTCAAATTCCTTATCTGTTACTAGGATATCATTTAGGCCAGGACTGCTAATTTCTAGGATATAAGCTGAATTTACTAACTTAGAATTCTCTATAGCCTCTGCAATTGGATGAGTAATCTTAGAACAATCATCCAAGGAAATATCATTCCCGTCTGTACGACGAATGTGAATTTGGATTGTCATAGGATTTGTTTGGGTAATTAGTTGCAAATGAACTATTTCAAACCCTTTTTCTTCAGCTGTATCTGCAGCTAGACGCTCTAAATCTTTGACGATTTGGTTAGGCAAGAGAGAGAGGTTATCGTTGGGCCTTGTACCCAACAGTTTTTAGATTTAACCTGCCTCAATCAAGGAGGTAACCGTCAGGCGAATTAATTCTAGTAGATGATCTTTTACTTTTCTACAATGAATTTTTTTGATTTTGCTTAAATTTTCTCTATTTAGCTTCACTGCAGTTGGTTTGGTGGCAGCATTAAAATCAATATCAATATTGATTTTAGGGGTTCTATGAGATTTCCAGGATATTTTGCTTCGCTGTTGAGTTTAATCATTTTTATAGGAGCTCTTGTTGAGCCTAGTTTTGCTAGTGAGAATCCAAGGCAAGAATCTTCTCACAGCTTTGTAGCTGATGCGGTGAGAAATGTAGCACCAGCAGTTGTACGAATAGATACGGAGAGAATCGTTGAACATGAGCAGTTTGACCCCACTTTGATTGACCCTTTGCTTAGGGATTTGCTTGGAGAGCCTAACTTTGGTCCTGAAAAACAGAGAGGTCAGGGTTCGGGCGTATTAATTAATGATGATGGATTAGTTTTGACTAATGCTCATGTTGTTGAGAGGGTTGATGATGTCCTTGTAACACTTTCTAATGGTGAAAAATGTGATGGTCAGGTTATTGGGAAAGATCTTGTTACTGACTTGGCTCTTGTTAAATTAGATACTCGCTTAAAAGTTGAATCTGCTCCTTTAGGCAATTCAGAGAATCTTGAAGTAGGCGATTGGGCTATTGCTTTGGGTACCCCTTATGGATTAGAGAGAACAGTCACTTTAGGGATAGTAAGTAGCTTGCATCGGAATATAAGCAGCTTAGGTTTTTCTGATAAACGACTGGATTTGATCCAAACAGATGCGGCAATAAATCCAGGTAACTCTGGGGGCCCTTTGGTTAATTACTTAGGAGAAGTTATTGGTATTAATACTTTGGTTAGATCTGGCCCTGGGGCTGGATTGGGTTTTGCAATTCCTATTAATCTTGCTAAAAGTGTTTCTGATCAACTTTTAGCTAATGGTGAGGTGCTTCATCCATATTTAGGGGTTCAACTGATTTCTTTAGATGCAAGCACCGCTCAAGAACATAATCGTGATCCCAACTCTTTAGTTGAACTACCAGAAAGATCTGGCGCGTTAGTTCAATCTGTACTTAGTGATAGTCCTGCTGAGAGGGCAGGTTTGAAGCGTGGGGACCTCATTATCGCTGCTGATGACAAAGATGTTCTTGACCCAAGCTCTTTACTTGAGAAAGTAGAATCTTCTCAAATAGGAAAGCCTTTCCCCATTAAACTTCTAAGAAATAATAGAGAGATCAAACTTTCTATACAGCCTGAAGCATTACCAGGTATAAGCTAGAAAGCTTGCTACTGTCTCGAAAAGGTTTTAAAAGATGGAAGATCTACAAACTCAAATGAAAATTGCGGTCGCAAAAGCTGCTGTTGATCAAATTGAAGATGGCATGGTTCTGGGACTTGGATCAGGCTCTACGGCAGCTCTCATGATCAATTCTTTAGGTGAGAAACTAAAAGAAGGTTCTCTAAAGGACATTGTTGGTGTAACAACTTCTTTTCAGGGAGAGGTGCTTGCTACCCAACTTGGGATACCTCTTAAGGCTTTTTCAGCTGTCAGCAAAATTGATCTAGCTATTGATGGAGCAGATGAAGTAGACCCTGCTTTCCAATTAATTAAAGGTGGTGGAGCCTGTCATGTTCAAGAGAAACTTGTAGCTTCAGTAGCTGATCGCTTTGTAGTTGTTGTTGATTCAAGCAAGATTGTAAAAAAATTAAATCTAGCTTTCAAGCTGCCTGTCGAAGTTTTACCTTCTGCATGGCAATTGGTTCAGAAGAAAATTAATTCGTTAGGAGGAAAAGCTTCGCTGCGAATGGCCCAGAAAAAAGCAGGTCCAATTGTTACGGATCAAGGGAACCTAGTTCTTGATGTTAGTTTTCAGAATGGAATTGATGATCCAGAAGCTTTAGAGACGCAAATAAATAATTTTCCTGGAGTGTTAGAGAATGGCTTATTTATCAATCTTACGGATGAGGTTTTAGTAGGGGAAATAAGCAATGGAAGTACAAACGTTAATCGGTTAAAGAAGTCCTAGAAAGCCTTAACTTTATAGAATTTGCATGGCTATGAAGTCCCTCGCTATTAGCTAATTGAATAATTGCATTACTTGTTTTAACCAGAGCTTCTTCTGAGAAGTTTATTATTGATGTGCTTTTCATAAAAGTTTCTACCCCTAGGGCACTGCTAAATCTTGCTGTTCCAGAAGTTGGCAAAGTGTGATTTGGACCAGCTAAATAATCCCCTGTTGCTTCTGGACTCCAGTGACCTAAAAATATTGCACCTGCATTTCTTATTTTAGAAGCTAGTTGTAATGGATTCTCAATTAGTAATTCCAGGTGTTCAGGTGCAAATCGGTTGCTTAATTCCACGCATGTATCTAGATCTTTGCAAATTACCAATAGACCCCAATTATTTAGAGATTGTCTGCAAATATCTGAGCGAGGATGATTTTGTAATTGTGTTTCAATTTCAAAGTCAATTTTGTTGGCAAGAGTTTTGTCCGTAGTTAATAAGATTGATGCTGCGAGTGGATCATGTTCAGCCTGAGCTAGTAGGTCTGCTGCAAGCTGTTCTAAATTGGCAGAATTGTCTGCAATTATTAATACCTCACTTGGTCCTGCAAGTGAGTCAATTCCTACTTGCCCGTAAACAGATTTTTTTGCCAAAGTTACGTATATGTTCCCTGGCCCACTAATCACATCTACTGGAGGGATTGTTTCTGTTCCATAAGCAAGTGCTCCAATTGCTTGGGCTCCACCTACACGAAATATCTTTTTAATTCCAGCTATATGTGCTGCTGCTAGCACTGTCTTGTTAAGTTTACCAGTCTGGTCGGCGGGTGAAACCATTATGACCTCTTCAACTCCAGCAACTAAAGCCGGTATTGCGTTCATAAGAACAGTGCTTGGATAGGCTGCTCGACCGCCTGGTATATAAATCCCTGCTTTAAGAACTGGACTCCATCTCCGCCCAAGATGCTCTCCATGAATACCTTTTATTAGAAAATCTTTTGGAATTTGGTTTTTATGAAAATCTTCGATTCTTTTCTTTGCAAGAAATAGTGAATCTTGCAATTCTTTTGGGGTTTCATCCCAAGCTTGAGAAGTTTCTTCAGGTAATACAGCTAATGGCTTTGGAGTAAATGCATCGAACTTTTGGGTCAGCCTTATTAATGCATCATCACCATATTTTTTTACCTCATCAAGAATCCCCTTAACAGCAGTAATAGCTTCTGCTTGAGAATCTAATGATGTGCGAGAAGCAATCTTGTCCAGAAATCTTTCTGCTTCTTGTGGATCTTTTGTGCAATTCAATATTTTTCTACTTTGAGTCAACCTTTTCCACGGAAATCTTCTTTAAAGCTAGGTGGTTCTTTCTTTAATTGCCTTGAATTTTTGCAAGATCTTTTTTTTATTAAGCTTATTAAGCTAGAATCTTGAGGCAATTAAGTGTCATCTAGCCTCAGTGGCAAATATTAAGTCAGCTAAGAAACGAATACAGATTGCTGAGCGCAACCGTATCCAGAACCGTTCGTATAAATCTGCAATTAGAACTTTAATGAAGCGTTGCTTTGCAGCTTGTGTTTCATATAAAGCAAAACCTGATGAACAAGCTAAGAATGATGTTCAGAAATCAATTAATGATGCTTTTAGTAAGATCGACAAGGCTGTAAAACGAGGCTCATTGCATAGAAATACTGGAGCTAATCAGAAATCGCGATTGTCTAAAGCTTTTAAAAAAGTATCTGAACCAGCTGCTAAATAATTAAAAAATTAAAAATTCCAGATATCCTTTGCCTTCGTGACTTTCAACCATCTTATAGATAGTCATTGCCACATAGTTTTCTCAAGTTTTCAGGATGATCTTGATGATGTAGCAGAACGATGGAGGGCTGCAGGGGTTACAAGTTTGATTCATGCTTGCGTGGAACCATCTGAAATTCCAGAAATTCGAAAATTAGCTGATCGTTTCCCAGAACTTAGTTATTCAGTTGGAGTTCACCCTCTTGATACAGGGCATTGGAAGGAAGGAGAAACCATAGATATTTTGCGGAGTGCTGCATTGGATGACCCTAGAGTAGTGGCAATTGGAGAATTGGGTTTAGATCTCTATAAAGACTCAAATCTGGAGGAGCAATTTGCAGTACTTAAACCACAATTGCAACTTGCTTTTGAGTTGGATTTACCGGTGATTGTTCATTGCAGAGAAGCAGCAGCTCCTATGGTTGAACTTTTAAACGAACTTAAAAGTTCAAACTCTTTGGTTCGAGGAGTAA
>QCFE01000029.1 GCA_003278425.1 Prochlorococcus sp. AG-363-B11 | reverse complement strand
CAAAAAGGGGAGGAGTCTCATCAATCAAACCAGTTGACCCTAGATTGTAAATAAAAAGAAGAATTCCAAAAAATAGAATTAAATAAATTCCTCTTTTATGCATAGATTTGGAAATAAGTATCTTCACCTAAAACTAAGAGGAAACATTTTTTTAATAATAGCTATATTTTTTCATCTGCAATTCCTGAAACAACCCAGGATAAGATACGTCCAGCAAATTCTTTCTGAGAAGAAGTTTTAATAGCCCATTCTCTACAATTTGTCCTGTCAATTTGATCTACCTTTGACACAGCTATTTTTAGCTTCTCGATATCATCAGGGGGAACAAGCCAACCTGTAAAACCTGGCTTGACTAATTCTCCAGGCCCGCCTCGATTGTAAGCAATAACGGGGACTCCACAAGCCATTGCTTCGATTACAACATTCCCAAAAGCCTCATTCCATTTAGGAGTATTTATAAATGCTCTACAACTACCTAACTCTTTCTGAAAATCTTTTGTCGATAGAAATCCTCTCCATTGAATTGTTCCAGGAGCAACGGAAGCTTCAATTTTAGAAGCATATTCCTTATCTTCTACAAACCCCCAAACAAGCAATTTATCGCCCATAGACGAGGCAACTTCTGCAGCATCTTCTAGCCCTTTCTCAGGAGAAATCCTCCCAGCCCAACCCAAGGGTCCTTTTGTTCCTAATTGAAAATTATAATTTTTCATATTAAATCCATTACCTAAAACAATTGCTTTATCAGCTAATTTATAATCAGAGGCCTGGCTATATGTATGGAAAGCCAACCTATTATGATTGGTTTTAGATAATTTATTAATTATATCTATCATTATATTAGATACACCTCCCATGCTAATTAAATGGAAGATCTTTGTATCTACATAGGGAGTAACCCACAAAGGTAACCAGTCATAACTTAAATTTATTATTGCATCATAATCTTTGCCTATATTTAATGCCTTATCTAATAATTTTGGTAGAATTGCATTTAGAGGAATTCTCATCGGAGCATTTGCATCTTGATGCTGCCAACTCTCTTGATCTGTGCCTGAAACTGTTATAACCTGAGCTCTATTACAAGAAGAAGGCAAAATAGAACCCTCCGATGTTACCAAGGTAACTTCATTGCCTAACTCTAATAAGCCAGCAATAATTGATACTAGAGTTAGCTCAACGCCCCCACCCCTTCCACTTCCGATAAACCCTATAGGGGTACTAATTACAACAAGTCTTAAATTCATTAAAGAAACTCTTTGGATAAATCTTCACTTGAACTATTTAAAGGCTCCCATAATCGAGCTCTTTGACTGACTAAAAATACAGATAGAAGAACAAAACACACTCCACACCATTGAACTAAATTTAGTCTTTCCCCAAGCCATATTCCACCAGATAAAAGTGCAAAAACTGGGGTTAAGAATGCAAGAGTACTAAAACTGGTAAGCTCTTTCCTACTTGCAAACCAGAAAAACAATCCATAAGCCAGAGCACTACCTAGAAAAGTGGAATATGCCATTAAGCTCCAATCGTTAAATGACCATTGAGGAAAAATAGTTCTACTAGAATCTAAAAGATGCAAAACTGCCAAAGGTAAACTACCGAAAACCATATGCCAACCAGTTACTACTACGGGGTCACTTTCTGTACAAGTAAACCTAATCAAAACTGTTCCTAATGCCATTGCTATAGCAGCTAAGAGCATCCAACCCTGACCTTTATCGAACAAATTGAATTCCAAGACTTCTTCTTGATGCATTAAGAACCAATTCCCTAGTTGCTCAGGGGATACACCTATACAAACTATTCCTCCTATTCCAAGTGTTAATCCAATCCAACCAATAGGGTTTATAGGATCTCCAAAAATAGATCTTGCCAAAAGAGCCACAATTAAAGGTTGAGAGTCAATAAAAACAGAACCCAATCCTGCACCAGTTCCAACCAAGCCTTTTGCTAAACAAAACTGAAAAAAGCTTCCATCGATTAAACAAAATACCAAGAACCAACCAAAATCAATTTTGGCTATACCCAATGGCCTTTTCAAGCAAATAGCAGCAAAAATAATGGCCACTCCCGCAGGAAAAAGCCTTAGAGTGGCTACTAATTCTGGCCCCCCTGATTTAACCAAAGGCGCCATCGCAGCCATTGCAGTTCCCCATAATGCAAATGGCAAAACCATTAACAACCAATTCAACTTCTCAAACATGGCTACACTTTGGGAGCTTCTTTTTAAGATCCAATAGAACCAATAAAATATTTACTAAAGCAATGATCTGGCCCTGGCGTCGCAAATCCAAAAAACGGATAGCAAGAATAGTTATTGATGGTCCAATTAATGGTTCCACAAGAAAGCTTGTTCTAAAAGCAGTGAGACAAGTTGAACAAAGAGAGTTTCCTGCTCTTTTACTTCGCATTGACAGCCCTGGAGGTACAGTAGGCGATAGCCAGGAAATCCATGCTGCGCTTACTAGGTTAAGACAAAAAGGTTGCCATGTAGTAGCAAGCTTTGGCAATATATCAGCCTCTGGAGGAGTTTATGTCGGAGTAGCTGCTGAAAGAATCATTGCCAATCCAGGAACGATTACAGGTTCAATTGGAGTAATTCTTCGAGGAAATAACATCTCAAAACTACTTGAGAAAATTGGAGTGCGTTTTGAAACAGTTAAAAGTGGTTTATTTAAAGATATTCTTTCTCCTGATAGAGCCCTTTCAACGGAAGAACGAGCACTACTTCAATCGCTAATTGATAGTAGCTATGATCAATTTGTTAAAGCCGTTGCTATAGGAAGAAACCTTAGTGAAGAAAAAGTTAGAGAGTTTGCAGATGGAAGAGTTTTTACTGGTTTTCAAGCAAAAGAACTTGGATTAGTTGATGAAGTTGGCGATGAGAATGATGCCAGAATCCTGGCAACCAAGCTTGCTGATCTTGATGAGAAACTCCAACCCATTACATTAGGTCGTCCAAAAAAGAAATTAATTGGATTATTACCTGGCGGAACAATACTTTCAAAACTCCTAGAAATAATAAACATGGAGATTTCTACTAACGGTCAACTTCTATGGTTATTTAGGCCATAAATCTGAAATAAACAATAAGAAAAATGACCATGCAAGCTATACGAGGAGCAACTACATGCCAGAACAACTCATCAGAAGCTATTGAGAAAGCAGTTCAAGAGTTAATCTCTGAGCTAGTTAAAAGAAATATGCTTGAACCAGAGCAAATTATTTCTGTTATTTTCTCAGTAACAAATGATCTAAATGCTTGCTTCCCAGCAGCCATAGCAAGGAAACACAAAGGATGGGAAAAAGTAGCTTTACTTGATTGCCAACAAATGTCTGTCAAAGGGGATCTAACTAATTGCATTAGAATCCTTGCTCATGTAGAACTAGCTGAGAATCAAGATCCACAGCATGCTTATCTAGGTCGAGCAACTATGTTAAGACCTGACATAGCTAACTAAAAGAGTTCTCCTTCTTTTTTAAACCATTTGAAGGTTTTAAACCAAAGAACTAATCCTACTTTCCCAAATCTATCAATCAAGAACTATTAAAAATGAATAATACTAAAGAAAATTCTATTTTTAAAAATATCTCAAAGATATTATTAAGCTCATTTATAGTTATCAGCTCATTTGCAGCTATAGATATCATTAAGAATAGCCCTGCAATCGCCAATACAGGATTGGACTTTATGTGGGATGCTGATCCTAATTATATAAAGTTAAAGTATCTCCAAACCTCAAAAGAGAAAAAAGATAGGTCTACTTATTACTTATTCCTAAGATCTAGAGAGCGAAAGACAGGTATTCTAAAACTTACAATAAAAGTACCAGATTATTTTAAGACAAATATAAGACCTGAGAAACTTAATCTCTGTCTTGTGAGAATTGGAGGTTTCAGCAGTAGAACAAAATGTTTAGAAGATTTCCCTGCGACCATAGAAGTCAATCAAGACCAAACCTCTATCGATATTTTCCCAGACAACCCAATCCCAGTCGATAATAATACCTATGCATTGAGGATGAAATTAATCAATCCAAGAAGACCCGGAATGTTCCAATTTCATGCTTATGCGCAATCAGCAGGAGCCGTGCCAATATCTGGTTATGTTGGATCTTGGAATATTTCAGTCGAATGAACTGATAAATTAGATAATCAGTAAATTCCTTATAAGAAGCAAAAGACATGACAAAAAGGACATTCGGCGGAACAAGTAGAAAAAGAAAACGCGTTTCAGGCTTTAGGGTCAGGATGAGAAGCCATACTGGTAGAAATGTAATTCGCAGCCGAAGGAAGAAAGGTAGATCTCGCGTAGCCGTATAAGTTCAAAATTAAAATGGTTTTGCCAAGAGGAATGCGCCTCCAAGGATATAAATGCTTCGAATATATTCATAAACATTCCAAACATTACAAAGGTCGTTACATGAGTCTCAAAGTGGCCATTGCTAATCCTAATTTAATAAACATCAAGAAAGCTGGTCCAATCACTTCCTGTCGCTGTGCGATTTCTATAAGCAATAAGGTTAGTAAAAAAGCTGTCATTAGAAACCGTTTGAGACGTCTTATTCATCAGCACCTAAGAGTAAGACTATTTAAAAAATTCAAATACATGAATCGATGGGCATTGCTTAGTTTCAACCCTAAATGTTTAGCTAAAGAGCCTAAGTTTCTTCTTGAAGAATGCGATAAGTTACTTGAAGAGGCTGGTTTTCACTAAATGATCAAATCCTCAGAACAAACTTTTTTTGAAGGGGCTCCTGCAAAAGAAGATCTGATTTTGAACTTAATCGCAGGAATAACATTAATTGGTCTACCTTTTACTTTTGGGGCGGTAGTAAGAGCGCTATGGCTTAGGTTCAGGATCACTAACAAAAGAATTTCTGTTACCGGTGGATGGCTTGGAAAAGATAGATCCCAAATAGCCTATAGCCAAATAAAAGAGGTTAGATCTATACCCAGAGGGCTTGGATCATATGGAGACATGGTTTTGGTAATGAAAGATGGTGCAAGGCTTGAGATGAGATCAATGCCTAATTTCAGGAAAATTGAAGATTTTATTAACCAACAAATTAATCAAACAACCTCACGAAATTCATCTATTCAGTCATCAGGGTTCTGAACTTAAATTAAATTCAACAAATACTTGAGCAACTTATTATCTTTAATAGATACTGGCATGAGCCCTCTTGTCCTTTCCAATTAAGCCATCGTGATCGGTTTCCTCTCAGACAACCTTCTTATCCCGATTCTAGATTTCTTCTACGGTTTATTTCATAGCTATGGATTAGCAATAGTTGCTCTAACAATAGTTATTCGTGTTGCTCTTTTCCCACTAAGTGCTGGATCTATCAGAAGTGCACGACGAATGAAAATAGCTCAACCTGTTATGCAAAAACGTCAGGCTGAGATTAAGAGTCGCTATGCAAACGACCCTAAGAAACAACAAGATGAGCTTGGTAAGTTGATGGGTGAATTTGGAAGCCCATTAGCTGGGTGCTTGCCCCTATTAGTTCAGATGCCAATATTATTTGCACTATTTGCGACATTAAGAGGATCACCTTTTGCTGACGTGCCATATCTAGTAAATCTAAAGATACTTCCACCTGAGCAAGTTGCGGCAGTCGAACCAAAACCATTTAAAACTGCAAGACACTCAATTTTTATTTCTGATAAGGATCACTTTCCTGTAATAGCATCATTACCTGGAGGAACTAAAATTGGTGCTGGTGATTCAGTAAATATAAAACTCCAAACTCTTTCTGGAGAAAGCTATAGCAATGTTCTAAAAACATACAAGAATGGTTCTGATTTTTCCCCAACCTGGAAAGTTACAAAAGGGGAAGATTTAGCAACTGTTTCATCAGATGGAACAGTGACAGCGAAATATCCAGGTGATGCAACTATTGAAGGGAAAATACCAGGGCTAGCGGCAAGAAGTGGGTTCTTATTTATAAAAGCTCTTGGACAAGTAGGTTTTTATGTTGATGGTTCAATTAATTGGGATATTGCAATACTGGTTGCTGGTTTTGGCATAACTCTTGTTATCTCTCAAGTTCTTTCAGGCCAAGGAATGCCCCCAAATCCTCAACAAGCCACAGCACAAAAAATTACTCCAATAATGATCACAGGGATGTTTCTATTTTTCCCTCTTCCAGCTGGAGTCCTTTTGTATATGGTGATTGCAAATATGTTCCAGGCATTCCAGACTTTTCTTTTGAGTAAAGAAGCACTTCCAGACAATCTTCAGAAAATACTTGATGATCAACTTCGAAATCAAGGGAAGACTGAATTGGCATCTTCGCCCATAGCAAACTCTGATCGACTCCCTTTTGAACCAAAAAGTAATAAATAAGTTATCTATTTAATTAAAATTAAAATAATTAAGATATGACTTCAAAATTTATTGATAAATTTGCTTAGAAAAAAGTGTTATGCAGAAATGGAATGACCAATTTGACCTTCTAGTAAGATCAAGGACTCCATTAATTTTGATTAGGAGCAGAGAAGAAGAGCGTGTTGAAGGATTAATTGCTGAAGCAACAAAACGCTCTTCTAATATGCGACTTGCGACATGGAACTACGTAGAAGGGTTAAAAGGAATTCTCAACTCAGAAGGTATAGGTGCCAGACAACCAATGGCAGTTTTACAATGGCTTCAAAAAGTAGGCCCAAACTTACCAACAATACTTTTAGCTAAAGACTTTCATCGTTTTGCAGAGGATGCTGGTATATCAAGAATGCTTAGAATTCTATGCTCTGAATTTAGAAAAAAACCGCATACAATTGTACTTTGTGCATATGACTGGACACCCTCAAGTGACCTCGATGATTCTCTAACAATTCTCGATCTTCCATTACCCCAAGAGAGTGAGTTGAAAAATCTACTTAACAACATTTCAAAAGCTAGTGATTCAAATCTAAGCAAAGAAACTCTTGAAGAGCTAACCCATGCTTGTAGTGGTCTAAGTGAAATAAGAGTTAGACAAGTTGCAGCAAAAGCCCTGGCTCAACGAGGAAAATTAAGCAAGGCAGACCTTGAAGAAGTTCTAGAAGAGAAAAGGCAGGCTGTCGCTCGCAGCGATGTCCTTGAATATTTCGAAACGACAGCTTCACCTTCTGACATTGGTGGACTAGATGCTTTAAAAGTATGGCTAAATCAACGTCATGCTGCCTTTTCAGATGAAGCAAGAGAGTTCGGATTACCCCTCCCAAGAGGAGTCCTACTAATTGGACCACAGGGAACAGGGAAATCACTAACTGCTAAGGCAATTGCTCATAGTTGGTCAATGCCTCTTTTACGTCTTGATATAGGTCGACTTTTTGCTGGTCTTGTAGGAGCAAGTGAAGCTAAAGCCAGAGAAACGATTCATTACGCTGAATCAATGGCTCCATGCGTTTTGTGGATAGATGAAATCGACAAAGGTTTTGGTGGCGATGCAAGAAGCGATGGTGGAACAAGCCAAAGAGTACTTGCCAATCTATTGACATGGATGGCAGAGAAAAAAAGTGCTGTCTTTGTTGTAGCTACAGCAAATGGAATTGATCGCATGCCAGGAGAGCTTCTTAGAAAAGGACGATTTGATGAAATCTTTTTGTTGGATCTTCCAACTCTTCAAGAGCGTCTCAAAATTCTTGAACTTCATCTAGAGCAAAGGCGGCCAAATATAAACATTCCTATTGAAACAGTTGCTAGTAGAACTGAAGGTTTCTCAGGGGCAGAACTTGAACAAACGGTAATTGAAGCTATGCATCATGCATTTTCAGAAAGAAGAGAATTATTAGAATCAGACTTAATCCTTGCCTCTGCTCAACTAATACCTTTATCAAAAACAGCAAAAGAACAACTCGATTTCCTAAAAGACTGGGCATCTTCTGGTAGAGCAAGGACTGCGTCCCTTAAGATCAATTAGAAAAACTAGTGCTTAATCCTCGAGAAATTAGAGAAAACTCATCTTTTATTGAAGAAGGTCTGAATCGCCGTGGCTTAGCAGTTAATTTAAATTCTTTGAAAAGTAATAGTAAAAAGCTTAAAGAACTTGAATTAGAAAGAAGCAATTTACAAGCAGAAGGGAATAGAATTGGTAAAGAGGTAGGACTGAAGATAAGAGCAGGCAATAAAGCAAATTCAGAGGCAGTTGTACTGCTAAGGAATAAAGGCAATGAAATCAAAACTCAAGTCGGCCTTATTGAAGAGAAAGAAAAAGCCTTAGCAAAGTCAATTAAAGAAGAAATTCTTCAATATCCAAATATTCCCTATTCAGACTGTCCAGATGGGAAAGACGAGAAAGATAATATTCAACTTCGAACTTGGGGAACACCTTTAATAGGAGAAAGCTATAAAGAACATTGGGAAATTGCAGAAGAGCTAAGTCTTCTTGATACAGAAAGATCTGTTCGTATAGCTAAAAGTCGTTTTATCACTCTCTTAAATCAAGGAGCAAAGCTTGAGAGATCTTTAATTAACTTTATGCTTGATATGCATACTTCAAATGGTTATACAGAAGTGCTTCCTCCAGTACTTGTTAACTCTGCAAGTCTTGAAGGATCAGGCCAACTTCCTAAATTTGCAGAAGAAAGTTTTCGTTGTTCTGAAGATGATCTCTGGCTTACTCCAACTGCAGAAGTCCCTCTAACCTCTCTACACAGAGATGAGATTATTCCTTTTGAACTTTTACCTATTAAATATGTCGCCTATAGCCCATGTTTCAGGAGAGAAGCCGGATCCTATGGGAAAGATACAAGAGGTTTAATAAGGCTTCATCAATTCAATAAAGTAGAACTTTATTGGTTTGTCGATCCTTCTAATTCAAGAGAAGCCTTTAAAAAGATCACTTCAGATGCAGAAGCAGTTCTTCAAGCCTTGGAATTACCTTATAGAGTCTTAGAACTTTGTACAGGAGATCTTGGTTTCTCAGCATCTTCAACATATGACCTAGAAGTCTGGTTGCCAGGAGCAAATTCATATCGAGAAATTTCAAGTTGCAGTATCTGTGATGATTTTCAAGCAAGGAGATCTTCGATAAGAACAAAAAGGAATAAACAAACTCAACTTGTACATACACTCAATGCAAGTGGTCTGGCAATTGGGCGAACAATGGCAGCTATTTTAGAAAATGGGCAGCAATCAGATGGGAGTGTAAAAATCCCAAAAGCACTAGTTCCATACTTCGGCGAAGCACTATTGAAACCCTAACAAAATAAAAATGAATTTAATTGCCTCAATTTCAGTCTTAGCTTTATTAATCTTCTTCCATGAAGCAGGGCATTTTCTTGCAGCGACTTTACAAGGTATTAGGGTAAGCGGATTTTCAATTGGCTTTGGTCCAGCATTACTAAAAAAAGAATTCCAGGGAGTTACTTATTCAATAAGAGCATTACCTCTAGGTGGATTTGTTTCTTTTCCAGATGATGATAAAGAATCGGAGATTTCTTCTGATGACCCAGATCTTCTATCTAATAGACCAATTTCTCAAAGGTTGCTTGTTATCTCAGCTGGGGTAATTGCCAACCTTTTAATTGGATGGCTTGTTTTATGTAGTCAAGCAACGTTTATAGGCCTGCCTAATCAACCAAACCCAGGAGTTCTAATAATTGATGTGCAACAAGATCAAGCAGCTGCACTTTCTGGTTTAAGGCCAGGAGACAAAATACTTAGCGTTCAGGGTATCGAACTTGGAACTGGTCAAGAAGCTGTAGAGACTTTGGTCAAGCAAGTTCAACAATCACCTGAAAAAACAATTTCTATAGAAAAAAACACTAATGGTTCTATAAAACTAATTAATATGACTCCTTCAGAATATCTAGGCAAAGGTAAAATAGGGGCCCAACTGCAACCAAATATTGATGGGAGTACTAGAACAGCAAAGAGTTTCTCCGAAGTTTTTAAATACACCAATTCCAAGTTTTCAAATTTATTAGTAAGGACAATCCAGGGCTATAAAAGCCTTTTTACAAACTTTAGTTCCACATCCAAACAACTCAGTGGGCCTATAAAAATTGTCGAACTTGGAGCACAGCTTTCCG
>QCFE01000028.1 GCA_003278425.1 Prochlorococcus sp. AG-363-B11 | reverse complement strand
TTGGTAATGAGAAAGGGCAAGTTGGTGTTGGTGTAGGTAAAGCTGGAGATGTGATTGGTGCAGTTCGCAAAGGTGTTGCTGATGGCAAGAAAAACTTAGTCAAAGTTCCTTTAACTCGTAATAGTTCAATACCAACTCTTTCAAATGGAAGAGATGGAGCAGCTAGTGTCCTAATCCGTCCTGCAGCTCCTGGTACTGGTGTAATCGCCGGGGGTTCAATTCGTACTGTTTTAGAACTTGCTGGCATTAAAAATGTTTTAGCTAAAAGGCTTGGAAGTAAAACACCTTTAAATAATGCTCGTGCCGCAATGGTAGCTTTGTCTCTATTAAGAACACATAAGGCCACTGCTAAAGAACGAGGTATTTCTCTCGAGCAAATCTACTCTTGAAATTCTTATGACTATTAAACTTAATTCTTTAAAATCAAATACTGGTTCTAGAAAAAAGAAGCTTCGTAAAGGACGGGGCATTGCTGCAGGTCAGGGCGCAAGTTGTGGTTTTGGGATGAGAGGTCAGAAATCACGATCTGGTAGACCAACTAGGCCAGGTTTTGAAGGTGGACAGATGCCCTTATATAGACGTGTACCTAAGTTGAAACACTTTCCTTTAATTAATCAAAAATCTTTTACCATAATCAACATTTCATCTCTAAATACTCTCAAGGAAGGCACTATCGTTAACTTAGATTCCCTAGTGAAATCAGGAATTGTTACTAGTCCGAAACATCCTTTAAAAGTTCTTGGAAACGGAACTCTAAAAGTCAAATTGACTGTTCAGGCTGCGGCATTTACTGTATCAGCTAAAACTAAAATAGAAGCTGCTGGTGGAACCTGTGAGGTTTTTGACTAAACCAAGCAGCCTAAGTTTAAGTTTTTAAAGTTTCACCTAATTTGCTTGAAATCTTTCATTTTAGTCCATGCTTGTTACTCGCGGCCGAAACCCAAGTGCATCAGAAGTAGTAACCCAATTAGTCCTTAATAAAGAGCTTAGAGGACGGGTTTTGATTACTTTAGGCATGCTTTTATTTGTAAGGCTTGGAATATATATTCCTGTTCCAGGAATTGACCGTGAAGCGTTTAAAGAATTTATTCAGCAAGGTGGGCAACTCATAGGCTTTTTAGATATTTTTACTGGCGGAGGTATTTCTACGCTGGGTATTTTTGCACTTGGAATTTTACCTTTTATTAATGCATCAATCATTATTCAGCTTTTGACTGCGGCTCTTCCTCAGTTAGAAGATTTGCAAAAAAATGAAGGTGAAGCTGGACGAAGAAAGATTTCTCAAATTACACGTTATCTAGCTCTTGGTTGGGGATTAATGCAAAGCTTGGTCTTTGCATTGATTCTCAGACAATATGCAATAGAAGGTTTAAGTGAAGTTGCATTTGTTTTTCAAACAGCAATTGCTTTGGTTACTGGATCAATGATAGTTATGTGGTTGAGTGAAATTATTACTGAGAAAGGAATTGGGCAAGGGGCTTCACTAGTAATTTTCTTAAATATTGTCGCCACCCTTCCAAAAGCATTAAGTTCTACTATTGAGAAGGCACAAACAGGAGATCGTAATGATGTATTTGGAATAATTGTGCTTTTAATAGTTTTCTTAATCACTATTATTGGAATAATTTTTGTTCAAGAGGGAGCAAGACGTCTCCCAATTGTTAGTGCTAAAAGACAGATTGGTGGAACAGCTTTGTTACCAACTCGTCAAAGTTATTTGCCTCTAAAATTAAATGCAGGAGGAGTAATGCCAATTATTTTTGCTTCTGCTTTAATTTTTTTACCAATCACCATTGCTAACTTTACTAAAAATCCTGTTTTAATTAAAGCTGCTAGTGCATTGAACCCCAGCGCAGCCAATCCTTGGCCTTATGCAATTACCTTTTTTGCATTAATACTTGGTTTTGCGTATTTCTATGCATCTTTAACTATTAACCCAGTTGATATTTCAGCAAATTTAAAGAGAGGCGGTGTAGCAATACCTGGAGTAAGGCCTGGAAGTGCTACTTCAAAATATCTTTCGGGTGTCCAAAATAGGCTGACCTTACTTGGTGGATTGTTTTTAGGATCAGTTGCCATAGTACCTGCAGCAGTTGAGCGAGCTACAAATGTTCAAACTTTTCAGGGTTTAGGTGCAACATCTCTTCTAATTCTTGTGGGCGTTGCAATTGATACTGCAAAACAAGTTCAGACTTATGTGATTTCACAGAGGTATGAAGGACTTGTTCGCCAGTAAAAACTAGTAAAAAATTATTGATCTCTAAATCTCATGAAGAATCGATTATTATTTTTGGGACCTCCTGGAGCAGGTAAAGGAACTCAGGCCAAGCTTATTTGTCAGGAAAAATCTCTTCTGCATTTATCAACTGGGGATTTATTGCGTGAAGAAGTTAGTTCAGGTACAGATTTGGGTAAAATAGCTGAGTCAATAATGAATAAAGGTGAACTGGTTAGTGATGAAATTGTTTTGTCTATGGTTGAGAAAAGACTATCTTCTAACAAAAAAGGCTGGCTATTAGATGGTTTTCCAAGAAATCTTCCTCAAGCAGGATTATTGCAAGAGTTATTAGAAAAACTTGATCAACCTATTAAGACTGTTCTGCTTTTAGAGATAGATGACGATACGCTTACTAAAAGGATGATTGCCAGGGGTAGAAAAGATGACACCGAATCAGTCATTAGAAATAGACTTAAAATTTATAGAGATATAACTTCTCCATTGGTGCATCACTATGAAAAATTAGGAATACTTAAGTCTGTTAATGGTTCTGGAACTGTTGAAGATGTTAATAATCAGATTAAAGGAGCATTAATTTAAGCAGTGTAGTAAAGTTGAAGTTTGCAAATATGGAGACCCTCACCCTATGAAGGTGCGTGCCTCAGTCAAAAAGATGTGTGAAAAATGTCGGGTGATTCGTCGCCATGGCAGGGTAATGGTCATTTGCACCGCTACCCAAAAGCACAAGCAGCGCCAAGGCTGAACACCTTGGTATTGATCAATTTTAAAATAAAAAGCTGATTACCAGTTTTAAATTTTGATTTGATTGACATCCCGCTCTATGAGTGGACTTTACTTCCCCTTCTGTTGAAAGTTTAAGTGGCAAGAATCGCTGGCATTGACATCCCCCGTGAAAAACGGGTGGAGATTGCCCTCACCTATATCTATGGGATTGGATTAACTCGATCTCAAAATATCCTTGCTCAAGCTGGGGTCAACCCTGATATTCGAGTTAAGGATCTAAATGATGGAGATGTTCAGAAACTCAGAGCCGCAACTGAATCATTTACTCTTGAAGGTGATTTGCGTCGGCAGGAGGGCATGGCCCTTAAACGTCTTCAAGATATAGGTTGCCTTCGGGGTCGCCGACATAGGATGAGCCTCCCAGTTAGAGGTCAGCGAACTAGAACAAATGCACGTACAAGAAGAGGTTCTCGTAAAACTGTGGCAGGTAGGAAAAAATAATATTTAAGCATCTTCGCCTTCCTAAAGGCTTTCATCCATTTACTACCAAAAAGGCCCAGCCCAATGGCCACACCAGCAAAGAAAACAGGTTCAAAGAAATCCAAGCGCAATGTCCCCAATGGCGTTGTGCACATCCAAAGCACCTTTAATAACACTATTGTTTCTATAACTGATACCAATGGAGAAGTTATCTCTTGGTCATCAGCTGGTGCAAGTGGCTTTAAAGGAGCTAGAAAAGGAACACCATTTGCGGCTCAAACTGCAGCTGAGGCTGCAGCAAGGCGCGCACTTGATCAAGGTATGCGTCAGATAGAGGTTCTCGTTAGAGGACCAGGGTCTGGACGCGAAACAGCCATTCGTGCATTGCAAGTGGCTGGTCTGGAAATCACATTAATTAGAGATGTGACTCCTCTCCCACATAATGGTTGTAGAAGGGCTAAACGCAGGCGCGTTTAACCTTTTTCCCTTATTGTGATCTTCTTTAACTCTTTACTTATTGATTTAGCCCGTGTTGCAATACCAGATTGATCGGATCGAACATCAAGTTGCTGATGATCGCTCTCAAACAGGAATATTCCTAATAGGTCCTCTTGAAAGAGGGCAAGCAACAACTTTAGGTAATTCTCTGCGTAGAGTTCTTATGGGAGGGCTCGAGGGTAGTGCAGTTACAGCGGTGCGTATCTCTGGAGTAAATCATGAATATGCAACCGTGCCTGGTGTTCGGGAGGATGTTTTAGATATTTTGCTGAATTGCAAAGAGCTAACAGTAAATAGTCGTAGTCAAGAACTAGAAATTGGTCGTCTAGTTGCAACAGGACCTGCGGAAGTAAAGGCTAGAGATCTCCAATTTTCTTCTCAGGTTCAAATAGTCGATGCTGACCGTCCTATAGCCACTGTTCAGGCAGGACATAATCTTGAATTAGAGCTTCATGTTGAAAGAGGTATAGGTTACAGACCAGTAGATAGAAGGAATGAAGAAACCAGTGCTATTGATCTTCTTCAGATAGATGCTGTGTTTATGCCAGTCAAGAAAGTTAATTTCACTATTGATGAAACAGCTGTCTCTGAGGGGGGTTCAACTCGAGAAAGGTTGCGTATGGAGATAGTAACTGATGGTTCAATAACACCTGATGATGCTGTAGCTGAAGCTGCTAATCAGTTGATAGAACTTTTTCAGCCATTGGCAACAGTTACTATGGTTGAGGAGATTCCTCAGGAACCTGAGCCAACAGCTGAAGCACAAATTCCTCTAGAAGAGTTGAATCTTTCAGTTAGAGCTTATAACTGTCTGAAGAGAGCTCAAGTTAATTCAGTCTCTGATTTGATGGGCTTTAGTTATGAGGATCTATTGGAGATTAAAAACTTTGGATCTAAATCAGCCGATGAAGTTATTGAGGCTCTAGAACGCATTGGCATTTCAATCCCTCAAAGCAGAACCTCTGCATGAATTTAATTTTTTACTAGTTTCAGGAGCAATAACATGCGGCACCAACTTAGAGTCCCCCAGCTTGGCCGACCAGCTGATCAGCGAAAAGCTCTATTGAGAGGTTTAACTACACAGTTAATTCGTGAAGGTAGGGTTACAACTACAAAAGCAAGAGCAAAAGCTCTTAGAGATGAAGTTGAAAGGATGATTGGATTAGCAAAAGAAGGAAGTCTTGCTTCAAGAAGAAGAGCTATTGGATATATATATGATAAAAAATTAGTCCATTCTCTTTTTGAAAAGGCTCAAGATCGTTATGGGGATCGAAATGGAGGTTATACAAGAATAGTTAGGACTGTTCCAAGGCGTGGTGACAATGCTCAAATGGCTATTATTGAACTTGTTTGATAAATTAAAAGCTGTTTAGTTGCAATGGCAATTAGATCAGTAAAGGAAGCAACTCAAAAACCTATACTTAAAAGAATCGCATTATCTATTCAGTATGAAGGTACTGGATTTTGTGGGTGGCAAAGACAGAGGTTAGGAGAGAGCATCCAGTCGACTTTAGAAAAAAGTATTTTTTCTTTAGAGCCTTTTCATCCTATAAAGCTTATCGCTGCTGGGAGAACTGATTCAGGTGTCCATGCTGCGGGACAAGTTGCCCATTTTGATTCTGTTGGGCAAATTCCAGTGCATAGGTGGCCATCTGCTTTAAATGGAAGATTACCTTCATCGATAAGAGTCAGAGATTCTTCAGTACAAGAATTTGATTGGCATGCTTGCTATTCAGCAAGGTTTAGAAGATATCGATATACCATTTATAATGGCTGTTCTCCAAATATATTTATAGAACCCTGGAGCTGGCATAGATATAAATATTCTCTTGATGAAAAGTTAATGGCAGAGGCTGCTAATGGATTAATTGGATATTTTGATTTTTCTGCATTTCAAAGAAGTGGGAGTAATAGGCATAATTCGTTTACAACAATTCAAGAGGTAGCTCTTTCTAGGAAGGGTGATCTCTTGGTTTTTGAAATTCAAGCTAGTGGGTTTTTATATGGCATGGTTAGATTATTAGTAGGGCAATTAGTTTTGGTTGGAGAGCGTAAGCTTTCTCTTAAGGATTTTGAAAAAAGATGGAAAGATAAATTGAGGACAGAAGTTAAAGAAGCTGCACCTGCTAGAGGTCTTTGCTTTCTTAGGGCAGGTTACAAAGAGCCAGTTTTTCGAGAAAATATTGTTTTTGATAGTTTTCCAAGTTTCTCCTTGTTAACAAGAGACCCTCCCACTTGATTCCTATTAATGTGTTTGCAATATGAATTTCTCATTTTCTTTAAAAAATCATCTATTAAAGTGTAAAATGGACAATTGAGGTTTAGATCATATTTTGGTCCGACTCTCATTGACTTCTGCTCTGATCAATGCAGGGCTATCACTAAAAACCGGCATGCCGGATAGATGAACAAGACTATTAATCCATCGATTGACTCGATAAATCGCCAGTGGTATCTGGTTGATGCTGAGAATCAGACACTTGGAAGGCTGGCTACTGAGGTGGCTGCTGTTCTTCGAGGTAAAAACAAGCCTAATTTCACCCCTCATTTAGATACTGGGGATTTCGTTGTTATTGTAAATGCTGAGAAAATTCAAGTTACCGGTCGGAAAGGTACCCAAAAGCTTTATCGGAGGCATTCTGGAAGACCTGGTGGTATGAAAGTTGAGACTTTTAATGCTCTTCAGGAAAGGATACCTGAAAGGATTATTGAGAAAGCTATTAAAGGAATGCTTCCTCATAATGCATTAGGAAGGCAGTTGTTTCGCAAATTGAAAGTTTATAAGGGGTCTGAACATCCTCATGTAGCTCAGAACCCTCAGGTACTTAGTCTTAATTCCAACTCATTAGTTAAATGACTAGCTCTTCTAAAAATCAAGTTGTTTACTGGGGAACTGGGCGTAGGAAAACATCAGTAGCCCGTGTTCGTTTAGTCCCAGGTTCAGGGAAAATCACAATTAATGGTCGTCCTGGTGACCATTATTTGAATTTTAATCCTGCATATATTGCGGCAGTGAGAGCTCCTCTACTGACTCTAGGCCTAGGTGATGCATATGACGTCATCGTAAATGTTTATGGAGGTGGGTTAACCGGTCAGTCAGATGCTATTAAGCAAGGGGCTGCTAGAGCTTTATGTGAATTGTCAATTGATAATCGGAAACCTTTAAAAACAGAGGGTCATTTAAGTAGAGACCCAAGGGCGAAAGAACGACGGAAATATGGTTTAAAGAAAGCTCGCAAAGCTCCTCAGTTCTCTAAACGTTAATTTCAGTTAACTCTTAACTTACCTTATTCACTTTTTAAAATGCCTAAAAAAGATATTCACCCTAAATGGTATCCAGATGCAAAGGTCATTTGCAATGGAGAAGTTGTTATGACGACGGGCTCAACTCAGCCTGAAATTCATGTTGATGTTTGGAGTGGTAATCATCCTTTCTTTACTGGTACTCAGAAAATCCTTGATACTGAGGGTAGGGTTGATCGTTTTATGCGCAAATATGGAATGTCTAGCCCTGATCAAGAATCAGTGAATGAGGTAAAGAAATCTAATAAAAAAACGGCCGAAGATTCTTCATCTAAGGAGTCTTGAGTTGTTTCTGAAATTATAAGGAGTTGCTCATGAGGCGATGGATACTTCAACACTGAAAGCAAGATTAGAAACTGCAAGTGCAAGTTTTAAAAACTTGGAATTGCAGTTAGCTGATCCAGATGTTGCCTCAGATCCAAAGCGTTTGGAAATCATTGCAAGAGAAAGAGCCCGATTAGAACCTTTAGTTTTAGATTATCAACAACTTCAATCTATAGATCGCGATTTTTTAGAAGCAAAAGAGTTTTTGAGAGAAAGCAAGTCAGATAGAGAGATGGAGTTGTTGGCACAAGAAGAATTAAAGCGGTTAGAGGTTTTGGAGAAGACTCTTATTGAACGTGTAACTATTGCGCTTTTGCCTAAAGACCCGAGGGATGAGAGAAGTGTAATGTTAGAAATTCGTGCAGGCGCAGGTGGAGATGAAGCGTGTATCTGGGCAGGTGACTTAGCAAGAATGTATGAAAGATACGGGTTAAAAGTTGGATGGTCAGTTAAGCCAATTAGTTCTACTGAAGCAGATTTAGGGGGATTCCGTGAATTAATTATTTCTGTTAAGGGTGAAGCTGTATTCAGTCAATTGAAATTTGAAGCAGGAGTGCATAGGGTTCAACGTGTACCTGCCACAGAATCTCAAGGCAGAGTTCACACTTCTACTGCGACTGTTGCTGTAATGCCTGAGGCAGACCCTGTTGAGGTTAAACTTGAACCTACTGATTTAGAAATAAGTACAGCAAGATCAGGAGGTGCTGGTGGCCAGAATGTTAACAAAGTTGAAACTGCTGTTGATTTATTACATAAGCCAACTGGCATAAGAGTTTTTTGCACTCAGGAACGCTCGCAGTTACAAAATAGAGAGAGGGCCATAGAAATTTTAAGAGCTAAATTATTGGAACGAGAAATTGCAGAAGCGAATGCAAAACAACGTTCTGCTCGATTAGCACAAGTTGGAACAGGTGATAGAAGTGAAAAAATTCGAACATATAACTATAAAGATAATCGGACTACTGATCATCGCTTAGGAGTTAATTTCCCTTTAGAAAGTGTTATTGAAGGACAGTTGGAGGAATTAATAGGAGCTTGTATAGCAGAAGAACAAAGATTACAGATTGAAGAATTAGGTAATCAATCAGAGGACTAAACCCTGTTTCATTTCCAGCCAATTACATATTTACTCCACTCTTGATGAAGCCCTGAATCTATTTGCTTAGTAGCTTCAAAATTAAGTGTATTAAATGGCTTATAAGGTTTATTTTTTAAAGGCAGATTTGCTTCAGTAGGAGTGCGATTACCTTTCTTAATGTTGCAGGGAAGGCATGCTGTAACAACATTCTCCCAAACGTCTTGACCACCCCTGCTTCTAGGGATTACATGGTCAATAGATAATTTGTCCCCAGAATATCCACAGTATTGGCAGGAGTAATTGTCTCTTTGCAGAAGGTTTTTTCTGTTTAAGGTCAATTCTCTATACGGAACCTTAATAAAATATCTCAGTCTAATAACAGTGGGAAGTTTTATATTATTTCTAATTTTGTGATTTGAATTCTCCTCCAAGCTCTCTGCTTTACCTTTAAGCATCAGCACTGTGGCCCGACGCCAAGTGGTGATGTTTAAAGGCTCATAGGATGCATTTAATACTAGAACCTGGCTCATGCCAGCAAGTTAATTAATATGATTCTACTTGCATTAGAGAAATGCTGCTTGTCTCGTGAAATACAATTCTCTGTCTTTAGATACTACTATTGACCCTCAGCAAAGAGCTTGGGTAGAAGTTTTCCCAGATGCGATTCGGGAAAATACGCAACTAGTTAAAACTCTTCTTGCAGAAAATTGTTTGCTAATGGCAGTTGTTAAAGCTGATGGCTATGGCCATGGTGCTGGAACAGTAGCTGAGGCGGCTTTAGAAGGAGGAGCGTCAAATCTAGGAGTAGCGACATTGCAGGAAGCTTTAGATTTGCGAAAGCTTGGAATTACTTGTCCAATATTGATACTTGGCAATTTGGTTAATTTTAAAGATTTAGATGCTTGTCTTAACTGGGACTTGATACCTACGCTAAGTAGCACCAAAGAGGCGCTTTTGTGCCAAAAAATTGCCGAATCTTATGGAAAGCAATTCACTATTCATATTAAAGTTGATACTGGAATGACTAGATTAGGGTGTGATATAAGTGCTGTTCAAATTCTGATTAATTTAATTGATACTCTCGAAAACCTAGTTCTTGGAGGTATCTATAGCCATCTTGCAATGGCTGATGGATTTAGACATGGTCAGTCGGAAATAATTACATCTCTTCAGAAACAAAGGTTTAAATCATTATTATCTAATTTAAAACCTGCACGTACAAGTCTTTGTAGGCACCTTGCTAATTCTGCAGGCACTTTCAGAGACAAGGCTCTTCATTTCGATATGGTTAGAGTCGGTTTGGCTTTGTATGGATATAACCCTTTTGAGGATTTTCTTGATAATTGTTCTCTAAAACCAGCGTTAGCAGTAAGAGCGAGAATTACTTTGATACGTGATGTTCCTGCTCAAACTGGTATTAGCTATGGCCATAATTTCATTACAAAACGCTCAAGTCGTCTTGCTGTTGTAGGGATTGGCTATGCCGATGGAGTAAGTCGTGCGTTGTCTGGAAAAATCTCTGTTTTAATAAATGGTTGTTTTTATCCACAAGTTGGCTCTATTACCATGGATCAATTGGTTATAGATATTACTGAAAACAAGGATATTCGAATAGGAGATGTTGTGACTTTATTAGGTTCGGACAGGGGTGTTTCAATTACTCCCTACGAATGGAGTCAAGCTTGTGGATCTATTCCTTGGGAGATTTTGTGTAGCTTTAAATATCGTTTGCCTAGAGTGGTCATCTGATATTCCTGAAGAATCCGAAAAATTCCTTGGGATATTGGTGTTACCTTGATAAGCTAATGAAGCGACTGGAGAGGTGGCTGAGTGGTTGAAAGCGGCTCCCTGCTAAGGAGTTACAGGAGGCAACTCCTGTCGAGGGTTCGAATCCCTCCCTCTCCGTATTAATTAA
>QCFE01000027.1 GCA_003278425.1 Prochlorococcus sp. AG-363-B11 | reverse complement strand
TTTTAGCCTATGTGTTGCGCGCCAATGTTTTTTTATAGATTACCTACTCTAGCTATAGGAATACGAAAATTTTGATATGCGGTTGAAGAAAGACTAATTAACTATTTTAGGTTGGCACTTGTACGAATTATTGATAACTAAATGACAAGTTATCAAAATGGTTTAAACCTTTACTACTATTTTTTATTTTCCCAGTAACTTTTTGCAGAGTCAATCATTTTAACTATCTCACTGTTCGGACAATCTGACTCTTTTTGTAGAATCGCACATTGGGAATTGATATCCCTCCATATTTCTCTTATATCATTAAATTGCTCTTCTGTAAATTGAAAACCTTCTGTTTCATCCCTACCCATTTTTGTTTTGTAATTTGTTTCAATAGAATAGCGTTTAAATTAGAATTTCACTGAGTGTTTGACTTGCAAATTTCTATTTTGAAAAGTTAGCAAGTTTAATCATTTGATTTCAGGAACCTTATCCATTAAATCTTTATATTTAAATGGTCTCAGAAGAGTTCCCCCTCAAGCTTCGAGATACATTTGTCTTTTACCTAAAATGGCACAAAGAAAGAATGCTTTAAATAGAAATGTAGACGGGTCCTTTTTTGTGGATTCAAGTTGTATTGATTGTGGTACCTGTTGCTACTTGGCACCAGACCATTTTGCCTCAAGTGGCTCCAACTCATTTGTTTATAGTCAACCAACTACTCAAAGTGATATCTCTAATGCCTTATTGGCTCTTGTAGATTGTCCAGTTTCAGCAATTGGTGCACCTAATGAACTCACTTCACAGATTCCTAATAATGCTTTCCCTCTTTGGGTAACAGAAAACGCCTCAGGTTCTGTTTATTACTGTGGTTGGAGTTCCAAGCGTAGTTATGGGGCTAGTAGTTGGCTTATTCTAAGATCAGATGGAAATGTACTTATTGACTCGCCTCGTTGGAGTTCGACTCTTGCTAAGCAAATAAAAAAAATGGGTGGCGTTAAATTTATGATCCTGACCCATAGCGATGATGTTGCCGATCATGAACGTTGGTCTAATGCTCTTAATTGCGAAAGATGGATTCATGAGAATGATGCAGATTCAGCACCTAATGCAGAGAAAATTTTACATGGGATGGATTGCTTCTCTTTAGAAGAAGGGCTAATTATAATACCTACACCTGGACATACTGCTGGTTCAGTAGTTGTTGTACTTGGTGATTATGAACAGGTTCTTTTTAGTGGAGATCACCTTTGGTGGAATCAAGAAAAGGAATCCCTAGTTGCATCAAGAAACTATTGCTGGTGGAATTGGGATGAACAAATAGAATCGATTAAGAAGCTTGATAATCTTGAAGTTAAATGGTTGTTGCCTGGGCATGGATATTCTCATAAATTTAAGTTAGGAGAATGGAAGGTTGCTTTGGCTGAATTAATTAATTATTTATCCTGAACAAATTGATGATTTATAATCTATTGTCTTTTGCAATACCCTTGCGCTATCTATTTCTTTTTAATCTGATTAAGGAACTTCCTGCTTCTTTCATGTTTTGCATTTAAGAAAAAAATATCAGGTGTAGATGTTTCGATAACTTTCCCTGAATCCATAAATAAAATCCTGTCGCCAACTTCTTTTGCGAAATTAATCTCATGAGTAACTACAACCATTGACATTCCTTGTGTTGCAAGCCTTCGCATAGCATCTAGCACCTCATTTACTCGTTCTGGGTCTAGTGCACTAGTCGGCTCGTCAAAAAGAAGAAGCTCGGGTTTTAGTGCAAGTGCTCTTGCAATAGCAACTCTTTGTTGCTCGCCACCACTGAGTTGACTTGGGTACTTTTTAGCATGTGATGCTATCCCCATTTGAGAGAGAAGAATTAATGCATTCTGTTCAGCATCATCCCTTTTCTTTTTTTGTACTTTAATTGGTGCAAGAGTTATGTTCTCTAAAATTGAGAGATGAGGGAACAAATTAAATTGCTGAAAAACCATCCCAACTCTTTTTCTAATTCTACGAATTTTCCGCTCTTCATTATTTTGGCAATCAAGAGATATACCTAATATATTGAGTTGCCCTGAATCAAAAGTTTCCAAACCGTTAAAGGTTCGAATAAGAGTGCTTTTGCCAGATCCTGAGGGGCCCATAACTACAAGTACTTCTCCTGGCTCGACTGAAATAGAGACATTATCTAAAGCAAGAATGCCTTTTGAGTATGACTTGGTTAGATTTGTTGCTTTAACAATGGGGGGCATGATTTTTATAAATCCTTTTTTTCAAGACTCATTTGTTGTTCAAGATGACGAGCAATAAGTGCCATTACAGTACAAATTACCCAATAAATAGCTGCTAGCCATATATAGACCTCTATATAACGACCTATGAATTCAGGGTTTGCAAGTATACTTCTGCCGATACCCAGAAGCTCTACTAAACCTAGGATTGCCATTAAAGAAGTATTTTGCAAAAGCCCCACTGCTTGGTTAGTTAGGGATGGTAATGCAATCCTTAGAGCTTGAGGGAGGATAATTAGGTAGGTGATTTGAAAAGGGTGAAGCCCAAGAACTTCTCCAGCTTCTTGTTGAGTACGAGGAATTGACTGCAGCCCTCCTCTGACATCTTCAGCTATATATGCAGAGACAAATAGGGTGAAGGCGATAATTGCTCGGCACACTCGATTGATTTCTAAGCCTACTGGAAGAAATAATGGTATTAAAAGCTGCCCAAAGAAAAGTACAGCTATTAGAGGCACAGACCTCATTGTATCTATATATATAGAGCTTAGTTTTTTGACAACAGGCAAAGCACTTTGCCTACCAAGAGCCAAAGCTATGCCTAAGGGCAATGAGATTATTGCGCTACAGGATGTCAACAGAATGGTTAATGTTAAACCACCCCAGTTTCGACTTTCTACAGGTGAGAGTCCGCAACCACCTGCAAGAAGGAAAACCCCTATGGGTGCAAAACTTACCCATAAAAGGGGTAAGTTTTTACGAAGCCATGACCATGGAGGCCCCCATAGCGTAGTGAAAGATAAAATGGCAAATAGGCTTATCCATAGACCAGGTCGCCATAGTTGATCATTAGGGAAACTCCCGAAGAAAAATAATGGTAGGTTTAGCCTGACAACATTCCAATTAGCCGAAAAAATTACCCATTTCACCAAACTTATTAGGAATACTAAACCAAAAGAAATAATAGTTAAACTTATGATACTATCGAGTTTATTTGAGAAGGCAACTCTTTTAATATATTTGATAGGCTTATATCTATTTTTCATATTCTGTGTAAAATTGACTTAATAGGGATTGCTTGATCTAATGATCGCAGTGTTGAGATATTCCATACCATTGCTGATAATTAGATTTAGAAATAGAAAACTCAAAAGTAATATAATAAAACCTTCAATTGGCCTTCCGGTTTGGTTAATTATGGTGTCATTTATTGCATAGATATCTGAATAACCCACAGCTATTGCAAGCGTACTGTTCTTGGCCAAGTTTAAATATTGACTTGTTAACCCTGGTAAGATAGCAGGTAGCGCTTGAGGAATTATTATTTTATAAAGTCCAGTGGAATCTTTTAAACCAAGGCTTCTGAAAGATTCCCATTGGCCTTTATCAACAGAATTGATTCCACCTCTGACTACTTCTGCAATATAAGCGCTTGTAAAAACACTTAACCCAAGCAATAGAGATGTAAACTCTGCTGATAGTTTTATTCCTAATAGATTTATCCCTTGATTTGAGATGCTCAATACACTTCCTATAGGGCTTGCGATGGTTCCTTTGATGCCTAAAATTGCAACAAAGTACCAGAACATAAGCTGCAATAAAAGAGGCGTTTGACGAATAATTGCGATATACCCAGCAGATACTAGTCTTAAAAGTACATTTTTCCCCACTCTAAATAAACCAACGCAAGTACCTATTAAAGTTGCTAAAAGTAGAGAATAAAAAATCACTTTAAGACTGTTTAACCAGCCTATGAACAATGCCCAAGCATAACTGTCTGATGGTGAATAAGGTAGTGGGTGTTCTGCTAAGGCAAAGCTAGCAGGACGAAATAACCAACCAAAACTAAAGCCAAGACCAGTTTTAATAAGATTTACAGTGAGATTATTAATTAAGATACATATAATTGAAATTACAATTAAAGCAATTAATATTTGAGTTGTTGCTTTATAGGATATTTTCATATGTATATATACTTCTTGTATTTATTAGTTAAAAGGTGGTGCAAAATGTAACCCACCTGAATTGTGAATCTTATTTAAACCTCTTGGAATAGGAACTTTACTATTAGGGCCTAGGTGCCTGTTATACATTTCACCATAATTACCAGTTGAGGATATTACTTTGATAACAAAATCATTAGGGAGTCCCAGCTTTTCCCCTAAGTCTCCCTCAACACCTAGAAATCTTCTTAAAGGTTTCATTTGTGGGTTGTTTTTTGCAATCTCAAGTTTCTGATTGATATTTGATTGGGTGATCCCCTTTTCTTCAGCGGTGAAAAGAGCGAAGATAACCCATCTCATTGCATCGCTGAGGAGTTGGTCTCCTCCTGCTGATGCTGGTGCAAGAGGCTCTTTGCTTAGAACATCATCTAAAATAATATGAGCTTTGGGGTTCCTAAATCCAGATCTAGCTGCGGCTAATTGAGAACGGTCTGAGGTCATTGCTGCGCACCTTCCTTGTAAATAACCAGCCACTACTTGATTAAGGTCTTGATACTTTATTGGTGTATAAGGAAGTGACTTTTCTTCAAATGCATCATTGATATTCTGCTCAGTAGTTGTACCTGAACCTACACATATGGATTTTCCTGCAAGCTCATAAAGGCTATTTAAGTTGCTACTTTTTTTTACCATTAGGCCTTGTCCATCGTGAAAAATGATTGGCGCAAATATCAGACCATTTCCTTTTGATGAGTCCCTACTTAAGTTAAAAGTAGTGTTTCTTGAAAGTAAATCGATCTCTCCAGTTCGTATTGCGGTAAATCTCTCCGGTGCTGTCAATGGTCTAAATTGAACTTTATTGGGATTCCCTAAGAAAGCTGCAGCAAATGCTTTGCAGATATCAACATCTAAGCCTTGATAGCTTCCATTGCTATTAAGGAAACTAAACCCAGGAATTTTGCCGCTTACTCCACAGATGAGAGAATCTCGAGATTTGATTACTTCAAGCCTTGATTGTGTCCTAATACTACTGTTAACACAACCAGTTAATAGCATCGAGAAAGTGAGTATCCCTGTAAAAAAACGCCTCATTTGTTGTAATTGTTTTTTATATAGTTAAATAGTTGCTGAAAATTTGACTAGGGAAAGGAAATAACTCAAATTCTTTACTTTCCTCTTAACTTTAAGTTGTGATTCTGATTACCTAGGCTATTGAAACTTATTTCTGATCCAAAGCACGCATACTTAGATTATTTCTCTTGGAACTCTTTATAAATGGGTAATCAATCATTACAATGCATTTTTTAATTTTAAACTTGATTACCATCTGACAAGGCCAGCTATCACAAAAGGAATTTTTAGAAAGGAGCTCATATAAACTTAATACCATTAAGCTCTTTTTACTAGGACCTAAAGTTTTGATAAATTTATATAGCCTTTGTAGGCTCTTGCAAAATATGAAGACATAAATCAAAGGTAGTCAAAAAGGGTAATAGTCTTTGACTATTGTCAATAATAACTACTTTAATTATTATTCTAAGGTATCTATGGCAAAAAAATATAGTCCTAAAGATTTCATCTATGATGTTGCATACGTTTCGGTTCTAATAGGATTAGTACTTTTGATTGTTGGGACTTTCCCCGAATTTTTTGAGAAAATCCTTAAAATACTTACTCCTTAATGAATTCTTCCACCCTCTTAGTTTCGATCCCTTATCAGAATTTTTTATTTTTTGCTTTCTTTGCAGGATGCATATTAGCTATTCTTCTTCTTCTTAGAATGATCAAAATGATTATTGATCGACAAATAGAGGATGAAATGGAAAAGATGATTCCTTTGAAAATTATTCGAAAGAAAATAAAAGTAGAAGTCAGATGGCTGTAGAAAAAATAGCTCTTTTATTAAATTTATAAGTAGGGATACTTTTAATTCTTTTTATATAGCCTTATTAATAGGGATTTTATATATTTTGGAATTACCATTAAAAAACTTTTAATTATTGTATTTTAAAAAAGCTTGAAAGCAAGAAAATTAGAATATTCCAGAAATCAGCCACGGTATTGAAATGCAGGCGAATGCTAATAGAAAGCTAGACTGCCTTATGAAATTTCTCCACAATTTAAAGTTTAGCTTTTTAGGAAAATGAATTAATTTTTCAGAAGTAAAAGTTAAAAGGTACAATAATATTGCAATTAATTCCCCTAGATATTGATACCAACTTAGATGAGTAAACCAGTCTGTAAGTAAATGATGTTCAATACTCATGTCTACCTTATTGAAGAAGTATGATCATTTAAATGGCTCTTTATCATAACTATTAAGAAAAATAATTATGTGGGAGTGAATTGATCGTAAATTTAGTCTCTTCCATAAGCAGTCCTTAGAGTTCCTTTGAAACTGTATTGCTCAGAATTTGAGCCTAAGTTTTTAATTAGCTTGTTATTTGTGAATTGTGTTTGTTCTGATAAGGCTTTGCGTGTTCGAGTTGCAGTTGATGATGATGCTGTTGCAGGCATTACTAAAAATCAAATATTTTATTAATGCTAATAGCTTGCATGGTTATTTTCAAAGAGAATTTATGCCCATTAATCTTCATTAGTTGTTTTATCATGAGTCCCCTTAGTAGAAACTTTGGTAAGTTCCCAATCACAGCCAACTTTCAGCCCATAGGAATTAGAAAGTTTAATAAGAAGTAAATTGACTGTTGCATTGCAAATCTCATCTAAAAATGCCCATGTTTGGTCACTTTTCTCTTGATCAAAATCATGATTGAGTTCTCTCTTTTTATCGATTGCGAGAACTTTCTGTAAACCTTCCTTTGTCAGCCTTGACTTAAGGTTGCTAGTTCCTAAGGCAAATAGCTTTGTTAGAAAAGGGGTTAATTCATCGTCAAATCTTTTTTGAGCATTCTTCTTATACTGCTCTACATACTCGTTTGTTACTTCCTGCATTTTTCTTTATTTACTAAAGAGTATACTATAGGTTTTCTGAGCAATTGAGCTGTTTATCTTCTAACTGCTACACTATTAAGTCTTCAATGAGATATTGGCTATTATGCGAAGATATTTAAGAAAAGAGTATTATTGCTACAAGTATTTACTGGGTTCATATATGAACTATGCCAAAAACTAGAAATTTTCACTTCTAAGACATCTATATTCTGTTATGAATTAAACTTATGAAAAAACCTCTATATGTTTATGAATCTTTTTTAAAGAAGTCCTTTCATTTCTCTAACTTTTAGAGATGATTAAAGAAAATTATTTTATGGCAATGAGGATTAATAATTAAAAGTAGAATATGACTTAAAGTATCATTATAAAAGGATCTTCTCAAGGATGATAGCAAGGGGAAAAAGTAATTTGATCTCTACCATGTCAACCTGAGAATGGCTAAAATCAAGAAAAAGCTTAGATGAACCTAACAAAAATTTTAATTGGCGATAGCTTAGTAATATTCTTAGCTATTTTTTTAGTTATTTTCTTTAGAGAACAGATAAGTAAACAGTTGTCTTTAGGAAACTTTAATAGCTTTAACTCTAAAGATGAGCGGCTTAAGCGATCTCCAGGCTTGGAAGAACTTCTTGCACTTGAAATCCTTGCAAAGAAATCTGGCAGTGGAATTGAGCTGGATTCAATAATTGGTCTATGGAAATTTACCTCTGTATGGAAAAAACAAACAGACAAGGAAGATTCACTATCTAGTGGGCTTCTACGACTTTTTTCTGCACGATTAGAGATTCATAAAAATGAATCAAGTGAAGGCTTCCCTTCATTATCAATTGTAAATGCAATTGAATTTGGTTCGCTATCTATAAGATTTGTCGGCTTGGGTGGCTTGAGAGGACCTCAACCTCTGTTACCATTCTTTTTTGAATCTATAGAGCTTAAATTAGGTTCAGCCACCTTATTAAAACGTTCACTTGACGTTCCAGATCAAAAAAATATGCCCTTTTTTGCTCTGATTGGAAAAGCAGAAAATGGAGAATGGCTATCTGCTAGAGGTAGGGGGGGTGGGATAGCTCTTTGGTTTAAAGATCAAGAATAAGAGCCATTTACATTTCATTGAGAATGATTAAAGATTAGGTACAAAATTATCTAAAAGGCTTTTACTTTTTCTCCATAACTTTTCTCTTTGTATTTTATCTAACGCCATAGGGGCAATTCTACAAAGCGTTGGGTTTCCTTTAAAATTATATCGAGGACCATATTGCTCACCACTTTTACAAGATGGACTTGTAGCTGCAAGTAATTGAGGAAGTGCTCCCATAAAAGCAGTTTGAAATATTGGAGTCATTAATTTATAAGCAAATGCTTCTTGCCAAGAATCATTTGCTGCTATTGAAGTGCTTTGCAAGTTGGTTCGAGCTAAACCTGGATGAGCTGCAAGTGACGATGTTTTACTATTTGACTTGCGTAAGTGATGATCCAATTCCATTGCAAACATGATATTAGCTAACTTGCTTTGTGCATAGGCAGCCCATCGATTATATAGATGCTCACTTTGAAGATCATTCCAATTAATTTTCCCAAAAAACTGTGCTCCAGAGCTAACAGTTACTACTCTGCTACCTGACTGTTGATTAAGTAATGGAAGTAGCTTAAGAGTTAAGGCCATGTGTGCAAGATGGTTTACAGCAAATTGCATCTCCCAGCCTTGCTTACTTAAAGTACGAGGTGGAGCCATAATGCCAGCATTATTTATGAGTAGATCTAGCCTCTTATGCTTTGTTTTTATTTGATCTACGGCTCTGTTGACTTCTATTAAATCTGAGAGATCAATTTTTATGAATTCTATAGTTCCAGAATCATTACTATTCCTAAGTTCTCGGCTCGCAGCATGAGCTTTCTCTAAGGAGCGACATCCCATAATTACTGTCGCTCCTTTTTCTACTAGAACTTTTGTAGTTTCTAAACCTAAACCGCTGCTTGCACCAGTTATGAATGCAATACGACCTTGCTGATTGGGGATCGTACTTACTGACCATTTCATTTGCTTTTTCTAATAATGCTGATTTTAAAGGAATAAAATAAATCATGAGAGGGCTTTTTGAGTAGTCGTTCTCTTGCCTTACTTCGGATAGATCAATTAGCCTTAATTTAGCTAATGCTAGGAAAAGCTGATGAATTATCGAAACCTTATAACTTTTTAATTCCCTTGTATTGCAATTGAAAGTTAATTGCGTAATTTTTTAACTGATTATCTTTTATTAATGCATCAAATGAATTTTAAAGCAATCAATTTTGCTTTGATGTTTGGCCTGGCTCTACTCACAGCATATTTCACATTAGAAAATACTGCTTCGACAACTGTGAATATTCTTCCGGGAGTATCTGGCTCTCTCCCTATTGCAGCATTGGTTATCATCTCTTCTGGATTAGGGGCTTGCGGTGCTTGGCTTTTTGCTAGCTGGTCTGACAAGTTGAGGGGAAATGAAATCAAAGAATTAGAAGAAACTAAAACTCGAATAAAGGAACTGGAGGTTGATTTGAACAAGTTTAAAACCAAACAGAGCAACATTTTCCCTTTCTCAAGTTTCTCTAATGATAAGAGTACATTTTTAGAGAAAGAAGCTGCATGATCTAATAGTTTAGTTATCTTTCAATTAATTTAGATTTTCCTATTAAATACCTATTCTTTTTGCTTTTTGGAAAATCAACTAATACAAAAAAACAACCCTGAAAAGAATCTCAAGATAATTTCTTTTGGGATTGCTCCCAGAGGAATAGTTGCTATTGGCTTAGTCCCAATGGGATTAATTTCTATCGGCTGTGTATCGATGGGGGTTGTAACAATTGGGGCCGTTGGAATGGGATTAGTTAATGCTTGCTTAGTTGGATGTGGGCTTATTGTTTATGGTATTAAAGTAATGGGGGTCTCCTGATTTAAGGTGAAATTTTATTCAAACTTCGATTTATTATAGGAATCCAAGTTGATTCAACTACTAATTCAAAGGAGTCGGCAACTTCTTAAAGTTATTTCTTGATCTACACCACTTTTTTGTAGCTATTCTTTTGCCAGTTCGACTTTCGCGTTTTAGGCATAGAAGTCAAGATTAGGGTCGTCATTCTCATCAGGTAATTCAGCCCTGAGGTCCCTCCCCATTTTGAGCCCATAGGCAGCAGAGATTTTAATCATTAATTGCCCTAAGGCTTGTCCCCAGGCTTCTTCTGTGTAGTCCCACATTTTCTGGCTGAACTCCTGATTAAATGTTTCATCACTCTCTCTTCTACTATCAATCTCAAAAACCTTTGATAATCCTTCTTCACTTAAGAGTGATTTAACTTTGTAATAGCCCATCATCATCATTTGAAGTCCAAATTTTTGCTGTTCTTCTTCGTATTTTCGAAGAGCCTCCACTCGACATTCCTTTGCAAATTCAGGTGTTAATTCCATAAATCTAGCTCTCAGTTGAGTCTTTCTAATTACTCTTGTTAAGCTAGCTTAATTAGATGTGGAGATTACTGAAGTAGGTAAAATGTCTAATGATTTGTTTATTATTAGAAATTACTTTGATTTTAAAAATATGTGAAAACTCATTGTTTAACATTGCTTAAGGACATCTATTAAACAGATTCATTTATATGATTTTATGAGTAAAAGACGAGGTGTTCGATTTTATAGATATGCATTAGAACATAGGTAGTGGCTTAAAAGTCTTTTGAAAATCCTTACTCCTTTTTCTGTTTTAAATAACGTCGTAAGTGATATAGGGCGATCAGAGCTTGCCCAACCAAGAAAGACTCAAAAATCTCGAGCCGATTTTTGGGAAAAAGAGTGCAATGCATATCCCACTTCCTCTGCTTGCATTATTTATGATTAACAAAGCACTCTATTGTTTTTCTTAGG
>QCFE01000026.1 GCA_003278425.1 Prochlorococcus sp. AG-363-B11 | reverse complement strand
TGAAGTCCTTCTTGAAAGATCTACAGGAGGAATACGGGTCAGGATGAGCGGAACTTAAACTTTGTATTTCTTTCAACAACAAACTTCTATTTATCATGAAAAAACGCTCATTTTTAATTGCATTACTTACTCTTGGCACAAGCCTATTGGGCTCTCTGGATCAGCCAGTTCAGGCTGTAACAGTTAATGACTGTGCAGGGGAGATTCCTAATAATGATACTTGCTTAACTGAGCCAACCTCATACAAAATCGATACTTATAGGGTCGATATATGTCAACGTGACCCTTTCCCTTCTACTCGATCTTCAGCTAATTATGCTGACGCTGGATGTATGACTTTATTTAATGGAAAGGGCGATCTATATAGAGGTCAATTGGCTAACAATGCTCAATATACACTTCCCACAACTGGTAGAGAGATTAAGCCAGGTACCTATAAGTATTTAACGATGGTTATAAACAATGCATTTATAAGTTCTGGTAAATATACAAGTGGAGGGACTACATGGAGAACGTTAGGACCTGAGGAGGATGATCTTTCTACGACTGCTGGAGACCCAGTAGAATTTTCAGTTAAACTTTCAAGTTGGCGTGGCAGTGCAGACAACGATAATCCATATTGTGACAATGATGGAGGGACTGCGTCACGATGTGAGGTGAATTATAATGGATATTCATTAACCGGCATCGGTTTAGGTTCAAACTTCGTTGCGACTTCTGGAGATGGAGTAAAATATATGTTTTACATGGCAGAGCTAGCAACACCTATAACTTTAAAAGCAGATTCAGAAGGTTATTTTGACATAACTGTCGACAATGGTTTGGAGGTATATGGTGATGGAACAACAATTCAAACTATTGCAGTTGCTCCCTTTATTTTCCAAGCAACTTTTAGTAATAAATAAAATCAATCTTTTTTATCCTTACTCACCCTTCAACTCAACTATAAATAACAGGATTAACTTATTTCATCTATGACAAGAGTAATGTATTAGAACGAACTACATAAAATGAATAAATAGATTTATAATTGTTAAACGTTCAGCTAATTAGAAGCCGCAGTAAGACTCAAGCCATGGAACGGGGACTTGAGCGTTATAGGAGCAAGAACAATGACAGTTCTTACATACCGTGGTAAAAAGTACACTCAAAACAAAGAGGTCTCTCAGTGCGAGCAGCCTATTCTTCTCACATATCGTGGGGTAGAGGTTATGAGTAAAAGGATTCAAGAAGCTATTGCAGCTGAAAAAGTTTGATTAACAAATTAATTCATTTGAATCACAAAAAAGGAGCTTTGATTGGCTCCTTTTTTTGTGATTTAATCAAATTTTCACCATTAAATCAAAGATCTTATATATGACTATAATTTCTAGAGTTGTTCCCTTCCCATACATATTCATACACCCATCTTTTCTTAAAGAATTTTTAATAAATTTATGTACTTTCGCAAAAATGTACTCCATTATTTAAATTGAAGTATCTTACATTAATCACTGGCTAGCTTTTTGAAATATCTTGGCATGAGATTTCCATTGCCTCCTTTCTTAGTAATGACTTTGAAAGAAAAGAAAGACTGAATAATTACATAAGAAAAATCTTTATAACAGTTATCACCAAAAAGTAAAAAATACTCATGGACCTTTGCTTAGAGGAATGGTTTAGTTGTTCAAATTTAATTATTTAATGGTTAGTTTTTTCTTTCCCATGGGAGTAGAGACAGCAGTTGCCTCCTATCAACCAATTAGCTATGGCTTCTTAAGCCTATTCTGCTTTCCTCTAATCTTTGGAACTTCTGTTTACTCACTAAGTAAATATGATGAATACCTTTCTAGTAAGCTAATAGTAACTACTCTTGAGAAGAGTGGATTAAAAACAACCCTACCCACTAAAACGAAAAAACAATTAGAGAATAGGGCAATAAATAATCCAATTGAAAATTTTGTTATGGATACGATGGCTTTAATTAAGGGTGACTTGAGACAAGCAGAGAAGGTAGGTTCAACTAATAGATTACTTAAAGTCGGAGCTATTTCACTATTACTAGCAGGTGGGACGAGCTTAGTATTACTTGATATTGTTAAGAATACCTCTAGTAGAATTTCTCCAGCTCAGGCAGAGTCAGTTATTGATATTGAACATACAAAGATCTCTTTAAGTATAAATGAGAAGGACAATCACGGCACGAAAATCAGTTATATAAGCTCTTCATTAGGATCAAATGATATTCAAAATAATTATAATCCTTACAGAATTAGTGATAGGAATAATACCAAAGAAACTTATATATCAATAGCTTTTGTTTAATTCAGAAAACTAATCTTTAGAGGATCAACAGCATTTTAGTTACTCGCTAATATCGACGAACTGTTTGTCCCAAAGGAGCAAGAGATCGATCAATAAAAGCGGCAAAATTTAAAGATTAAAAGCTTTGCAGCTACTGATAGTAGATATAAATGTATATCCTCAGTAGAAAGCAAAGAAGCAATGAAAACTGTTTGGATGCAATTTTAGGCTGCATACAAAGAAGTGAAAGAAACAACTAATGTTCAAGATGAGCAGCTGTAGTGGGAGACCCCACCGGCATTAAAGAATTTCTCGGGTTTTAGGCGGGAGTACTTCGCCTCTATCTCTGGTGATTGCTCACTGTACGGGTCGCTGAACACAGACTGAAGCTCCTTAATTGATCTGTAATCACCTTGTTCAGCACTCTTGTAAGCGGGTGATATGAGCCACTCGCGCCAGGTGTACTTTGGGTTAATGCGTTTCATGGCTGCGGATGTCATTCTAATATCACCGGAACTTCTTATGTGACTCCTCCATCGTTGTAGCCAGTTACCCCACTGAGCTTCTACTTGCTCTGAATTGGGTTGATAGAAACTTTCTTTTATAGCTGTGAGTTGCTTGGGGATGTCAGATAGCTTCCGGAAAAAGATTGTGTAGTCCACTTTTGAGAGACGTATGAGCTGCAGCATTTCGTTCACCAGAGCTGCATCATAATTGATCAGGCCAAGCTTCTTTGCCCACATTTTCTTCATCTCTTTATTCATGGCTTCGGCAAAGCCATCTCTGAGTTGATCAAGCCTTGCCAGTGCTTCCGTATTATTGGTAAGTAAAGGTCGAATAGCGGCCCAGAACATCTTATAATTGGCTTCGGCAGCAAGTGGTTGGTTGAAGAATGAGAAATGATCGCCGCCGCCTGTCCAGGGCTGAAACCTGGGATCGAACATTTCACAGAACCCAAAGGGACCGTAGTCAAGGGTAAAGCCACCTGCAGAGCAGTTATCACTATTGAAGTTACCCTGGCAGTAGCCAACACGTATCCAATTGGCTACCAAAGTTGTGAGTCGCTCGCGAAACAAATGGGCTAGCTCAATTACTTGACTAGTGAAGGGTAAACTCTGATCAATCACTTGTATGTAGTTACGTTCGATTAGGTGTTTCACTATCTCTTGTAGCTCATTCAGTGCACCCTGATGAGCATTACTCCGTGTGCGTCGGGCGAACAGTTCAAGCTGGCCTACACGAATAAAGGAAGGTGCAACGCGTGTTGTAATCGCAGAAGGATTGTCCGTAAGGATGTCGGGATCAATGGACATGGAGTTCGTTGTATACCAGGGCCTTCGCACTGTTTCAGATCGGGACACATAGAGTGTCAGAGAGCGTGAGGTTGGAACTCCTAGCGCCTGCATGTATTCCTGCGCTAAAAATTCACGCACACTGGAACGGAGTACGGCACGTCCATCCGCACCACGGCAGTATGGCGTTGGCCCCCCACCTTTCAGCTGCATCTCCCAACGCTTTCCGTTGAAGATGCCTTCAAACACGGAAATCGCCCTGCCATCGCCATAGCCATTGCCTGTCCCAAATGGACATTGCTGTATGTACTCTGTTCCATAGATCGACAGGGCATAACCGGTTGCCCAACCAACCGAACGCATTGGCTTTCGCGCCACGTTGATGTCCCCTGAAAATAGACGGCGAAATTGCTCATCAAGGGCAAGTTCATTGCTGAGACCCAGTTCCTTAAAGAAGGGTTTGCTATGTGTGATGTATTCCGGCTCTGGAATGGGAGTGGGGCTCACAGGAACGTAATGTCCAGAGAACACTTGGCGGGGATGGTGATCATGCCCATCACTGGTCGCCTGAGGATCCGCTTGGAGTGAATCCATTAGTGAGTAGTCTGCTAGTTGTGAAAACTCAGCGAAAGTTTTTGTGGTTGGCGATTTGTTCGAACTCGAGGTGTTTGGCATGGGAACGATTTTCACTTGTCTTTAAAGGTTTGGGCTATCTAGGCATTGTGCCCTATAGGTGATGTAATAATCGGCTAGGAGTCTTCAGGTAATCAACAAATACGTCCATTGGTTTCTAGCTGCCTCAGATTACATATAGTCAGTACTGATATGTTTTGCCAGTTTAGAAGTTTTAGTATCACTAAAAAGGAAACTCAGAGCTGGGTTTAAATAAAGAGGCAATTTTCATAATTACCCATAGAAGTAGAGCACCTTCTAGCAATCCAGATAAGTACATTTGATATCCAGATAATCCAAATTGTTCTTGAGCACGCTCAACAAGAGATTTGTGCCAGTCAATTAATTTCTTCATTTATTAATCATAAGACTCTATTGCACAATGGACCTACTGATTGAAGTTTTTATCGTTCTGGTCAGGAAGATTTTAGTATTCTTTCATCTTCCCTTACTTGATTAATAGCTACCTTCTCACCGATGAATATCTTGAGATCCTTGGGCGGCAACCAACTTTTACTAGCACCATTTCTAAATGCAAAGCGTAGGAACTCAGCTGCGTATTGGACCCTGAGCCGTCTACTTGCTGAGCCAGGCTTCCCGCCATGACGTTCGACAAGTGTTTTTAAGACTGAGTGTCCACTAGACATTGGAGGTTCACTAGAAATAATAAGTAAAGTGCGGTCAATTGTAGTGCGGTAATTTCGATTCCAAACGCGAGTTCCTTTATTCCCATTACTTGTTTTATGTATTTTAAATTTTGTAGATAGCTTTTCCCAGTCGAGTTTTCCACTTAAGCCAGACTGTCTCTTTTGTTTTACTAGTTCATACGCTTCAGCTAAATCTTTACTTTTAGATTTCATTGTAAATGAGATATCTTTAGAAATGTTCAATATCCACCCTGTGCTTGTCCCTACCCATGGAATAAAATCCGGATCACTTTTAGCTTTAGGTCCAAGAACGATGCTGCTTCGCTTCCCATCTTCAAAACGAACAGTTAGTTGAACCTTTTGAACATGACCATTGCCTATCCCACGGACCATCCATCCATCTCCACATGCTTTGCGAATGTCTTCACGCAGAGAGGTGATCCATTTTGCTGATTTATCGACCATTGTTTTATTTTTTGATCAAAGAGAAAAGAAAAAAGCTCGAATGGATTATCTAAAGACTTAGTTTTAGTTGGATAGCAACATGCTCACTTTATCATTGGCCAGCAGTTAGGTCCTTTTGTTCCCATGGGATTTCAGCCATATTGAGATGTGTGGATGACTTAACATCTTCACCCTCTTATCTTTATTCTATTTCATTCAAGTTTCTACTAATAATAACGAATAACTTACAACCGATAAAAATATAGGCTTTTAGAAAGATCTGAAAACAAGTGGAAGTTTTGTTTTAGGACGTTTGTAATCAGTATTTGCTCAAAAAAAACAAAAGATATAGGCAGCTTTACTCTTGTGGGAGATCCTTTAAGCAAAGGTTTTTAAAACATTGTCTTCAGATTCTCAACAGATTGAAGCTCTTATCAAAGGGTTTGCAAATAGAGTTGAAAATAATTTTTTTGGACTTCTAATGTCACAGCAGATTTCTTGGCTATTAGCCCGAGTGGTAACCCTATTACGGCAGAAGGTCTTGTTGGAATGTATAACACTCAGATTTGGTTGTTGAGCTTTCTGAATTAGTCAAGATTCATCGATTAGAAGTAAATGCAGACTGGGGCTTTTCAGCTTTTTCCTTGAAAGAAGTATTTAGTTATAAAGGTGAGAGAATTAATGATTTATGAAGTTATTCAATGATTTTCAAAACGTTAGATGGAACTTGGAAGATTTTTTGGATGCAAAGATTACCAGGAACTACAGATCTTTCAACTTGGGACTAATCTGTAGACTATCTATTAATTAATTACATCTTCTAATGGCACTCGAAACCACTGTTATTACATTCAAACTTAATGGAACTTTTGCTGAATGGTCAGCCATTTTTGATAGCGATGAAGCTAATAAAAGGCATGCAGAGTATGGGATAAAGCCTCTATATAGAGGAGTTAATCAATCAGACCCTCAAAAGGTTATTGTTATTCATCAGCATCAGGAAGGGGACTTAGACAAGTTCCTAGCAGCTAATGGTGATTGGATTGCCAAGCATGATGTCGATATGACCAGCTTTGATCAGTCAGTTTGGTTTGCAGGCTAGATGCTGAGCCATTAACGAGAAATAGGAGGTGTTTTTACTCTTTTGCTGATATGAAGAAAGTGTGAATAGATTGTTCTGTTTGGCAGCATGAATCTTTGGCTATATTGGATTATTGGTTTACGTGCATTCTGAAGCTATGGCTGAATTAAAGGCTTTTAATTCAGCTATGTTGTATGTAATTAATGTCCAGTTCGACTCTTTCTTCCTGTATGCCTCCCTCGTGCAAAAGGTTTGAGGGACATGATTTTTTCGTTTAGACATAAGAATTTTCTTCCTTTGCCTATAAGTATCTATTTGCTTCGGTTATTACTGGGGGGTTAAGTCGTAGAGACCGAAGTTCGGTGTATATGCCGCATGTTTTTCTACGGTTTATAGCACCCTCAAAAATGACTACTTGGCTCATAGTCAATTTGTTGTTCGCATTCGTAGCGATGTATTCAGTTACTAGTTTTTCTCTTGCTCCGTCTTTCTATCGCCCTGTCTATGTCATCTCTGATAGTCAAATGGCTCAATTAAAAGTTCAACAACATCAAGACGAACTTGATTCAGTAGTTGATCAACTAAAAAGACTCGAAGATGCTTATGAGAAGCAAAGAAAGCATCTTCTTGAGCGAGAAAAATCCATTAAGAGTGAGTTAAAAGCTCTTGCTCCATCTGACAGTAACCCTGTTAAAGAAACAGTAGAGAAAGCAGTTGATGCAATTAAAGAGACTGCCAAGAAGGTGGTCGCGTAAGGTTTACCTTTACAGGAAAAAGCCCTGATTAAACAGGGCTTAAAAAGTTGTTAGGACCTAACCTTCAGGGAGCTTTTTGTTATTGATGGTCCGGACGTAGACGAACGCAAGAATTAATAGAGAAACGATTAGTACTAGAAAAATATTCATTCATAATCCACCTGATCTTTTTTTATCGCTAATTAGTTACTGGAAACTAGGAAGCTTCTTATTGTTTAGAACAGATTGAAAATACTCAAGAAAGCTGGGCCATTTTTTTTTCTATTGATGGACATCTCCTTACACCTTTTCTTTAACTGAAACTAAAACAAATTATTAAATTATGGATCTCTTCTTTAAGTGATTATACCTGTTAAGGCTAAAGAGAAGGGCTTCATACATTGCTTTAGACCTCTCTTTATTTAGATATGAACTGGTTTATTTAGGTATTCTTTTGATGGGTGTAAATGACTGTTAGTTCGGAAATTACTTAGGTAAATATTCTTAGGTACTTTACATAAAAAACAATAGCCATATATTTTATGCTAAAAATGCTGCCCTTCTAGAGAGGTCTAAATCATGTCTAGTAAGCAAGCAAAAAAAGAACAATTGAGCCCTAAACCGTTAAATCCTAGAGATTTATATTATGAATGTATTACTGCCTGTTCATTAGATGATGAGGATATTGAATGTTTAACTGAATGTGTCACAAATTATTATGAAGATGTGGTGAAATAATATATAAGAATTAAAACTATTTTTTATCAGCCTAAAAGGCTAGTTCAATTACTGTTTTTAATCTTGCAACTCAAGATTTTTCAGATAAATACAAGACTTAAGATCATCAAACTACTTCCTTTTTTCTGATTTTTTGCTATTGATTATTTAGATATATTTTTCTAATGCTTAGAAAAGCTGAAAAACAAGCCCTTACGCGCCTTTTCCTTTTGGGAGTTGGTGCTCCAATCGGATTAGATCGTTTTTATGAAGGAGATGTGACAGGAGGTTTCCTTGCTATTCTTGGTTTTCTAATTTCCGTTATAACCATAGTCGGATTATTGGTTTGGATCTTTCCTTTTTTCTCCAAAACATTTCGCTTACTAAGAGAATTTGAATCAGCAGATTAATTCTGACTTCCTAATTTAGCTTGTTTATTTGACCAGCGGTACCACATTGGCTTTTGATTGATTTTTTCTTTGATTCTTTTTCTTATTAGTTGAATGTCCTTTGCGTTAGGTTCCCAGTCTTTATATAAGTCACTTGGCCACTGCTCCTTTTTAAATTGCCGATCTGGATTTGGGTGCATACCTCGGCTTTGCATTTCATCTATCAGCTCTAAGTATCTTTTATGTAGATATTTTCCTTTGTTGTAGAAGAACTTGACGTGTCCAATATTTAAGGTGAATTCATTGGGTAGTTGTTCTTTTGTTCTCTTCCAGTTTTTTGATTTCATTGAGCGTTGCAGTGCTGAACCAACCATGAAAATCTCTCTATATTCGGCAACTAAATGTTGATCAGATAATTCACGTGGCTTTATCAAGTTGATTCTTGTCATAAAAAACTCTTTTCTGATTAGTGGTTGAACCAATCGTTTTATTGAGCACCTTGCAAGATTGGACTCATCTTGCCTCCACCTTGATCATCATAGTCATGCTTTGTATGAGCAAGATGCCCAAGTGCAATAAGAATTGCCATAGAGTAAAAACACCAGAGAATGGCTTTCAATACAGAATAATTTCTGCAGGTGCTTGAAGTTCTTTTAAAGATATAGCAGTACGTAACGCAAAATGGTTAGAAGGTAGGCCTATTCTGGTTGAAAGTAGTACAAATTATTTAAGTGATCTTTCGATGGTAAGACCTCTTAAAAGGAAGACACCGATGTAAAACAAAGCAGCCCAAGAGCTCAAAAGAATTAATAATGAGGAATTAATCCCAACTCCATTAATCCAGTGGTAAAATCAATGAAACAGAAGAAAGTAAATTCAACTAATTTACGAAATAGAGAATTTAGAGCAATAGAAAGTTGTTAAGCCATTTGAACTTTCCATAGCAAAGATTAACGATATATAGAGCTGGAGGATTTGAGCATTGGCATTAACTGAAAACTTCCTAATAACTTATTTGGGAGTCAAGGAGACCTCAACCCATATGAAAAGTTGTCAAAGTAGCTGTTATTTGCTTATAGCTACTTTGCCCCTCTTGCAATTTGCAGTTAGTGAATCATTTCCTGCCAGGAATAATCCAGTAGAAAAAAACGTAATTGATTGCTATTGCAAATGAACCAATCGTGGCTAACCGACCATTAGTTCTTTTTGCAACGGCCCAATAGTTTTTTCTTTAGAAAATACCATCTAATACTTGCCCCTTGGAGACGTAAGAGGCTAATAAGGCGATGAATCCAATCATTGTCCAGCGCCCATTAGCTAATAACTTGTCTCATCTATAGTTTTTATTCTTAGTGAAAAAAAGATCTTTTGTTAAGCCCTCACTCTCAGGATTTTATTGATTGGTTAATTGCCAAAACGATAGTGCTTTTTGACTGCTTTATGCACTTCCCAAGTACAAGTCATCCCTTCAGAAAAAACAACTAAATCACCTATCCCAATCCTGACAGGTTCTCCACCATCAGGTGTAATTGTGATATCACCTTCAAGTATTAAACAGGTTTCCTTCTCGCTATATGTCCAAGGGAACGTGCTGGGAGAACAAGTCCAGATTGGCCAGTTTGTTATACCTAGCTCGTCAATTTTGCTTTGAGAGCATGGAGATGTGACGGAAACGCTCATTTGCTGCTTGGATCTGGAGTTTTATTGCTTCTACTATCTTAGGAGTCATGAAAAGAATGTGTTCTAAATTTGTTTAGTCCAATCTTGCGATTCCAATACTCATGTCGACTAGTTACCCTTTTAATTGTATAAGGTTTAATTAACCTCCAGGTTTTGTCAATATTCTAAGCATCCTCTTTGGAGATAACTTCTGCATCAACTACATCTTGAGATTCAACAAAGTCATTCGTTTTTCTATCTATCCAACTATTGATTACCGCTACCAAAGGTAGAGACCCTCGGTATATAAAAATGGCAGTTGGAAGAATACTTATGATTCCAACCAAAGGACTTTTAAAAAGTAATCGACCAGCTTTTACATTGAATAGAATTATCAAGGCTGATGGAATTAATACACTTAGTATATTTTTGAGTGCTTCACGCCAGCCGACACGATAAACCCACCAAATACAAGCTATACCAGCAACGTATAACACTACATAAGCCATATGATAATTATAGTGAGCTGAAGAACTACCAATGAGCTTACTTTGCTTTTATCTTCAGACTATTTGACTTATCGCCCATTCCTTTACTAGTAGTTCTCTCATTTCTTTGAAAATGTGGAGAAAATTGAGGTGATATTTGCTGTTCAAATGTTGAGAAAATACCTTTACTCAAAAAATACATAATATGACTAATCAAAAAACAATTAATTTAGCTATTTAGATTCTTTTTTAATCCATTCTCTGTACCATTGACGATCATCAAGCCAACGAATGACAGGCCAGTTAATCAGTATTGATGAAATTAGAATTATTAATGTTGAAAACTTCCCAGAGTAAGTAGAAAAGAGAAGAGTTGGGACAACGGCCATTATTGCCGAAGTAAGTAAAGCTCTTCTAGGGGACATCTTTCTGCGCATTTTTTTATTTTAGAATTTTGAACAGGGTTTAAGGATTACTTCTAAATCTATCGGTATAATTCTATACGTGCTTTTCATTAGTCCGTAAATTGGATCCTCTGAAGTCATGGGATCAAAGCCATCTTAGCTATGTGTTGATGTATTAACATCCTCACCTACTTGCCTTTCTTCTATTTCGATCATCTCTCTCTTGCTATTGTTAATAACAAGCTAACTGTAATTACCAGAATATATCTATTAATAAAAAAGAGTCTTTAAAATTTCTCTACTTATAAAAATTGATAAGCTAATAAACTTTACACCATCACTCTCTGAGCTGGGC
>QCFE01000025.1 GCA_003278425.1 Prochlorococcus sp. AG-363-B11 | reverse complement strand
ATCATTCTCATCATTCGAGACACTAGTCAACTAGAAATATTTCAGCAATTGAGCAATAGATGAGCAAAACCTTCTAGGTGAGGGAGTAAACTCTTTAAAATATTTCAAATGAAGGCTGAACATGGCCAAGAAATCCATGATTGCGCGGGATATAAAGCGCAAGAAACTTGTTGAGCGCTATGCGTCCAAGCGTAAGAGTTTATTAGATCAATTCAACTCTGCAAAAGATCCAATGGAACGTCTTGAAATCCATAGAAAAATTCAAGCTCTTCCTAGAGATAGTGCTCCTAGCCGAATGAGAAATCGTTGTTGGGCAACTGGAAAACCTAGAGGCGTGTACCGTGATTTTGGTCTTTGCAGGAATCAACTAAGACAAAGAGCCCATAAAGGGGAGCTTCCTGGGGTCGTCAAAGCAAGTTGGTAAATAGGGAAATCAAGAATTTATGATTTTCATTTAACACGCCTTCCCTTTAGCCAGAGATCAGATCCGAACTGGGTTTATGGTAAAAATACCATTCCAGACAAACTACAAAAATAAAGTAATTACATATATAAATAATCAAGATGTGCATATAAAGTGCAAGAATGTAAAAAGATAAAAAGACATAAGCAAACGTGCAAGGTCAGACAACTTCGGTCTCTTTTGATGGTCGGGAAATACGGCTAACTACAGGGAGATATGCACCTCAAGCAGGTGGTTCAGTATTAATTGAGTGTGGTGACACTTCAGTTCTTGTAACCGCAACACAAGGCCAAGGCAGAGAAGGCGCTGATTTCCTTCCACTTAGTTGTGATTATGAAGAGAGACTTTATGCGGCAGGGAGAATACCTGGAAGCTTCATGAGGCGTGAAGGTCGCCCACCAGAAAGAGCTACTTTAATTTCTAGGCTTATTGACCGCCCTCTTAGGCCTCTCTTCCCCAGCTGGATGAGAGATGAGATTCAGATTGTCGCAACTTGTCTTTCTCTAGACGAAAGAGTCCCTGCAGATGTCCTAGCAGTTACTGGTTCATCTATGGCTACTCTTTTAGCTGGTATTCCTTTTAATGGACCAATGGCGGCAGTTAGGGTTGGTTTGCTTGGGGATGATTTTGTCTTAAATCCAAGTTTTAGAGAAATTGAACGTGGTGATCTAGATCTAGTAGTAGCTGGAACACCAGATGGGGTTGTAATGGTTGAAGCAGGTTCTAGTGAGCTTTCAGAACAAGATGTAATTGAAGCAATTGATTTTGGTTACGAAGCAGTCAATGAATTGATCAAAGCTCAAGAGTCTATTCTCAAAGAATCAGGTTTAACCCAAGTAAAACCTGAGAATAAAGAAATTGATTCAACTATTCCTACATATTTAGAGAAGAATTGCACTAAACCAATTAGCGCCCTACTTAAAGAATTCAAACTCTCCAAAGAAGAGCGTGATCTCAAACTTGATGAAATTAAGTCTAATTGCGCTGAAAAAATTGATTCTCTTAAAGATGACAATGAGGTCAAAAAGTTAATTACAGCAAATTCAAAGTTACTAGGCACGAGCTTTAAGTCTCTCACAAAGAAACTAATGAGAGAACAAATCATTAAAGAAGGCAAAAGGGTTGACGGCAGATCACTTGATGAAGTTAGAGAGATATCGGCCGAAGCAGGAGTTTTACCTAAGAGAGTTCATGGGTCAGGACTATTCCAAAGGGGGTTAACCCAAGTCCTTTCAACTGCAACTCTAGGGACACCTAGTGACGCACAAGAAATGGACGATTTAAATCCTAGCCCAGATAAAACTTATATCCATCATTACAATTTCCCCCCTTATTCTGTAGGTGAAACAAGGCCAATGAGGACGCCAGGGCGACGTGAGGTAGGCCATGGAGCACTTGCAGAAAGAGCAATTATTCCCATTTTGCCACCTAAAGAATCTTTCCCTTATGTCCTAAGAGTCGTTAGCGAGGTGCTCAGTTCAAATGGATCAACTTCAATGGGTTCTGTTTGTGGAAGTACCATTGCGCTACTTGATGCAGGGGTGCCACTAAAAGCTCCAGTCAGTGGAGCCGCAATGGGACTCATCAAAGAAGGTGATGAGGTCAAGATACTTACTGATATTCAAGGTATTGAAGATTTCCTAGGTGATATGGACTTCAAAGTAGCTGGTACTGAAAAGGGTATAACTGCCCTACAAATGGACATGAAGATTACTGGTTTGCCTATAAAAATTATTGCAGATGCAATAAACCAAGCAAAACCAGCAAGAGTCCATATTCTTGAAAAGATGATAGAAGCAATTGACAAACCTAGAGAAGCTCTTTCTCCTCATGCTCCAAGACTACTAAGCTTTAGAATTGATCCAGAACTTATTGGAACGGTTATAGGACCTGGTGGTAGAACTATTAAAGGCATTACAGAGCGAACAAATACAAAAATAGATATTGAAGATGGAGGGATAGTAACTATCGCTTCCCATGATGGTGTAGCTGCTGAAGAAGCGCAAAAGATCATTGAAGGTCTAACTCGAAAGGTTCACGAAGGAGAAGTATTTACAGGTTCAATTACAAGAATTATCCCTATTGGGGCCTTTGTTGAAATACTACCTGGCAAAGAAGGGATGATACATATATCTCAATTGTCAGAAGCCAGGGTAGAAAAGGTTGAAGACGTTGTCAAAGTAGGAGATGAAGTCACCGTAAGAGTTAGAGAGATAGATAACAGAGGAAGGATTAATCTTACTTTGAGAGGAATTCCACAAAATGGAGAAATGCCTTATTACCCCCAACCAACTCCAACACCAGTAGCACCTTTAATGTAATTTAAAAAGAAAAGAACCCTTCTCTTCTTCAAATTACAAAGGAAGGATCAATAAAAGATAATCTTTCTTCAATAATCTTACAAATTAAATCATGGTTTTTACCATGGCTAGCAATTAAGCATCCCCATTGGTTTAAATCGCCATTCTTATAAGTAAGTTCTTTCATATTTGCATGTGTAAATTTCCCTCCTGCAGCTTTCAGGACAGCTTCTGGTGCAGCCATATCCCAGTCTTTTGGAGCCGTTTCACCGGATATGGAAACATAAAAATCTGCCTCACCTTTAAGAATTTTCGAAATCTTACAGCCAACACTTCCAACTGTTTTCCTTTGTGAAAACGGTACAGAGTGTATTAAGCGTTCCAAATTTTGATTTCTATGACTTCTGCTTGCGACTAAAATCATATTTGAAATCACATCACGATTGCTAAAAGAAACTGACCTTTTATTACCTAATCTATCTTCAAGCCAGGCACCGTAGCCAACCAAACCAATCCACATCTCTTCCAATTCTGGGACCAAAACAATTCCTAGGACAGCTTTATCACCATTGAGCAGCGCTAAATGAACTGCATATTCCCCTGTCCCTTTGAGGAAATCTTTGGTTCCATCTAAAGGGTCTAAGATCCAAACCCATTCACCTTTTCGATAATTAGCTTTAACTTCCTGATCTTTAGCGGTCTCTTCACTAATTAAAGTCCATGCAGCCAAAGGGAAATTGGATTTCAAACCATTTATTAACCATTTATTAACAGCAAGATCTGCAGCGGTTACAGGTCCATCTCCTCCATCATGAACTTGCAAAGCTTTAGGGAATCCATACGGTGGTTCTTCGCCTTTGGAATAAGCCTTCAGAATATCTATAGCCCCCCAACAAAGGGTTCTAAGACTCTTCAGCAAATCATCCAAAGCGACTGATTTAGGAAGCTCAATCTCTTTTTTCATAATGAGACAAGGAACAGATTACATTTCAGAAAAACAACTTGAACCAACTCCAGGTGTGCTTTATATAGTTGGAACTCCGATTGGGAACCTTGAAGATTTCTCACCAAGAGCAAGAAATCTTCTTTCCAAAGTATCCATTATCGCATGTGAAGATACTAGGCACAGTGGTCAACTTTTTAAAAAATTTAAGATCAAAGCATCACTAGTAAGCTTTCACAAATACAATTTTCACTCAAGAATTCCAAAACTTCTTGATGCTCTTAAGAGAGGAGATACTCTTGCACTCGTAAGTGATGCTGGACTGCCCAGTGTAAGTGATCCTGGAGAAGAGCTCGTTGCAGCCTCAAGAGATGTTGGCAACAAAGTTATATGTATCCCAGGACCCTGCGCAGCAATGACAGCTCTTGTTAGCAGTGGACTTCCTACTCAAAGATTTTGCTTTGAAGGCTTTCTACCGTCCAAACCAACGCATAGGAATTCACTTTTAAAGACTATTTCAAAAGAAAAAAGAACAACAATTTTGTATGAAGCACCACATAGATTACTTAGGTTACTTAGAGAGTTATCTGTACTTTGTGGAGAAGAAAGACCTATCCAAGTTGCAAGGGAACTCACAAAGAAACATGAAGAACAGATTGGACCAACAATAGGCCAGGCACTTAAATACTTTAAGGAAAATAAACCCAGAGGGGAGTTTACTATCGTTTTAGGCGGAGCTCCTCCTGAAGAGCTCCTTCAAAAAAGTGATGAAGAGCTAATCGAAGAGATGCAAAAACTTATTTCTAATGGGGTAAGTATAAATTTTGCTGCTAAAGAATTAGCATCGAAAACTGGTTATTCCAAAAATTATCTTTATGCGTTGATGCATTAGAATATTAGTTATATTTAAATTGCAATTCAACTACATCTAATTTAATTAATAATGACAAAAAAAATACTTATTTTTATAATCACTCTTAGTAATAGTGCATTATTAGTTTTAATGATTGCTCTTGGTTCTCAAAACTTAAGTCAATCACATAATATAAATTTTGGATTTTATCTTACCAAAGAAGCTTACCCATCTGGTTTCTTGATAGGAATATCAACTATATTAGGCTCAGTCAGTGGCGGTCTAACAACAGTTTTATTGCTTCCATCATCTACAAAAAATTTCTCTTGATTTCTAATTTATCAAGAATCTAAGGAAATCAAAGATTCATCAATTATTAATCGGGTAATGCCTTTAGATATCAAATAAGACAATGAAATAATGAAAACATTTGAATTAGGTACCTTCAGTACTTTTTGATTTCTTGAACAAGTCCTCTTTGCCGCACGATGAGTTGAGAAAAGAGGAATAGCCAACCTATTCTGGTCTTTTTCCGGAAGGAAGCTCCAATCTGAGAATTCTTTTAATGGTTTTGACTCAAGTTCATTATTTTTATTTATCAACATAAATACAACTTCTGGTAAAGATTGAGAATCGAGCTCTTTGCATGCTACTTCTTTTTGTTCCTCTGAAAAGGGTAATATATCTAATGGGATTATTTCAGTAAAAGCTTCAGCATCATTACTAGACAAAGAAGATTCTTTCTCAGATTGATTAATTTCTGATAAATCATCTTTCGACATATCTTTAGTAGGTAAAATAGAACTATTTTTCAAATTATTTAAAGTAGAAGTTTTTATTTCTTTGTCTTTAGTACTATTATTAACATTTACTTTAGAAGTCTTTGGCTTAGTTCTATTATTTTTCAATCTGGAAAACTCTTCTTCAGTCAAAAATGACTTTACTGCTCTTGAAACAGTGCTAGGTGTGCAACCATATTGCTTAGAAATAAACGTAAGAGATTTCCCTGAAGAGAAAGCTTCTAACATTTCTTTTTTTATAATTTCTGTAAGTTTTGCTGCCACAAAAAAAATTAAGGGAATTTCAACAAACCTACTTCTCCAGAACTCCAGGGAATACTCATGGTGAAGAAGGGCTGGTTAAAAGATACTACAGCATTAATTTTAGAAAAATATTAAGAAGTTAAAGCAAATCTCTCATGATTCAAAATCGGAAGCATGAAGCTTTGCAATTGGTTAGCATGATTAACCTTAAAGTTTTTCAATTTAAAAATAAAATTTGTTTTAAGGCTGTGATTTAAAGATCTACAAGAGCTAAAACTTAGTAATGTTATAAATTGAGTGAAGAATTTAATTTAATCTCACTAAGCCCCTGGCAAGTGAGCTTATTCCATTAGTCATCAAGCTCCCTTAGCTCAGCTGGATAGAGCAACTGCCTTCTAAGCAGTGGGCCTCAGGTTCGAATCCTGAAGGGAGCGTAAGCCATTCAAATTCAAGGAGACCCCTAAACAGCCTTACAAAGTTAATTAACGTATTTCCAAGCTTATTGATCCTCTAACGAGCTTTAACTACGACTAATTTAGGCTGGCATAAAAAAATTGACTAAGTCTTTCAGTGGAGTAATGTCTATGAAGGTGAGAAGAGATTTTTCCAAGGGAATGAATTCTAATCAAAATCAATCTTTAACTGGATCAGTAGGTAATAGCATCTCTACAGATGAAATTGATCTAATACAAACATTTGAGTCTTTAAATAGAAATAAAAGATTAATAACACTATTTACTTTGTCTGGTCTCGTTCTTAGTGGGATATTAGCCTTTACTAGCAAAAAAATATGGCAAGGAGAGTTTCAAATTGTTCTTGAAAGCAATAACACTCCTTCTCAAGGGATATCACTCAATCCAAAAATTTCAGCAATTGCTCGTCTATCTCAGCAAGCTGATCAATTGAAAACGGAAGTAGGCATACTTAAAAGCCCTTCAGTTTTAATAAATATTTTTGATTTTGTAAAAAAAGAAAAGTCTAATAAGAATAATCCATCTATAAATAAAATGAGGTTCAAAAAATGGCGAGAGAGTTCATTAAATATAAAGCTTCAAAATAATACTTCGATATTAAACCTTTCCTACAAAGATGAAGACAAAGATTTAATTCTTCCAGTTCTAAATAGGATTTCAAGTACCTATCAAGATTATTCAGGTAGAAAGAGAATTAGAAATCTTCAATTGGGTGTTGATTATTTTGAAGAGCAAGTTGATTTATATAGAGAAAAAAGCACAGAATCAATGAGAAAAGTTCAGGAATTTGCTTTCGAGCAAGATCTAAGTATTCCTACATCATTTGGTGAATTAGAAAGCAATGATTCAAAACAAACAAATTCAATCCACGTTGAAGATATGAGAATAGATGCTTCAAATAACATTAGAATAATAGACCAACAACTGCAGAAACTTGAAGATTTAAAAGATGAATCAGAACAATTATTATATATTGTATCAACAATTGCATCAAAAAGAGCTTCTTTAAATTCTCTATCAGAGGAATTAAGAGGAGTTGACCGTCAATTAGCAATGTTAAGGGTTACTTATAAAGAAGGCGATCAAAGTATCAAAGATGCTTTAAAAGAAAGACTATATTTAATTGACTTGCTAAAAAGGAAAGTAAAAGGATCATTAATTGCAGAAAAAGACGATTACCAGGCACTGCTTAAGGCATCTCGACGTCCAAAAGGAGTACTAGTAAATTATAGAGTTCTATTAAATGAAGCCGCTAAAGATAAATTAACTCTTGACGCACTTGAGGGACAATATATTTCTCTATTACTTGAGAATGCTAGAAATCAGGATCCATGGGAATTAATTACAACACCAACATTACTTCCTAACCCTGTTGCACCAAAAAAGGCCAGTATTCTCTCATTTGGTCTTATCGGAGGAACATTTTTAGGTATAGCAGCAGCCTTAATTACAGAAAGAAAGAAAAATCTGATCTTTTCTATACCTGAATTAGAATCATTAGGAAGAGTACCAATACTTTGTGAAATATCTTTTAAGAATAAAAAATCTTTAGAAGAATCTCTAGATTTATTAATAAATGGTCCTATTAGCAATACTGAAGGCAGTGTTGCTTTAATTGCAGTAGGAGAGATTGAAGATGAATTAATTTCACAACTTGATAAATCCATAAATCAGTTTTCAACGGGTCGTAATTTCATACTTACGAAAGATATAAGAGAAGCAATGAAATTCTCAAATTTAATTATATTAACCAGCTTGGGAGTAAGTAGTAAAAAAGATTATATAGAAACTAATAATAAAATTTCATTATTGAATAAAAAACCATTAGGTGTATTAGTTATAAACTAGCCCACTTTAAAAAATAGCTTATATAGGTTAATATATTTTTTATTATTAAGCTATATTTAACTTATTTTGGCCAATATATACTTTTTATCACTGGAAAAAATATCAACTCATAAATGAATTTATATCATTTATACAGCATTCACTTGCAGCATCCCCTTCGTGAACCTTCTTATACCAATTTATTGTCATAAAAACAGTTCTTTCAAATGACCACTTTTGTCTCCAGTTTAGATATTTTCTTGCTTTATCACTAACTAAGCTTAAGTTAGAGGCCTCATGCAGAGGATTTTTCTCTTGTAGTATATTAATTTTTGTAGGCCAATGTTTAACCACTTCATCTATCAATCTCTTAACATTTTTATTAGATGATTCTCCTGGTCCAAAATTATAAGCATCTTCAAAGATATTGGTATTTTTTGGGAGATGATTCTCGTATAGTTTCTGAGCTAATAAAATATATCCCCACAATGGTTCCAATACATGCTGCCAAGGTCTAGTTGCTAAAGGATTCCTAATATTTATTGTAGAATCTGAAGAGATTGCTCTAATTGCATCAGGAATAATACGGTCATCGGCAAAATCCCCTCCACCAATTACATTACCTGCTCGAGCAGTTGCGATAGCCAAGTATGGGTTTTGATGATCAGATATACCACAAAAACTATCTCTCCAACTAGAGACTGCTAACTCCATGGATGCCTTACTAGCGCTATAGGGATCATGACCTCCCAATTCATCTACCTCTCTATATCCATAAAGCCATTCTTTGTTCTTATAAACTTTATCTGTACTAATTAGAACTATTGCACAATTTTTATTTAAGTCTTTAAGGGATTCTAATAAATTCATTGAGCCAAGAACATTTACAGACCATGTAAGAAGAGGATCTTTATAGCTTTCTCTAACTAGAGGCTGAGCTGCAAGATGAAAAATGACATCTGGACTTATCTTTTCTATATATTCTTGCAAAATTACCTTGTCTCGAATGTCACCTATTTTATGATTGAAAAAGCCTTTTGAATTAAAGCTTTGAAAGGTATTTAATCTAAGCTTATTAAACAAAGAATTTTCCGATTCAGGAGCCAATGAATATCCAAAGACATTGGCCCCATGCATCAATAACCATAATGTTAACCAAGAACCTTTAAAACCAGTGTGACCAGTAACAAGTACTCTTTTACCTTGCCAAAAAGAATTATCTTTAGCAGAAGGGACAATTGCTACCATTTTTTCCAGGGGGCTTCTCCCTTGTTCCAAATATTATTTAGGAAGTTAACATCGCGCAGTGTATCCATGGGATGCCAAAAACCATTATGTTTAAAAGCATTTAATTGTCCTTCTTGTGCCAAAATAGGTAGAATATCTTTTTCCCAACTAACAGAATCTGAATTAATTCGAGAAAGTACGCTTGGCTGAAGTACAAAAAAGCCTCCATTTACCCAAGCTTTGTCCCCAGCTGGTTTCTCTACAAATTGATCTACATTACTATCGATTATCTTTAATGCACCATATCTTCCTGGTGGTTGAACTGCAGTTAGAGTTGCTTCTTTAGAATGCTTTTTATGGAAATCTATCGATTTTTTAATATCTACATCACCTAAACCATCTCCATAAGTAAAGCAAAAAGTATCCTCATTTAAATAATCTCTTATTCTTCCTAAACGACCTCCTGTTTCTGTAGATTCACCAGTATTTACAAGTGTAACTTTCCAGGGTTCATTTTTACTTTCATGAACTTCTATTTTATTTCCTTCATCCATATGAAATGTTACATCACTTAAATGAAGCATATAATTTGCAAAGTATTCTTTTATGCAATAACCCTTGTAGCCACAGCATATAATAAATTCATTTATATTAAAATGACTATAGATTTTTAATATATGCCAAAGGATAGGTCTACCACCTATCTCAACCATAGGCTTAGGTTTTCTGTATGTTTCTTCAGAAAGCCTAGTTCCAAAGCCACCCGCAAGTATGACAGCTTTCATTTGTTATGTAAGATATCCCTATGTAAAGATATTTTATATTAGCATGATTGAAGTGAAGGGAATATCAACGAGAGAATCTTAAATTTCTTTCACTCACAATGTTATTCTGATTTTTAGGGACCTGCAGATTTTATGGATTATGCTAAAGGCAAAAATAATTTGGCTTCAATAAGATTGACAAGATATATCTTAGGATATAAAGCCTATATATATAGGCTTATTAAAGCTTTTATAATTTCTATAAAAGTATTTCCAGCAGTCTTTGCAGAGCCAAGTTCATATGGGGTTGGAGAAATAAATTTCAAGGGTGATGGAGTTATTTCTACTAGACCTAAAATTTCTTATGGTGAATCTTTTGAATTAGCCTGGAGTAAAGCTCTTAAAAACAAAACATCTAAAGAATTTCATAGGTTTCATTATTGTAGACATAGGGCCGCATTATATTCTTTTGGAGCAAGTATTGCGCAAAACAGATTCCCAGATATGGAAATGGTTGAATGCGGAGTTTGGTATGGATTATTGGCTAATTTCACTCTGGAGAGATTTAAACAAAGAGGTATTAATCAGAAATTCAATTTGATTGATTTATTTGGAATAAATACTGAAAGTTATAAAGTGATTGGAGAAAAGAAGAAAGAATATGAAGACCAAAGTATCTACAAGGCAGTTCAAGAAAGATTTTCTGAACATAACGTGAAAATACATCAAGGTTTCATTCCTGATGTATTCAAGTCAGAAGCAATTAGAAGAATTAATCATGTTTCTTTTCTAAGTTGTGATCTTAATAATGTCAAAGCAGAAACAGATGCTTTCAATTATTTTGAGCCCAAAATGCCTATAGGAGGTATATTATATATAGATGATTATGGTTGCCAAGGCTATGAATCTACAAAAGAGTTCTATGACATTTTTTTTAAGGATAAATTTATACCTTTAAAATCATTACATAGTTCATGCCTAGCAATTAAAGTTAAGAATTAGACTCACATGGATAGTGAATTAAGTAAATATTTAAATCATAGAATTCATATAATAGGTAGTGAAGGTTTTATTGGAAAAGCTATTCAAAGAAATGCATGTAATTCAGATATAAAATGCTGGAGCCATAAAGAAAAGGGTGGGGATTTTTATTTTAATCTTTTGGAAGAGGAAAGCTGGAGCAATCTAATTGATTCAAATCCACAAAATATTATTTTCCTTAGTTGGCCTGGTCTGCCTAATTATAATAAAAGTTTTCATTTAACTCAAAATCTTATTTTATATATAAGATTACTGGAAAGATTAATCAATACAGGTACTAAAAAAGTAGTTTTTGCTGGTACATGTTACGAGTATGGACTCCAGAATGGTCAATTAAAAGAAGATCAATTAACAGATCCAATTAATTTATATGCAATTGCAAAAGACTGTCTAAGAAGAACAGTTAGAAACATATGTGAAAGTTCTGGAGTTGACTGGTGTTGGGTGAGAATCTTCTATCCTTATGGAGAAGGACAAAACCCTAATTCAATATTGCCTTCTCTAGAAGAATCAATAAAAAAAAAGAAGCCATTTTTTGAAATGAGCTCAGGGAAACAAATTAGAGACTTTATTTCCGTTGATGAAGTTGCAAAAGATTTATTGAAACTCGCTAAAAGCTCAAAAGCTTATGGTATTTACAATAGCGGTTCAGGAAAACCCATTTCTCTAATTGAGCTAGTGCAGAAGAAAATAACAGAGTCAAATTCTGACATCTCCATTAAAAGAGGTGTTTTCCCAGACAGAGATGATGAACCAATAGCTTTTTGGGGTGATATTAGCAAGATCAATAAACTATAATATAATCTCTTAAAAGGTAAATAAATGACCGATGAAATTAAAAAGCATTTTCAAGAGTGTATAGAAAGAGCTGAGATCCAGGCTAATGACACTGCCTTACAAAAATCCTCAAAAGAATTTTTTAATAGAAGTCATGCACTTAAATATTCATATAATTACACCTGGCTAGGAAGACCAATAATCCAATACCCTCAAGATATTGTTGCAGTCCAAGAATGTATTTATCAAGTCAAGCCAGATTTAATAATTGAAACAGGTATAGCTCACGGTGGCTCGCTAATTTTTTCAGCTTCAATGCTAACTATGCTTGATTTAATGGAAGGGGTTGATCCCAAAGAGTCAAGAAGAAAGGTTATTGGCATAGATATAGATATAAGGGCGCATAATCGAAAGGAAATAGAGAATCACCCACTTCAGCATAAGATTCAATTAGTAGAAGGATCATCTATAGATAGCGAAATAATTAATAGAGTACATAGTTTTGCTAAGGGAAGTAAAAACATTATGGTATGCCTGGACTCAAATCATACTGAAGAACATGTTTTTAACGAGCTTAATGCTTACGCCCCATTAGTTACTAAAGGCAGTTATTGCATTATTTTTGATACAGTGATTGAAAATATGCCAGAAGATTCATTTCCTGATAGGTCCTGGGGAAAAGGTAATAACCCAATGACAGCTCTATTTAAATGGCTAGAAAAGAACCCTGGTTTTGAAATAGATAAAAGTATTGATAAGAAACTACTAATTAGCGTGAATCCATGCGGGTATTTAAAAAGAAAAGAATAGGTATAGTTCTATTATTAAATAATGAAAGTCCTTGAGAATAGCCCATTAGTTTCAATTGGTATACCAACCTTTAATAGGCCTAATGGTTTAGAAAGTGTTCTTAAAAGTATACTTAAATATAACTACCAAAATATTGAAATTATTGTAAGCGAGAATGAGCCTAGCTGTTTTAAAAGTGAATTAATATGTAGAAGTTACCCATCTCTTAAAATAAATTATACTAGGCAGAAAGAAAATATTGGTTGGATAAAGAATTTCACTTATGTTCTAAGTCATTCTACTGGAGATTTCTTTTATTGGCATGCCGATGATGATTTTTATTCCGAAGATTTTATTATAGATGCAATGATATTAGCTAAAAATGATATTAATTTTGTTAGCTATTTAGGAAAGACCATATGCATATTAAATAATAAATGTAAGGAAGTAAGCCAGTATAGTATTTTTTCAGAAAATAAATATAGCATGAGTAGGAAATTAGAAGGATGTGCAAAAATTAACAATATGATTCCTCCTCAATTGAAATT
>QCFE01000024.1 GCA_003278425.1 Prochlorococcus sp. AG-363-B11 | reverse complement strand
TCAAAATATTTACGTTAACGGGAAGTCCAAACTACTCGCAACTGGAACAAGCGGAGGGGGATTGATTCAGGTAGGTGGTAGTTGGCAAAACTCCAATTCAACCGTTCGTCAGGCTTTACAAACCACTATTGAAACTGGCGCATTATTAGATGCTTCTGCAACAGCCTTTGGGAAAGGTGGGACTATTGTTGCTTGGAGCGATATAACAAATCCTCTTAGCTTTACAAAAGTTGGGGGATCATTGAAAAGTAGAGGAGGTAATCTAGGAGGCAATGGCGGTAAAGTAGAGACTTCTGGCTCTAAGCTATATACAAATAACGCATCAATAGATGTTGGGAGCTCAAAAGGAAAGGCTGGATCATGGCTACTTGATCCTTATAACTATATAATTACCAATACATCTAGAGCGTCTCTAGAGAATGCATTACGAAGTGGTGCAAATGTAACCATCCAAACCACTAGTCCATCTAATGCAGCTATAAATGCATGCAATATAAGTAGCAATTGTATCCCTAACCCAGCTAACTCTGGTTACATACATTTTAAAACAAATTTAGATTACTCGACAAGTACAGGACTTCTTACATTAATTGCAAATACATCTATTCAAATATTTGATAATTATACAATAACTACAGGCTCAGGAGGCCTTGAGCTTATAGCTCCAGGAGGTCTAACAGGTAAAGGTAATATTTCTCTTGATCCAGGGAATAGCCTCTCTACAGCATTTCTTACTATAGAACAAAACAGCAACACATCTTTTGAAGGTATTATTTCTGGATATGGGGGATTACTTAAGAAAGGGACTGGTAGTTTAACGTTAAATGGTGCTAACACTTATACCGGTATTACCGATGTTCGAGCTGGGAAATTAACAGTAAACTCAGCAACTCCTACAACAGCAATTTGCTCTGGTGGTACAAGTAATAGATGCCCATCGTCAACAACGTCTATAACAACTGCATATACACCTACCCCTCCACTAGGGCCTGTCATGGGACCTGCCATGGGACCTGCCATGGGACCTGGAATGGGACCTGGAATCGCACCTGATGGTTCACCTATGATGGGACCTGGAATGGGACCTGGGATTGCACCTGATGGTTCACCTATGATGGGAGAGGAATTAAAGAGTAAGCCAGAAACGTCGCCTAGCATTTCTCAAAAATCAGAGAGCACACTAAATGATTATCAAAAAGTAAAAAGCAATAAACAAGGCAACAAACCTGAAAGAAGTTCTAAGGCAATTCAACAATCTGTTAGCAACTTGCCATCATCAGTAGTTGTCTCAGCAATTTCATCAAACCAAGCAAAAGTTAATCTGGCTAAATCTGATCTAAAGGCTACTAATCAAGTAATTCAGGCTCTAAATATTTCATCACCAAAGAGTCGTTCCACACCTACTCCTATAGCTATACAGAATTCTATTAAGGCAGCACGTCAAAGTATTAGAGCTTTTAATTCATTTCAAGCAGTTATAAATAAAGATGAGTCTATGATTTCATCTTCTAGACCTGTTCCTCATCTTTCATCGGCTTATCCAAGATTCAATAGTCAAAAATATAATCCAGCCGTCTTACATATACGCTTTAGCAAAGCAATTGGGAAAACAACGTCTACGAACACAGATTCAATACTTGATCTAACCTTAATCCCTTCAGAAGGAGAGGTTGAAGGTCGTCGTATAGAGCTTTCTAGCAAAGAGTTTTCGAAACAACTTAGAGATTTATATCGACAACTTTCTCGTCAACAATCTCTTGATACTTTAAATTCCGAATCACCTTCCAGAAAACTTCATAAGTTAATTTTTGGTAGCATAGAGCCATTATTAAAGAAAAACAAAATAACTACAGTTCTTATTTCTGCTGATAGAGGCTTACAAGCTTTGCCTTTTGCAGCGCTCCATGATGGCGAAAAATATTTTGGTGATCGTTATGCCTTTTCACTAACACCATCACTTGCACTCACTAATTTAGACAAGCCTTTACAAGAGGCTCCCAGACTCCTAGCACTAGGAGCCTCAAAATTCAATCAACTTGCACCTCTTCCTTTAGTTCCACAAGAGTTAGAAAAAATCGCATCAAAGATAGATAAAGATCTTTATTTAAATAGCGAATTCACCCCTAAAACCTTCTTCAAACAAGCCCTTCAACCTCGTTACAACCGAATACATTTAGCTACTCATGCTGAATTCAACCCTGGAGGGCCTAGTGAATCCATGTTGTATTCAGGGACAGAGCCCATACCCCTAGATCAACTTTCTATATTGCGCAAAGGTAGACAAGGTTTACCGCTAGACTTAGTTGTTTTTAGTGCATGTAGAACCGCGCTTGGAGATCCAGAGACAGAGCTTGGCTTTAGTGGGCTTGCGCTACAAGCAGGCGCACGTAGCGCAATTGGCACTCTTTGGTATGTAGATGATGTCATGACATCTGCTTATTTTATTCAGATGTATAAATTCCTAGATGAGGGAATACCAAAAGCAGAGGCGCTTCAATTTACTCGTCAACTATTTCAACGCGAATTAGTAAAGCTTCAAGGTGGTCAATTGATAGGACCAGATGGAACAATACTATTAAGTGGCTTAAATAGCAGTCAACAACGTCGTGTAAAGAATGGTTTGAATAATCCCTATTTTTGGGCTGGAATTGAATTAATGGGTTCACCATGGTAAACAGGTCATTACTTTAGGAAGTATTGATGGTTGATCTATTAACTTTTTACTTACATGTCCTTACTTAATACATCCCTAATTAGATTTCGTTGGTTTTTACTATTTGTTTTCCTGCCCTTAATTTTAGTAAGAAATCCAAATATCTCATATGCAGAAAGTATTCAAGAGCTTGATAAACTACGGGCAGCCTTCCCAGGTCGTCGTATCGGAGGAGGGACTAGAGGGGAATGTAGTTCAAGACCATTAATTCATCTTGTACCATATTCGAGTACCTTCTACCCTGGGGAATTAGGATTGGTTGCTTTTCTCAAAAGACCTAGCGACAAAAAGACACCAGTTGAGATTTTCATACATTCTTATAATGGAACTAATAAGGAAAGGGCAGGGTATTCAACTTATGTCAAAAGAGAAATAATGCCTTCAAATGCGTCAGTAGTACTTCTAAAGTTACCTGTAAGCTCGGAGGCATTGGTCTGGGAATCATCATTTATATGCAGTACTAATGAAAAAAAAGATTTAGATGATCCCTTTGATTTTATTGAAAAGACTTCACCACCTGCAGTAACTCTTATTCTCCCTCCTCCTGATTTTGGAGACTACGAAGTAGGTCCTGGGAAAGAATTAAAAGGGTCATGGAAAAATGACAGAGTTTTTTCAGAAAATATTAAAGATCTTGCACTTTCATGCGGAAAGAGTATTTCAGCAAAAGATGTTTCAAAGCGCTTCTTAATCGAAGACATAATAACTCCAAAATGGAGTAATAATCTATTGATAAGTTGTCCAATTGATTTAACTACTTAGCAGCAACTAACCTTCTTTCTTCATAACTCACCTAATGTTAAAATTAGATTTTATAAAATAGCTATCAATAAATTAATGATTTAAATTATATTTCATGGCTAAAAAATTAATTGATTATTTTCCAGCTGTTGCTTCTTATATCGCTTCAGCATCTGCAACTTCTATTCTTTGGTTTAGTGGCTTCCTTCAAACTATTGACTTGCAAGTATTTGATTTATTATTAAATAGATTTCCTGGAATAATTGAAGGGGAGTCGCCTAGTGTTGTAATTGGCATAACAGAAAAAGATATCAGTCAATATGGATGGCCATTAGATGACAAGTACATCTTAAAGCTTTTAAAAAATTTAGATAAAGCTGAAGTTTCTGTTATTGGACTAGATCTATATCGCAATGTAGGTGTTGGAGAAGGGGCTAAATCATTAGCATCCTATATTCATCGTCATCCAAAAATAATAAGTATTTTCAATGTTGCTGAAAACATCCCAGCTTTACCAGGCTTAACGAAGGACCGTCAGGCTTTTAATGATATTCCCTTAGATGTTGACAATGTCATAAGACGTAACTTGGCAGGGATTGACAATGAAAGGTATTCTCTAGGGCCAGAATACATAAGTTTACCAATGCGCATGCTTGAGCTGCACCAAAAACATAATAAAAAGAATTTTGACCTGCCACAACTTTTCAAAGCAGGAGTTATTAATACACTTAAGTCGAACTCAGGTGGATATCGTCTACTAGATAGCAATGGATATCAAATTTTAATTGACTACTCAGCAGCAAATACTATTCCAAATTATAGCCTTGGGATGGTCTTAAATAACGAAATAAGTCCAACAAAGCTAAAGAATAAAATGATTGTAGTAGGAGCTACTGCACCATCATTAAAAGATGAATTTGCTATTCCGTTCAGTCGATTTACTCAAAAAAGCAACGAAATGCTTGTTAGCGGTGCAGAGATTCATGCCCAACGTGCAAATCAATTGTTATCATTACAAATTGGCAAGCCTCCTGGGATTAGAACAATAGAACCCTTTTGGGAGTTTGGATTGGCAATCATATTTGCTATAGGAACCTTTTATTTAATCGAATCTAAGGAGAATACTTTTACGAGCGTATTAACAATACTAATTACATTTTCAGTATTTCTATTAGTTACTATATATGCCTTCTCAATGGGGTGGTGGGTAGAAACTGCACTTCCAATATTAACAATTTTCTTAACTGCCAGTATTGGTTGGATACGTAAAGCCGCTTCACAACAAAAACAAAGACAACTGATGCAAAGACTGCTTGGGCAATCAACTTCTCCTGCAGTAGCTGAAGAACTATGGAGCCAAAAAGATTCATTATTAAATAATGGTCGTTTTGCAGGGAAAGAACTTCCGGTAACAATTCTCTTTAGTGATACTGTCGGATTTAGCACCGTTTCAGAAAATATGAGTCCAGCTGAACTACTTAATTGGTTGAATCTAGGGATGGAAAAGTTTGTAACCACTATCACCAAAAATGGTGGCATGGTAAATAAGTTTACTGGGGATGGTTTTCTTGCTGTTTTTGGCGTTCCTTTATATCAAAGCCCATCTATAAGTGCTAAAGCTGCCATAACTACCGCACTTGAATTGCAATTGAATATAAGAGACCTAAAGAAAGAGCTGAATGACCTGGGGTTACCACCTCTTCGTTTACGTATAGGAATACATAGTGGGAAAATTATTGCTGGTTCTTTAGGGGGCGCAGAACGAATTGAATATGCTGTAATCGGAGATAGTGTTAATGTAGCCGCTCGTCTTGAATCATTGGAGAAACACAGAATAATTAACGATTGTAGGATTCTTGCTTCAGATGAGACTCTAGATCTTGTAGACGTTTCAACATTACAAATAAATCCATGGGGAAAACACAAAGTCAAGGGTCGTGATACACCTGTATTCGTAAGTGAAATAAATTAAAGAAAATTTGCGAGAGATAAAACCTGAGCGCTCCTACTTCTAGGTGGTGAGCTATTGCTTAGTCTTCCTATGCCTCCTGATAGGATATCTCCTTAAAGATTTTCGCAGCATTTGGATCTCCTAATTCTTCTACTTTCGTTAGATCTTTGCATAAACCTTTTAGATCTCATATTTTTCCCTTGCCAATCCTCTAATGACATATGAAAATGCACCCTTTGAATTAATCTCTATTGCTTTGCTGTAATAAATCTATTCCTCTTAACAATCCTCTGCATTGCTTTTATTCAATACACAATTGTACTAGGTTAAAAAACTCTCTGCATTTACTTTTCAGGAGAGAACACATCAGAGAACCAGTCGTTAAGGCAACACCAGTTCCCATAACTAAGTAGGTATAAAGATATTCAATAAAGCAAGTGCAACACCAATCTAAGCGTCCCTGAGTTCCCTGTACCCCTTTCTAGTTGGTCTAGCTCAAGTCTTCAGGAGCTATGGTCCGTTAATCACCCTCCTTCTTAAAAACTTTGGAACATCCAAGCTAAATAAATGGTTGAAGCAACAAAATTGGGAAAAGTGTTGACATAAATCCTTGAAATCTCCTTTGCTCAATTAATGCCTAACTTTTGCCAAACTCTTTTTGGGGACTATACGGTTTCCCCTGCTCCCCCCATCTCACGGAGCACGAAAATATTTTATAGGGTTCTGGTCATTAACTACAAAGTTCAATGACTGAAGAAAACAACAATGAAAAGAAGCATTGTGGCAGAAAGAAAGGCGCAATGCTTGCCTACGGAGTTATCCAATTAGGGACTAGTGTTATCTCTGCGTTATCTCTTGCTGCGATCGCTTTAAGTTTTTGCTCAGTGAAGCAGGAAGCAAAGGTCTTTACTAATTGCGTTGAAGAAGTTAGGGAAAGCGGGAGAAGTACATCAGCTTCAGTTCGCTTTTGCAATGGCGGCAACTAGATATATAAAGCCATCTCAACGAATAGTGAAGGCAATTCGAGTTTCCTACATCCATAATAGTTTTGGTTTATAACCGATCTCTGTATCAATGAAAAGGTCACTCTGAATGAGCGGCTTTTTTATTTGCCTGTTAAGCATTTGCAATCACCCCGAGTAGTCCGTTGGATCTACTTTTTCCGTTAATCCTACCTAACTTTTACGAGAAGGCTTGCGGGAACACCCCTAATCGATTCATTAAAATCTGTTCGGGGGATAGGATTCAAACCTACGGCCCCATGCTCCCAAAGCAATTTAATTTTGAGCATAATAGTGACATGGCTAGAGTCAAACTAAATCCAGAGACCGAGGAAGTTGGCAAGACTTTCAAAGTCATTGCAATCTCTTTAACAATTGCTTTAAACGTAATTGTCTTGACTTGGTTCTTTTTCTTCTCAGGGTTAGTCAGATGAGCTTTGCTGATAACTGGGTACGGGTATTTGTGGTGATCACTTTTCTAACTTTTGGAGAAGCACAAATTATTGGAGGAATAGTTCCAAACTTGATTGCTTTTATTTTGTTTGTAGGAGCAATTGGTTATTTTGCTTTTACTAGCAAAATGTCAGAGATGTTTGGACTAAAGAAACCACCTAAATAAAATGCTTTCTTTCCCTATAAATAACTACTCTTGCACTTCCTACTGCTGTTAATGCTTTAAGTTTTGAAGAGAAGCTTGAAATATGTGCTTTACATTATGTGAATCAAATTACAAATACCGAAGCCTTCAAACGTTTAAGGCTAAGTATTCCAGAAAATTTTGATGATATACCGACAACACTCACTAGGAGAAAAGTTGTTTTAAAGGAAGACATGGTTTAATTCTAGTGCAGCTTTTTCAAAGAAAAAAAAGACCGCTCATTCAGAGCGGCCATTTTATATTTGATCCGAAGATCGGCTGTCAACCAGTCAAAGTTTAATCAATAAATGCAAAAAAGGTTTTATAAAGCATTCATCCAATAACTCACTTGAATTTAAGGAGAATCCTTAAGCAAGTGTTGTTGCCTTAGCAGGAGCTCTCTTTGCCCGTCTGGCTTTTCTTGGCTTGGCTGTTGTTGCAGGTGCAGCCTTCTTAGCTTCAGCTTTCTTTGCAACTGCTTTCTTTACTGCTGGTTTTTTAGCCGCAGCTTTCTTTGCTGCTGGTTTTTTAGCCGCAGCTTTCTTTGCTGCTGGTTTCTTAGCAACAGTACCTTTACGAGTACGCATTGCAACTAGCATTGCCCACTCTTCAGCAGTGACATTAGCTGGCTTATTGCCATGCACTTCAGAAGCCTTGGCTGCCTTTTCAATATCTTTAATTAGGTTCTTCCAGGAGGACGCATAACGCTTGTCAGACTGAGACTTTGCACCACTCTCTACAAGAGACTCAACTACACCCTGTGCAGTAATTTTCTTGCGGCGACGATTAAAGATCTCCTTCTGGAGTTGAGCGATCATTGCTTCTGCCTTCGCAGAGACATTAATTTTTAATTGAGACATTGGGTAGTTAACTCCTAATCTCTATCTCTACCACATAGAAGAGGTAAAAATCAAATTGCAGACCGTACCTCTGTCATATCAAAGTGAAAACTAAACAAGATTGGTGATGATGATGCCGTAATAACTAATAATTCCGGATTAGTGCAATAGCAAGAAACACAAGCCAATGCCTGAAAGATCGACTAATAACAGTTTAAGCCGAAACCCCGTATCTATTAGCAATTCCAGCAATATCTTCCAATGAAAGTTCTTGAAAGTAGTTGCATAAACACTTATAGGTATCGAGATATGCACCCATGCTTTCGATGCGTGCATGAGGTGGATTGTGCATCGCTAAAGCGATTTTGAGGGCGAGTTGATCTTTAGTCATTATGTTAAGCGGCATCAGGACAAATGCGTGACTTGCCCTCGTAGTTCTTATGCCATAGAGGACATCTACTTGTTAGATGAGAACCTTGAGGAATAAGACGCTGGTGAGCTCGACAAATAAGCAAGGTGTGACAATGTCTGTCGCAGGAATAACGGAAGTGAACACACGTCATGCAAACGTAAGCTGTACGTGAGAGCTTGAGCGTACCTTCTTCGAGATACTCCCAACCGTCTTCTTCTGCGTATCGCTTTTTGGGTAGAACTTTTTGGGTTGAATGCGTAAACATTGTCTTAAACCAATAGGTTGTGCTACTGCAGAACTCCAGTCAGACGCTCGGAATAAGGCGTAAGGTGAGGAAGCTGAAGCCATGTCTCTTGCAGTAGTACATTTATACTATGACGGTTATTTCTTAACTGTCAATACATCAACCGAAAACAATATCTTTTACCTTTTAACGACTATGACAAATAACAATTACACGAGGGATACTCGAAGACCATGAAAGAAGCTCAACATGCTTCTGGAAGAAGAGAAACGATGGATCTTTTCAAAAAGGCTAACTCCATAAAAAAACGTCTCAATAACGTGGATCATCCATACCCTCTAACCCATAATAGATGAATGAAACGCTTCCTACTTGCCTATCTCACGGCTATAACATTTCTCCTGACTTCGGTTGCGACTTTTGCATCTACTGCAGATTTATCACCAGCTGTGTCAGACGTAAGTAAGAATTTCTCAGAGAAGTTCTGTACGTCTATTGGGAATGGACTTACTCCTGAAAAAGCTGGAGAGAGTGCTGCTACTCAACTCTCAAAAGGCTTATTGTTCTCTCCTGTTATGAAAGAAATAATGTCTACTCCAAAAGAAGATTTAGCTGCATCTTTATCCAATAATATTTTCGATGGATGTGGGAACGATCTTGGAGGTACTAAAAGAGAACTTGATGATTACCTGGTTCAATTAGCAAATAAAGTTCCAAATAAATCCTCTAGCGGTTTACAGCTTCCTCCGACTAGACAGAAACCATCTAAATAAAAGAGATGAACTCATTTGTTGATTACATAAATACTTCTAAAGGTATTAATACTACTCTTCTTGTAATCATTTTCATCGGAGCTATCAACTTTCTTCTTCTTAACTTCCTCATAAGAAAAAGGTTTAGCAAAGCAGTAGCAGAAAACAAGAAGAGAGAACTTCAACAGGAAAAGATAGAGAGGTTATCTCCTAAGAAGCTCTGATTAGCAGGACGATAATATAGAAGAAAACAAGAATGTTTATTCTTTGCTCCATTGGATTTGGAAGTTAAAGAAGCGATTAAAAGCTGGTGAATCACTCCCACCTTTAGAACAAGGAGGGAAAGGGTCTTAAGCACTTCGTACACGCTTAAGAGGTAAAGCTGCTTGGGAAGCACTCCAAAAACAAGCGGAACATATAGGAGAGATTTTAGTCCCCCACACATTCCGCCATAGGTATGCAAAAGCGTCTCATGCTTCTGGCTTTCCTGTTTCAAATATTGCCGCTGCTATGGGTCACACCATTGAAGTTCACTTAGAAAGTTATGCCCGCCTTGTTCATGATGGAACTACGGATCTTTACGCCAAAAGAAATAAAGTTTCTAAAGCTGCATGAAGACTTAAGCTAGATCAGCTCTTAGGGCAGTTTTAGAGGCTATGAATCTTTCTTCTTAAAGAACCTTTGGAACATCCACACTAAATAAATAGTTGAACCAACTAGCAACAACATTGGGAAGAGTGTATCCATAAGTCCTATAAATCCTTTTTAAGCCTTCCTAGAGTACGACAAGGATACAGACCAAAAACTCAATACTTGAAAACCTAGTCGGGGCGATAGGATTCAAACCTGCGACATAGTGCCTTGATTTACCTAGGTCGGTAAATCAATCGAATGTTTTTGAAAAGTGGGTCCACAATAAAGAGCAATTAGCTCTTTTTTTACGCTTGGTAATAAGGAAATTGCTATATTTATGTTTTATTTAATGATTTGATAAGGAGTTTATATGAAAAATGAATCATTAATTTTACTGCAAGCAATAGATGAGGTCGATGGTATAAATAGCCAAATTAATGTACTTCCCAGTTGCCATTTCCAAACTGGCGATGTAATTATCGAAAATAGAGAGCCTCTCAAAAGTTTATTTATTCTATCTTCTGGTGTCTGCCAGATAAGTTGGGATGGACTCGAAGAAGGAATAGGGCCTTGCGAAGGAGCTGGAAGTGTATTAGGTGATATATCTTTTTTAATAGGTGGAAATGCAACGGCAAAAGTTGTAGCACTTGAGCCTGTGGAATGTTTTGAATTAAAACATGATTCTTTGGAACGTATAGCTAGGGATTCTCCAACTCAAGCCTCAAAGATTTACCGTGCCTTGGCAAAAATTAACGCTCAACGTTTAATCAACCAAACACAACTGCAGAATGTTTTGCCCTATGACAAAAAACAATTACTTGATCCAGCTATTAAAAAGGCTTTAGGTAAGTTCAAACGCGCTGCTGCAGAATTTGAAGCGAAAAGAAGCAATAATAATTCTACAAATAATGTGAAAGAGAAACTAGCTAAAGAATTTGATGTCGTCGTGAGAACCATAAATGATTTTTTCCCAGCTCTATCGGGTGCGGAACCAGCGACTAATTGTCCTTCTTTACAGTTAATAAAAACTGAGCTACTACCCTATTTGCTTCTCACTCGTACCGCCGAGAGGATGTATCGAAAGCCTCGTGGTTATGCAGGAGATTTCCTCACAATAAAATGGATGTACTCTGACCAACCAGGTGGGAGTGGAGAATTAGGTACATATCTTGACCGTTGTTTTCTTAATCAACCCGCTGCTCAAGCAGTAAGAAACCGTCGCATACTACTTCATGAAGAATTAGAAAAAGCACTAAGATTGACTGAAGAGCGACCTTTGCGAGTTACTAGTTTGGCTTGCGGCCCTGCAGAAGAAGTATTTGATCTTTTCACTGAACCGAATATTGCAAGCCAGGTAGAGTTGACCTTGATTGATATTGACCAAGAAGCTCTTAATCATGTAGAGACTCGTTTAAAAAAAGAAGGTGTCGATAAACACTTTCAGTGGCCAATCAGATTAGAACGTCGCAACTTGCTTCACCTATGCATTGGTCGGCAAACTTTAAATTTGCCTCCTCAACATTTGATTTATTCAATAGGTCTCATTGATTATTTTGATGATCGTATTGTCACAAAACTGCAGCAATGGATTTATCAAGCTCTAACCACTGGCGGTAGATCGATTCTTGGGAATTTTCATAGCAATAATCCTACAAGAGGATTGATGGATCATTTACTTGATTGGAGACTGATACATCGGAATGAAGTTGAAATGAAGTCCCTTGCCAAGGCTGGCGGCTACTCGCTTAATAAAACTAAACTATGTTTAGAACCTTCTGGTGTTAATTTATTTGCAATCTCTACTAAATAGCAAACTTTAATTTTAAAAAGATACTGTTTAGATAAAAGTAGGCACTAAATACATCAAAGTACATCCACCTAGCTCCCCTTCTAGCTCACCTTCTAGCTCACCTTTCGCAAGATGAGACCATAGGCAATAGGAAAGTAAGTAGTAAGCATTTTATTCATCAAGAGTTATCTTCTCAAACTCTTCTTTCTTTAAAATCTTCACTCCTTCTGTTTCAGCTTTCTTGATCTGAGAATCTGTATCAATTTTGGGCTGGGCATAACACAATTATAAATACTTCAAAAAGCGATTAAAAAACTAATCTCAGTCGCAGTGAAAACCTTAGGCCGCTCTTAGGCCGCCAGCTAAATACTCATTCCTTAAAAAGCCAATCGGGGCGACAGGATTTGGATACTAAGACCTCTTCATAAAGGTCAGGATTCTTCCTATGTAAGTCTTGATTATCATCCATTGTTTAACGAGATGTCTTGTAGTTTGATTGATTGACTTTTAAAGAAGGCTTATAAGAATCCCTTTGAAAAGAAATTGCGGATGGCTGACATTTTTGAAATTCTTTAATAATTGCTTTTCTTATTGCATTCTTTTGTATCAAACTCTTGCTTCCCATAGTAATAGCTTTGATTGAAATTAAGCTACAGATCTATTGTTTTATAGATGTATCTAATTTGACAATAATATTTTTTTGGCAGCATTTGTTTTTAAATGCTAATTTGTTTAGAGTAAATACGTTAATTTTATCCTAATTATGTATTGAGGAATACTAACTATGATAGTAATTCTACTTTGCATCGATGTTTTTAGAGAAAAGCATAAATAGATACACACACTTTCTTTTTCTTATTAGTAAAATATTTATCAAGAAATACTTTTGATTTCCGAGTTATGTCTTACTCTAATCTTAAGAAAGCCGAAATCCTCAATGGCAGACTAGCTATGATTGGAATTATTCTCAAGACATTGACTGTCTTTACTTCATAAAATTTTTCTTGAAATTACCAGTTAAAATTAATGCTATACGAATCAGGAACGAGGGAATGCCACATTTTAGTTGAATCAAAGAATCGAATTGAAAGGATTCTTTTTGACTTAAATGGTATTGATAACATTGATCATATCAGCTCTCAATTGCTTGCTATTTACAATCAGTTAGAGGGTATGCATGAATTGTATAGAAGTAAGCGTATTTCAAAAGAAAGCTCTCTCTAAAAAATCTGGTTGTCAAATTAGACACATTCTTTTTTTCTAATTCTGATAGTCTCTTTAAAAAATTTATACAAAAAACAAATGAGTGAATTTGCAGTTATCTCTTATTCATTTTTTATAGCGATTTTTGGAATAGTAGTTATCTTTTTCTCATTCGAAGATGATGATGATCAAGGTGGTGGTAAAATGATGCCAATACCTCTAAAAAATTAACTAATTAATTTGATGAAAAGCTGAGATCGCTTTTTATTTTAAACTTTCCATGCCTTCTTAATGCTATGACTTTCAAGATCACTTTCATTAGCTAGGTTCATGTTGAGCCATTGGGTGTCAGTGAGATTGCGATGCGTGGATAGAAGTTTCTAAGGAGTGCTGTGTGATTTATTCACAAGAAGAAGCTTCAGAAGGAACGCTAACTCTTAAGTTAGAGAGTTACTGTCCAATTCTTTTGACGGCTGAACGAGCTTTCTGTAGAATTTCTCCTTTAAGCGGAACAAACCCAAGGGAAGGAGCTTTTTCTTGAGCTTTATCACTAAGAAGATAGTTTAGTGACTCTTGGATGGCTTTTGTTTTAGAGCCATTACCAGTCTCATAAGCAAGGATCCAAGTTAAAGTTGCAATTGGATAAGCTCCACGTGCTTTTGGATTTGGGTTTGTGCCCGCTAGATTTCGATCTAAAGTGATTCCGTTGAGAGCTATTGCACCATTATCCATACCTGGTTTTAAATACTC
>QCFE01000023.1 GCA_003278425.1 Prochlorococcus sp. AG-363-B11 | reverse complement strand
GTAATTGAACAATCAGGCCGGGGAGAAAGGTCTTTTGATATTTATTCTCGGCTATTAAGAGAAAGGATCATTTTTCTAGGGACTGAAGTCAATGATCAAGTTTCCGATGCATTGGTTGCTCAAATGCTTTTTCTTGAAGCCGAGGATCCAGAAAAAGATATTCAACTTTATATCAATTCACCCGGGGGTTCGGTAACCGCTGGACTTGCCATCTATGACACCATGCAACAAGTGAATCCTGACGTAGTTACTATTTGCTATGGACTAGCGGCAAGCATGGGAGCTTTTCTATTAGCTGGAGGAGCGAAAGAAAAAAGGTTGGCTCTACCAAATTCAAGAATAATGATCCACCAACCTTTAGGAGGTGCCCAAGGTCAAGCCGTAGAAATTGAAATTCAAGCTAAAGAAATCCTCTACCTCAAAGAAACTTTGAATCATTTACTCTCGGAACATACAGGGCAGTCTCTTGAAAGGATTTCTGAAGATACCGACAGAGACCACTTCCTTTCTCCTAAAGAAGCGGTTGAATATGGCCTGATCGATAAAGTGGTGAACAGTATCAACTAAATAGCAATCGTTAAGGAAAGCTGACTAAACGTCACTTTATAGCGATCCTATTAGTAAGAGCTGATCATTATTAAATAGATCCTCTTTTAACCCTGGTATTCTCCAAAGGCGATGGCAAAATTCGAAGCCCATCTTAAGTGCTCTTTCTGTGGAAAGTCACAAGAGCAAGTAAGAAAATTAATTGCAGGGCCAGGAGTTTATATATGCGATGAATGTATAGATCTATGCAATGAAATATTAGATGAAGAACTTTTAGAAAACCCTGGCAAAACAAAACATGGGAACGACCCCAAAATCGCTTCTTCATCTAATGCTTCCAAGCCTGTTCCAACACTGTCATCAATTCCAAAACCAATTGAAATTAAAAATTTCTTAGATGAACAGGTTGTTGGACAAGAAGCGGCGAAAAAAATCCTCTCAGTAGCTGTATACAATCATTACAAACGACTTTCTTGGCAATCCGATAAATCTAGTAAAGAGACTCTCCAGGAAACGAAACTTCATAAATCAAACATACTTCTCGTTGGTCCAACCGGAAGCGGAAAAACCCTCCTTGCACAAACTCTTGCAGAAATGCTTGAAGTGCCATTTGCAGTAGCAGATGCAACAACTCTCACAGAAGCGGGCTATGTAGGAGAAGATGTCGAAAATATTCTCCTAAGACTGCTACAAAAGTCAGATATGGATGTAGAACTTGCCCAAAGAGGAATTATTTATATTGATGAGATAGATAAAATTGCTAGAAAAAGTGAAAATCCTTCAATTACAAGAGATGTTTCTGGAGAAGGCGTCCAACAAGCATTGCTAAAGATGCTTGAAGGAACCGTAGCAAATGTTCCACCTCAAGGTGGAAGGAAACATCCTTATCACGACAGTATTCAAATTGATACTAGTCAAATTTTATTTATCTGTGGCGGTGCATTTGTTGGTTTAGAAGATATTATTCAAAAAAGAATGGGTAAAAATTCAATTGGTTTTATGACCAAGGAGAAAGTCAATACCAATCATGAGTTTAAAATTAGTCAAGTATTAAATAATCTAGAACCTGATGATTTAGTAAGATATGGATTAATACCAGAGTTTATAGGAAGAATGCCTGTTAGTGCAGTTTTAGAGCCTCTTAATGCAGAGGCTTTAGAGGCAATTCTTCAGGAACCTAGAGATGCAGTAATAAAACAATTCATTACCTTAATGAGCATGGATAATGTAACTCTAACTTTTGAAAAAGATGCCATAAAGTCCATAGCACAAGAAGCGTTCAGAAGAAAAACAGGAGCAAGAGCATTGAGAGGAATTGTTGAAGAATTAATGCTTGATTTAATGTATAAGTTACCTTCTAAATTAGATGTTAAAGATTGTACTGTAACTAAAGAAATGGTAGAAGCTATAACCGGAGGTAAAGTAGTCCCACTACCTCCGTCTGATAAAAGAGCAAAAAAGGAATCTGCCTAATTACTAAATTCAGCTAATTAAATTTTATTTTTAATTTCCCTTAAATCAATACTCAATTGGTTTTTCAAACTTATCTATCCCAAGGTAAACTCACACATCGTATTTTTTCACCAATAAATTTGTATTCTCTACAATATTGATTAAAGCGGATCATGAGCACAAATTACCAACCGCTACATCATAAATACAGACCGAAAAGATTTGATGATTTGGTTGGTCAAGAATCAATCGTCAAAACACTCAAACAAGCTCTAATTACAAATAGAGTTGCACCTGCTTACTTATTTAGTGGTCCAAGAGGAACAGGTAAAACCTCAAGCGCAAGAATTCTAGCGAGATCATTAAATTGTTTAGAAAGCGAAAAAGCAACTATTGAGCCTTGTGGAACCTGTGACCTATGTATAGAAATTAGTAAGGGTATTGCACTAGATGTAATCGAAATTGATGCTGCTTCCAATACAGGGGTTGATAATATTCGAGAATTAATTGAAAAAGCTCAATTTGCGCCTGTAAAAGCTCGTTGGAAAGTTTATGTAATTGATGAATGCCACATGCTTTCTTCGGCTGCTTTTAATGCATTGTTAAAAACATTAGAAGAGCCACCATCAAAAACAGTGTTTGTGTTGGCTACAACTGACCCCCAAAAACTATTGCAAACAATTCTTAGTAGATGTCAAAGATTTGACTTTCGTCGTATACCTACAAATTTATTAATTAATCATCTTCAAATGATTGCAAAAGAAGAAAAGATAGAAATAGAGAAAGAATGTATCCAACTAATTGCAGAAAGGTCTGAAGGTGGACTAAGAGATGCAGAAAGTTTATTAGACCAGTTAAGTCTTCTTGAGCCTCCAATTAAATTATTATCAATCTATGAGCTGCTTGGAGAAGTTCCAGAACTTGAATTGATTAATTTAACCCGTTCACTAGCAAATAATGATCCCATAGAACTATTAAAAATATGTAGAAACCTTTTTAATAATGGGAAAGAAGCCATAAATATCTTACAAGGAATAGCATCTATTTTAAGAGATTTAGTCATAATAAAAGCACTCCCCAATAACTCAGGTCTATGTAATATATCAAGTGAATCATTGAAAGAACTTAATAAAATAGCAAAGGGTTTAAGCTTAGAAAAACTGATTAATTGGCAACGCTTATTAAAGGGTTCAGAGTCACAAATTAGATTAAGCCTTCAGCCAAGATTATGGCTTGAAGTCATCTTAATTGGTCTTCTAGATGCTGAAAGTAATACAAATATTACATCATCTATTCTTCCAAACTCTAACAACATCGAATCGGAGAATAAAGCCATCAAAGATAATACATTAGCAGCAAAGGAAAAAGTTAAGCCTAAAGAAGATAATATAATAGAATCCAAAAATATAATTAACGAAGATTTGATTCATGCTTGGGAAAAGATACTTTCACAAATTGAATTGCCATCTACTAGAATGCTTCTATCTCAGCAAGCTAAGTTAACCAATCTAACTGATAAAAAAGCAGAAATCTCAATCTCAGAAAATTGGATGGGAATGATTCAAAGCCGTAAGAGTATTATCGAAAAAGCAATTGAAAAGTCTCTTGGTAGTAATAGAGAGTTATTTTTAGCAAAGCAGGCGATTAGCCAGCAACTAGAAAAAGAACCTTTAATAACAAGGGTTCAAGAAAAAATGAAAGATGAAGAATCAAAAATGCCTAAATCTAGTGAAAATGCCATTAGTAGAAATAATGATCTAACCAATAAAGAAACAGAAAGTTTTGCGAATTTTTTTAATGGTGAAATCATTGACATGGAGAAAAAAGATTAGACAAAGATTACTAACCTTTATGCACTGTTTTAATCCACACTAAATTCTTAGGCATAAAAGCCATTTTAATAGTTATTAGAGGAATAACAAAGAACCAATGAGATAAATATATTATTGACATTGGCAGATTGATTAAATTTGGATATGGAACTGCGGGTCCAAAATTAATTCTTCGCCTACATCCTCTATAAAATGCAAGGCCAGAAATTGTAAAGGCAACACAAGATAAAGGCCAAAAAACTGGAAAAGTTTTTGTGCAAATAGAAGTAATTAAATCAATAAAAGAGACAACAGGTAGGGCATATTGAAGAAGGAAAAAAGATCCTAAATCAAAATGTTGAACAACATTTAATCTATTAGATATCAATAAAGGCCAATAATCAAAGAAACGCTGCAGACCTCCTTCAGCCCAGCGCTGTCGCTGACGAAGCAAAGCACTTAAAGTTTCAACACCCTCTTCATGAACTGGAGGATCCCAAAAAATTCCGATTGCACTTCCAGCAATTAATAACCGAAAACTCAAATCCAAATCATCTGTAACTGTTTCCTCATTAAAACCTCCACATTTATCCAAAGCCTGACGGTTCAATAAAGCACCATTTCCTCTTAATTCAACAATACCTCCTAAGGATTGTCTCCCCTGCTGAATAAGAGCATCCATAGCCATTTCCATTGACTGGCAACATGTAAGAATATTTCGTTTTGAATTAACCACAGCTTTTCTCAATTGCACTGCAGCCCATTCTCCCTTCTGGGCAAAAGGTACAATTCTCAGCAAAATATCCTCATGAAAATCAGCATCAGCATCCAAAATAAAAACCCATTTACCATGGGCTTTCTCCAAGCCATAATTTAAAGCTCCTGATTTTCCACCTCTAGAAGCTCTTGAACGACAAATGACTTGCAAATTAGAAAATTCCTTCTTTAGGCCTTCCAAAATTTCTAAAGTTCTATCTGAGCTCCCATCATCAATAACTAATATTTTTAATTTATCCTTTGGATATCGTATAGAAGAAAGTCTATGCACCAATCGACCAACAACAGCTTCTTCGTCCTTAGCAGAAACCAAAACATCTACCGAAGGTAAGTTCTCGTCTTGAGTCAAAATCACAGTAGATTTTTCTGCTTTTGAGAAAGCCACTAGAACCACCTTCAATCCATAAACACCCAATAGAAAAGAAAGAGTAATTGCTGGGAATAAATTCTTTGGTGAATCAATCCAATGAGGTATCACTCCTGCCAAAGCACAACAAATCAAAAATAAAAATGACTTACCTTGACGTTTTTCTCCATTAACACAAGCTATTGCCATGGAAATTGGAAGGTTCAAGCAAAGACTCTAAGAGGTCTTCTCAAAACTATTTAAAAGATTCATAAGTTGTTCCTGGGTAGTAATACTTGAGAATCTTTCTAGCAGTCCACCCTCGCAAGGCCAAATCAATTGCGCCAGCTTGGGATAAGCCAGCTCCATGACCAAAGCCACCTCCAGCAAATTCCCAAACACCTTCTTCAACTTTCTGAACAAAAAAGAGAGTACTTGGTAAAACATTCAAGTGCTTGCGAATAGCATCTAAACGAAGAACAACTGCAGAAGTTTCTTTTTCCCCCTTGATTTCTAACGCTAAAGCACGTCCACTGGGGCCTCTTTCAAGCACACGAAGTGATTTAGGGGTGTCATTTGCTGCAAACCCCAATTTATATTTTATTTTTTCAGCAGTTAAAGTTCTTTTCCAACGAAACAAGCGATGGCCATTTCCATAGGCCCCATCTCTTTTAGATAAAAGTCTTTTAACTTGATCGTCTGTTTGAATTGGTATTGCAAACTGTTTTTTCCATCTAGAAGATCCATCTAAAAATGTTCCCAAATATTCCACTGGTGTCATAGCCCAAGCCTCATTACCCCCTGCACTAATCCCTCCATTGGTTGCATGATAGACAGCATTAATAGGGTTCCCGTTCCATTTAAGAACCTTCCCAGATGTCTCAGATATAGCCACAGCAACTGCTTTGTTAGCTTTTGTAGGATCCTTATAAACCTGGCACTGAGTATCGCTGCATAAATGATATCCATCAATTGCAAAACGATTGCTATTAGATAGTGCCCATGTCCTAGCTAATACAGCTTGAGCCTCTAATGCTGATGAAGGTGAAGAACCACCAATTTCATGAGGAAGCACACCAAGTAAATATTTCTCAATAGGAACCTTTTCAAGAAATGTCCATGTTCCATATGCATCTGGTTTCAACAAAAAAGGTCCGTGATATTTACCGCTTTGCCATAACAATCCATCTGGAGCACTAATAATTAAATTATCGGAAAGTAAATATTCTCCAAAACCCAATTTTACAAATGGCTTTAATTCAAAAGTAAAACTTTCTCTAATTGTTTTAAATTTAACTCCCTGAGGTAATTTTGTTGATTTAGAAACCCATATTTCCCAATCAGAGGGGCGGGCAATGTGATTTTCAACTCCATCTTCTTCTAATAAAAGTGAAATTCTCTGAGCAGACTCAAAACTTGCAAATGGTCCTATTACATGTCTCCAAAAAATCTTTGGTGATTGCAAACTAATTTTTTTCCAGCCTATAGAGATTTCAGAAGATTTGTGAACTAACCCAGATGAATCTTTTAAAACTAGTGGCCTTCCTGCACTAACCAACGTTAATTCCTTTCGGTGAGACTCATCAGAATCTCTTTGACCCAAATATTGATCTAAACTAACCAAAAGCTCATTTGTTTGATTTACAGCTTCAGGTTTTGATCTTTCCTGATGAGTAGCCCAAGAAGACGAAGATTTAGTCAAACCTTCTGCTATACAGCACAAATTTAATTCAGCAAACAAACAAACGATGCTAGAAGCAATTAAGCGATGGACAAATAACTTTGGCATTAATAACTGAAACACTAGTCCCAAAAATAATTAATCAATAACCCAATTTGGCTGATGGGAGTCTTAGGAAGTAGAGTAATAGATCGTGTTGGTCTGTTTGCCAAAAAATGCCTAAATTAAAAACTCGCAAATCTGCCGCAAAAAGATTTAAGGCAACAGTCACAGGAAAATTTATGCGTCGCAGAGCTTTTAGAAATCATCTACTAGATCACAAAAGCTCTAAACTCAAGAGACACCTTGCCACAAAAGCTGTTGTTGATGAGCGTGATGCTGACAATGTCCGATTAATGCTTCCTTATAGCTGATCAATCTTACAGATCTGCAAAGCACTCCGTCTTGCTTAATCATCCACCTAATTCAATTTCTTAAGTCATGTCACGCGTTAAAAGAGGAAATGTTGCTAGAAAAAGAAGAAATAAGATCCTCCGACTAGCCAAAGGATTTAGAGGAAGCAATGGCTCACTATTCCGGACTGCAAATCAACGTGTCATGAAAGCATTATGCAATGCCTACAGAGACAGAAAGCGAAGGAAGCGTGATTTCAGAAGACTCTGGATAGCTCGCATTAATGCTGCTGCAAGAATAAACGGTATGAGCTATAGCAAATTTATAGGCAGTCTTAAAAAAGAAGAAATTAAGATTAATAGAAAAATGTTGGCTCAGCTAGCCATTGCTGATCCTATTAACTTTCAGAAAGTTGTTGCAGAGGTACAAAACTAGAGGAATAGATTAAAGTTTTAAACATTAACATATTTTTGTTTAATTAGTATTAGAATCAAGTTTCTACAGTTTTTGATTATCCTTGTAGTCACTAATTTTATCAATGCCATCATCCCTACCACAAACATACTTAATCATACTAAGTAGTTTATTATTTATTCTTGCAATTGTAGTTGGGCGACAGGTTTTAAAAGTAAGAAGAAACGAAGTCAATTTGGTTAAACTAGAAAAAAGTGGGGCAGTAGATTCAAGCAATTCAGAACAACTATATGAGCTAGGGTCTGCACAATTAAATAAAAGACTTTACCCACAAGCTACTAATACTTTAAAAAAAGCATTAAAACAAATTAAGGAAGAGCCAGATGAGGCAAAAGCAATAATAGAAAATGCACTAGGGTTTTCATTAGCTGCTCAAGACAAGTTTGAAGAGGCTATAAAGCATTACGAAAATGCAATTAAAGTCAAAAGCAATTACCCAGTTGCAATGAATAATCTTGCATATGCAAAACAAAAACTTTTACTAGAAACTGAATCTTATGAAATATATAAAGATGTCCTCAAAATTGATCCAAGAAATAAAACAGCCAAAAAACAAATTGCCAGAATGGATAAGATGAATTCCAATAATTCTAGGAATATTATTTACAAGAAAGGATTCTAGTTTTATGAACAGTTTGATTGAAAGTCAATGAAAAACGATTCTTCATTATTAAGTATAGGAGCAAAAAGCTTCAAAAGCAGGTTATTAACTGGTACCGGTAAATATCCAACTCTCAAAGTAATGAATGAAAGCATACTGAAATCAGAATGTGAGATTGTAACTGTAGCCGTAAGACGAGTTGAAAACTCTCAAGATCCTTCTCATAAAGGACTAATGGAAGCAGTTGACTGGACCAAAATCTGGATGCTTCCTAACACTGCTGGATGTGCAAATGCAGAAGAAGCTATTCGAATAGCTCGATTAGGCAGGGAACTTGCAAAACTTTCCGGCCAAGAAGATAATAATTTTGTGAAACTAGAGGTAATCCCTGATCAACGCTATTTATTACCAGATCCATTTGGAACACTAAAAGCCGCAGAAACACTCGTAAAAGAAGGTTTTATAGTTCTTCCATATATAAATGCTGATCCACTTTTAGCAAAACGACTTGAAGAAATTGGATGTTCATCCGTAATGCCTCTTGGATCAGCAATTGGTTCAGCTCAAGGAATTCTCAATGAAAGCAATATACGAATTATCATCGAAAATTCAAAAGTCCCTGTAATTGTCGATGCTGGAATTGGAGTACCTAGTCATGCTGCAAAGGCAATGGAAATGGGAGCAGATGCAGTTTTAATAAATAGTGCTATTGCACTTGCTCAAGACCCTCAATCTATGGCAGAAGCCATGAGAAAAGCCGTTCAAGCCGGTCGAAAGGCTTTATTGGCAGGAGCCTTGCAACAGCGACCTGAAGCCATAGCAAGCTCTCCTCTTACTGGTGTATCTAAATCGTCAACAAATTCTTAGAAGTAACGGTAAGTAACAGATACAAAAGGAATAAAGGGTAAATTCATAATCTCCCTCAAGAAATATAGTTGTAATGACAGTTACAAATGAATCTGGCGGAAGATTAAATGCTTTTGCAAACGAGCCAGAAATTGAACTCATAACCTCAGTTCCTAGGAAAAATAAGCCAGCTCAATTATTTTTCTGGATTGCTCCAATAGCATTAATTACTATTATCGGTATTTATTTTTTGATTAAGTGAAGTCTTATAGTAGTTTTTCTTATATTGGGTCTTTGGATCTTCACTCCTGGAGTTTTGGGTGAAAGTTTTAGTTCTTGGTGGTGACGGCTTCTGTGGTTGGCCATGTTCAGTCAACTTGGCCGAACAAGGGCACGATGTATTAATCGTGGACAATCTGAGCCGTCGAAAAATAGATATCGATCTTGAAGTCGAATCTTTGACTCCGATTTCTAATATTCGAGATCGTTTAAATGCTTGGAAAGAAATAGGTGGCAAACCTATTCGTTTTACCAAGCTTGATATTTCAAGCGAGTATCAACGCTTATTAGATCTTCTACTCGAAGAGCGTCCTGATTCAATTGTTCATTTTGCAGAACAACGTGCCGCTCCCTACTCGATGAAAAGTAGTGCGACAAAAAGATATACCGTTGACAATAATGTTAATGGTACCCATAACTTACTTGCAGCAATAGTTGAATCAGGTTTAGACATTCATGTTGTTCACTTAGGAACAATGGGTGTCTATGGATATGGATCTCATCGAGGTGCAACTATTCCCGAAGGATATCTAAAAGTCGAGGTCCCTCAACCTGATGGAACTCGTTTTGAAGAAGAAATTCTTCATCCAGCCAGTCCTGGCAGTGTTTACCATATGACTAAGACTCTGGATCAATTAATTTTTCTGTATTACAACAAAAACGATAAGGTAAAGATTACTGATCTCCATCAAGGAATTGTGTGGGGAACTAATACTGAGGCAACGGCAAGGGATTCTCGCTTAACAAATAGATTTGACTATGACGGCGATTACGGCACAGTTCTCAACAGATTCCTCATGCAGGCTGCTATCAAATACCCCCTTACTGTTCATGGCACCGGGGGACAAACTCGAGCATTTATTCATATTCAAGATTCAGTAAAATGCGTTCAATTGGCTCTGGAAAATCCTCCTGAAGCAGGAGAGAGAGTGAAAATCTTTAATCAAATGACTGAAAGTCATCAAGTTGGAGAATTAGCAAAAAAAATAGCTGCTCTAACTGGAGCAGAGGTGAATTACTTACCAAATCCTAGAAATGAAGCTGTAGAAAACGATCTCATCGTAGATAATCGCTGTTTCATTGAACTTGGTCTGAAACCAACAACACTGGATGATGGACTTTTAACTGAAGTTGTAGAAGTAGCTCGGCGGTGGGCTGATCGATGTGATCGAAAACGTATACCATGTATATCTGCATGGACATCAACCCAAGCAGAAGCAATAAAAAAGAGTAAGTAATTTAATCAAGTGAAAATTGCCTTTTTTACTGAAACCTTTTTACCAAAAGTAGATGGAATAGTAACTCGACTCACCAAAACCATTGAAAGCCTTACTAAAACTGGCGATGAAGTTATTGTTTTCTGTCCAGAAGGTTGCCCAGAGGAATTTATGGGAGCCAAGGTTATTGGCGTTCCTGCCATGCCATTACCTCTCTATCCAGAACTAAAGCTTGGCCTTCCAGGTTCAGCAGTTTCTGATGCCTTAGAAAGTTTCAAACCAGATCTAATACACGTTGTTAATCCAGCCGTCTTAGGACTTGGAGGCATCTGGTTAGCCAAAACAAATGGCATCCCACTAGTTGCTAGCTATCACACGCATCTTCCCAAATATCTTGAGCACTATGGGATGGGCATGCTCGAGCCATTGTTATGGGAATTACTCAAAGCAGCTCATAATCAAGCTCTTCTGAACCTCTGTACTTCAACAGCAATGGTAAAAGAATTAAGTGATAAAGGCATTCAAAATACTGCTCTTTGGCAAAGAGGAGTAGATACAGATATTTTCCGACCAGATCTTCGCAGTAATACTATGCGTCAAAAATTATTAGGCCAATTCAGTGATGAAGGCTCACTTCTAATCTATGTGGGCAGATTATCAGCGGAAAAGCAAATAGAAAGAATCAAGCCTGTGCTTAAGGCATTACCAAAGGCAAGACTGGCACTTGTTGGAGATGGGCCATATAGAACTCAGCTTGAGAAAATTTTTGAAGATACTTCAACTACATTTGTAGGCTACCTTTCTGGAGAAGAGCTAGCCAGTGCATATGCCTCTGGGGATGCCTTCTTATTCCCCTCTAGCACAGAGACTTTAGGATTAGTTCTTTTAGAAGCAATGGCAGCAGGATGTCCAGTAGTAGGAGCAAATAAAGGAGGAATACCAGATATCATTACCGATGGAACTAATGGTTGCCTCTACGATCCAGATGGAGAAAATAATGGTACTGAAAGCCTTATCCTTGCAACAGAAAAACTCTTAGGGGATAAAAATGATCGCCAAGAAATGAGAAATTCTGCAAGATTAGAAGCCGAACGTTGGGGATGGGCAGCAGCTACTGAACAATTAAGAAAGTTTTATCAACAAATACTCAATAAAGCCATTGGAAACATCGCAGCTTAAGCTGCATGTGGTGGTGGAGTAGGTGAACCACCTACTCTTTGAAATGGTAAAACCAGTGTTGCTAACCTTTCAGGGTTATGAGGTCTCTGTTTTATAGGTTGTCTTACACCAAAAGGAACCCTCAAAACATTTGTTCCTGCTACAGGCAAAGACTTACCAGTACTTAAAGTTGACTCCAATAATCCAGACAAAGAAGGCAAGTTAACTCCTTCCTCTTCTTTAACTGAAGTTGTTTGATTAGAAAAAAATTCTTTATCCAAGTTGCCCCCATGCAACAAGAAAACTGCTAACGAGAAAATAAAATATTCCTTGAAGCAGCATTAAAAGCCATAAAATTGCTTTTCGCTCAAACCTTAACTATTAAATTAGAAATACGCTAGTGCCATCAGGAAATTACTTTTTTTCCAGTTCTTCTAGGGTGCTACAAGTACAAACTAAATTCCTATCCCCAAAAGCATTATCTATTCTGGAAACAGAAGGCCAGAACTTATTATGAAGCTGGTTTACAAATGGAAATGCAGCTTTTTGTCTAGAGTATGGTCTGGGCCATTCCTTTGCCGTCACAGTTTCCATCGTATGCGGTGCTAATCGCAAAGGATTGTTTAATATATCCATTTCTCCCAATTCAATTAGCTCTATTTCAGAACGTATAGATATCATAGCTTCACAAAAACGATTGAGCTCCTCAAAGCCTTCGCTCTCAGTAGGTTCAATCATAATAGTTCCAGGAACTGGCCAGCTAACAGTTGGCGCATGAAAGCCATAATCCATTAAACGCTTAGCAATATCATCAACTTCTAATCCAATAGATCTTTTAAATAACCTCAAATCTAAAATACATTCATGCGCCACTTTGCCATTAGGTGCTTTAAATAAAACCGAATAGAAAGGATCAAGTCTATTAGCGATATAGTTTGCAGAAAGAATTGCTAGAGAAGTTGCTTTTCGTAATCCAAGTCCACCCATCATACGTATATACATCCAGCTAATTGGCAAAATACTCGCACTGCCTAATGGGGCAGCAGAAATTGCTCCTATTGCAGAATTCTCAGCTCCAATAAAACTCTTTGATGCAGGTAAGAACGAAACTAAATGCTTAGCAACAGCAATTGGTCCCACTCCTGGGCCCCCACCACCATGAGGAATACAGAAAGTTTTATGTAAGTTTAAATGACATACATCTGCTCCAAAAGAACCTGGTTTACACAAACCAACTTGCGCATTAAGATTTGCACCATCTAAATAAACCTGACCACCATTAGAATGAACTAACCTACAGATCTCTTTGATGTTAGGTTCAAATACTCCATGAGTTGATGGATAAGTAATCATTAATACTGCTAAATCAGAAGAATATTTTTCTACCTTTAAAGCAAGGTCTTCAGAATCAATATTTCCATACTTATCACAATCAACTGAGACAACCTTTAAGCCCGCCATAACTGCACTGGCTGGATTAGTACCATGAGCACTTTTTGGAATAAGGCATATATTTCTATTAATTTGATTATTAGACCTATGCCACGCACGAATAACTAAAAGTCCTGCAAATTCACCTTGAGAACCAGCATTAGGCTGCAAGGAAGCTCCTTCAAAACCTGTTAGAGCACAAAGCCAAGTCTCAAGTTGATTTGTTAAATCTTGATACCCTTGAGATTGTTCTATAGGTGAGAAAGGATGAACTGATGAAAACTCACGCCAACTTACTGGAAGAAGTTCAGCGGTAGCATTTAACTTCATGGTACAACTTCCCAAAGGAATCATTCCATTAATCAATGAAAAGTCCCTAGCAGCCAATTTATAAATATATCGTGTTAACTCCGTTTCACTTCTATATTTATTAAATACAGGTTGGGTTAGCCAAGGAGATTTTCTTAAAGGAAGGGAGTTTAATAATTCCTGATAATCTAAATTACTTTGAGATTTTAGTGTCAAAACCTTACCTTTTATATCAGCGAAGAGCGTGCATAATTGATATAATTCATTCTTATTACTTAACTCATCCAATGAAATAGCAAAACCTTTTGAATCTTTAATAGATGCTTCAAAAGGTAGTATACGTAAATTAAAGCCTTTAGATTTCGTTAATTTGTGAATCTCAGGTGCTTCTAAACAATAAACTTCAACAGTATCAAAACGAGTAAATTGATCTAATTTAAATCCTAGTATTTGTAAATATTCCTCTAACTCTAATCTTAGAAAAAAGATCTTCTTTGCTATAGATTCTAAACCTTTAGGGCCATGGTAAATTGCATAAAAAGAAGCAATGATTGCTAAAAGAGCCTGAGCAGTACATATATTACTGGTGGCTTTTTCTCTTCGAATATGTTGTTCTCTAGTCTGCAATGCCAATCTCAATGCACGATTACCTTCATTATCAACAGATTCGCCTACTAACCGTCCTGGAACATATCGCTTATAAATCTCCTTCGTAGCAAAAAAAGCAGCATGTGGTCCACCAAAACCAATCGGGACGCCAAAGCGTTGCGAACTGCCTATAGCAATGTCAGCGCCTAGATGAGCTATAGGTGCAAGCAAGACTTGAGCTAAAGGGTCTATCGCTACTGTCACTAAAGCATTAGATTTATGAACTCTCTCAATTACATGAGAAGGATCCCAAAAATGACCATTTCCCCCAGGTAATTGAAGAAGAACACCAAAAACTGTCTCGTCAATATTGAAATGCTGAGGATCAAATTCCTCTATTATTAAATCCAAAGGTTCAGCACGCGTCTTAAGAACAGCAAGTGTTTGTGGAAATATTTGTTTATCTACATAAAATTTTCTTGCCGAAGGCCTCTTACTCATTGAAAAGCTAAGAGTCATTGCCTCAGCAGCAGCAGTACCTTCATCTAATAGGGAAGCATTTGCAATAGGGAAACCTGTTAATTCACAAATAAGAGTCTGAAAATTAAAAAGAGCTTCTAATCTTCCCTGAGAAATTTCTGCCTGATATGGGGTATAAGAGGTATACCAAGCAGGGTTCTCAAAAACATGCCTTTGAATGACAGCTGGTGTAGCACTGCCGTAATAGCCCAAACCAATTAAAGATCTTTTGATTTGATTGCGACCAGCAATTAAACGAAGCTCTTCCAAAGCCTCTTTTTCACCACACGATATTGGGAGTAAAGGATGAGGAGAGTAGTCATCTAATATTTCCTCTGGAACAACTGAAGCAATAAAATCATCTAAATCATCATGACCCAGTGATTTCAGAATCTCTGCTTGAGCTTCTTCTGAAAGCCCAAGATGTCGATCAGCAAATTGTTCAAACTTAGTATCATCCACAGATGGGAAATCCTTATTAATTAAATCTGAATCGAGAGAAATTCAAAAATAGAATCATTTAGAAGCAACCTTTTGCGAATATAAAGCTGAAGACATCAATTGATTAAGCTCATCAGGGGCTGATGGCCTTACCAATAATAGCCATCCTTCCCCATGAGGATCATTTTGTAGTGATTCAGGGCTATTCAAAACTGATGAATTAATTTCTAACACTTCGCCACTAATTGGTGCATTCATATCTTCAACAGCCTTCACAGATTCAACTGAACCAAAGCTCGTCCCTTTTTCTATAGAAGAGCCTTTATCAGGAAGATCTACAAAAACAATATCCCCTAATTGTTCAACCGCAAAAGCACTTATACCTATTCGAACCAAATCTCCCTCGGAATTGGCATATTCATGGCTA
>QCFE01000022.1 GCA_003278425.1 Prochlorococcus sp. AG-363-B11 | reverse complement strand
TTTTTGGTTAATCGCAATATTATTCTTTAAAAGCTAAAAGTCTTGTTAACTATCTTTAGAAGCAACAGGGCCGAATGGTTAGCTGAACTACTTTCTGAACAGCTAAGGCTCAAGCCGCCAGCACCTTTAGAAACAGTAGAGGTGATGGTTAGCACCTGGCCAACTAGTCGCTGGCTTTCGGAAAAAATTTCTTCCGCAAATGGAATATGTGCAAAGGTTAATTTTCCTTTCCCAACAACTCATTTACGAAAATTTGTACAACTGTCACTAGGGTTAGAAGTCACACCAGACGATCTATGGAAGAAAAATAGATTAAGATGGATAATTATCGATCTTTTACCGATATTACTTGAAAAGAATGAGTCAGCTTATCTTCTAAATTGGCTAAATGAAGAAATATCAACTCCTGCAGATCTAACCAAAAGGAAATGGGAACTAGCAAACAATATAGCAACCACATTTGAAGAGTATAACTTATATAGACCAGAACTAATTTGTAACTGGTGGGAACAAAATAGCACAGCAGATCAGTCGATCAATGAGCTTCCACCTCAGATTCGTTGGCAACCTGTTTTATTAAAGCTACTAAAGAAGAAAATAAGCCAAGAACCGTTAGCTATACAAATAAGCAAAATTAAACATAAGCTTAAAAATGGTATTCTTCCGAGGGAGAATCTCCCAAAAGAACTTTGCATTTTCGGTGTAAGCGCTCTTCCTGCAATTCAAGTAGAGCTTTTACAAGCCTTATCCTTAATTGTAGATATAAAGATTTATCTACTAACGCCATGCCAAGATCTATGGAAGCGTTGCAGGGATCGAAGAGAAGAACTTGGGACTAAATGGATTCAAACTCTAGATGAATCCTGGCTTTTAAATGCACCAAGAATTGAAGCAAGCCTTGGTAGAATGGGTGCAGAATTTCAACAATTACTTGAAGGGAGTGGTGAATATCAATTAGGTGAATGGCAAGAGAAAGACTTATTCGCAATGCCAGTAAAAATAGCTAAGAACAGTTCTCGGTCTCCAAGTTTTCTGGAACAATTGCAAGAGAGTCTTATAACAAGTGATTCGGGAAAAGTTCTAAGAAGGAAGTCTAATGACACATCAATAACTTTTCTTTCTACTCCTGGTAAGAAGAGACAAGTTCAAGTTATCAGAGATCAAATTATTCAGTGGCTAGCAGAAGATACTAGTCTTGAACCTAAGGATATATTAATAATGACTCCTCAAATAGAGATATATGCACCATTAATAACTTCAGTTTTTAATGATATTTCAGCAACAAGTGTAAATTTGCCTTGGAAAATAACTGATCGAAGTCAGCATCAACAACCAGGTCTAATTAAATTCATTTTAGAATTAATGGCTATCGCTTCTAACAGATTAACTGCAAACAAGCTAGAAAGCCTTCTATCAAATCAAATAATTCAAGAGCAATTTGATATAAACCAAGAAGAAGTCGAAACGATGACATATTTTCTTCACCGTACAGGTTTCAGGTGGGGAGTTGACGGTAAAGATCGCGATGGAGATGAAACTCATAGCCTTAGTTGGTGTCTCGAACGCTGGGCTCTAGGTATAATTTTCCAAACCAAGCCTGGATTCGCTCCAAAAGGAATTTCTCCTTTTTCCGAAAACTTTTCTGTTCAACAAATTAACAACTGGACTAAGCCACTTTCAAGAATTATAACTTGTCTAAAACAATTTAGATCAAAAAAGAGTTGTACTGACTGGGTTCTTACAATAAAAAAATCCGTTAGAGCTCTCTTTCCAAAGGAAGGCTCATGGACTTGGCAAGTTGAATTACTCTACCAATACCTTGATGAATGGAAAGAGGTTGCAGGTCATTCCAATTTAAAATTAGAGATTACAATCGTAAGTGAAATAATAAAAGAGTCATTTGCATTAGGGAGCGGGAGGTTTGGTCATAGAAGTGGAAAAATAACCATCAGTGCTCTTGAACCTATGAGAGCGATTCCTCACCGAGTAATTATTTTAATGGGGCTAGATCATTCGGTTTTTCCTCGAAACGAAGAAAGAACAAGTTTTAACTTGATAAACAATCAACGTCTACTAGGAGACCCTAGTAGCACAGATAGAGACCGCTATGTACTGCTTGAAGCTCTAATGTCAAGTAGACAAAAACTATTAATAGCTTGGAATTGTAGGAATGAAAAGACTGGTGAGGCTCTAGAGGCACCTGCGGTGATTCATCAATGGATTGAATATCTTAAATCAGAGCTCGATAAAGATGACTTAGTTGGTTTAGTCAAAAAAGCACCAGCAAACCCGTTAAGTGACGAAAATTTTATTGCCTCCCAAGACCATCCACCAATTAGTTGTGATAAGCGTAACCTTGATGCGAAAAAATGGCTGAATGCCGATTCCAATTCAAAATCATTAGCCATAGCAATACCACTCAAGTGGGATGAGAACTTTTCTGGAAATAACAGTAGGCTTAGCAATGAAATGATTGAATCGTGGTTAAAAGCACCACAAATTTTTTGGCTTGAACAGATGCAGATAAGAATAAAAGAAAGAAACAATTGTCTTGAAGATCTTGAGTCACTTCAATTGGATGAACTACAGCGATTTAATTTATTAAATATACAATTTCAAGAAAATAAAAAATTTCTATCAAATCATGATGAACTCAGTAAAAATACAAACTGGCAACAACAACTCAAAGGTCAGGGCATACTTCCATTAAAAGCTGCAGGAGATGTAGAATCTGGCATCTTAGAAGCTCGCTGGGAAAGTCTCTGCTCACTACTATGGGATATAGGGAAATTAGAATTGAAACAATTAGAACTTGAGCATGAAACAATAGATGTAATGTTAAGCGATAAGAAAGTAGTAGTAGTAGAACTAGGAAAATTAAAGCCCAAATCAATCATGAAAAGTTGGCTAAAACATCTACAAGTTTGCTCATATGGCAATTTACCAAGGAACACAATACTAATATCAAGAAGCAGCTTATATAAAAAGCGAGAGCAATATGAGATATCAGCTGAATTTAAATCAATATCAAAGGAAGATTCACTTTTGATCCTAGATGCTCTTCATTCAACAGTTCAGCAGGGGCAACTTCATTGCTGGCCCATTCCACCAGAAAGTGGGTGGGAGATTTCTAAAGTAATTTTTTGTAAAAAGAATTTAGGTCATAAAGAGTTTAAAAGAAAATGGTTAGGGTCTCCAAAAAGAGATGGGGAAAGTAGCAAACCTGAAATGAGACTTTGTTTTGGAGATAACTTGAATACTAAAGAATTTATTGAAAGCAACGTATTCAAAAATTGTTTAAATACTCTCTACAAACCTTTATTTGATCACCTTATCAAAATATAATTATCATATGAATTTCGAGACAAATAGACTTTTGATTAAGCTCTTAAGCAAAAGATTTAGTAATTGGGGATTTACAATTGAAGGAATAAAGGATAATAGAAAGGGAGAATGGTGGTTATTTGCACAAGTTCTAGTCTTATTAGCTCATATCATCCCACCTTGGCCTGTAATAACAACCTGGCCAATTATTCTTAGAGTAATATCTATAATTGTATTTATATATGGGTTATATCGATCATATTTAGCCATAATTACATTAGGTGATAATCTATCGCCTCTCCCAGAGCCTAAAGAATCAGCAATCCTTGTAAAAAATAGTGTTTACAGTTCATGTCGACATCCACTTTATCAAAGTCTTATCTATATTTCATTGTCTTTGTTTAGCTTTACAGGTAGTCTTCTTCATTTCTTACTATTAATTATACTAACTATAGTCTTAATTAACAAAGCTAAAGTAGAAGAAAAAAGATTAAGGCTGAAATATAAAGAATACAATATTTACATCTCAACTACTCCTGCAATTTTCAATGGTGTTATTTTTCTCGACTGGCGCAATTAGATAAATTAAAATATGGGAATAAATAATATGAATACTCAAATATTCGAACCAAACCAATATCCACTTGAACCTGGGACTAGACTTATAGAAGCAAGTGCAGGAACCGGTAAGACCTTTTCCTTAGCTCATTTAGTTCTGCGTTTAATTACAGAAAAAGAATATTTAATAACTGATATGCTCATTATTAGTTTTACAAAAGCAACTGCTTCAGAAATTCAATCAAAAATTTCGGCACGGATTGTTCTGGCTCTGAAAGAACTTGAGAAGGTAAACCATGAGATCTCAAGCCAATTAGCTGATAATGTCTTAAAAGAATGGATAAAATTAAAAGTTTCGGATGAATCCATCAGATTGCATTGGACAACTCTCCTTTTAAAAGCCCTAGAAAGTGTTGATCATGCAGACATAACAACAATTCATGGTTTCTGTAGCAAGACACTTCATAGAGAAGCCTTGGAACTTGGTAATCATATTAATCCAGAGCCATTAACTGAAACAGACAACAAACAACTAATCTTAGAAATTGCTCATGAATACTGGAAGGAGCAAATTCTTGAGCTGCCATGCGAGCAGCTCAAAGGTCTTCAATCTGCTGGCTTATCATTAAATAGTCTTGTAAGGACAATTTTACAAATTGATAACGACCCAAGTTTAAATTTTCAGGTTGACAAGGAAAGAATTGATGAGGAACTGCCCATTTCAATTCAATTTAATGACTGGATTAGCTACTTCTGGGAGTCATTTGTTTTACATTGGGAAAATGATGCTATTGAATTACAAGAAAAGCTAGCACAAAAAGCAATGGCATGGAAAGAAATGGGGATAACTAATATCAGACCTTTTTCAATCAAACCCAAAAGAAATAGGGTTAAAGAAATTACGACATGGATTGAACTATTTAGGGTAAAAGAAAACGACTTTAACTCAAAAGTAAGCATTCCTAATTATGATGTAATAAGGGAAAATACATTACTGAAGGACTATTTTCACCCCAGTAAAATTTCAAATATAGAAGATGTTAATAATTTAGAGTTTTCAAAGCTTCTTAAGCCAAAATTACAACAATCAATTGCTGAACTTCTTGATTCTCCAGCAGAGTTAGCCTGGCAACATGCTATCAGTTGCTCACTTAAAAAATTAAAAGAAAGAAAAGCTAAGATTGGTTTTGTGAGCTATAGCGATCAAATTAAAGCATTAGATCCGGAGAATCTGAAATTATCTAAGAATTCCTCAAGCATCCTATTTAAGAGATTACGTGAAAGGTACAAGGTCATTATGGTCGATGAGTTTCAAGATACGGATCCTGTGCAGTGGAGAATTCTTAATCAAACATTTAGTAACAGTTCAGAGCATTACCTCTTAATGATAGGAGATCCAAAGCAGTCAATTTATAGATTTCGTGGTGGAGACCTTAATACATATTTAACAGCCAAGACTGAAGTTTCTAGAATCGATTCATTAAATACAAACTATAGAGCATCTCCTAGTTTAATGGAATCGCTTAATACTTTAATGAAGGCTGGCCTAAAAAAATCTGGACTAAAAGTAATTCCGTTAAAATCAGGTTTAACTAATGAAGCCTCAATACAAAATAAAAAAGATTCACCTATAGAAATTATTAACCTCAAAGCTAAATCTAATAAATACAAGTCATCGAAAAGTGTATTACCATCACAGCTACAAGTTGAAGAATTGATTCCCACTATTGTAACTAATTCAATTCTCAAACTATTAAAATCAAAAGAAGCAATTGTCAATCCTAATGACATATGTTTACTTGTCAATCGTCATGATCAAGCAGAGACACTGAGACAATATCTAACAAAGTTCAACCTACCAAGCCGACTGATAAATCAAGGGGATGTATTACAAAGTCAAGCTTCCTTTATTCTACAAATCTTTTTAGATTGCCTATCTAACCCTACAGATTCAGCAAGAATTAAACTTCTAGCATGTTCACCTCTACTCCAATGGAATGTTGACAAGCTAAGAGCTAGCAGTCAAAACGGTGAATTAGACAAACTGGTTTTAAAATGTTTTGAGCTAGCAGAGAAATTACAAATCAGAGGTCTATCATGTTGTTTATCAGAACTTATAGAAAGTAAGAATATTGCCAACCTTTCTGGACACGGTCGCTTACTAGGAGATATACAACAATGTGCAGAAATGGTTCAAGAAATAATTCATATCCAAGGTCTAAATGCAAAAGGAGCCGCTAAATGGTTAAGGCAACAACGTCAACAACCTATAGAACCAACGCCTGAAAGTCGTCGGCCAAATAGTGATATTACTGAAGATGCTATAAATATAATTACAATTCATAGAAGTAAAGGACTCCAATACAAGATAGTCATATGTCCATATCTTTGGCAGTCACCTCCTTTAGACAAAGGTCCTTTATGGAAATGTAAGCAGTCAAAGAGCTGGTACATTTCACTCTCTACTGGATGGGGAAGCAATAGAAAGTTAATCAAAAATTCTATGAATGAAGCAATAGAGGAGTCAGAAAGGCTTGCTTATGTGGCCTTAACACGTGCTCAGGAAAAGTTAATTGTAATTTGGAGCCTTTCAGAAAATGGACAAAACAACCCATTAAAACATCTACTATTTGGCAATGAAATAATAAGAGACAATCAATTTTCATTTTCTAATAAAACAATCACTGCTTGGCTAAATACCACGCAAAGTAACATTAAAATTAATGAATTAGAAGAGCCCCTTAATAGCATTGATTTTTGGGAGCCCCCGAAGATCCACCCTCCTCTTGAGATTGGACCGATACCTAGTCGACAAATAGATAGTAGTTGGGGTAGATATAGCTACTCAAACTGGATCTCTAAAGCAAAGCAGACAATTGAATCAATCCAAGATCCAATGTTGATTGAAGAAGGTAAAGATACCGAGCAATTTAATCCTGTTCAAGATACATATCGTTTTATTTCCGCTAAAGAAGAACCATTATTTAATCAATACTCCAATAGCCCATTAGCAAGCTTTCCACGGGGGCCTAATGCTGGGGATTGCCTTCATCGAATACTAGAAAAGATAAATTTTGAAAATACTCTTACAGAGTCCAACTCTGCAAGTTTAATTAAAAGTGAATTATCTCGATGTGGTATCGATCATAGATTTGTTGATAATGTTTTAGAAGGGTTCAACAGATTATTTAGTGTTCCATTAGGAGGGGTATTAGGCAATATGCAATTAAATCAACTAACTAATAAACAGCGCATACATGAACTTCAATTTGATATGTCATTATCACAGAACGGCAGTCCAGTTCAATCAATAGATTTATTTAATGTGTTCCAATACAACCCTGATTATCGTTTTGGCAAAAATTATCCAGAGTTACTTAAAGGGCTAGATATTTCAAGCAAAGGAATTCTTACAGGTTCAATAGACCTAGTTTTTGTAGACAAAGAACAATTTAAAGATGGTCAATGGTGGATAACAGATTGGAAGAGCAATTGGATTGGAAAAGATTCAAATAATGAAGAAGAATTAGAGTGTGGTCCTATTTATTACTCAGATAAATTAATGGAAAATCAAATGCTCCATCACCATTACCCACTTCAAGCACATGTATACTTAGTTGCTTTGCATAAATATCTCAAATGGAGATTGCAAAATTATGACCCTTCAAAACATCTTGGAGGCTACATTTATATCTTTCTTAGAGGCATCCCATCTCAAAGTGAATTAAATAATAACAATTCAAAAGACATGACCCCTGGCATAATTATTGAAAAAGCACCTATAAAGAGGGTATTGGAATTTGATAAATTAATTAGTGGCACGATCTGATGATAGGTAATGTTCATACAAAACTTAATTCTGATTTTATAAATCTCATAACAGAAACATTAAAAAAAAGGATCCCGCCAAACACATCTTCAGAGCATCTAGAAGACATTATAAATGTACTAATGGACTCACTAAGTAGAGGGGAAATATATACATCGTTGAACAATAAAAAGCCTTATATAGATCTCAAAAGAAAAGGGTGGCCAATCGATCATATAAAAGCCTTAAAGGCTAGTGGATGGCTCAAAGGAGATAATTCACCAATAGTGTTAGAAGATAACCTACTAAGCTGGAGACGTTGGCATGAAGAGATGCAAGGTACAATAATGGATTTGAAAGGTAAAGCCTCTCTACGACCACATCAACAACACAAGGCAAACAATGCAATGAATAGTCGTGCTTATTCAACTCTTGATGAAACTCAAATATTGGCAGTAGAGGCCATTCCTAATCATAATTTAATTCTACTTAGTGGTGGCCCAGGGACAGGTAAAACAAGCACAATTGTTCAGATGTTACTTAAAGTTCTTTCAATCGACCATGATTTAAAAATTGGGCTCGGGGCTCCAACTGGCAAGGCTGCTAGGAGGTTAGAAGAAACTATACAAAAATCAATAATTCATTTAGATGATCACTATAAAGACAGGTTATCAAGCGTTCCATGTACTACTCTCCACAGATGGCTACAGGCTAATGAAGGAGTATTCAGAAAGAATGAAACAACTCCTATACAACTAGATGTTCTTGTTGTAGATGAGATGTCCATGGTAGATTTATCATTGATGCAAGGCCTTTTAAGAGCTCTGCCTAAAGAAAGTCAATTAATCTTGGTGGGTGATCCGAATCAATTGCCACCAGTTGGCAATGGTGCTGTCTGGCACAAACTACATGAAGATATAACACTAAGAGAGTTTAAAAATTGCTCATTTCAATTAAATAAAGTCTATAGAAATAGAGGTGATTTAGCTAAATTAGCTACTAGCATTAAATGTAATGGTATTGATCTATTTTTTAAAGAACTCCTCAGTCTGGAAAAATCATCAAGTATACAAGTAATAGTCTCAAGTAAAACGAAGGTTCCTTTTGAAATTATAGAAAAAGTGACACTACACCACATGAAATTAATTGAATTAACAAATAAGACAACACCTTTCTTGACATCAGGTGAAGAAGTCTCTATCAATCCAAAGGGTCTTGAGACAGCAAGCCATTTAATGAATTACCTTGAAGAACTTATGGTTCTTTGTCCGAGAAGGTATGGTCCCTGGAGCGTAGACCATATTCATAAAAGCATTCTAGGTGCAACCTTAAACAAGGGTGTCATGAATTGGCCAGCAGGCACTCCTGTAATATGTGGTGAAAATCAACCCGAAATAAAATTAGCAAATGGCGATATAGGCATAGTTATTGGTGAAAAAGAAAATAAATATCTTTTATTTCGTCTTCATTCAACAAAAAAACAGCAAGACTTTAATTTAATTCACCCAATCAGAGTTAAAAACCTAAGTCCTGCATTTGCTACAACAGTACACAAAGCACAGGGAAGTGAAGCAGGACATGTTGTATTCCTTTGGCCAGATCCAATTAATGAAAAACATCCTATAAGTACCAACCTTTTACAAAATAGTGATTATGAAAGAAAATTAATTTATACAGCTATCACTAGAGCCAAATCAAATCTAGATCTAGTAATCTGTTCGGACAAATAAAGAAGAATAGTTCCGATTAAGTATCTAATTGGACTAACCAAATGATAGATTAAAAAGAACCTTTAAAAAAGGCGAGTCAACAAAGCACGGTTATTGCCGATTGGAGGTTGTCTGCCTGATTTTCAAGGAGTAGTATCAGGTGTTCAATTCCTAAATGACTAAAGCTAAATTAAACGATGAGTTAACCTCCTCCAAAGTTATTCCAGAGTTAATGGAAGTTAAGTCTAAAGGAAAAAATATAAATGATGCTCAATCTAGCCAGCAAAATGGATCTTCTATTTTAAATCAAAGTAATGCTCAAGATGAAGCCCTTGATGGCTTCTCTGGGTTTGGATTTAGTGAAGAACTAATAAATACTCTTTCTAAAAAAGGGTATAAGGATCCTACACCCATACAAAAGGCTGCCATACCTGAGTTAATGCTTGGACGTGACTTACTTGGTCAAGCTCAAACTGGTACAGGCAAGACAGCTGCATTTGCTTTACCCTTATTAGAAAGGATTAATGATAAAGAACGTCATCCGCAAGTACTAGTTCTTACACCTACTCGTGAACTTGCAATGCAAGTTGCAGAATCATTTAAGGCATACTCAGAAGGCCATCCAAATATAAATATTTTAGCTGTTTATGGTGGATCAGATTTCAGATCGCAGCTCTATTCTCTTAAAAAAGGAGTAGAGATAATAGTTGGGACACCTGGCCGAGTAATGGATCACATTCGCCAAGGAACATTAACCCAATCAGCCCTTCAGTGCTTAGTACTAGACGAAGCTGATGAAATGCTTCGAATGGGCTTCATTGATGATATTGAATGGATCCTTGAACAGTTGCCTAATGAGCGTCAGATGGTATTCTTCTCTGCAACAATGCCTACTGAAATCAGACGACTTTCCAAAAGATTCCTCAAGGATCCAGCGGAAATAACGATAAAATCTAAGAAAAAAGAAGCACAACTAATTAAGCAACACTATATAACTATTCAGAATAGCTATAAGCTTGAGGCTCTAAAGCGAGTTCTAGAGCTTTGCTTTGGAGATGGTGTGATAATTTTCGCTCGAACTAAAGCAATTACCATAAAGCTCGCTGAAAGCCTTGAAGCAGCAAGACATAATGTCGCTGTTCTCAACGGTGATGTTCCGCAAAATCTTAGAGAAAGAACTGTTGAGAGGCTCCGACAAGGTGGGATAGATATTTTAGTCGCTACCGATGTTGCCGCAAGAGGCCTAGATGTAGAGCGTATCGGCCTTGTGATCAACTACGACATGCCTTTTGATTCTGAAGCATATGTTCATAGAATTGGGCGAACAGGCAGGGCTGGGAGGAGTGGTGAAGCTATTTTGTTTATAAGCCCAAGAGAAAGATCCTATCTAAGCAACCTAGAAAGAGCTGTAGGTCAGCCTATTGAAAAAATGGAAATACCAACTAATGAACTTATTAACAAGCATCGAATAGAAAAAATCAAGAAAGATCTTCTTGCAACTGTTTCAAGTGAAACCACAGATTCAACAGAAAGCAAGATGCTAAAAGAGGTTATCAAGCAAGTAGAGGAAGAGTTAGAACTAACTCCTCACGAAATAGCTCTGGCAGCAATCAATCTCTCCATAGGTGAGAACTCCTTGCTTATAGATAATGATGAAAGCTGGATAAATCAAGCAGAAAGATATAGGAAAGGAAGTGATAGACGTGACTCAAGAGGTAGAAGTCGTCGAGAGCATGGAACTACAGACAAAGATAAAGAACGCTTTAGAGTTGAAGTAGGTCATCGTGACAGAGTGAAGCCTGGTAATATAGTTGGTGCAATTGCAAATGAGTCAGGATTGAATGGAAGAATGATTGGGAGAATTCAAATCTTCGACAATTATAGCCTGATTGATTTACCGAAAGGTATGCCACCGAATATATATAAAAATTTAAAAAGAGTCAAAGTGATGAACAAAGAGCTGAATATTAACCGTCACTCATAATTTAAATAAACTCTCCGAATGAAGACTTGGTCCCTATCAATATTCCTAAAGATATTACTTCCATCTTTAGGCATCTGCACATCTACTTTTTATTATCATTCTCAAGCTGAAGAAATAAATTCAATTATCAAATATTTTTGCCTGGAAAGTGTAAAGGATGAAATGATTGCTCATAGCAATCAAATTGATAATAAAATTGCAGAGCACACATGTAATTGCTTCCTTGAGAGAATAAACAATGGTGAGAAGTTAGAACCTGCCAAAGAGATTTGCAAGACACAAACCTCTATAGAATTCAACCTTTGATGAAACCTTTAAAAAAAGAAAATGAAACCTAACTACTTAATTAACTTTATAAATGTCCCAATAATTAGACTGGCTAGGAGTCAATCTCAACAACAAAGGCTCATTTTATTAGCAACTTTATGTTCTATACTTAACAAAATTTTTGACCTTGCACCTCCTGTTCTAATAGGGATATCGATAGATGTAGTGATAAGAGAAAAAGCCTCATGGCTTAGTAGCTATGGATTTACATCAGTCCCAACTCAGCTTTTGGTTCTTGCTTTTGCTTCTTTCCTCATATGGAGTGCCGAATCATTCTTCGAATACCTCTATGCATTACTTTGGAGGAATCTTGCACAAAGAACTCAACACAATTTAAGAATCGAGGCTTATGATCATATGCAGAAACTTGAAATGTCTTTTTTTGAGAATGACAGTTCAGGTCGTCTTTTAGCCATACTAAATGACGATATTAACCAATTAGAAAGATTTCTAGATCAAGGTGCTAATCAATTAATCCAACTTTTTATCACTGTAGCCATTGTTGGCGGTGCTATGGCCTTGTTGGCACCAGGAGTTGCCATATTTGCTTTTATACCTATTCCAATAATTCTTTTGGGTTCAATAACATTCCAAAAGAGATTAGCTCCTAAGTATAAAAATGTACGAGAAAAAGCTGGTGATATAGCTGCTCGTTTAAGTAACAACCTAGGAGGAATACTCACAATTAAAAGTTTCGCAACTGAATCGTGGGAACTTGAGCGCCTAAGGCTTGATAGTCAGTCATATCAATTAAGTAATAGAGAAGCTATTAAGCTTTCAGCAGCATTCATACCACTCATCCGTTTTGCTATTTTATTTGCATTTCTTGCAATACTTTTAATAGGAGGGCTTCAAGCATGGCAAGGCGAATTAGAGATTGGTATCTATAGCTTCCTTGTATTCATAACCCAAAGGCTACTATGGCCATTAACAACACTTGGCCATATCCTTGACGAATATCAAAGGTCGATGGCTTCTGCAAATAGAGTTTTAGACTTAATTGATAGACCAATAAGAATTTCAGGTGGTTCTTTAAAACTTGATCTCAAAAAAGTAAAAGGAGCTATAACATTCAGGAATGTTTGCTTTAAATACACTGAAAGGAATGATTTACTTAAAAACTTTAATTTAAAGATATTGGCAGGTAGCACAATAGGCATAGTTGGTTCAACAGGCTCCGGAAAAAGTAGCCTGGTCAAATTAATATTAAGGTTATATTCTTTAGACTCAGGGCAAATAGAGCTTGACGGCGTACCTATAAAGAATTTTGATCTAGTTGATTTGAGAAGAGCTATAGCACTTGTTAATCAAGAGTTTTATCTTTTTCATGGAACAATCAAAGAGAATATTTCTTATGGAAATAATAATGCAACGCTAAATCGGATTAAAGAAGCTGCAAAACTCGCAGAAGCATCAGAATTTATAAACAAACTCCCTCAAGGTTATAACACTCTTGTTGGAGAACGAGGGCAAAAGTTATCTGGTGGACAATGTCAACGTATTGCTCTGGCAAGAGCAATACTTAAAAATGCACCAATACTTATTTTAGATGAGGCAACTGCCTCAGTCGACAACGAAACTGAAGCTGCTATACAAAGATCATTAACAAAAATAACCTCAAACAGAACAACAATTGTTATTGCACATAGATTAAGCACTATAAAAAATGCAGATAGAATTATAGTTATGAGTAAGGGATCAATTGTTGAATCTGGAACTCATGGATCACTATTAGACAACAAAGGAATATATTCAGATCTTTGGAATGTTCAGGCTGGTGGAAATAATCTTAATTAAAATATTTCAAAGCTATTTATAAAACATTAATTCCCTATACAAAAAAACTAAATGAACTTATTACGCGTCTAAATAATACTTCTACCTTGTTCCACCTGATTTGATTTGTGCCAGCTGCAAAAGTAAATAAAGAGCCATGGTCAACAACAACTGTTGCTATCTCATGTCGATCTTTGTCAGGTAGGTGAATTAAATACTCAATGTCATAAAAGGAATGTCCATCTTTATCCTCCCTCGCATTTGCATCAAGAAGCTCTGCCTGTCGCTCTCCACCGTTAGGAGCGAGCAATTCATTCATTAGCCTTTCACCAACCTCTAATGCTGTTCCAATATTTTTCAATTCAACATCATCACCAACATCTGAAACAACAAGACTCAATGTCTCATCACTATTAATCAAGTCATGAAAAACGACCTCAGGTCCTCCCTGAACTGAAATGCGAGTCCATCCAGTCGGGTAAAAAAAACCATAGCGTCCATTACTACTTTGAAATGCTTCGAGTCCAGCGGTCCCACCAGTACTACATGAAGCAAGTGCACTAACAAGTATTAGCAATGCAAAGAACTTGCTCCAAGATCTTAAAAAAGCTCTCATGGCTTTATATTAAAAAACTATCTATTCTTCCAATCTACTTACTTACATAAGAATTAGTAAATTCCCTTTTAAGACGGAAGAGTGTTTAAATTCCTATATACCTGCATACAAGACCCTGAGTAGCTTTACTCGACCACTTGCTCATCTAATAGACCAATTCGAACAACTCCCTGGAATTGGCCCTAGAACGGCACAGAGACTTGCTTTGCATTTACTTCGGCAACCTGAGGAAAATATTAAAGTATTCTCAAATGCTCTTTTGAATGCAAAATGCAAGGTAGGGCAATGTAAGAGATGCTTTCATCTCACAGCTGAGCAAGAATGTGAAATATGCCTAAATCAACAAAGGGATCAATCAACAATTTGTGTAATTGCAGATTCTAGAGATTTAATTGCCTTAGAGAGAACACGAGAATACAAAGGGCTATATCATGTGCTTGGTGGCTTAATATCCCCAATGGATGGAATCGGACCAGAATTACTAAACATATCCCATCTTGTAAAAAGAGTTGATAAAGAAAAAACAACAGAAGTAATTCTAGCTCTGACTCCAAGTGTTGAAGGTGACACTACCAGTCTATATCTCTCAAGGCTTCTAAAAGCTTTTGTTAAAGTCACAAGAATTGCATACGGCTTACCAGTTGGCAGTGAACTAGAATATGCTGATGAAGTAACCCTGAGCAGGGCCATTGAAGGTCGCCGTGAGATCGAATAGCGTGGCAATAAAACATGACTAAATTTACGAAACAAACTAAATACAGCACAGTTAAGCCAAAGCAAAGACTGCCTGAATGGATTAAGCCCACCATAGGTAGAGCTTCTCAATTAGAGCGCGTTCAAAATCTAGTTAAAGAATATAGACTACACACAATATGCGAAGAAGGTCGTTGTCCAAACCGAGGGGAGTGCTATGCATCTGGAACAGCAACTTTCCTGTTAGGAGGTTCAATCTGCACAAGGAGTTGTGCCTTTTGCCAAGTCGACAAAGGGACCACACCATCACAGGTTGATCCACTAGAACCTCAACGTGTAGCCAAAGCAGTCTTTTATCTCAAACTCCAATACGTAGTCCTTACATCAGTTGCTAGAGACGACTTGCCAGATCATGGTGCCAGTCTTTTTACAAAAACCATAAGTGCCATAAGAGAACTTTCTCCATCCATATCAATCGAAGTCCTCACTCCGGACTTCTGGGGAGGCAGCATTGACAAAACAATAGCAACTGAAAAACAAAGAGAAAGGCTAACTACAATTCTTAAAGCCAAACCTGTTTGCTTTAACCACAATATTGAAACCGTTGAACGTCTACAAAAAGAAGTTAGAAGAGGTGCCACTTACAAAAGGTCATTAGACCTACTCCGTGCCTCTCAAGAGATTGATGAGTTTATTCCCACTAAATCAGGACTTATGCTAGGCCTTGGTGAAAAGCGTGAAGAAGTTATTCAGGCTCTTTTGGATCTTCGCTCAGTAAACTGCCAGCAAATAACAATTGGACAATATTTACGACCATCACTATCACATTTGCCAGTAGAAAAATATTGGCATCCAGAAGAATTTAATGATTTCAAAGAGATAAGTTACGAGTTAGGTTTTAACAAAGTAAACAGTGGTCCACTCGTTAGAAGTAGTTATCATGCTTCACAATAGTGATTGGCTACAAGCTATTGTGATTTCTCCCACAATTGACAACTGTAATTGTACACATCTATGCAATTAGAAACCATTAAGCTTCCAGCACCACCCCAAACTATTCTGAATGGTAAATCTAAAGGAGAGTTGCCGACTTCTCTAACTATTTTAAAACCTTTCCTTTGAAAATATCTAATCAATATTTTATTTTGATTCTCTTCATCATTAATCGCTAATAATCTTGCTCTTTTACAAGGGGTTGACTCAATAGCCCAAGCCATTGTTGATGCCCAAATTAAAT
>QCFE01000021.1 GCA_003278425.1 Prochlorococcus sp. AG-363-B11 | reverse complement strand
GGATGGTTTTCGTTAATAAGATGGATCGGACTGGTGCGGATTTCCTAAAAGTTTATGGTCAGATCAAGGATCGACTTAAAGCAAATGCGGCGCCGATTCAGCTTCCTATTGGAGCAGAGGGTGATCTCAGTGGAATTATTGACTTGGTTGGTAATAAAGCCTATATCTATAAAAATGATCTTGGAACGGATATAGAAGAAACGGAGATACCGTCTGATATGGCTGAAGAGGCTGCGAAATGGCGAGCTAAATTAATGGAAACTGTTGCAGAAAATGATGAAGAATTAATTGAGACTTTTCTTGAAACTGGTGAATTATCAATCGAGCAATTAAAGAAAGGTATCCGTGAAGGAGTACTAAAGCATGGTCTTGTTCCCATGCTGTGTGGATCTGCTTTTAAAAATAAAGGTGTTCAATTGGTTTTAGATGCAGTAATTGATTATTTACCCGCTCCAATAGATGTTCCTCCAATTCAAGGGTTGTTACCTAGTGGTAAAGAGGATGTGAGACCTTCAGAAGATGATGCTCCTTTTAGTGCATTGGCTTTTAAAGTTATGGCTGATCCTTATGGGAAATTGACTTTTGTAAGGATGTATTCAGGTGTCCTTGAAAAAGGGAGTTATGTTCTTAATTCAACTAAAGACAACAAGGAAAGGATCTCAAGGTTAGTTGTCTTGAAAGCTGATGATCGCGAAGAAGTTGATCAATTGCGAGCTGGGGATTTAGGAGCAGTACTTGGCCTGAAAAATACAACCACAGGTGACACTTTATGTTCCACAGATGAACCAATTGTTCTTGAGACACTTTTCGTCCCAGAGCCTGTTATATCCGTTGCTGTTGAACCTAAGACAAAAGGTGATATGGAAAAGCTTTCAAAAGCTTTAGTTTCTTTAGCTGAAGAAGACCCAACTTTCCGAGTAAGGACGGATCAAGAAACTAATCAAACTGTTATTGCAGGCATGGGTGAACTCCATCTAGAAATACTTGTAGATAGAATGTTGAGGGAGTTTAAAGTTGAAGCGAATATTGGTGCCCCTCAGGTTTCTTACAGAGAAACAATTCGGTCAAGCTCAAAAGGTGAAGGAAAATATGCACGCCAGACAGGAGGTAAAGGTCAATATGGCCATGTTGTTATAGAAATGGAGCCTGGAGAGCCTGAATCAGGTTTTGTATTTGTAAATAAAATTGTTGGAGGAGCTGTACCTAAAGAGTTTATTGGCCCAGCATCTAATGGCATGAAAGAAACATGTGAATCTGGTGTTTTAGCTGGTTATCCTTTGATTGACGTTAAAGTGACTATGATTGACGGGTCTTTCCATGATGTTGATTCATCTGAAATGGCTTTTAAGATTGCTGGATCAATGGCATTTAAGGATGGAGTGAAAAAATGTAATCCGGTTCTTCTTGAGCCAATGATGAAAGTAGAAGTTGAGGTCCCAGAGGATTTCTTAGGTTCTATTATTGGAGATCTATCATCGAGACGAGGACAAGTAGAAGGTCAATCCATTGACGACGGAATTTCCAAGGTTCAGTCCAAAGTTCCTTTAGCTGAAATGTTCGGTTACGCGACTCAACTTCGATCTATGACTCAAGGTCGAGGTATATTTTCAATGGAGTTTAGCCAGTACGAGGAAGTCCCTCGTAATGTTGCTGAAGCAATTATCTCTAAGAATCAGGGCAATTCCTGATATCTTCATCATCAATCCTCTATTATTAAACTGATTCTTTAAACAAATGGCCAGAGAGAAGTTCGAAAGAAACAAGCCTCACGTCAACATCGGGACAATTGGGCATGTTGACCATGGCAAAACTACCCTTACTGCAGCTATCACAAATGTGTTAGCTAAGAAAGGGCAGGCTGAAGCCCAAGATTATGGTGATATAGATGGAGCGCCTGAAGAAAGAGAGCGCGGCATCACTATTAATACAGCTCATGTTGAATATGAGACTGAAGGTAGGCACTACGCTCATGTTGACTGTCCAGGGCATGCTGATTATGTCAAAAACATGATCACAGGTGCAGCCCAAATGGATGGTGCAATCTTGGTTTGTGCTGCGACTGATGGTCCAATGGCCCAAACAAAGGAGCACATTCTCTTGGCTAAACAAGTTGGGGTGCCAGCACTTGTTGTTGCGCTTAATAAATGTGACATGGTTGATGATCCAGAGATCATTGAGCTTGTGGAAATGGAAATAGGTGAACTTTTAGAAGGGTATGGCTTTAATGATGTACCAATAGTCCAGGTTTCTGGCTTGAAAGCCCTAGAAGGAGAAGCTGAATGGGAAGGTAAGGTGGAAGAACTTATGAAGGCTGTAGACGAGTCTATCCCTGAGCCAGAGAGAGAAATTGATAAACCTTTCTTAATGGCAGTAGAAGATGTGTTTTCTATTACAGGTAGAGGAACAGTAGCAACTGGAAGAATTGAGAGAGGGAAGGTGACAGTTGGTGAGGAGGTTGAAATTGTGGGAATTAGAGATACTCGCCTTACAACAGTTACTGGTGTTGAGATGTTCCGCAAACTTCTTGATGAAGGTATGGCAGGTGACAATGTCGGACTATTGCTCCGTGGAATACAGAAAGAAGACATTGAGCGCGGAATGGTTCTAGTAAAGAAGGGTTCCATTACACCTCACACTCAGTTTGAGGGACAGGTTTATGTACTTAAAAAAGAAGAAGGGGGAAGACATACTCCTTTCTTTGCAGGGTATCGACCACAGTTTTATATCCGTACAACTGATGTGACTGGCCAAATTACTGCATTTACTGCAGAGGATGGAAGTAATGTAGAAATGGTTATGCCTGGTGATAACATAAAAATGACAGGTGAGTTAATTTGTCCAGTAGCAATTGAGCAAGGAATGAGATTTGCAATTAGAGAAGGTGGAAGGACTATTGGAGCAGGAGTTGTTTCAAAGATCCTTAAATAAATATTTAACGATCTCTGATTATCGATCTTGCTATCGGTTAAATTAATGAAAAGGGCTTTCTTCTTAGATAGCCCTTTTAGAACCTTGAAAATTAATTTTCAAACTCTCCTCTTATTACAGGGAAACTTAACGGAATTAAATCTATGTCAACGGCTATAGCTCAGCAGAAGATACGAATACGCCTTAAAGCATTTGATAGGCGAATGTTAGATCTCTCATGTGAAAAAATCATTGAAACTGCCGACAACACAGCAGCAACAGCCATTGGCCCAATACCTCTCCCTACTAAGAGGAAGATCTATTGTGTTTTAAGGTCACCTCATGTTGACAAGGACTCCAGAGAGCATTTTGAGACGCGAACTCATAGAAGAATTATTGATATTTATAGTCCATCGGCCAAAACAATTGATGCTCTAATGAAGCTTGATCTTCCAAGCGGAGTTGATATTGAGGTTAAGCTTTAATGATGTGAACCGCTCAAAATCAAGAACATTTCAGTAGTATCTATATATGTTTGGGAATATCCCCTTGGTCGATATTTCAGTCAGGGAGTTACCTCTGTTTCCTCTCCCTGAAGTGGTTTTATTCCCTCAGGAGGTTTTGCCACTTCATATCTTTGAATCTAGGTACAGAATAATGCTCCAAACGGTGCTAGAGGCAGACAGCCTTTTTGGAATCGTTAGGTCTAATCCAGCGACTAAGCAGATTGCAGATGTAGGATGCTGCGCTCAAATAGTCAAGCATCAGACGTCTGAAGATGGGAGAAGCAATATAGTTACCGTTGGCCAGCAACGCTTTAGGATTCTAGAGATCATTAGAGAAGCCCCTTTTTATACAGCAATGGTCACCTGGATTGATGATGGTTTTGTAGATAATCAGGATGAGCTGACAGCTTTGGCAAGTTCTGTTTTGTTTGCTTTGAAGGATGTTGTTTCTTTAACAGGTAAATTAACTGATTCTGAGAGAAGTTTACCTGAGGGATTACCTGAAATACCAAGAGAGTTGTCTTTCTGGATTGCTTCACATTTAGGAGGATCTGTAGCTGATGAACAACAAAATTTATTGGAAATGCTTGATACTAAGGCAAGGCTCCAGCGTGAATATGACATGCTTGATCAGACAAGAAGACAGCTTGCTGCAAGAACAGCACTAAAAGAAACCCTTTCTAATGCTGATCCAAAGAATTAATAATGCTGATCAATTTCGCTTTAGCGAGTTTAATTCTTGCTTTTCTAATAATAATTCTGTGGTCATTTAATTCTAGGCAATATAAATCCTCCAGCACGGTTTCTTCTTCATATGATGCATGGACAAATGAGAAGCTTTTAGAGGAATTATGGGGAGAGCATATACATCTTGGCTATTATTCTAAAGCCTCTAAAAGGATAGATTTCAGACAAGCTAAAATAGATTTTGTACATAATTTAGTTCATTGGAGTGGATTAGATAAATTACCTAAAGGATCTCGGATAATCGATATTGGTTGTGGAATAGGTGGAAGCTCTAGAATTCTGGCTAGAGATTATGGTTTTGATGTTTTAGGCATCACTATTAGCTCAGAGCAAGTTAAACGAGCTAAGCAATTAACTTCAAATAATCTTTGTTGTAGATTTGAAGTTATGGATGCCCTAGACTTACAATTTTCAGATGGAAGTTTTGATGGTGTTTGGAGTGTTGAAGCAGGTGCACATATCTTGAATAAACAACGTTATGCGGATGAAATGCTTCGGGTTTTAAGACCAGGAGGTTTCCTTGCAGTCGCTGATTGGAATAGGGCTAATTATAAGCAGAAATCATTAGGGTTAATTGATAGCTTAATTATGAAACAGCTTTTAGATCAATGGTCTCATCCAGAATTTTCAAGTATTAAAAGTTTCTCTCATAACTTGTTAAACAGTCAATATTGTGGTGGGAAGATAGAATCTGATGATTGGAGTAAATTTACAAAACCTTCTTGGATTGATTCAATAATAGAAGGCTTTAGAAGATTAGATGTTTTTATTAAATTAGGTCCAAAATCTTTTTTACAGGGCATGAGAGAAATCCCAACTATTCTTCTAATGAGAATGGCATTTGGTAGTCGACTGATGCAATTTGGTGTATTTCGTTCAAGAGGTTAAATTTATAAAAGATTTACTTTGCTATTCTTATAAGAACCAAAATAAATAATATTTTCACAATAAGGCTTTAACAATGGACTGAGTTTTTTCTCAATATCTATAACTTTATTCTTTAAATCAATATCTACAAAGAAAATATATTCACCTAGTTCTCTTTTGGAAGGTCTTGATTCAATCCTACTCATGTTTAGACCTAGATCAGCTATGCACTTTAATGCTTTTAACAATGCGCCAGGAGTATTGGAATGTAAAGAGAATGCAAAACTTGCAAGGTCGGCTGTTTCACATGTCTCTACTTTTTGTCTTTTAAGTAGAACAAATCTAGTGCAATTGCCAGGCACATCATTAATAGGATATGCAATTTTCTTAACCCCAGTTGTTTCTGCAGATTCTCTAGATGCTATGGCTGCACGGAACTTGCTCCCTACTACCATTCTTACTGCCTCAGAAGTGGAGTTTGTTGGTAATTGGACGGCATTAGGGAGATTGCTCCTTAGCCATTCAGTACATTGTGCTAGAGCCTGTGGATGAGACAAGACTTCTGAAATTTCATCCATTGAACCACTACTAATTAAGGCATGGTTAATTGGTAAAACTAAAGCACTTTGAATAAATAAATGTGGGTAAGTCCACAACGAATCTAATGTTGTTGTGACCCCCCCTTCGACAGAATTTTCTATAGGTACTACAGCAGCTTCACAATCTTTATTGGCAAGATGTTCAACTACAGACCTAAGGCCTGAACAGGGTATAAACATAGGCTGAGAAAGCTTTTCTAGCTTTGCTAAAGCACAAGCTGCCTGTTCAGCGTATGTCCCTTTTGGTCCGAGATAGGCCACTTGAGTTGGCATTATTTAAAAAAGAGTGCAAGTGTCGATAGGATTGTGTCGCGTCAGTTGCCAATTATGTCTCTGGCTTTTAATGCTCGGCAGGAAATTGATTTACCTGTCAAAAATAATATTGACCGACTTCCTGATTATCTCTTACAACAGGAAAGAGTTGTCGGTGCAATGCTTGATCCCAAAAAGCTTGTTGCTTTAAGTTATGGTAATTTTCGATACACAGTCACGAGCTTCAAGGTCTTCCAACTAGAAGTAAACCCAGTAGTATCAATTGCTGTGGTTAATAGTGAAGGCAATAAGCTTCAAATGCATGCAACTGATAGTGAGCTTGATGGACTTGGATTGGTTGATGATTTTGAACTAATGCTTGATGCGACTTTGATTGCAACTGATCAAGGGTTAGTTGGAGATGCTTTTTTAGGAGTAACTGTGAGTCAACCACCTTTACTTAAATTAATACCTCCAAAATTATTAGAATCAACAGGTCATTCAATTCTTAATGGCATTTTATTGGGTATTAAGGCACGGGTAGGTCAGCAATTGGTTCGAGATTTTTCTGCGTGGTGCAAAGAAAATTGATACTCTATGGATTTAATTTTTGATAGGAATTTTTCTCTATGCAGTTCTGTCGATCCTTTTTGAATTAATGCTCTACGATGGAAACTTGTTCCATATCCGGCATTTGTTTCTAGGCCATAAAATGGATATTGTTTTGCGAGTTGTTTGATAAGTTCATCCCTACGCACTTTGGCTAATACGCTTGCCGCAGCAATTGCTGCTGACTTTTCTTCTCCTTTAACTAAGGTCTTTTGATGGCCTTCCCAAAGTCGCAATGGTAAGGAGCCATCAATTAAAAGAAGAACAGGTTGAGGTTTTAAGCGATGAACTGCTCTTAGCATTGCCTTCTCAGTAGCTTTCCGGATACCAAGCATGTCTATTTCTCTAGCGGAAGCTTGACCAAGAGCACAGCTGATTGCCCTTTCTTTGATTAAAGGAACTAAGGCAGCCCTTTTTTTGCTAGATAATTTCTTGCTGTCTTTTAGCCCTGCTTTAATTAAAAAACTTGCACTATATTTATCTAAAATCACAGCTCCAGCGAATACTGGTCCAAATAGAGCTCCTTTGCCAACTTCATCTATACCGGCTATCTCTTTACTTAACAATTTAAATTGTTGCAGAAGACCTTCTCCTGCGTCTTCTAGGGTCCTCTACTTCCTGATCTGAATGTTTAGAAGACTCTGTTTCTTTCCCCTCTTCTGTTGTGATGTTTTTGTTGTCTGTTTCATTAGAGGAACGCCGTCTTCTTCTTCTAGGATCTTCAGCCTCTTGCTCTGAATTTGAGAGGTCTTTTGTACTACTAGCTTCATCTTGAGAGATCAAATCAGCATTTGTTATTTCAATTTCTTCTTGTTCATTATGTGAAGCAGGGCTTTCTCTAATTTCATAGTTTGTCTGAGGCTCATCTTTTTGGTTTTCCATATTAGTCGCACTATTATTTTTTTGATCTATATTTTCTGTCTTGCAAATAATAGGATTTATTTTACTACTGTTATCTTTAAGAGGCTTAATTACCTCAACTAGGATATTACTATTGCTAGGTAGATTATCTAAAATTAAAGTAGGACTTAGACCTAAATTACTAAAGACTAACTCTTCATCATCATTCATTTCAATTTTAACACGCTCTGGCTCTTTCCTAATAGCAATTTTATCTGAATTACTTTCTTTTTCAATAGGCTTGCTTGCAACTGACTTTGCATTAATTTCATTATTTTCAATTAAAGTCTCATTTATTTTATTTCTATTATTATTTAATGTTGAATCATTTGTAATTTGTGACTCACTTTTGATTAGCCCTGGGTTTAATGCTGATGGTTTAATTTGCTCTTTAGCAGGGATGTTTGATATGTGACCTAGACCATTGCAGTGATTGCATTCCTTGCTAAATAATTCATAAATATTTTGACCTTGTCTCTTTCTGGTCATTTCGACCAAACCTAGTTCAGTCAATTGAGAAATCTGTGGCCTTGATGAATCGTCTTTTATAGCAGCTGTGAAATACTCTAAGAGTTGTAATTGATCTCTACGAGACTCCATATCAATAAAATCTATAATTATCACTCCTCCTATATTTCTTAGCTTCAGTTGCCTTGCAATCTCAATAGCTGCTTCACAGTTTGTCCAAAGTACTGTTTCACGAGCATTGGCTGAGCGAGTAAAAGAGCCTGAGTTTACATCAATTACTGTTAGTGCTTCTGTAGGCTCTATAATAATATAACCTCCAGAAGGGAGATCAACTCTTGGCTTAAGGGCGTTTAAGATAGCTAAGTCAATTTTATAATTTCCTATTAAACTTTGATCTTCCTTGAGATCTTCTATGGTCACGCTTGTATCATTTTGTACAAGAAACCTTTTCGCTCTTTCACTTGCTTCGGCTGTTTCAACAATAACTTCCGATAGATCAGAATTTACGTGGTCTCGTAAAACTCTATGTATGAAGTCTTCATCTCTATTTAACAGAGTAGGAGGAGTAGCTCGATCTGCTGCTTGTTGGATTAACTCCCATTTCTTAAGAAGATTTTCAAGGTCTTCAATGATTAATTCCTCAGAAATAGTTTCAGCCTCAGAGCGAATTAAAAGACCTGTTCCAGGTGGTTTTATTAATATCCCAAGTGCTTTAAGTCGATTCCTTTCTGTCTCAGCATTGATTTTTCGTGAAATATTTACACCTTGGCTATTTGGTTGAAGAACAAGATATCTGCCAGGCAATGAAATCTTTCCTGTTAAACGTGGACCTTTATTCCCTGTCGGCTCTTTCATTACTTGGACCAAGACTTTTTGACTTGGTCTTAGTAATTCAGTAATACTTGCAGCAGTTTGTTTGATTTTTAAAGGACCTAAATCTGTGACATGAATAAAGCCATTTTTTTCACTTGTACCAATGTTTACAAATGCAGCATCTATTCCAGGAAGAACATTTTCGATTGTTCCAAGATAGATATCTCCTATTTGGTAACGACCCTGAGCAACGATTAGTTTGTCTACTCGGCCATCGGAAAGCAAGGCGGCTATTCGCTCTTGCTCTGCGATGATAATTTTTTGGGGCATATAAGAAAATGTGAGCTCTTTTGCTCTGTTTTAAAAATCAATTTGCAGCGATACTGCAATCAGTTAGATAAAAGTTAAATGCTAAGTTTTGGAAGGAATAATGCAAAGCATTAAATTAACTCTTCTTGAAGTGTGATTACTGAAGATCCCGGACTGTAGTCCCAGGATTTTGCGAGTATCGAGTGGGAGTCTCTTCCAAAATAACTTAGGTTAAATGTGCTCTGCTGAGCCACCTACTAACCAAAATTATTTTAGCACTTTTTCAATATAAGATTACTTCTTTTGATCTCTTTAATAGTTAAGGAGTGGCCGAAAGACTTATCCAGCAAATGTTTAATATGCATTGGTTTAATACTTTGTCCTATGGGAGAAATTAAAGATTGAAGTTCGATAGATACTGTTTGTTCATGACCTAATGGGTAGTTCTTACTTTTTTGCTTAGTTAAACGCAGATTTTTTAATTCGGGTTTCAAGTCCCTTTTTCTCACACGGCCTTTTTTATCTGTGTCTACCCAGATTAACTCTTTAGAATTTAATATTTCCTCTATTGCAGATTCCCATTTTACAAAATCAAGTTTGCAACCTTCCTCCTCTTGTAGTTGAAAATGCCAATTTGCTTGAACAAGTTCTTGCGAAAGCTTGGCTGTTTGAAGAGGTATGCTAATGCTATTGAGGAGATGTATCCCTTGGGGTAAGTGTTTTTGTAGGGTGTCTTTCATGGTTCCTGGGTTTATATCTTCAAAGAAATCAATGTCCATCCATTCTCCAAGACCTTCTACACCTAGAGGTAAAGCAAGAGCAATTTGTAAACGTGGGAGAGGGTGAAAGCCTCCAGAGTAACTTACTGGTAATTCACTTCTTCTTAAAGCTCTTTCAAGTAGACGAATTAAATCAAGATGACTAATTAAATGCATGGGCATGGTTTTGGTGAATTGCAACCGTACCCGGCATTTCTTTTCCGTATGAGGTAATTGCGGCTCTTGTCTAGTAGGTACTGAGCTAGCTGGAATAACTTTATTGTGGCCTAATTCTGGTCCGCATACACCACAACTACTACATTTATCGAAGGAACAATCAGGAACTATGGCTGCATTAAGGGCTTTTTGCAGATCCTTCATTAGCCATGTTTTATCAATACCTGTATCTATATGATCCCAGGGTAGTGGCTTGGAGCAGAAATTAATTAAATCATTCTTCTTTAATGTTTTAGCAGAGCCCCAATTGCCCATTTCCAATTCCCTAAGCTGACTGCTTAGACCAGCCTCTGCAATTGCTTTACTCCATGCATTATATGCTCGATCCTGAGATTCAAACCATGCATCCATTCCAGCTCCGCTTCGCCATGCTGATTCAATTACAGGGGCTAATCTGCGATCCCCTCGGCCGAGGAAATCTTCTATGGCTGAAATTCTTACATCAGTAAAATTAATTTTTATATTTCTAATCTTTTGAGCAAAGAATTCATTTTTCAGAAGTTGTTGTCTTCGTAAGAATTCTTTTGTTGAGACACTGTGCCATTGAAATGGAGTATGAGGCTTTGGAGTGAAATTACTTATTGTTAGATTTAATTTTAATTTGCCTAAATCTTTGCATTCCTTTTGAAGGTATTGGCATGTTCTTACAATAGCTTTTATGTCTTCATCTTCTTCTCCAGGGAGACCAATCATGAAGTACAATTTGATTTTTGTGAAGTTATTCCCCATTGCTTTACGTATACCATGCAGAAGATCAGCGTCTGTAAGCCCTTTATTGACTATATCCCTGAGACGTTGACTTCCAGCTTCTGGTGCAAAGGTTAACCCTGCTTTGCGACTCCCCCCAAGGATATGCGCTATGTTATCGTCAAATCTGTCAATTCTTTGACTAGGTAGTTGTAAGGTTATATTTTTCTCATTTAATTTATTTCTAAGTTTAACTCCAACCTCAGGTAGTGATAGGTAGTCACTACAGCTCAGAGATAGTAGTGAGAAATCACTGTAACCTGTATATTTCATACCGTCTTCAACGGCTTTTACAACTTCTTCTGGCTCTACATCTCTGGCTGGTCGGGTGAGCATGCCTGGTTGACAAAAACGACAGCCTCGTGTGCAACCTCTTCTAATTTCGATTGTCAGTCGATCATGGATGGTTTCAACATTGGGTACTAGCCCCATAGAATAATGGGGCATTGGAGTTGCTACACGTCTAATAATCCTTGTAGGGACAAGCGGGTTTGACGTTCTCACTGATAAGAAATCTTTTGATGATTTGTAGAAAGAAGGAATATATACACCAGGTATTTCAGCAAGACTATATAGCGCTTGAGATCTAGTGAGTTTTTGCTTTTTTGCTTGAGAGATGATAAGACCTATTTCAGGCAGTAACTCTTCGCCATCTCCTAGGGCAATGAAATCAAAAAAATCTACATATGGTTCAGGATTGCTAGTTGCAGTTGGTCCGCCTGCAAATATTAAAGGTTCAGACTTAGGGTTATCGAGAGGTAGATCGCTTCGATTCTTTGCGTAAATATCTATCTTTGCCAGATCTAGCATTTCTAAGATGTTTGTTGCTCCTAGCTCATAGCTAAGATTAAAGCCTACAAGATCGAAATTTTTTAATTCTCGTCTCGACTCTACTCCAAATAACCCGATCGATTTTGCTCTAAGACGTTTCGCTAGGTCAGTCCCAGGAAGATACGCTCTATCACATAGTTGACCAGGAATCGTATTGAGTATTGAATATAAGATGATGTGACCAAGATTACTTGCTCCAACTTCATATAGTTCAGGATAACTAAGAACCCAACGTACATTGTTTGCTTCCCAATTAAGCGGTTTGACTCCTAACTCCGATCCCATATATTGGGCAGGCTTATGAATATCAATATCCACCAATTGATTAAAGTCAATTGGTTTGCAGGAATTATTTAGTTCAGCAGCAGAATCTATTTCAACTGACACAGTAAAAACATCTTTCTTTTTATATCGTATGCAGTTTTTGCTCACATAGGTACCTTTTCAAGGCAGTATATACATGGATTAAATAGATTCTTTTCGTGGTTCAGATTAACAGAAATTATCTCAAGCTTAAAGCTGGTTATCTTTTCCCAGAGATTTCAAGAAGAGTAAGTGCTTTCTCAGAGGCCAACCCTCAGTCAGATCTTATTCGATTGGGTATCGGGGACGTTACTGAGCCTTTACCTCAAGCATGTTGTAAAGCAATGAAAGATGCTGTTGATGAGATGGGAAACAGTTCAGGATTTCATGGTTATGGTCCTGAACAAGGTTATCCATGGCTTAGAGAAGTAATTGCTAAAAATGACTTTCAGTCCAGAGGTTGTCAAATTTCTGCTGATGAGATTTTTGTTTCAGATGGTTCAAAATGTGATAGCAGCAATATTCTTGACATTTTGGGAAATGATAATCGAATTGCTGTTACTGATCCCGTCTATCCGGTTTATGTAGATAGTAATGTGATGTCTGGTAGAACTGGTGGTGCAGATCAATCTGGAAAATATGAAGGATTATTTTATATACCTTTAGATTCTGAAAATGGATTTGAAGCAGAGCTCCCGTTGGAGCCAGTTGATTTAATTTACTTGTGCTTTCCAAATAATCCAACTGGAGCTGTTGCTAGCAAAGAGCATCTCGCAAAGTGGGTTAATTATGCTAATGAAAATAAGGCATTAATTTTATTTGATGCTGCTTATGAGGCTTTTATCCAAGATCCATTATTGCCTCATTCTATTTTTGAAATAGATGGTTCAAGAGATTGTGCAATTGAATTCCGTTCTTTTTCCAAAAAAGCTGGCTTTACAGGAACTCGTTGCGCATACACTGTTATCCCGAAGTCACTAAAAGGCTTAGCTTCTAACGGGGCTGAAGTTGATTTGTGGACGCTTTGGAATCGTCGTCAAAGCACAAAATTTAATGGAGTAAGCTATATCGTTCAACGAGGAGCTGAAGCTGTATACTCAGTCTCAGGTAAGTTGCAGACAGAACAACTTGTAAGTTTTTATATGGAGAATGCAAGTATTATTAGAAAACAGTTATCGTCTGCAGGTTACAAAGTGTTTGGAGGTGAAAATGCCCCTTATGTTTGGATAGAAGCTCCAAAGGGACAAACCTCATGGGAATTTTTTGATTCTTTATTGCAAAATGCAAATGTAGTTGGGACTCCGGGGAGTGGTTTTGGAACAGCCGGAGAGGGATATTTTCGTCTTTCTGCTTTTAATAGTAGGGAAAATGTCGAAGAAGCTATGCGAAGGATCCTTAGTTTTTGATTGTGTTATAAAGTTCTTATATATTAAGTACGATTTGGTTAATTAGCCATTTTAAATATGGTGGAGAATACAAGTCGCATGTCTGATGGGGCAACAGTTCTTGACAAGCAAACCCAACGTGTGAGGAAGACATCCCCACGATATAAAGTCTTGCTTCATAATGATCCAGTAAATTCAATGGATTATGTAGTCAAAACTTTACGTCAGGTTGTACCTCAATTAAGTGAACAAGATGCCATATCCATCATGATGGAAACACATAATACGGGTATAGGCCTAGTTATTATTTGCGATATCGAACCTGCTGAATTCTATTCTGAATCTCTTAAAAGTAAAGGACTTACAAGTACTATAGAGCAAGAAAGCTGAAGACGTTGCTTACTGTTTTATGGAAGAAATGGCTTCTTCAAGGTTGCCGTTGGCTGCCAACTGTCTCTTTTATTCCAATCTTGTATTTTTTGGGTTGGTTAGTAGTCCAACCTTTACTTTTATTTTCTTATGAAATTTCTCCACAAAGGCTTTCTTTATTAGGAACGATTTTTACTTTTAGCTTCTTTTTAGTAGCTCTACCTAGTTGGGCAAAGTACAGGTGGAGACAAGAGGATATTTTTCGTTCTTTAGGATTGAATGGATTATTAACTATCTCTGAAGTACAAATTCTTTTAAAAACTTGTTTCTTGGCCTTGAGCTTAGTTTCTCTTGTATTAACACCATTGCTTGTAGGTCAATGGGTTGAGTTGAGATGGGGAATTAGCTTAACTACGCTAATAAATGGAATTGTTCTAGGTATTGGTGTTGGAGTTGCAGAAGAATTGATTTTTCGTGGATGGCTATGGAATGAATTGAATTGCTTGTTTGGATTTCGTAGGGGTACTTTCTTTCAGGCCATAATATTTAGCTTTGCACATGTAATAGCTTTTATAAAAGCTGATTTAAACTTTTTTGAATTGTTTTTTCTTTTATTTGGTTTATTTCTATTAGGGTTAGTGCTTGCTTTAAGAAGAATTCTAGATCATGGATCGTTAATTGGTTGTATAGGCTTGCATGGAGGATTAGTCGGTTTATGGTTCCTTGTTAATCTTAATCTGATAGATATCTCTTCAAATACACCTACTTTTCTAATAGGACCTGGGAATTCATCTCCTAACCCAATTGGGAGTCTTACTGGGATCTGTTGTTTGGCTCTAATTCTTGTTAATTATCGGAAAGCTTTTGCCATGGCAGGACGTCCTTTTACTGGCGAGCGCAAAGCTTCATTTAAAGATGCGACCCCATAGTCTCTTTCTAGTAAGTCCATTACTGTACGGCCAAAATCGTTGGGGCACGAGTCAAATGCTTCTAAGCAGATTCTCCCAAATGTTTGGCCCATTGGTTCAGGATTCCACAGAAGCTTGCGTGCTGTCCATGGCATCATACTCATTGGGTTGTATCCAGGCTTTATTAGACCTTGGTCAAAACCGTATTGTTCTAAATGGGTATGTGGTTGAAGCCCTATAAAAAAAATAGCTGGTTCAACTTTATCTGCACCAAAAATCTTTTCTAACTCTCGATGATAAGCAATAGTTTGACGAATCGTATCTGGTCTTTCATCGATAACATTGAATGAGTAGTTCACTGAGACATTGTCTTTAAAACCTGCATCGGCAAGCAACTGACAATTGTCTAAAACCGTTCTTAAGTTATACCCCATTCTCATTTTTCTTACTAACTCTTGAGAGCCTGAAGTGATACCGATCTCGAAATAACTCATCCCTGTTTGGACCATTAAGTGTGCTAATTCCGCATCGAGATTATCCGCGCGAATATATGCAGCCCAACGCATGTCAACCATTCCTTCTCTGTCTATGGCCCTTAAAAGTTCTTTAGCATCTTCTATATAACGTCGTGCGGGAATAAATTGAGCATCAGTGAACCAGATATTGCGTACACCTAGTTGGTATAGCTGTTTAATTTCGTTAATTACTTCTTCTACAGGGTTCACCCTGACTTGCTTACCTTCAACAACTGTGTAAACGCAATAACAACAATTATGTGGACATCCACGTTTTGTCTGAACTCCAATATAGAAATCCCCTCCTTCAAGATACCAATGGAGTTGCGGCCATATTGAAGCAATATACTTGTAGTCGCAAGCAGTTTTGATAGAGATTGTAGGTTTTTCATGTATTAGTCCAGCTCTAGGAACTTTGCCAACTACAAAACACCTTTCATTATCTATTGATTGCCCTAAAAGTAATTTCTGTAGTAAAGGTTCTCCTTCGCCGATTGAAATTATTGTTCCTTTTGGCAGCGACTTCCCAAGTTGTTCGTAAAAGACACTGACTGCACCGCCTCCGATTACGGCTTTGGCTCTTTTTTTATAAATTTTTGCTTGTTTTAGCCCTTTACTTATTAAACGTTGATTTCTCCAAAGCTCACCATAATGACTTTTCATTAAACGAATTCCACCAAACGCTCCACGGAGTTTTTTAAATGGGTTTCTTGCATAAAAAGCTTCAAAAGAATATTGAAGTGGATTTCCTCCTCGTCCATCAACTGGAGCATATATTTGGATATCCCTCCAAGAAAACACCAATAATGAAGGCTGGTAAATTTTGATTTGCGATATCAATACTCTTTCCACATCAATTACAGGCAGCGCTGCAAGATCAAGAATTTTGATAGGTAACTGTGGAAAACATTTATGCAAATGATCAGCTAGATAGATCGGTCCAATAGGAAATATTGGATTACAGGGCAGCCGAATTATTAAGACCTTTGCATCATCCAAAACAGAGGGGGCAAGGTGCACCAGGCTTGATTTATTGGATTGCTCTAGACTCATAGGTCAATGTAGCTAACCTTCCAATTATTTAATTAGAAGATGTCTGGTGCCAGCAGAACATGAGGTTTCTATTAGTGTAATAGCTTGTGGCTTTTGATTTTAAACGTAGCTCCTACATAGAAGTCTAATATTGAGTTGCGAAGAAATAAATTTGCTTTCGTTCTTTAGAGGAG
>QCFE01000020.1 GCA_003278425.1 Prochlorococcus sp. AG-363-B11 | reverse complement strand
CTGGGATAGCTTCCTTGATATCAATCCCAATTGGTGTAGGAGGAGGAATATATCTTGCAGAATATTCAAAAGGTGGTTCTTTCTCAAAGTTTGTAAGATTTGGAACTAATGTGCTCGCTGGCATCCCTTCTATAATTGCGGGTGTTTTTATATATGCAGTAATAGTTTCAACCAAGATACTGTTCGGAAGTATGTTTAGTGGAATTGCTGGTGGTATGGCATTATCAATTTTGATGCTACCAACAGTAATTAAAACAACAGATGAAGGGTTAAAGTTAGTTTCAGATGATTTAAGAAGAGGCGCCTTGGGTGTGGGAGCCTCAATGTTTATAACAGTAATTAGAGTAACTTTGCCTGCTGCCTTTAGATCAATAGCAACTGGAGTTGTTTTAGGATTGGCTAGAGCAGCAGGAGAAACAGCTCCATTAATCTTTACGGCACTTTTCTCGCGTTATTACTTAACAGGATTTGGAGATTTATTTTATGAAATGGCATCTTTATCTGTATTAATCTATAATTTCGCTTTGGAACCATATGAAGCTCAAAATGAACTTGCTTGGGTAGCATCTTTTCTATTGATTATTATACTACTTGCGATGAATATTTTCTCTAAAATTATTAGCAATATTGCATTAAATAAATCAAAGCTATAATAAAAAAATGAAAAGAGCAGATCAGATGAAAGAAACTTCTATAGACAAAAATGTCTGCATTTCTCTTCAAAATATCACTATAAGTTATGGAGAATATGATGCAGTTAGAAATGTTTTTTTTGACATACCAAAAGATAAAGTTACTTCGTTTATAGGTCCTTCTGGTTGTGGCAAGTCAACAATACTTAGGGCCTTAAATCGTATGAATGATTTAATTAGTGGGTGCTCTCTTAAAGGCCGAATCTTATTTGAAGGACTAGACTTGTATGCTGATCAAATAGATCCAGTTGAGGTTAGAAGAAGAATTGGAATGGTTTTTCAACAACCCAACCCTTTCCCTAAAAGCATTTATGAAAATATTGCTTTTGGAGCAAGGATAAATGGCTATACTGGGGACCTTGATGAATTAGTTGAAAGGTCATTAAGAAAAGCCGCTGTATGGGATGAATGCAAAGATAAATTGAATGAAAGTGGTTATTCCCTGTCAGGCGGACAACAGCAGAGACTATGCATTGCTAGGACAATTGCTATTGAACCAGATGTAATCTTAATGGATGAACCTTGCTCAGCTTTAGATCCTATTTCAACGATAAAAATTGAAGAGACTATACATGAACTAAAAAAGAATTATACAATCGTTATAGTTACTCATAACATGCAGCAAGCATTGCGAGTTAGTGATGTGACAGCTTTCTTTAATGCTACTGAAAACGTAGGGAGTGATGATGGAAAGGTTGGATATTTAGTTGAATTTGACGAAACAAAAAAAATATTTAACTCTCCTAAAGAAAAAGCTACTAAAGAATATGTCACTGGAAAGTTTGGTTAAATAAAAACCTAATATTTTTAAATTAAATATGATGACTCTTAAGTGAATAGTAAGAAAGTAATCTTTGTTTTTACTAGCAAATGTATGCATAGATACATGAAAATAATATCTAAGATGGTTGAATATAAATATGAGGATAAAAAAGAAACCTCTCACAAAGAGAGAAACCGAATTTAAAGAAGCCCAGAGAGGCTACGCAAAAATCAATGTTGTTGATGTTGCTATAGAAGCAAGTGGGCAAAGGAAGAGATATCTTCGATCTCTAGTAGAGAAATGTTCTTAGGCTTAATTAGACAAAGGTAATATCATTCAATTTAATTTGGCTACGTATGGGTAAAGCGGTTATAAGAAGTAAACGTCGCATGAAAATTCTTATTTCTATTACTTTCTAGCTGATCTAGCTCAAGTCTTCAGGCAACCTTTACAGCTTTATTTCTTTTGGCGTAAAGATCAGCAGTTCCATCGGGAACAAAGCGGGCATAACTTTCTAAGTGAACTTCAATCGTGTGACCCATCGCAGCGGCAATATTAGAAACAGGAAAACCAGCAGCATGAGATTGTTTTGCATATCTATGGCGGAATGTGTAGGGGACTAAAACCTCTCCTATATGTTCCGCTTCTTTTATAAAGGTTATTTGCATACCAACTGAACTAATCTCGGACCGTTACTTGCTCCTAATGAGTTTCCTTTTCTGGCATCAACACAAGCACCTGTCTTATCTCCTTGAACAAATTTAGCCACTCCACGGTTGTTATACGCCTTTGCATCCCTTGGATTGATCTCTATTGCCTTGCTGTAATCAGATATTGCTCCCGAATAATCCTTTAACATCTGCTTTGCAAGTCCACGGCTGTAATACGCCTTTGCATCCCTTGGCTTGATCTCAATCGCCTTGCTGTAATCAGAAATTGCTCCTGTATAGTCTCCTAATCTTGCCTTTGCAGCTCCACGGTTGTTATACGCATCTGCATACTTTGGATTGATTTCTAGTGCCTTGTTGTAATCAGATATTGCTCCCGAATCATCCTTTAACTTACTCTTTGCAAATCCACGGTTGAAATACGTTTTTGCAGACCTTGGCTTGATCTCGATTGCTTTGTTGTAATCAGCGATTGCTCCTGAATAATCCTTTAAATTATTTTTTGCAAATCCACGGTTGTAATACGCCTTTGCATCCCTTGAATTGATCTCTATTGCCTTGTTATAATCAGCAATTGCTCCTGAATTATCTCCTGATTTACTCTTTGCAACTCCACGGTTGGTATACGCATCTGTATACCTTGGATTAATCTCTATTGCCTTGCTGTAATCAGCAATTGCTCCAAAATAATCTTTTAAATCACTCTTTGCAAATGCACGGTTGTAATAGGCCAGTGCATCCCTTGGATTAATCTCTATTGCCTTACTGAAATCAGCAATTGCTCCAAAATAATCTTTTAAATCATATTTTAAAAGTCCACGATTGACATACGCTTTCCAAAACTTTGGGTTGATCTCAATTGACTTGCTGTAATCAGCAATTGCTCCCAAGTAATCTTTTAAATCACTCTTTGCAAATGCACGGTTGTAATGCGCAAGTGCATACCTTGGATTGAGCTCAATTGCCTTGCTGTAATAAGCAATTGCTTCAGAAAAACTTCCTGCACGGTATTTAGTATTACCACGTTCAACATAAAACTCAGCACTTTCTGCCTGTGCTTTCTCAGGGACAGCAAGCATCAATGCAGCACTAGTTCCAATAATTAACGGTTGTCCTAGAGAAACCAGAGAAAGTGCAGCAGCAATCGCAGTGTTTCTTAGTTTCATACCCCCTTTCTAGCTGATCTAGCTCAGGCCTTCATGCAGCTAAGAATCCTTCTTCTTAAAAAACTTTTGGAACATCCAAACCAAGTAAATGGTTGATCCAACTAACAAAAGCATGGGGAAAATTGTTTCCATAAGTCCCTTAAATCCTTTTTAAGCTTCCCTAGGGCACGCCTAGGGCACAAGCTGAAAGCTCAATCCTTGAAAACCTAGTCGGGGCGACAGGATTCGAACCTGCGACCTAGTGCTCCCAAAGGACCCGACCCCCTATAGCCCCTGACTGACTTTCCTAGTGTTTACAAGGTTTTTATAGATAGCGAATGACCGTGATCGATCTTGAAATGTGGTCCTAGATTACGCCTAGATTACAGATAGGTCTTAAAAGAAAAGCTCTAGGAAGAACTTTTACGCTTATAAATAAAATACGAAACGACTCCTATCAGCAGAACGGAATCAAGTGCGATATGCCAAGGCGGATATAGCTGATGTAGAAATTTGAGCATTACTTAAAAACAGCCTTAGCCTGATTTTTTAAATCTCGCCTTAAAATCTCTATAGACCTTTTTCCAGAAACTAATAACAGAATCAGGGATAGGTTTGTTGATAGGCATGATTTGATTTTATTGACTTAGTAATAAGCGTTTCATTTAATTGTCCATTATCTGCACATAGGTTTGTTTCTATAAACAGGTGAGTTGCAGTTGATTCCTGGTGGTGATTCCTTGGTGGTCTTTTCTGACCAATCAGTAATTGGAGGGTTGTCGTATGGGTTTAAGCCTTTATCTCCTTGGATATGGTGGGTTAACTGTTCCTCTGTATTGAGGAGGAAGACTGTGGAGCTTATTTTGGTGTTGAATTTGTTGAATATTCATTTGATTTATTTGGTTAGCATTTCTTATTGCTGCACTTGCGCTTGCCCCTGCATTTCCAAGAAAGACTCCTCCTCCTCTCCCTCTTCCATTTGAAGCTTCTAATCCAATTGGTTTACCTGTCCAACGAACAATTGTTTTCTTAAATTTGTGATCATCTTTCAGACTTTTTAAAATAAAAGTACCGGCAAAATAATTAAGAGGTCCCTTTTTTTTCGTTTTTATTTTCTTATAGACAACTGTGTAATGATTCTTACTTGTAACGTCATTTAGAGGTCTTTGATGAAAAATATAGGAAATCTGAGATCTTCTTATCCCTTCCCCATCATTCACACGTAAACGATCTCCATCAAAAGTTACTTTGCAATCATTCTTCTTGGTTCCGCACCAAACATTGAAGCTATTTTGATGATGATCTTCTGCTTTGCCTAAATCCCCCTGTGCAGATTCATTATCTAATGCTTTCGATCTGAAGAGATTCAAACTAATAGTTGCATCACCTTTATCTAATTGAGGGATTACAAAAGCTCCTGTAATAAGGACAATACCAATTGTGTTAATAGTGGCTAAAGCCTTGTAGAAGATGTTGTTGCTCATTCAGTTGTTCTTAGTCCTTTTACCTTTCTAGCGGATCTAGCTCAAGTCTTCAGGCAGCTAGGAATCCTTCTTCTTAAAGAACCTTTGGAACATCCAAACCAAGTAAATGGTTGAACCAACTAGCAAAAGCATGGGGAAGAGTGATTCCATAAATGAATTAAGTCCTAATAAATTCTTTTTAAGCCTTCCTTGATTACACCATGATTACAAGCGAAAAACCCATTCCTTGAGATCCTAGTCGGGGCGACAGGATTCGAACCTGCGACCTAGTGCTCCCAAAGCACAAGCATGAGCCTAGTGAGAACAGTAAAAATCTAGCCATAACCTTAATTTCTGACTGCATAGCTCTGCACGCAAATGCAGATAAGACACTTCTAAAGGTTGCATTTACACGCAGCTGCGTGTAAAAAGTATGCAGTTCCGACCCAGTGCTCTCTTGACCGAAAAGTGGAAACCAACCAAAGAGCAAAACGAAGGCGTAGTAACTCGGACTGTTGATTTTTTCTTAGATGAACTGAAGGAATTGCAGGAAGAATTGGATTGTCCTGATGAGTTTATTTTTTATCTTCTAGGAGCAATAAGAAACAGATGGTCACCTGAAAGCTGTCATTCACGAATGAGAGAACTTAAAAAAGAAAATCCTGATGCCTTCTAAAAAAAATCAACCAGCTTGGGTAAAACAGTTTAGAAGCGCAGTTAAAGCCTCATGCCCTAAAGGTTGGCTCGTCATGCCTAATAGAAAAGGCAATATGAGAGTTCAAGTTTGGGATAAAAGTACTCGCATTGCAGATATAACTATTCCCTATAACTGGCAAGAAGAAGAATGGCCGGATGCTTTGTTAAGGATTAGAACCGCCGCAAAAGCCTATGCAGAAAATCCAAAATTAGAAATCAGAAGTTGCTTTAATATTGCTCATGTTGTTAGCAGTGCAAACGAAACCAATTGGGATAACGCCCTAACTACTTATAAGGAATACAAAAAAGATCGGGTTAAAGAATCTACTTGGAAGAAAAAGCATCAACCTGTTTTGACTATTGCTCTGAAAGCTCTTAACGGCAATAGAAGACCTAAAGATGGCCCCGCACTTTGCAAGGTTGTCTTAAAGAAATGGGAACCAGGAACAACAATGCGTCGTCACATGCGCTTGGCTATATATAGCTTTCTCAATTTCTGCGTACACGATCAAAAGTTTGAATCTATTTGGCTTCCTCCAGCCGTTACAGACAAGGATTTAGTGACCACTAAAAAGCGGGTTGGGTACCCTCTTACTGATGCTCAGATTCTTAGATTGCTTGATTCTTTCCCAACAAATGACATTGGTAATAAATGGCGATTTGCCTTTCAGTGCATGGCCGTCTATGGGCTAAGGCCAGAAGACCTCCGCTACTTACATACAAGAAATGGAGGCAAAGAACTCTGGTCTAATTATGAAAAATCGATGGGTGGGAAAAGAGGCCAAACAACAGAGCCAAGAAGGTTATATGCATTACTTGTAGAAGATGTTGATGGCCCTATTAGTTGGCATTTAAAAGAGCAATTATTTATCTGTGAACAAGAAGGTAGAAATATGATTCCAGCTCTGGGAGAAGAAGGAAAGGCAAGCGAATCGTGTAAGACCTATTTAAGTCGTAGAAAAGTTTGGGGTGCTATTAGAAAAGAGGTTGCCAGAGAGAAACAAGAACTAACCACTTATTCATTTAGGCATCGTTACGCCTATGAAGGACATAACAAGAAGCAAGCAGATGGAACTTATAGAGCACCTAAACAAGTTGCCGACGCAATGGGTCACACACTTGATACTCACCTTCTGAGTTACTCAAGGTTTATGACCAAAGACCTTGCTGATTCCTTTGACGAGGCTGCCGGTTCTGCAAAGAAAGCTAAGGGAGCAGTTAAAGCTACCTGAAGACTTGAGCTAGATCAGCTAGAAAGGGTAATAATTAGAAGAAATCTTCAAAGAGCAAGTTAACCCTTTGGAAAGATGATGCCAATAACTCTAAAGAGTTAATATATTTATTTGATCTAATGCGTCGTTTTATGTATTAGTTGGCTCACATTTTGGAGTATCAGGCTTTTCATTAAGTCTCTCAATTTTAGATATATCCAAATCAGCTATCTCAAGTCCATAAAGATCAGCAATTTTTGTCATAGCTAGACCTTCTGCTCCTGCCCAGGATTCTGCTAAAACTGCCCAAGTTTTTTGGCTAAATTCTACGCCAAGGTTTTCATTGTTGTTCCTTTTTTCATCCATCTCCATGACTTTCTTTAACCCCTGTGGACTGAGATGACTTTTGATTCTTAAGAAAATAACCTCCAACATTGAGTAGTAGAACTTTTCCATTGCATTGTTGTAAGCCCATTCGGCATCTTTCTGAGCTTTTTTGGCATGATCAACAGTGATTTCTTGAGTCATTTGTTATAAGTTCAGTGGAAATTCAGATGAAGAGATTGCTAATTTATTCTGGAATTAAAATAACGGCTACTGTTGTGTTGTTTATTCAGATTCTTCATTTTTCATAGTCTCTCTGACTATTTTTTCATACTTCGAGACGATTCCTTCAGCTGCTTTCTCGCTGCTTGGTGTTGATTCATGACGGGAAGAATATAAAGCTTCTTTTTTAATGCTTTCCGCCTCATTATGCTTCCAGCTTAGAATTTTCTTGCTTAAGTCATCTTTCCCTTCAGTGCTTCTAGTCGTTTGTTTATTGAGGATCCTAAAGAGTACATATATAGAAATAGCTAGAAAAATTATCTTTAGCATGAGTTAGTACAGCTTTTAATTAGGCAGATTAACAGGTGGGTCTTCTCACGAAGTTGTGGGAACTAAATTAGCATCTATATATAAAGAGTATTTTATACAATTTCAAAATTGAAATTACCAGCTATAGGTGTAGAAGAAGAGATCTCTCTTGAGTAATGAATTCTGATTCAAAGTTAAAAGAAATTTTGCATTTTGCTGTGAATAATGCTGTTTCAAGAATGGAAGCACTGAAAGACCCTTCAGACCGGCGCTGCATATTCTATGAATACAAGGAGTGGTTAGGAGCAGATATTAATGATGAAATTTGGGCAATTCCAATAGAGCCAATTCAAAAAGAAAATTGATAAATGAATTATGCAAAAAGAATTGGCTTTTAATGCGACATAATTACTATATGAAAGCTTTTCTATCTCTAATAGTTTCCAAGCTCAGATCTGTTGCTGATATTTTAGAAAATAGAAACAAAAATGAAGATGTTGACTTGATGGCAGATATTGATGATCAAAGATCACATCATTTTGGAAGTCCAGAAGGCTTAGATAAGTTGAATAAGTTCGACTAAAGAAATTGCGTAAGCAGTTATTCCTTCTTAGCTATCAAAGCATTAAGACTATAACTTTCAATAATTTGCTAGACCAATAATTCAGAAATCGCTGAAATCTGTTGCTATTACAGTTAAAAATTGCCTTTTCTATATATTGAACTTCGAGGTATTGCGAAGCGCAGCAAAAACGATTATCATTTTTGAAATTTGTTATTGCTATTTCTTTTGCTTGGATATAGCTAATTAAAATGACGAAAGTTAAAGGTCTAGAAACTTATAAGAGATATTGGGAAGATCAAGCAAGTTTTATGGATCAATCACCATGGGACTTGCGAAAGATCTTAAAATTAACTTTCTCAAATGACTTTGATAAACATATAGAAGAACTTAAATTTTCTAATCACTCTCTTACAAGAGAAGGTGGGCAATTAACTTTACGCTTAAAAGTTCCCTACAACTACTCTGAGCTTGATGACTTTGAGTTAAAGGCGATCGAACTTTTAGGTATCGATAAAAATTACTTAATTGATATGAGCTTCACCAATTCTAATTGTACTAAAAAATGAAGAACAACAAAATGGGTGTCGAACAAAAAATACCTGTCACCATCCTTACGGGCTTCCTCGGCTCTGGGAAAACCACTCTCCTTAATCGTATTCTGAGTGAAGAGCACGGTAAACGAATCGCTGTAATCGAAAATGAATATGGTGAAGTTGGTATTGATCAGGGGCTGGTAATTAATGCTGACGAAGAAGTCTTTGAAATGTCCAATGGTTGTATTTGTTGCACCGTTCGTGGAGACCTGATTCGCGTATTGGGCAACCTCATGAAGCGAAGAGATAAATTCGACTATGTGTTGGTTGAGACAACAGGACTTGCTGATCCTGGACCTGTTGCTCAGACATTTTTTATGGATGACGAAATCCGCAATGAATTTTCTCTTGATGGCATTGTTACTCTCGTAGATGCGGCTCATATTGATCAGCAACTCGGTCGCAGTAATGAAAGTTCTGAGCAGGTTGCCTTCGCAGATGTTCTGGTCCTAAATAAAACGGACTTAGTCTCTGATGAATCTCTCGATATTCTTGAATCAAGACTACGCGATATGAACCGGATGGCTCGTGTTGTTCGTAGTAAGCAAGCGGAGGTGTCTATTGATACTGTGTTAAACCTGAGTGCGTTTGATCTAGATCAGGTATTAAAGCGTCGCCCCACTTTCCTTGAGCCAGAATATCCATTCGAGTGGACAGGTGTTTTTTCTCTTGAGAAAGGTCGTTATGAACTTAGTCTTGAAGAAGGTCCTGATCCCACGATGTCGCTGGTCGTTCTGGAAGATCAGGGGATTGACGAAGCAGCTCTTAATGCTGGTGCTGAATCTTGCGTAAGACTTTACGCTGACTCTGCGGAACTTCTTCATCCGGGAAGTACAGTCCCAATTGAAAAACATGTCAGTCTTCAGCTTCAGTCTAATGGGCGTAAATCTTTCTTTTTAGAACTTGATAATCCTACTCATATTGGGCTTTTCACCCAGCACACAGCAGAGGAATTTGATATCAAAGTATCCCGAGTTGATACTTTAATTACTACAACTGAAAGTGATGGCAAAAATGATACTTTGGTCCAACCTGAAACTGAGCGGACTTGGGTAGCAGAGCATGAACATGATGATGAAGTGGGCTCAATTGCTATTGAGCGAATAGGTGATGTCGATCCAGAAAAACTCAATAAGTGGTTGAGTAGACTCCTGTCAGAAAAAGGTGTAGATATATTTAGGACAAAAGGGTTTATAAGTTATGCGGGTGAATCCAGGCGAATGGTTTTTCAAGGGGTTCATATGCTCTTCACTGCTCAGCCCGATAAAGAATGGGGGAATGAACCTCGCCATAATCAATTAGTGTTTATCGGTCGAAATCTTGATGAAGAAGAAATGTGTCGGGAGTTTGATAAGTGCCTGGTGTAGAAGGATTTACTCCCAAGGGGATGCTTCACGAGGGCTGGAGTGCTGAAGTTGAAGACTATGCCATAGTTTGTGGGTGGACCTTAGGTGGCAAAGCACTCTTAGTAGGTGATGTTGCAGGTGGACTTTATTTATTTGAGGGTAAATCTGGAACCCCCCTTTGGCAGAAAAAAGAGGTCCATAAAGGAGGATTACTCGCATTGTCTATACACCCAGATGGAGATATTTTTGCAACTTCAGGACAGGATGGACGTGTTCTTATTTGGAATAGCGAAGAAGGTGAGTCAACTAATGTAATAGAGCTTGGAGACGGTTGGGTCGAACACCTGAGATGGTCACCAGATGGACGTTTCTTGGCTGTAGCCTTTTCTCGCAGAGTGCATGTATATGGGATTGATGGTCACGAACATTGGAAATCAGGGGAACATCCAAGCACTGTTAGTTCTATCGCTTGGTCAAAGTCGAATGAACTAGCAACTGCATGCTATGGCCGAGTAACTTTTTTTGACGTAGTTGCTGACAAGGTCAATCAAAAGCTGGAATGGAAAGGTTCACTAGTGTCTATGGTACTTAGTCCTAATGGTGATGTTGTGGTTTGCGGTAGTCAGGATAATTCTGTACATTTCTGGCGACGCTCAACTGATCAAGACTCTGAAATGACTGGGTATCCGGGTAAGCCAAGCCAGTTAGCATTTGATCAGAGTGGCACAGTCCTCGCCACTGGGGGAAGTGATGTCGTAACAGTTTGGAGCTTTGAAGGAAATGGCCCTGAAGGCACTGTTCCTGGACAATTAGCTCTTCATGCTGAATCGATTTCTAGTCTTGCTTTTTCTAATCATGGAATGCTTCTTGCTTCAGGAGCTAGAGATGGTTCAGTTCTTGTTTGGTTTCTCAAGAGTAATGGTGATGGTGACCCACTAGGTGGAGCATTTGCAGGAGAGTTTGTCTCCGCAATTGCCTGGCGGCCTGATGATTGTTCTTTGGCAGCAGTAAATTCAAAAGGAGGCATTACCGTTTGGGATTTTAAAATGCGTACTAAATCTTCCCCTAAAGGCTTCTGAACAAACTTTTTCAATGAAAAATTCCTAGATAATTCAATGTCAAAATCAAGCAGTGATTTAACTAAAAATGAGAAACTAGGTGTTCCAGTGACAATTATTACTGGATTTCTAGGATCAGGGAAGACAACACTTCTAAATCATATTTTGACTAACCAAGAGGGCTTAAAATCAGCAGTATTAGTTAATGAATTTGGCGAAATAGGGATAGATAATGACTTAATAGTAAAATCAGGCGAAGATGTGATTGAACTTACTAATGGATGCATATGTTGCACAATTAATGGAGAGCTGCTTGAAGCAATAAATAAATATTAGACACAAACAAAGATATTGAGTACTTGATTGTTGAAACCACTGGTTTAGCTGATCCCTTACCAGTAGCAATGACAATTAATGGTGCTAGAGATCAACTAAGGTTAGATTCTATTATTACTTTAGTTGATGCAGAAAACTTTAATAATGACACTATTTCCAGTCAAATAGCAAGGTCTCAAATAATTTATGGTGATATTATTCTAATTAATAAATGTGACCTGGTAACTCAAGAAAAAATAGCTTCTATAGAATTAGAAATTTCCAATGTTAAAAGTAATCCAAGAATTTTACAAAGCATTAAAGGAGAAAACCCTTTACCACTTTTGATAAGTGTTGGACTATTTCAATCGGATTTAATAGCTAAGAGTAATAACCATGACCATGACCATGATGAGGAAGAATCTTCTATAGAAGGATTTACTTCATTCTCATTCCAATCTAAATTCCCTTTCTCATTAAGAAAATTTCAAAATTTCTTAGATAATTGTTTGCCTGATAGTGTTTATAGAGCAAAAGGATTACTTTGGTTTGAGGAAAGTGAACTAACACATATATTTCATTTATCAGGAAAAAGGTTTACAATGGACGATACTAAGAAGTATCGAAGTCAAGAGAATAAGGTTGTTCTAATTGGAAAAAACCTTGACCATAAAAAATTATATGAAGAACTTGATAAATGTATATGTTATGAAACTGAAAAGTATTTAAAATAGATAGATTTATTATAAAGAAGCTAATCATCTAAAGAATTTTTGGATGATGCATTATTCTTTTCATGGAACCTAATAATTCTTCCATCTCTTTTCTTTCTCGTTAGAAATGTAAAAGCTTGGCTCAATCAAAATTGTTTACTGAAAACATAGTCCATGGCTAAAGGATCACATTTCATTAGCCAGTAGCGTAGTTCCTGTTGTGCCATAGGATCTCAGCGATATTGCGATGTGTGGATGGAAGTTCCTAAGTAGTGCTGTGTGATTTATTCACAAGAAGAAGCTTCGCTCAAGCACCCTTTCCTTAGTTTTTTGATCCAATTCTGCAAGGACTTTAATGCTCTTATATCGAGTTTGTAATATACCCAGCGACCACTTTGCCTATCTGTGATAACACCAGCCTCTTTTAGAACCTTGAGATGAAAGGAAATTTTGGATTGCGCTAAATCTGTTTCTTGCATAAGGTCACAAACACATTTTTCTCCATTGGACAAGGATTCAATTATTTCCAATCTGATAGGTTCTGCTAATGCTTTTAGTAAATCTATTGCTTTTTCATTGGCGACAGCTGAACTCATTAATTAGTCAGTCCAAGAGTAATGTTGTAATTTTACAAGAATTGCCACAATTATCAAGAGAGATTGATACATCAACTATTCTTGATGTATACTATGCATGCGTTTTGTCGTTGGGAGTTTTATGCGCATTGGTATTAATGGGTTTGGTCGTATAGGGCGACTTGTTCTTAAAGCTCTCTGGGATAGAGAGAATATCGAGATTACACATATCAACGACCCATTTGGCGATGCAAAGGGGGCGGCACATTTACTTGAATTTGATTCTGTTCACGGCCGATGGAATAAATCAATAAGTTCCGACCAGAACAAACTATCTATAGAAGGGCACTCAATATCCTTTTCTCAAGAAAGCAATTTCACAAACGTTCCATGGGATGAGGCAGGAATCGAGCTAATTCTGGAATGCTCAGGAAAATTCAAATCCCCTGAAACACTAAATCCATATTTCGATACTCTAGGAATGAAAAGAGTTGTCGTTGCATGTCCTGTTAAAGGTGAAGTCCAGGGAGAGGATGCTCTAAATATCGTCTACGGTATTAACCACGATTTATATAAACCAAATAAACATCGCTTAATAACTGCTGCATCCTGCACGACTAATTGTTTAGCTCCAGTTGTAAAGGTCGTTAATCAAGCCTTTGGTATTAAGCATGGAAGCATTACAACACTCCATGACCTAACAAATACACAGGTAATAGTTGATTCATTTAAGCCAGACTTAAGAAGAGCCAGAAGCGGATCACAAAGTTTAATACCAACAACAACAGGCTCAGCAAAAGCGATAGGGATGATTTTCCCAGAATTACAAGGCAAATTAAATGGCCATGCAGTTCGAGTTCCTCTCCTCAATGGATCTTTAACTGATGCTGTATTTGAATTAGAGAAAGAGGTAACGCAAGAAGAAGTCAATGATATGTTCAAAGAAGCTTCAGAAGGAACGCTAAAAGGAATACTCGGTTACGAAGAAAAACCACTTGTCTCTATTGATTATGTCAATGACTCTAGGAGTTCAATCATTGATGCTCTCTCAACCATGGTGGTCAACAAAACTCAACTTAAAGTCTATATTTGGTATGACAATGAATGGGGGTATAGCTGTCGGATGGCTGATCTGGTATCACATGTAATAAAGCTAGAAAAAGAATAAAAATAAAAGCATGAGATTATCGTCATTACAGCAATATGGAATCGTAACGACCAACTATTGGGCATTCACACTTACAGATGGTGCTCTAAGGATGCTAGTGATTTTTCACTTTCATAGCCTTGGATATACAACCTTAGAAATCGCATTCTTATTCCTTTTTTACGAGTTCTTTGGCATCGTCACTAATCTCTATGGTGGATGGATTGGAGCAAGATATGGATTACGTCTAACACTATGGGTAGGGACACTTTTACAAATAGGTGCCTTATTGATGTTGATACCAGTTTCAAGTGGTTGGTCGAAACTTTTGAGTGTCACTTATGTCATGGTTGCTCAAGCGATTAGTGGTATAGCAAAGGATCTCAATAAAATGAGTGCCAAAAGTGCAATCAAAACTGTCGTGCCAGATTCCCCTGAAGAAGATGGTGGAAATAATCAATTATTCAAATGGGTTGCTATCTTAACTGGTTCAAAAAATGCACTCAAAGGAGTTGGCTTTTTTCTTGGTGGACTGTTGCTGACCAGTTTTGGTTTTAATACAGCAGTTGAATTAATGGCAATCGGTTTAGGTGTTTCGTTTTTATTGACATTAATTTTGCCTGGAGATATTGGGAAGATGAAAAGCAAACCAATCTTCAAAGACTTATTTTCTAAATCTCAAGGGATCAATGTACTCTCTTTTGCACGCTTTTTTCTCTTTGGGGCAAGAGACGTATGGTTCGTCGTAGCACTACCTGTTTTCCTTGAAACGTATCTAAATTGGAATTTTTCTGAGATTGGAGCGTTCCTAGGATTGTGGGTTATTGGTTATGGCTTTATCCAAGCGTTTGCGCCGTCTTTAAGAAATTTATGGGGAAATAAAACAAGTCCAGGAGTTTCTTCTGTTCAATTCTGGAGCGCTGTCTTAACTGCAATACCAGCTCTAATAGCTATAGCACTATGGCGACAAAGCAATCCAGAAATAGCAATTACAGTTGGATTAATAACATTTGGATTCATTTTTGCAATGAACTCATCTATACATTCATATATGGTTCTTGCTTATACGGATAAGGAAAACGTAAGTCTAAACGTGGGCTTCTATTACATGGCAAATGCTGCAGGGAGACTGATTGGTACGCTCTTATCTGGTGTCCTATTTATGCTTGGGTCAGATACATCTGTAGGAATGCAAGTTTGTTTATGGTGTTCAAGCTTGTTTGTATTCTTATCATGGTTGACCAGTCTACGACTACCACCAGTTTCAAGTGCTATAGCCATTGAAAAAGCCTGAAATTCTCATGCAAAAAGTTTAATTCTACATTTTTTAATCTGACATTTTGTGATTGAAAGTGACCGCAAGATTTACTGAACTGAGTTCAACTTTTCTGAGAATAGGACTCTTTAGTTTTGGAGGCCCATTTGCTCACATAGCTATGTTTAAAGACGAGATCATAACTCAAAGGAATTGGGTTTCTGAGCAAGAGTTTGATCAAGGATTGGGTATTTGCGAAATATTACCTGGGCCGACATCAAGCCAATTAGCAATCTTTTTAGGGACAAAGATAAAAGGTTTTTACGGAGGATTAATAAGTGGGATATGTTTTTTATTGCCTGGATTTTTCATCATTTTACTTTTGAGCCAACTTTGGAGACATGGACAATCATTTGAAAATTTTCCGGTTTTTTTGTCTATTCCTCAAATAATTGTAACTTCAATCATTTGGGGTTTTGCTTTAAACCTATTAAAAAAACGTAGCCAAGTATGGCAATTGACAACAGCTATTTTTGTATTTATTGGGTCAATTATTGATAGATCAACTTCACTCCATTTACCTATTACATTGCTTTTATTGCTAGCTGGAATTTTCGGAATCTATCAAAGTAATTCCAAGAGATTTCTCAGTTTTTTCTTTATTCCTTCTGGCTTTGAGCATTCTTATGTCGATCTAAGTTCATTTAGTTTCCCAAGTTTTTTAACGGCTCCAATATTTCGAGAAGATATAGGCAATCTATCATCCAACTCTTTAAAGTTATTTTATGTATTCTTTAAAGCAGGGTTGCTGGTTTTTGGTGGAGGGCTAGTAATTATTCCACTTCTACAAACTCAAGTAATTGAGATGGGTTGGTTGGATAGTCGTAGTTTTATTGATGCTATAGCCATAGGTCAACTCTCTCCAGGGCCAGTAGTTCTTTCAAGTGCATTTATAGGTTTTCAAGTTGGTGCAAAAGAAGGATCTATTCTTTTAGGAACATTTTTCTCCCTCATCTCAACATTCGCGATATTTTTACCAAGTTTTATTTTTATTCTTCTAGGGGACCCTTTGATAAAAAGGATCAAAACAAAAGTAAGTATAGACAACTATATTAATGGAGTGTTATCAGGCATACCGGGTGCAATTCTTGCCGTAGTCATACCGATGACGGGTAAGGTTATTTTTGGCAAAGATATCTTTGAAACTTGTATTTATAGTCTAATCTTTTTTATAAGTCTAATCATAAGTTTTAAACAATCCATAAAGCCTTATAAATTAGTTGCGATATCTATTGCCCTAGGTATGACCATCCAAATTTTATTTTTGTAGACGTAATTTGATTTGAATTAAAGCACCACTATTACTATCATTACAAGCTTCAATCATTAGACCCTTTATGGTTAATAGCTATTTGTTGGGTTATTGAAACACCTAAACCACTGCCTATAAGATTATCGCTCTGCATAAAAAAAGAGAGTGGTAAATCTCTCTTTTTAATTTGGTAATTCAATCTAAAAACATTACATCTGCTGATAGCTTTCTTCTTGTCTCTGGTGATTGATTTTGTTGCCAGTAGAAGAAAATCCTAATGGTAGGAGGTATTGGAAACAGTATCCAATCAATTAATGATTTTCGTTTCATTGTTTTGATCAAAGAGGAGTTAGAAACTCCTCTTTGATTAGTTTGTGAATTTAATAAAGCTTTTGCTTAAATTACTTCCCAATCCTATTGACAGCTGAACGAGCTTTTTCAAGAATGTCTCCTTTAAGAGGAACGAAGCCTAAACTTGGAGCTTTTGCTTGAGCCTTATTACTTAAAAGATAGTTTAGTGATTCTTTAATGGCTTTTGTTTTAGAGCCATTACCAGTCTCATAAGCAAGGATCCAAGTGAGAGTAGCAATTGGATAAGCTCCTCGCGCAGTTGGGTTTGGGTTTTTACCAGCTAAGTTTCGATCCAGAGTAATTCCATTTAAAGCTTTAGCACCAGAGTTTGTGCTTGGCTTTAGGTACTC
>QCFE01000019.1 GCA_003278425.1 Prochlorococcus sp. AG-363-B11 | reverse complement strand
ACCACTATTAGAAGGAGATCCACGAATTTTACTTAAAGAGTTAACTAATAAAACTGGTTATCTAGCCATTAGTACTTCTTTTGAAACAGGGATTGGTAGACGTTGGATTGAACATCTCTCAGCTTTACAACAAAAAAGTTCTACACCTACACTCCCAGGGCTTGCCCCAGGTTGGTTACCGAGTAGTCCTCTTTTCAACAAAAACCCACAAACAGTGTGGGAAGCAGCATGAAGGAAGTTACTGCAATCTTTTGTGATCGCAACAACCCCGAAGAATGCTCACAAGAGCTGGAAAAATACTTAATTGAAGGTAAGTGGGTTCAATTGTTAGCTAAGAAAGATGCCAAGGAAAGACCCATAGCAAAGGACATTATAGCCAAAGAAGCTGGGGTAATTATTAGGAGTGGAGGAAGTCTCGGTAGTCATAGACAATGTCTACATAGTTGTAGCAATCTAGACATGTCAGCAGCTGCGACGGCCCAATGGTTAAAAGCTGAAGGTCTAGAACCTCGGAGATGCCATATTATAAATACATTACCACTTCATCATGTAAGTGGATTACTTCCTTGGTGGAGGAGTCGTTGCTGGGGGGCAGAGCATTTTTGGATAAAGCCAAACTTAATGCATCTTCCAAATCAGCTAGAAAGAATAAGCCGTCAGCTAGTTTCAAAGAACACAGGACCATTTCTTACATCGTTAGTACCAACACAACTCACTCGTCTCATTGATGATTCCGCAGGAGTTAAATGGTTAAGACTATTCTCTGTTATATGGATAGGGGGTGCTGCTATATCAGAAAGGCTTGCAGCAAAAGCAAGAAGGCTCAGAATTCGATTGGCGCCATGTTATGGAACAACTGAAACTGCTGCAATGGTAACGGTCCAAAGACCAGACGATTTCTTGTTAGGTATAAACTCTTTAGGAGAACCATTAGATGACATTGAATTAAAGCTCGAACAGTCAAATGCGCTATACATTCGTACAAAGAGGTTAGGAAGCATACTCAACACAAATGGAAGTCTTCAATCAATTACAAGTAAAGACGGTTGGTGGGAATCAGGAGATGCCGCAAAACTTATCAATCAAGGTGGTTCCCAACAACTACTTATCATAGGTAGACGTGATACAGCAATCAATTCTGGAGGAGAAACTATTTTCCCTGAACAACTTCAGACTCGTCTACTTAACGAGGCTAAAAAGAAAGGTATTCCTATCGATACTATTTTACTTGTATCTAAAAAGAATGAGGAATGGGGCGAAAGATTAGAGGCACTTGTAAAGTTTCAAACTTCTGAAGCAAGTCTTAATTCATTCCAAATATTTAATCAACTAAAGGCAATTGTTGCACATTGGTCTTCTATTGAAAGGCCAACTGAATGGCACAGCTGTCCTGAACTATCGACCAACACATTTGGGAAATGGGAGATAAGGAAATGGCAAGCTTGGCTAAAAACTAAAGAGCGCTAATTCCTCGGTTTAGCGAAGATACTTCTAACCAACGATCAATCCCTTCGGGTAAATCACAGGGATGGCGTGAATCAGTATAAATTGCACGATGCCTAATGAGAGAACTTGCGACAAGAATATCCCCTTTTTTAAAAACATATTTAACTTGAAATGATCCAGCATCTAATCTCAAGGGAGATAATTCGATCTCTAATTCATTAGCGAGTCGAACAGGAGCAAAAAAATCTGCTTCGCAATGCACAATTGGCAAAGCAACATGAATGAATGAATTGCTATCTATTAAAGAAGGAAAAATATCGATTGCCTTAAGTCCATATATGTGCAAACTTTCTTCCCAAGCCTCATGAGACCATCGTAATAAATGATGAAAATGAATAACACCTGCAGAGTCAATATCACCAAAGCGAACAATACGTTGTAACAACAACCAATCTATAGGGTTAGTAGATGACACAACACTATTATCGATCTACTGAACCCATAATAACGTCTATAGAGCCAAGAATTGCCATAATATCGGCTACTTTTGCACCTTTTAAGATATGAGGAAGAATTTGCAAGTTATTTAAATCAGCAGCACGTATTTTAAATCTCCAAGGAGTTACATCATTATTCCCTTGAATAAAAACACCAATTTCTCCCTTACCAGACTCTAAACGTGTATACAACTCACCATTAGGGATCTTAAAAGTTGGAGCAACTTTCTTAGCAACGTACTGATAGTCGAAGCCAGCAAAAGGACTATTCTTCCCCTCGGCCTGTCGTGAAGCCTCAAGGTTCTCTGTTGGCCCACCAGGAATAGAATCGCATGCCTGACGTAGGATCTTTAAAGATTCGCGCATTTCCTGAATTCTTACTCTATACCTGGCAAAACAATCACCCTCCTGTTCACATGCAACATCCCAATCAAAATCATCATAACATTCATATTGATCAACTTTCCTCAAATCCCAAGGAACACCTGATGCCCGCAACATCGGCCCAGACAAGCTCCAATTAATTGCTTGTTCTTTCGAAATTGCCCCGAGCCCCTCAATACGACGTCTAAAAATTGGGTTGTTAGTAATAAGTTTTTCATATTCATCTATCTTTGGACCAAACCAATTACAAAAGTCCCTACACTTTTGAAGCCATCCCCATGGCAAATCACATGCTACTCCTCCTATTCGAAAGAAATTATTATTTATTAACCTTTGACCAGTTGCTGCTTCCCAAAGGTCATAGATCATTTCACGCTCTCTAAAAATATAGAAAAAAGGCGTTTGGGCACCAACATCTGCTAAGAATGGTCCTAACCAAAGAAGATGATTAGCAATCCTATTTAACTCAAGCATTAAGACACGAATATAACTTGCACGCTTAGGTATAGAGATATTTGCTAAACGCTCAGGAGCATTTACAACGATTGCCTCATAAAACATTCCTGCTGCATAATCCATACGGCTCACATAGGGAACAAACATGACATTTGTTCTATTTTCAGCAATTTTCTCCATCCCCCGATGTAGATATCCAATGACAGGCTCACAATCGACTACATCTTCACCATCAAGTGTTACTACTAAACGCAGAACACCGTGCATTGAAGGATGATGAGGACCAAAGTTGACCACCATTGGCTCCGTTCGAGTTTCCAGCTGCGTCATGGGGCCAAAAATTTACAGAGACACTTAGATATTAGGAACTACTGATGAAAGAAGAATCAAAGATTGTCACATCCAAATTCAAACACACACCTGTTCTCTCTAGGGAAGTAATACAAGCAATTAGCCAACTTCCTGCAACCTTACTAAAAAAAGGGACTTTAATTGATGCAACTCTTGGCGGTGGAGGACATGCTTCCTTAGCCCTTGAAGCCTATCCAAATCTTCACATAATTGGCTTAGATCATGACCCAGCTGCTATCAGTGCAGCCACAGATCAACTAAATATTTATGGTTCAAGGGTCAAAATTGTTGCATCCAACTTTGCTGACTTTATTCCTAAAGACAAGGTTTCATTTATTTTGGCTGATTTAGGTGTCAGTAGCCCACAAATTGATGAAGCACAAAGAGGCTTTAGTTTCCGCTTAGATGGACCCTTAGACATGCGAATGAATCCCAAAAATGATCTTACAGCCGCAAAATTAATAAAAGAAACTGATGAAAAAGCTCTGGCTGACTTGATCTATAAATATGGTGAAGAGAGATTCTCAAGGCGTATAGCAAGACGCATCAAAAACGATTTATGCGTCAATGATTCTTACCCAGGGACAGCATCTCTTGCCTCTGCAATAGCAAGCTGTTATCCACCAAAGTTTCGGAATAAACGCATTCATCCTGCAACTAAAACTTTTCAAGCATTGCGAATAGCAATTAATAATGAATTAGAAGCTCTAGAGAAGCTTCTCACAAAAGCACCAAATTGGCTTTCACCTGGTGGTATTTTTGGCATCATTAGTTTTCACTCTCTTGAAGATAGATTGGTCAAACATTCATTTTTAAAAGACGAGCGTTTAGAAAGAATTACTCGTAAACCAATTGTTGCAAGCTCTGAGGAGAAATCAATGAACCCTCGTAGCAGAAGTGCGAAATTTCGAATCGCAATGAAAATCTGAGTTTCCATTAACCGCGTAATTGTCTCACCACATCTGAAATAGTTTGGATAGCCATATCGATGTCATTCAATGTTGTTGAGCGACCGACACTAAGACGCAAGGATGCTTCGGCCTGTTGACTTGTTCGTCCAAGGGCAATAAGCACATGAGAAGGTAAACCATTACTACATGCAGAACCACTACTACAAGAGATAAGAGGTCTTAATTGTTTATGTAAACGACTTCCAATAACACCATTCACAGTAAAATTTAAATTATTAGGTAATCTCCTTTCCAAAGGACCATTAAGTATAAGATCAGGAATTTCATTTTTCAGCCCTTGCCATAATTGATCCCGGAGATCTTTAGAATATTCGAAATGAATATCTAAATGTTCTAATGCAAACTCAGCTGCCTTTACAAATCCTATTACTAAGGGTACAGGAAGTGTCCCAGCTCTAAGTCCATTCTCTTGATTCCCTCCCCATTGCAAAGGTATAAGATTACAATTTTCATTAGTAATTAATAGTCCAATGCCTTTTGGCCCATAGATTTTATGACCACTAATACTTGCAAAGTTAAGTCCTAGATTCTTAAAATCAATTGGAATATTACCAAACCCTTGTGCAACATCTGAATGAAAAGTAATACCGTAGGATTCACATAAAGAAGCAATTTCGTCAATAGGTTGTAAAACTCCTATTTCATTGTTAGCGGCCATAACACTCACTAAGAAAGTATCTTCCAGAAATGCATTTTCTAAACTTTCTAAATTAATCATTCCATCACAATTAGGAATTAATTCTGTAACGCTAAAACCTTCTTTTTGTAATTGTCTCAATGGCTCAAGTACAGCATGATGCTCAGTAGTTATTGTGATCAAATGACCAGGTCTTCCATATTCCAATGCTTTAGCTCTTGCATGACCAAGCAAGGCCAAGTTATTTGCTTCAGTAGCTCCACTAGTAAAAATGATTCGCTGAGAAGAAATACCTAGAAGAACTGCTAACTTATCGCGTGCAACAGTTATCGCTGCTGAAGCATTAAGACCAAGGCGATTTTGTTTACTAGAAGGGTTTCCCCAAACGTCATTCCAGTAAGGGGCCATTGCTTTCACTACCTCAATAGAGCAAGGTGTAGTGGATTGATAATCAAAAGCTAGAGGAGTTGTCTTCATTAACTCATTCGTGAAAGTCAACCAAACACCAATATCCTGGATGATATTGCTTTACAAGTCCCAAAGTCTCAATAGTAAATTTCATGGAAGAACTACTAGCTCCAAATCCAGAAAAGCAAGAAAAGGCCAGAATCCTACTAGTAGATGATGAGCCTGGCATTAGAACTGCCGTACAAGCCTATTTAAAGGATGAAGGCTTTGATGTTACAACGGCAATTGATGGAGAAGATGGGTTGCAAAAAGCGATTCAAATGATGCCAGATGTTGTAATTACCGACGTAATGATGCCTAGATGTGATGGATACGAGCTCTTAAAACAGCTTCGTGCAGACGAACGTCTGGGGGGGACACCGGTTATTTTCCTAACTGCAAAAGGGATGACATTAGACCGGACTCAAGGCTATGAAGCTGGAGTAGATGATTACATTTCTAAACCATTTGATCCTGATGAATTAGTAGCAAGAGTCAAAAATGTAGTAAGACGACAAGAACGTTTATTAGCAGAAGCAGCACGATTCGCAGATACAGATGTTGGCCAAATGGCTAAGCAAATTACAGAGATTAAATCGATGCTTACTCAGAATGATACAAATTCAGCCAAAAAAGATTTAATACTTCCAAGCTTTACGCCTAGAGAGGCAAGTGTTCTACAACTCGTTGCAGAAGGGCTTATGAATAAAGAAATAGCAAGACAACTTGAGACATCTATTAGGAATGTAGAAAAGTATGTTAGCCGTCTATTTATCAAGACAGGAACATCAAGCAGAACAGAGTTAGTCAGATATGCTCTAGAGAATCATCTTGTAACTTAAAACTATTTATTTTTCTCAAATTCAACTAATTGAGAAAAATAAAAAGGTGCTTGATTAAGTTTTCTCTTTTTCACACTAAAGCCACATTCAATTGCTGCATTAACTATTCCTTTTTCACTAAGAATATAAGCTCTTGTAGTTTTGCTTGGTCCTGGAAAAAATTGACCAATTGTCTTTAATAAAGCTAACAAAGGGGTATATGGAGCAAAACTTACAATTAATCTTTTCTCCGTTAAATTACACAAATGCCTGACCATTTCTTCAGCATCTTTCTGAGGGTAGTGAATGAATACATCCAAGCAAACTACAGTATGAAATGAGCCCTTTAAACTCTCTAAGTCAGAAGTTTTAAAAGTTATCCGAGTTAAATCCAACCCATCCAATTCAGCTCTTCGCTTAGTCTCTGCAACCATCGCGTCTGAAATATCACTTGCTGCAACAGAAGCAGCTCCTAATGATAAAAGAGGCAACGAAAGGCTCCCGACACCACATCCTGCATCGCAAAAGGTTTTTCGATTAATACCACCAGCTTCTTTAATCCAATTAAGCACGTCATCAACAGTCTTTTGATGCCCAATTCGAATATTACGTTGCACCTTATTAACGTCATCACTATTGCTATAAATTCTGTTCCACCTATCAAAACCAGTGCCATTGAAATAAGTCAAAACTTCAGCTTTGTCAGACTGCTTTTGCTTTTGTAAACCTTCTTCTGTCATTGCAAAAAAGATTGGTAGACGACGATACTACCCAGCTGGGTTCCAATTAAGTAAATTAGACTCCAAATGAAACTGCCATCTCAACAACTCCTTTAAAGAACGCCCAATAAAAAAATCTTGAATCTTCTTCCCTTTTTGTAATAAAAGCCTAGGCGAAACCGTTGCTGCCCATATCGCAGAAGATGGGTCTCCAGTCCAATTGGTCAATTTTTTGCACCCATCCAACAAAGGTAGAGTTGACCCAGCCAACGTACCGTCTTCTAATCGACAAGAACCCTCCTTGATGAAAACAAACCTTTGATCCCATTTGAAGTAATTCTCTTGAAGACCATAAGGGGCTAAGGCATCACTGACTAAAAAAAGTTGATTAGCCGCCAACTTATGCAAAATCAAAGCCACCTTAGGGTGAACATGCACTCCATCAGCGATCAATCCCATCGCAATTTCATCTTTCAAGAGAGCCGCTCCAACAGGCCCTGGTTCTCGATGATTAAGTTCTGGCATCGCATTGAAGCAATGCGTAATCATGCTTACACCTAAATCAAAAGCATCAATACATTCTTCAGAATTAGCAGCTGAATGTCCCAAAGAAATAAGAATGCCAAGTTCCTTTAATTTTCGAATAACTTCAATAGAACCTTTTAATTCTGGAGCAAGGGTAAAAAGCGAGATTTCCTTTTCAAACCCTCTAATTCGTTCATGTAAAGCATGCAAGCTTGGTAAACAAAGTTGATCAAGCTCATGAGCTCCTTTATAAGTAGGTGATAAAAAAGGGCCTTCAATATGAGCTCCAAGCAACTTGCATCTCGTCTTAGAGCTTTGCTCTCTGGCTTCCCTGAAAACCATTAAGGCATTTCTTAAAGATGAAACACTGCAACTGACTAAGGTTGGTGCAATGGCTTCAACACCATCAATCCAAAGAAGATCCAGCAATGCATTTAACTGCGGTAATTGTTCAAAATTTAAATCTGTAAAAGATAATCCCAGCCCACCATTTATTTGGAGATCGATCCCTCTTGGACTCAACCAATCTCCATACCAATCTTCCCCCTTAATAGGGATCCCTTGCAAACATGTCATTGGTTTTAATGAGCATATCTCATCATTTTCATTAACCTCAATACACCACAACTTTTCAATTAGAGAGTTATCCAACGGCCCTGGTATTCTGATATTAATTAAATTGCGCATATCGGTGAATAGTTTGAACAGCTAGTGCAGAATGTATAATCCTCGTCATTATTATTAATGAACCTTGCTTCCTAAAATGTGACTTCAGCAAATGCTGAACCAAACACCTTAGTGGCTGTGATAATGGGTAGTGACTCAGATTTACCTTCACTTCAACCAGCTATTCAAATATTAAAAGATTTTGGTATCAAAGTAGAAGAACGCATACTTTCAGCACATAGGACCCCTCTAGAAATGGTTACATTCGCAAAAGCAGCAGAAAGCAGAGGTCTCAAAGTGATCATTGCTGGAGCTGGAGGAGCTGCTCATTTGCCAGGTATGGTTGCCTCACTTACAAGTCTCCCTGTTATCGGAGTACCAATTGAAACAAAAAATCTTAAAGGAATTGACTCCTTATACTCCATCGTTCAAATGCCTAGAGGGATCCCAGTTGCAACAGTTGCAATCAACGGTGGCTTAAATGCAGGCTTATTAGCAGCACAAATCTTAAGCACTTCAATTCCAGCACTCACGTCAGAAATAACTCAATATAGAAAAAAACTTCGCAATGAAGTTATAAAAAAAGATCACAAGCTAATTGATATTGGAGCCTCAAAATATATCACCCAAATGTGAGCTCTCTTTATTGAATGATTTTCAATTCAATTAATTTATTGATTACATCTTCAACACATTCATCTAAGTCCTTTGATCCAGTATCAACCTTTAAATCAGGATTTTCAGGCTCTTCATAAGGACTTGAGATGCCAGTGAAATCTTTAATCTCTCCTGCTCTTGCTTTTGCATAAAGACCCTTAATATCTCGCTTCTCACAAACATCTAAATTTGCAGCACAATAAATTTCCAAAAAATCATTTTTCTTCACTAAGCATCTAGCCTTCTCACGATCACTGCTAAAAGGAGATACAAAAGCTGTCAAAACTATAATTCCTGCATCTAAAAATAACTTGGAGACCTCACCAATCCTTCTAATATTCTCTTCTCTATCAGAATCAGAGAATCCTAAATCTTTACATAAGCCATGACGAATGTTATCTCCATCAAGTACATAAGTAGACAATCCTTTCTTAAATAAAGCCGCATTTACAGCATTAGCAAGAGTGCTCTTCCCTGAACCTGATAAACCTGTGAACCAAAGAATGGCACTTTTATGATTTCTCATCTGCTCAAGAGACTCTCGATTGACAGAAGCCTGATGCCAAACAATATTTGATGCATTAGTAGTCATTTCCCTTTTAGATCGTGTAAGCGTTTTCAATCACAATTTTTGCATGCTAATGGGATTTATCTTTTAGAGTTATCCACCGGATTGCTTTGGGGAAAAGCCATCTTTCTTTAGAAATTCCATTACTAATTGGATCTGATCACCCTGTAATTCAATATTTTCTGCTTTTACTGTTCCACCAGTACCGCATTTAGTTTTGAGTTTTTTCAAAAGCTTTCGTAATTCAATAGCACCTAAAGCTAATCCAGTAATGATCGTTACGGTTTTCCCGCCTCTCCCTCCTCTGCTTCGTTGAACTCTTACTACTCGATCAACCTTTGATGCAGTATTCAAAGAGTTTTTATCACTCGAATTTTCTAGAGGATTGTCAAATTCTTGCCAAATTCCTTTAGGCATTTTCGTGTAAGTTCCTAACCTATTAAGTATCTTCCCTCTTTATCAGGTGGCAAGCACAGTTCCGTCTCAACCAAAAGATCATGATCTTGATATTTCGGCACGTCCATCTTCTTTAGGAAGATTTGGTCGATATGGAGGACAATATGTCCCAGAAACACTTATCCCTGCATTAACCGAATTAGAGAAAGCAGCCAAGTCAGCTTGGGAAGACCAATCTTTTACGAAAAAGCTATCGCACTTATTAAAAACTTATGTTGGCAGAGAAACACCTTTATATGAAGCCAAAAGGTTGAGTGAGCATTTTCAAGGGAGAAATAGTGGCCCAAGGATTTGGCTTAAAAGAGAAGATTTAAATCACACAGGAGCACACAAAATAAACAATGCCTTAGGACAAGCTCTTTTAGCTATAAGAATGGGTAAAAAAAGAATAATTGCAGAAACTGGAGCAGGGCAACATGGAGTAGCAACAGCAACAGTATGTGCTCGCTTTGGACTTAAATGCGTTATTTATATGGGCAAAGAAGATATGAAAAGACAAGCATTAAATGTATTTAGAATGAAATTACTTGGGGCCACAGTTCATGCTGTTACCGCTGGTACCGCAACTCTAAAAGATGCCACTAGTGAAGCAATTCGTGATTGGGTCACAAATGTAGAATCCACTCACTATATTCTTGGATCAGTTGCTGGGCCTCACCCTTATCCAATGCTAGTGAGAGACTTTCATGCAGTTATTGGTGAAGAAGCAAAAGAGCAGTGCAAAAAAGCATTCGGTCGATCTCCTGATGTTCTCTTAGCCTGTGTAGGTGGAGGGTCTAATGCAATGGGCTTATTCCATCCGTTTATAGAAGATAAATCAGTAAGAATGATTGGAGTCGAAGCTGCAGGAGAAGGAGTAAATACAAATCGACATGCTGCAACAATGACAGAAGGTCGTATAGGTGTTTTACATGGTGCCATGAGCCTCCTCCTTCAAGATGCGAATGGACAAGTCCAAGAAGCCCATTCAATTAGTGCTGGTCTTGACTATCCAGGAGTTGGTCCTGAACATAGTTACTTAAAAGAAATTGGGAGAGCAGAGTACGTAGCAGTAACCGATCAAGATGCAATGACAGCACTTCAACTAGTTAGTGAAAAAGAAGGTATTATTCCTGCACTTGAAACTGCACATGCTTTTGCATTTCTAGAAAAGCTTTGCCCAGGGCTACCTGCAGGCACAGAGATTGTTGTTAATTGTTCTGGACGAGGCGATAAAGATGTAAATACTGTTGCTCAGAAACTTAAATATATGGATTAATTTTCCATCAATATCTTGGTACTGAATCATCTATTAAATGGCTCCAAGCATCTATTCCTCCTTGAAGATTCCAGACTTGATAACGACAATCCTGCTCTAAAAGCCAAGCCCCAAAATTCCAACTTCTTATACCTGAATGGCAAAGAACAACAATTTTTTTTTTCAAAGGTAAATCCTGTGTAAAAGTTTTAGACCAAGAAAGAAATTGAGTGAATGGTAAATGCAAGACTTTTTGAGGAAAGGGTGCAATAGCTAACTCTTCTTTTTCTCTAACATCTACTAGAATTAAGCTTGAAAGATCATGAATAATCCATTGGTTCAAGTCTTGAGGGGAAATATCATAAGGGGTTTTCTGATTCATTTCGTGATTTTTGGAGCTAAAAGACTTTTGATCGCTTATATAGAAGATAAATAAGCAAAATAATTCAGGCACATGAAGGCAAGCTCCTTCGTTATCAGCTTAAGTTTAACTCTTCTGCTCATTCTAGTAGTTAGCATAGGGATATGGAAAAATTCAGATATCAAAAAGCCATTAAAGCTAGACATTCATAAATTAGAGGTGCCTAATTCAGGTAAATATATCCCTAAAAATGCATATCTAACATTCCATTTTAATATAGATCCCAATCAAATTCCAAAATATTTAGCATCATTCGCCAAGCAAAATAAAAGAAAATTAGCCCTAAAGAACGGATACAATCTTAGGAATGGTTTATTTGCATTAATAGGATTAGATTTTGAACAAGACCTATCAAATTGGATTAGTTCAAAAATTAGTTTTTCTATTTTAAATACTAAAGAGATACCTAAGCAGAAAGAGTGGTTATTAACTTTACAAGGGATTGAAAATGATGGAGTAAGGAATTTCCTTTCTAGCTACTGGGAAAAACAAGATGCCAATGGAATAGAAATAGAAAAAGAAGAATTTGAAGGCCAATATATAATTAACGAAAAAGCAGATAGTCGTGAGAATAATGATAGAAAAATTGCCATGTCGCTATTTGAAAATAATCTTTTAATTGTTGCTTCAAACAAAAAAGTTATTAAAGATGCAATAATTTTATCAAGTAATCCAATAAAAAGTCAACTTTACGATGAAGAGCTAAAGGATACAATAAGAAAGCTTGATCATGGCTCCGCATTAATAACTTGTTCACCAGAAGCACTTCAGTCCTTTTTTCAAATCCCACCATTAGTTGCAGAAAGTCTTACCACTAGTGGCTTTGCCGCATCTATAAAAGCTGAAGGCAGGAGTCTCTTTTTAGATAGTTATTTTAAAACCGTAGAGAGTCCTAATTCGACAGAAAGCCAGCTTGATAATAAATTACTTTCAGAGAGCTATGATGAATTAAACTTACATGATATTGCAATTATTAAAAACCCTCAGCAGATATTAGATAAAGATAAAACAGATATTTATTCCAAGTTGTTGGGTGATATATTTAGAGAATCATTACTTGATTTACACTCACCTATAGCAAATACAATTATAGGAATGGAGCAAGGTAAATTATTATTGGCAAAGAATGGAAAAGGATGGTTGCTAGGAGTTAAAAATAATGATCAATTCATCAAGATTAGTAAGATGTTAGAGAATGAGGGTTTCAATAAATCAATTTTAAAACTAGATAATAAAATGATAACTGTATGGTCAAAGATTATTTCTAGGCAAGAAGATTCTAATTATCAACTCTTGTCTCAAATCGAAGCAATTTTCTATCAAGATCCTTATATAAATTTTTGGACAAATGACATTTCTATGCTGGAACAAGTGCATAGAGATGAACAAATACACCAGGTTCAACCAATAAATCTAAAGCCAGAAATTGAAGTCACCCAAAAAATATCTCTTGAAGAAGATTCTGCTAATCAAGTATTAAATACTTGGAAACCTTGGCAAATTATAAGAACAGGTATAAATAGAGGGGCAAACCTTAAGGCAAAGCATTTATTGTTAGATCTTGGAGAAGACAATAAAAATGATGAATCAGCTTTAAGTCTTCAAGGAATACTGGCAATAAATTAACAATCCCGATTTAACGTACTGATCTAACAGCTATTTTAGAATAAAAAAGAAGTATCTTTATTATTGGAAATCATTGGAGCATGCAGCAATAGACAATACAAACAACCTCGTTTTAAGACCAGGCCTCGAAGGGGTTCCAGTTACTCAATCAGCGATCTGTGACATCGATGGCAATCAAGGAGAGTTGAATTACAGAGGTTACCCAATTGCAGAATTAGCAGCCAAAAGCAGTTTCCTAGAAACTACTTATCTGCTTATTTGGGGAGAGCTCCCAACTGCTAACCAATTAAGAGAATTCGAAGAAGCAATTCAAATGCATCGTCGCTTAAGTTTCAGGGTAAGAGATATGATGAAATGCTTTCCTGCAACTGGTCACCCGATGGATGCACTCCAATCGAGTGCTGCATCTTTAGGTCTATTTTATTCAAGAAGAGCAATAGACGATCCTGAATATATCTATGACGCAGTCGTAAGATTAATAGCCAAAATACCTACCATGGTTGCGGCTTTTCAGCTCATAAGAAAAGGTCAAGACCCCATTCAACCTAGAGACGATTTACCTTATTCAGCCAATTTCCTTTATATGCTCACCGAAAGGGAGCCGGATCCTCTTGCAGCGCGAGTATTTGACAGATGTCTAATTCTTCATGCAGAACACAGCTTAAATGCAAGTACATTCAGCGCTCGAGTTACTGCCAGTACACTTACTGATCCATACGCAGTAATTGCTTCAGCTGTTGGGACTCTTGCGGGACCATTACATGGTGGCGCTAACGAAGATGTAATTGCAATGCTTGAGGAGATTAATTCTCCTAATCAAGCTAAGGCATATTTAAAACATGCAATAGCCGAAAAAAATAAAATCATGGGGTTTGGTCATAGAGAATATAAAGTAAAAGATCCTAGGGCAAGTCTGCTCCAAAATTTTGCAGAAGACTTATTTGCACGATTCGGAACAGATGCAATGTATGACGTAGCAAAAGCAGTGGAGAATGAAGCTTCTCCGTTACTAGGTCCAAAAGGTATATATCCAAATGTTGACTTCTATTCAGGTCTTGTTTATAGGAAATTAGGGATCCCTAGAGATCTATTTACTCCTATTTTTGCTATTTCAAGAGTGGCAGGTTGGCTTGCACATTGGCGAGAGCAACTAAGTGCCAATAGAATCTTTCGACCTACTCAAATATATACAGGTGAGAAAACTAGAACTTGGGTCGCCTTAGACGAGCGAGCTCAGAACTAATACGAGTAAATTACAAGCAAGTAATTATCTAGAATGTTCACTACTCTAAAAATAGCTTTCGTTGCAGTAGTGAATACAGGCTTGGATCTCGAAGTGAGTTTCAATCATCTTCTGCAAGATGTGGGATTATCATCAAGCATTGCTCACCTCCTATGGTTGCCGCTACCAATGCTGCTAGTCCTCACAGCAGCTCTAATAGGAGTACTTGTCACAGTATGGCTTGAAAGAAAAATCTCTGCTGCAGCTCAACAAAGGATTGGACCAGAATATGCAGGTGCTTTGGGCATTCTCCAGCCAATGGCTGATGGGCTAAAACTACTAGTAAAAGAAGATATTATTCCCAAAAAAGCAGATAATTTGCTTTTTACTCTTGGTCCAATTTTAGTTTTAATTCCGGTAATTCTTTCTTGGCTAATTGTCCCCTTTGGCCAAAATTTGCTTATTAGTAATGTAGGAATAGGAATATTTTTATGGATTGCCTTAAGTAGTATTCAGCCTATTGGACTATTAATGAGCGGATATGCTTCAAATAATAAATATTCCCTCCTTGGAGGACTTAGAGCAGCTGCGCAATCAATCAGCTATGAGATTCCTCTTGCTTTAGCAGTATTAGCAGTAGTCATGATGAGTAACTCTTTAAGTACGATTGATATTGTTAATCAACAAAATACTGCTGGTTTCTTGAGCTGGAATATCTTTAGGCAACCTGTGGGCTTTTTAATTTTCTGGATATGCGCTCTTGCAGAATGTGAAAGGCTACCCTTTGACCTTCCAGAAGCAGAAGAAGAACTTGTTGCTGGCTATCAGACAGAATATGCTGGCATGAAATTCGCCCTTTTTTATTTAGGAAGCTATATAAATTTAATTCTATCTTCTTTATTAGTATCTGTTCTCTACCTAGGTGGCTGGGGCTTCCCTGTACCAATCGAATTGATAGCAAATATTTTAGGTCAATCGCCTAATCTCCCTGTTATTCAAATCGTTACGGCCTCTATTGGAATAATAATGACAGTCTTCAAAACTTATTTATTGGTATTCTTAGCAATATTACTTAGATGGACAACACCAAGGGTACGAATTGATCAATTACTTGACCTTGGTTGGAAATTCTTACTTCCTATTTCACTAGTCAATTTACTATTTACAGCAGCTTTAAAACTAGCCTTTCCACTTGCTTTTGGTGGATAAATCAAAGCTTAAGGAATTAGCAATTGAAAACAATTTGCATTTTTAACTATAAAGGCACTTCTTTCTTTAGAAACCCCTGTAAGATTGAACTATGAGGTTCACCAAATAATTAAATAAATTCCAATGGGTACCTTTTTCCAAAAGGCAGCAGACTACACTCAAGATGCAATCAGTGCAGGCAAATACCTTTTACAAGGCTTGGCAGTCACCTTTGACCATCTGAGAAGGCGACCTATTACGGTCCAGTATCCATACGAAAAATTAATCCCTTCAGAAAGATATAGAGGAAGAATTCACTATGAATTTGACAAATGTATTGCTTGTGAAGTTTGTGTAAGAGTTTGCCCAATTAATTTACCTGTAGTTGACTGGGTAATGAATAAAGAAACCAAAAAGAAAGAGCTTAGAAATTACTCAATTGATTTTGGAGTATGTATATTTTGTGGCAATTGTGTTGAATATTGTCCCACAAACTGCCTTTCTATGACTGAAGAGTATGAACTTGCAGCTTTTGATCGTCATAGCCTCAACTTTGATAACGTAGCTCTAGGTCGACTACCAACCAACGTAACCACAGATCCTTCTGTAATACCTTTAAAAGAATTAGGTTATCTTCCAGAAGGTATAATGGACCCGCATGAATTAGAAAAAGATAGTGTTAGAGCAGGCAAGTTACCTTCTGAGATACTAAATTTAAAAAAAGCTAATCAAAGTAAAATCTCACCAACTGAAGAATAAAAGAAATGACTATAGCTACTAGTACAGAGCTGATATGCTTCCTTATTCTTTCAAGTGTAATTGTTAGTGGTGGGCTTGGTGTTGTATTAATAGACAATATTGTCTATTCGGCTTTTCTACTTGGTGGTGTTTTCATGTCAGTAGCTGGATTATATCTACTTTTAAATGCCAGTTTTGTTGCCGCAGCACAAGTTTTAGTTTACGTAGGAGCTGTCAATGTTCTAATTCTTTTTGCAATAATGTTAGTAAATAAGAGGGAAGAGCTTAAACCTATCAAAGGTTTAAAAATTAGAAAGTTCTTTTCAGGGTGTGTATGTGCAGGACTTCTTGCTCTCTTATTTAGAGTCGATATAACTACAAACTGGTCAACTCCAGGGCCCCAGGCTATAGGAGAAATAGCTACTGAAAGAATTGGAGAACACTTATTTACTGATTATCTCCTACCTTTTGAATTAGCATCTGTACTTTTATTAATGGCTATGATTGGTGCAATAGTTTTAGCTAGAAGAGATGTTTTATCAGTTGAGGTAAGAGAGTCTGACTCTATTAGAGAGAAGGTTATTAAGAATTCCAATAATAATGTCTTACTTGATCAATCAATTGATTAATCAAGTAAGACATTATTATTTAAACTGAGTTTTTATTAAAATGTTTAACTCTCAAGAATTAATACCTCTAAATGCATATCTATTAGTCGCATCAATACTATTTTGTATAGGTGTCTGGGGATTAATTAATAGTCGAAATGCAGTTCGTGTACTAATGAGTATTGAATTAATGTTAAATGCCGTCAATATAAACCTTATGGCGTTTTCATCTTATATTGATGGGAATATAATAAGAGGCCAAGTTTTCACTGTATTTGTAATTACTGTTGCAGCTGCAGAAGCCGCTGTTGGATTAGCAATTTTGCTTTCTCTATATAGAAATAGAACTACAGTTGATATGGAAAGTTTTAACCTACTGAAATGGTAAACATTGAAAATGAAACTTGATTTAATATGGATAATATATAAGTCAAATAGTCATTCTGCAAGGGAAGAAGCTATTCAATGCTCTAATTACCTAAAATCTTTAGGTATTAATATTACTTCAGCAGAAAGTGGTTTAGAAGTTAATCCATTCCCCAGTCTTCTACAGAAAGCAAATCAGCTACCAAGCCTAGCTATAATTCTTGGTGGCGATGGAACAACTCTTGGAGCAGCGAGGCATCTTTCAATACACAAAATACCTATTTTAAGTTTCAATGTTGGTGGCAACCTTGGGTTTCTTACTCATGACCGACAATTATTAAGACATGAAAGTCTATGGGAAAAACTAGAAAAAGATCAATTCGCAATTCAAAGAAGAATGATGCTGCAAGGGAACTTAGAAGTTAAGAGTAAGAATCAACATAAAAAGAAAGAAGAAGATTTATTTTGGGCATTAAATGATATTTATTTTCGTTCCTATAAAGATGAAATTTCACCAACATGCTCACTTGAACTAGAAATTGATGGAGAAGCTGTAGACATATACAAAGGAGATGGTTTGATTGTATCAACTCCGACAGGATCAACCGCCTACGCAATGGGTACAGGAGGACCGATTCTTCACCCTGGTGTTGAAGCAATAGTTGTTAGTCCAATATGTCCTATGAGCCTATCTAGTAGACCCATTGTGGTACCAGCGGGATCAACCCTAAAAATTAAACCAATTGGAAATAAAAGCGGTAGAGTCAAAATTTGGCAAGATGGAGTTGGGAGATCCCTTATCCATGAAGGAGAAAGATGCCTAATTCAAAAAGCAAGGCATCATGCCTTAATGATCCTCCTAGAGCAAAGCTCCTCTTACTACAGAACACTTACACAAAAACTTCATTGGGCTGGAAGCTTAGTTAATACTTCCGCTGAAAAAAGTAATACAAGATGCCTTTTGAAATAGAACGGCGATTCATTGTGCAAGGGAATGGATGGAAAGTATTGTCTAAAGAAACGCAAGAGTTACAGCAAGCTTATTTATCAACAAATTTTGAAGATTGGGTTATCAGGATGAGAATCATCAATAACAAAAAATCACAACTCACTTTGAAGAAATCCGCAGACTTGATGACTAACTATGAATTCGAATACCCTATTCCATTGAAAGATGCATTGTGCTTATGGAAACTAAGTACAAAAAAACTCATTAAAAAAAGGTATCAACTAAATTACGGTGCTGGACAATGGATAGTTGACTGTTTTCAAGGGAGTAACTATCCATTAGTCCTAGCTGAAGTGGAATTATCTTCAAAAGACCAGGTTTTCAAAAAGCCTAGCTGGTGCGGTAAAGAAATTACTGGAATAAAAAAATTAAGTAATGCTGCACTAGCTCAACTACCAATTTCTCATTGGCCTACAAAAGAACTCCAAAGTTTCAATATCAATTAAAAGCCGCCAAAACTATCTTTAGATTCTCTTTAGATTTATAGTTAAACTTGATTTGATCAATTGGATTAAACATTCAAGGAGAAATTGCTGTGTATGGTTTATACGATACTGACGGAATTCTCCGCTTTACAGGGTCCGATCGGGAAGCTTGCATAGCATATGCTGAGCTACTGGATATTACCTCTGATGAATATCTTCTTATGGATTTACCTGGCTCCAGCCTTTTAAATCTTAAGGGTCCTGCGAGGGAAGCTCGTCATCAGGCAAAGAACAACAATTAAATCCATCCCTGCATATTTTCCCATGATCCATTGCCCAGTTTAAAAGGGCAACTCGATTCTTAGAACCTGTTTTAGTAAACATATTGCTTACATGATTATCTACAGTACGTTTACTGATCGTTAACTTTTGAGCTATCTCTTGATTAGTTAGCCCATCTGCAACAAGTTCAATAATCTCCATCTCTCTTGCAGAAAGGGACATTTGAACAGAATTGGAGAAATCTCCTGAAAACATGCCCTCCATCTCAACGTGTTTTATTCATATTACGCAGGCTAGGGTCATTGATAAGTAATAGTAATTATCTAATAAGAAAATTGAATTCCATTCTTCAACAATCTCTGAACTCAAGCGAAGTGACAATCACGGCAGAAGTCATGCCTCCAAGAGGAGGTGATGCCTCAAAAACCCTTGCTGCTGCTAGAAGTTTAAAAGGTAAAGTACAAGCCATTAATGTTACTGATGGAAGCAGGGCAATCATGAGGATGAGTAGTCTTGCGGTTTGTAAATTACTTTTAGAAGAAGGACTAGAACCTATTCTCCAAATAACTTGTAGAGATAAAAATCGCATTGGACTCCAAGCAGAAATTCTTGGGGCAAATGCTTTAGGAATTAAAAATGTTTTATGCCTTACGGGTGATCCGGTTCGTGTAGGTGACCAGCCGAATGCAAGACCAGTTCATGATTACGAGTCCGTTCAACTTCTAAAGCAAGTCTCGGCACTCAATAGAGGTGAAGACCCTGTCTCGGGATTTCTTGATAATGGACCTACAAACTTATTCCCTGGGGCGGCAGCAGATCCCAATTCTACAAATTTTAATAGCCTAAGGAAAAGATTAGAAAGAAAAAAAAATAACGGAGCTAAATTCTTGCAAACACAAATGGTAATGGATCCCAAAATTCTCGAACGATTTTGCAAAGAAATTGCTGATCCTCTGGAACTTCCTACTCTGGCAGGTGTCTTTTTATTGAAATCTGCTAAAAACGCTCATTTTATTAACAAAGCAGTTCCTGGTGCTTGTATCCCAGAGGTAATATTAAATAGACTTGAAAGAGCTGAAAACCCTTCTTTAGAAGGGATATTAATTGCTGCCGAACAAATTAAAAGCTTTACTGGTTTAGCAAAAGGAGTTCACATTATGGCAATAAAAGCAGAAAATAAAATTACAGACATAATTGAACGCGCAAATATTAATTAATAGTTCCAATAAGATCCGTACCTAACAATTCAGCCATAGCTTTTTGCTGTGGAGATGGTTGGCTCAAATCTTGTCTTCTTGAATCTGTAATCAACCAATCAAGTGCTGCATCTTGTAAATCCAAATGATCACCATTTTTATCTACACAATACCTTCCAAATACTAGTTTTTCTAACAGTTGAACACCTGGGCCAATTCGGGAATAATCAAAAATTATTGAATTATCAAT
>QCFE01000018.1 GCA_003278425.1 Prochlorococcus sp. AG-363-B11 | reverse complement strand
TATCTAATAAAACGCAGATAGCAATTACGTCATCTGCGTTTTTTTGTAGGGACCTGGATAGTTTATTGACTTTAGTGATGTTCGTAAGAATAAGTTGCAACTTAATTGCCTGGTTAGATATTGCAAACAAGCTTCTCCTGCTATTTTTTTACCTTGTAATAGTCGTAGTAGTTGGCGATACATTTTATTAAATTCTGCAATCAAGTCACAGTTCTTCTTTGTTTCGTATTTCTTGACCGGAAAAACTTATATAACCATCTTTTTTAGTCAGAGCAACGCTAACTCTTCTTTAATAGGAGTAATATACATATTTTTCTTATTCTTTCTATCGGATTTCTTCTTAAATGCTTTAGCTCTTGAGGATATAGTTATAAGGTTGACATTAATTCCGCATTAGCTTAAAACCTGTGCCGCATCCACTTGCTAGTGCTCCTTCAGGAGCACTAATTAGAAATCCACCACCACTTAGATCACAAAAATAATCAAGTTTTAAGTCTTGCAATAAAGTAAGTTGCTCTGAAGGTGCAAATAGGGTAATGCCGTCAGTTCTTGCAACTGGAATACCATCTTGTTGGCCACACCTTAAGCGAATATACAACCACCCTTCCTTAAAACTATCTTCTAATAAGTCAATATGCATTTCACCAGGAGTACCTCCAAATGCAGATTGTCTGATTAATTCAGCAGTAGCAGATTTAGAAATAGTTAGGTTACAAGCCATCGCTTTGTTTGAGTTGTTAATGTTGAGTTTAGATTAATTAACGTAAGTTAGGAGTACAAGGCCAGGTTTCTATCGCTGTGGTCGTGAATTCTTTACTGACATTCTAAAGAAAAAGAAGATACTTTCTCAATTGCTTTACTCTCATGTTTTATTAGGTTTTTTTATCTAGAGGCTTTCTCTTATTAGTCTCTAGAAAGAGCTTTATAGCTAATGGAAGAATTAACCAAAAGAGTGGGAGAGCGGAGAAGAGAGCCAAGCCTTTAGAAACATTGCGAAGATCCCAAGCAAGGAAAAGCAAATGAGCTCAGTATTCATTTTTATCCAATTCCAGGAATATGAAAAGGAAGCTTTTCTCCTACTGCGACTAAGAATTTCTGAACAGCTGGGATACGCAAAAGTGCTAAAGGGAGAAAAATATTCAATAGGACCCAAGCTCCTCCAATGATTGGTGCCCATTTGCCAAACTTTTTTAGAAATCCATGTCGCTCTTTTTTTTCTATCATTGATTCCTAAACAGTTTGAGGGTTTATTCTTTCTAGCTATAATTTAATTAATGATGATATGAAAAGGTGTCTTCCTTAGTGTTCAGTCTTGCAACAAGCAAAGCTTAATTAAGGAGGTGGTGATGTCATCTTCTCGAAAGTATTTTAAGTTTGGGACAGACGCGATCATTGCGCTTGCTCCAGGACTGATTAAAGAGAAAGATCTAAATGCATTATTGGCTTTAAAAGAAGAAATCGGATATAGAGAAAGAACAAAAAAGGCTTTGGACCCAACTCTTAAGCTCATAGAAGAAACAATCTTGTCAATTAATGCAGAGAAGTTGAATTCTTATGACCAAGCTCATGAAGCTTTCCCTGTTGATAGGAGTAAGCCAATAAAACCTGAGAGAGAAGAATGGGAGATGTGGTTGAAAGATCGTCAGGCCTTGAGTCTTGAAAGACATGTTGAATTTTTGACTGGCATTACGAATTTCCTAATTCGCTATGGCAATAAAAGTCTTATTGATTCTTTGACTTGGTTTGCTCTCTCCTTTTCATCTTTTACCCTTGTTTTTTTAACTCAATTCATTATTCCGTTGGGGCACAATTCAGAAACTATTGGACGTTTTGCAGGCTCCTTTTGGTTTAGCGATTTTGGCTTGCAAAGTCCTTTCTCTGGATTTATTATAGTTAACTACTTCGTTCTTATTTATTTTGCTATTTGTTTATTCTATGGCCCCAAATTAATAAGAGAAAGGTGGCTTCTGCAAGATTTCTTTAATTATAGAATTAATCAACTCATTAGACACCTTGTTACACTATTTATTGGGATATATTATATTTGCTTTGTATTTAATTCTATCATCCTTATCATAGGTGATGACCCAATAATAAAAGCAATTCCTTTTAATTCGGTTGGGGGAGGCTTGTTAGTTTTCCTTGCTATAATGAGCCTTGGCAACCTTTTCCTTTTCTTCATGCCGATTAGTAAAACAATTTTGCCTGATGATGAAGTTTGGTTTAAATTTCGCAAAATCAAGAAAGGGCAATGATGGGAAAATATTTTAACCATTATTTGTTTTGTAAATAGATAATTACAACTAGCAGATTATATTTTCGGAATATAAATAAATCTCATTAATAAATATAGTTCAAAATAACTTGAGCTGGAATTAAAGGATGAGATTTAAGCAACTTGTCTAGATAAGATTATCAAAACTATGGCTGACTATAAGTATGGCAAATTACTAGTGTGAGTGTCTTGTGAATTATCCTTCGATACAAAAGCATTTTTCCTATTATTTGGTTAATATCCAGCAATCTATGTTGTATGAAGATGGATGTGCCTTTAATGCATATTAACTTGTTTAATGCAATGCTTGCCTTGTATTTGATTGGTTACCAAATAGCCATATGTACTGATTGGAGTTGGATCCCTATGAATGAACAGGATTACAAGCTTCCTTATGAAGACAAATGGAATGAGAGCTAGAAATGATTCCTGATGTTTTCAATCTAGCTGCAACAGAGTCCAGGCAAGCAGGGCTATGGCTTCCAGTTCTTGGAGTGATAATAGTTTTCTTAGGTATAAACATGAGCGTAGAGATTAAAATTGAGAATAAAGAGGAAGAAGAAGATTAGATTAAGTACCTGTTAGTCTTAATTAAGTAAATAGATGCTCTTTTTTTCTTTTCTAGTTAAAAGGCTCTTGCATCTATTTCTTGATTAGATTTTCAAGTTTTTTCCTTTTCTCAGCTAATGAGTCTTTATTTGTGCTTGTCATTCTTCTGTTTTGCCCATTTTTTATAGTCATGCTGAGCCACCAGGCTTGAAGAGCTAGGAAAGTAAGGCCAAGACAAATTAATTCAACGGCACCTTGTCTCATTAAAGTAGCTCTTTTGAGGATTAGCGATATTGGGAAGTGGTCTCTTTAGTCAAGAAAAATTCCCTCTACAGAGATATTCTGGCGTGTCTTGACGGAAGGGAAATTCTCGTAATACAAAACCATTCCACCTGCAAAAGATACGGCGATGAATATTCCAAGAATCAAAGACTTCTTTGTCACTCTGATATCTTCGCTAAAACATTAGTATTTTGGGATCTATAAATCCTCCAATTATTCCAATCATCATAAGGAAAGCTGCAAAAACAACTAGAGCAACAGGCCAAATAAATTTAAGTTGAAGTTGATCCATAGAGTTGCCTTTTTATGAATTATGGTGCTTTAGGGGGAATCTTTCATGACTACTGAATACTAATTACGATGTTTCTCTCTCTAGGACCATCAAGTTCAACCATGATTATTTCCTGGTATTTACCTAGTTGAAGTGTTCCATCTTTAAAGGGAACACTTACATGGTTTCCTAAAAGTAAAGCCCTAAGGTGTGAGTGAGCATTCTTGGGCTCATCTTTTGGGATATTCTCTCTAAGATGTAAATCGTCATGTTTATACCCTTGAGCTATAGGAGCCATCTCTTCTAACCATTTACCAAGGTCTAACATTAATCTTTCTTCTAATTCGTTAACAATCATCCCAACGGTTGAATGTTGGCTAAAAGCGCAAACAACACCTTCTAGCTGTTGAGTTGTCTCTATAAAGCTCTGTATGCGCTCAGTGATGGCGTGGCAGCTATAAGAGGAAGTTGATTGAACTTGAATAGTTTCAGTAAACATTGACTTTTAGAAGATAAAATAAAAGCTAGTACAATATCGACTTATTCATATTGCCTATATTTGAGTTGTAACTGGGGAAATTAATAAAAATTGAACAGAAAAATTTTTATAGATGAAAAATTGCTATGCCTATCCAAAATGGGGTTGGGGTGAGTTTTTTGCAAGCCTCGTTTAATTGGTGAGATATTTGATTCCCTGATTATTTGTGAAGTTGTTTATATGTGAGATCTTGATCCATTTGGCCTCCTAATGAGAGAAGTAATGCATTGAGTGTTCTTAGCTCATGCTCTAACTGAGCTCGTTTGGACTGCAAAGTCATAAACCTTCTTTGGATTTCAATTTGCTCCCTGTTTAGATAATAGTTTTTTTTAGCTTGCTTGTTTTCTGAATAAGGGATGTTCATAGGTCTAAATCTTTATCTTTTGGTTGAGCACTCGTTCCCTCAAAGCTTTGACCTTATTGAGGGTTTATGAGGTAGTGCGCTATATCTTCTGTACCAGAATTTCTTTTTTGTGTAAATCCGTCTTTTCGCTGAGGTATTTTAACCTCAGTTTTTTTACCCAAGCACTTATTACGAGGTGATTTGTACCAGTAGGATTTGACTTCGAACTTAATTTAAAGAAGTTAAATCTATAGCCTTAACTAATTAAGACTAATCCAATGACTAAAAAATAGATTCCATCAAATGAGCAGAGTGAGGTTGTCATTACTCGTGCTATTGCCTTCTTCTTAGATGAGCTCACTGAATTACAGGAAGACTTGGATTTTCCAGATGAATTTATTTTTGATCTTCTAGCAGCAATAAGGGATAGGTGGTCGATAGGAAGTTGTCATGCTCAAATCACAGAACTTAAGAAGTAGAATCCAGAGGCCTTTTAAACTTTTTGAGTATTTGTAACGAGGCCTATAACTAATAGAAGCGTTTGTATAAAGATGGAAACATGAGGACGGCCTATCTGCACAGGCCGTTTTTTTTTAGACAGAATTAAACGACCCCTATCTTCATCGCACCTTTGACTTTTTTAACGATTGCATCATCAATGTCATTGTCTGTTTGAAGAGCAAGCCATTCCAAGGCAGAAACTATCCATGACTTCATTTGCTTCTTAAAAAACTTTTTTAGAATCAAGAACAATACTGGCTTGAATAGTAGAAATAAGAAACCTGTCATTACCTACGATTCATTGGGGATAGGTTATAAGAAAAAAAACCGTCCAACTAATAGAGCGGTTCAGTTTCTGATTCTAGGGCCAGTTTTTAACCTCCAATGATTCTTTGCTTAATAAACATAATTTCCTTAGCGGTGGTAATAAATCGCTCATCAGAGAACACTTCTTTCTCTTAACTAATGTATACAGGATCTTTTGTCTAAGGTGCAGTATATGTTCAAAGTTTTCTTATAACAGTAGATTAGCAATGAAGGTAGTTTGTTTACTAGGTCAATTCTCCATAGATCAATCTGTTTTTAAGCAAAAGTATTGAATCTAGTCATAATTCAGATAGTCACCAATGCTAATAAATGCCTAATAGTTCTCGGAAAGAGTTTTTGAATAAATTCTTTGACCTATGTAGGGAGTATCAAGAACAGATCCCACCGAAGGTAATTGCAGAAATTCTGAGAGATTATGCAGATAGGCTAGAAGGATGATGGGCCTACTTTTTCTTTTGATTGCTTTCTTAGGCATGCAGTCTTATCTGACTTTGCAAATTGTTAGGAATAAACAAAATGAACCTTTTATTTTTAATAGGATTCAGAGATTCTATATTCATCAATGGATGTTGAAGCAATTTGGATCAATTCATACAAGAAAAGATTAATGGAATTTTTTCAGTCACATGATATTAATCAATGGGAACTATTGATTCCACTCCTTGGAGGTATTGTTATCTGGATTGGATTCAATCTTCGTGTAGTAAAGCTTGAAGACGAAGATTAGTTTTGCCTAGGTTTTATTCTTTTCGATGCTAGAACCTGAACATAGTTTTTTAGAGAGTAGCTCTAAGAGAAATATGCCAAACTTTGTAAATAAGTTATATTTTGTTGATCAATGGTTGCCAAGTTCTTCCATTCTAGAGTTTACATGACCTATGACATCTATTAAAAAAGACAGCGACCCTTTAGGAGATTTTACAGAAGAACAATTTGCGAATCTAGATGAATCAATTAATACACTAGATCAAGAAGACAAAAGATGGAGCTATGAACAGAGAGAAGAAGAAGAAATAAGAGGAGTGAAAATTCCATTCCGCCGATTAAGAAAATCCCCTCTTGAAATAGTTAATAGACTCTTCTTTTTCTTTTTCTTAGCAAGTTTCTTGTCCTCATTTGCTTTTATTTATTCTAAAAACCCTTGGTGGTTTTTAGGATACTTAGTTAGCGCTTTTTCCTGTATTTTGTATCCACCAAATAGAAAAGCTCTAAAAGAATTGATTGCAGCTTGGCCAAATGTAGAGGATTTAATAAAGAATCGAAGCCTTTGGAGGAAATAAGCTTTAGCAGTTGCTAACAATCAAAACTGCAAAAGGTAAGCGTTTGCGGCTATAGGTGCATGCTTGAAATAGAATCCTTAAATAGGTTGATCAGTCTTTATATACACATAAAGAGTATTTGTTCCAATTTCAGGATTGATATTCTTGGCTATGGATTAAGTAGAAGATATTGTCTTTGATTAATGAATGCTGATTTCCAGCTAAAAGAAACTTTGCATGAGGTTGTTCATAATGCTGTCTTAAGAATTGAGACACTAAAAGAACCTTCTGATCGGCGTTGCTTATTTCATGAATATAGGGAGTGGTTAGGCGGAGATATTAATGATGAAGTTTGGGCAATTCCAGCAGAGGCAATTCAAAACGATAATGGATAAATGAATTACAAAAGAATCCAACATTAAAGCGGCATTATTGAGATATGGAAAAACCTAAGGAAAAAAAGATTACCTGGGCAAAGTGGGTAGTAAGAACCTTGGCTATTTCTGCTAGTACTCTTGCAGTAGTAGCTTTTTTAAAAGGAGAATATGAAGCTGGTGCTCCGTTGATTTTGGCATGGTTAGCGATAGTAGTCGCTGAGAAAAGAATGTTTAAAACACTTTCTTTAAAAGAGGAAGACCCTACCTCCTAGCTCTGCAATGAAACGTTGGGGAGAACAGAGCTGAAAGCGGAATTTTATTACTTTTCTTTTTAGGGGTTCTGAGATCCTTGTCTTATCGCTTTATTTCTTAGATATTAATGCATGGGTTTAGGGTTTACTCAAAACCTTGCCTCTTGGGAGGTTTCTAAGCTGACGATTGCTAAAAACCCTTAGACTTTTTACTTTTAGTTGAAGTTCTAGTTCCACTTTTCTTTCAGAAAGTCTTTTTTCGTTTTTTAAAATACGTACGCCTAGCAAGGCAGTTCCGATGCCTATTGCAGTTGGAATAGCTATGCTAACGATTCTAGAGAGGTTGCTCATTTGGTTACAGTTTATAAGTCTCTCTTGGTAACTAAAAGTAAATGGCGCATTTATTTTTTTTGAATAAAAATTCTCATAGTTCATACCAAAGCTAGGAAGAGAACTAAGAGTTGCAATATTTTGTGATTGGCTTGATAAGAATGGTTATCTATTTGTTATTTGAAATAGGTGTTTAGACGGACTTGATTGATCTGTTCTTGAAGCTAGTTTTGCTTAATTGCTTTTTCTTCAATGTCCCCTAAAGGCTTAGATGATTTCATTGATGATTGCTTTGTTGAAAAGGATCCTATTTGTGATTTGAGACGAAAGGACTCCCTTGAACTTGATCGATATGCTTCTGCTTTAATTGCAGAAATGATGTTAAACAGTGGCTCTCCACCAAGCTGCAATGGATGAGTTATGTAAGCCTTACGCCAAAGAAAAATAAATGGCATTATGAGGGAAAGGTATGCTTAATCTATGGATTGGAAAAAGGAAATAAGTCCCATTCTCTTTCAATTATGGATGGACCATAGAAAGGTTGTGGTTGTTGCTAGTTTTTTTATTTTATTTGGTTGCTGGCTTAATCCGTTAATTCAACAAGTGAGCTATAAAAACCAATGTATTAGGCTTGCAACTAAAGAATTCCTATCAAGATCATCAGTAGAAACGAATGTTTTGTCAAAACGTGAGTTAGCAAGAACTGAGGCGTATCGGTTTTGTAATCACATTTAACACCTTTATCTTGAGTGCGATTCACTAGTTGCTTTTTTCGTTAATTGTGGAGGGATCATAAAAAAGCCACTCTTAGAAGAGTGGCTTAGAAAGGTTATTTAACATTGCCTTCAAGTTTAGTGAAAACTCTTAAGCAAGCTTAGCTGTTGTCTTTACAGGGGTTTTTTTTGCACGTCTAGCCTTCTTTGGCTTAGTTGTTGTGACTGGTGTAGTTTTCTTGGCCAAAACTTTTATTTTCTTTGCAGGACTTCTCTTGTCTGCTGTATTTTTTGCAGCAGGCTTCTTAGCTAGGCGCTTTTTATGAGCTGCTTTCCTGGTGACAGTTCCTTTACGAGTGCGATGTGCTAGAAGCATGGCCCACTCTTCTGCGGAGACATTGGCGGGCTTGTTGCCATGAGCTTCTGATTGCTTGGCAGCCTTCTCTATGTCTTTGATTAGGTTTTTCCAAGAAGATGCATAGCGCTTGTCAGATTGAGACTTTGCACCGCTTTCTACAAGAGACTCAACTACACCTTGTGCAGTGATTTTCTTACGACGACGGTTAAAGATCTCTTTCTGGAGTTGTGCGATCATGGCTTCTGCTTTTGCAGAGACCTTGATAGTTATTTGAGACATGTAAAGTAGTTAACTCCTTATTTCAACCTCTATCATAAATAGGGTATATTTATCAAATAAATGAAGAAACTTTTTTCATATCATAAGCAAAGACTTATCCAAGATTAGATATGGTGATGCCATAATAAATAATGGTTCCAATAATTAATGAAATAGCAAGTATTCTGGCCATTCGATTCAATTTTAAGTGATTTAATTCTAGACTTAAATAACCAAGTTGATCAATTAATTGGATGAAAGTTACTTTGCTTTCTTCTAAGAAGGCAAAGTAAGGGAATAGTTTAACAGTACAAACTGATTCCTTTTTGACTCAAGCTATGGTGACTTGATCAAGGTGACATCGTCTTCTTAATTTAGATGTTTAGCTAATCAATTAAAACTTATATGGATAGGCAACAAGAGTTAATTAATGCATTAAGAGCCTATGATGGGCCTTTTCGTTAAGGTTGATTTATCTAAGGATAAAAAGACATGTCAGATCAATATTGAGAGGTTCAAGTTGAATCCAGAAACTCAGGAAGTGGAAAACACCTTTAAGATCACAGAAATCTTTCTTGCCATTTCTTTGAATCTAATTGTTTTTACTTGTTTCCTCCTCTTCTTAGGATTACATAAGTAAAATGGTCAGTACAATAATTATGTTTGGTTGATTTATGTGTGGAAGATATGAACTAACAACCAGATTTGCACAACTGCCTTCTCTTTTGAAGAAGGATTTTCCAAAAGGATTTGAACTGAAATACTCTCCACAACAATTAATCAGACCAACTGACCCTGTGCTGGTTCTAAAGAACGAAGGCAAAATATCTACATCATTAATGCTTTGGGGGTTTATCTCTGAATGGGCTAAAGACCCTTTTGATAAGGAAAGGATTAGACCTTTTAATGCAAGAGCCGAAACTGTGGGAGAGAAGAAGTTATTTAGAGGAAGCTGGAGACATAAAAGGTGCCTTCTTCCAGCAAGTGGATTTTTTGAGAAAGGCTATCGCATTAGTAAAAAAGATGAAACGTCATTTTGGTTTGGAGGGATTTGGAATAAATGGATGTCGCCTGATGGAAGTGAGCTTGAAAGTTGTTGCGTTTTAACTACTCAACCAAACGAATTAGTAAAACCATTGCATCACCGAATGCCAGTTGTTATTCCTAATGGTTTAGAAGAAGAATGGACAGCTTCTGTAAAAGACGTAGCTGAACTAAGAGCACTAGAACCAATGATGACGAGATGGAGTCCAAGTGAGTGGAAATCTGAACCGATTAAGAGACTCTCAACTTCTCAAATGAGTTTATTTTAATGTGCCTTGTATCCCTTCCTAAGTCCTTCTAGACAACACAAGTGTTATTTGAACCTCAAGATGGTGTATAGGCTTTTCTTAGGACAGTCTGAAGGAGTTGATTCCTTCAATAATCTTAAGGTAGAGATAAAAATAGTAAAAATAGGAGGCTGGAAATAGCAAGGGTAGATTAAAGACTGTAAAGGGGGACGTTCTGTACGATTCCTAGTGATTTGATTGTTTAGTAAGTTTTAAGTTAAGGCTTAGTGGGTTCTTTTTTCATTGAGTAATGACTTTAAGCTCTTTTTTAAGTTCTTCCTCACGGTTGCCGACAATTTTGCTCCCTAGCTTGATAATTGGCTCCTAGACGCTTTCTTTATTTAACAAGTCCTCGAGCTTTTCTTGACTTTCTTTTTGCTTAATCTCAGCTAATTTGAGCTACCTGAGACAATATAAACTGAGGTATGAGGAGTATAGAAACAGTCAGCGAAAAACGAATCCAAGATTAATGAGTACATAATTACTCTGCATTGACTTTCTCTGTTGAGATGCTTCACGCCGAAGGAAATGATTCGGTAAAGATCATTGATTTCGGTTGGTCTTACTAAAGTTCTTAGAGAATCATAGGTTCAAGTGTTTTCTGCAAAAGGCCAAGCTGTTGTTAAAAATTAGGACACGGTTCATTACTTGCTATCTCAAGTATTAGTAATTACAAGCGTTGTACAAGCGTTGAGCTTTTTGCTGCTCTTCCATCTTTTTAACTTTCTCCTCTAACTCTTCCATTTCCTTTTGTGCTTGATTTATTAGAGCCAGAGACCATTGCCAGTTACGCTCAGTGCAATGTTCCTTTGCAGAATCCCAATCCATAATAAAAGCATGAAATAGAGAAAAGATTACAAGAATTAAAGCTTGTTAATTCTCCAACGATAATACAAAAAACCTTGCGTTTAATTGAGACCAGATATTTACAATTTTTCTTTATATTAGTGGTTTAAGGCATTGGCTTGAAAGTGATTAATCCATGATCTTTTAGGATTCAAATAACCTTACTCTTTTGATTGAAACAACTTTGGTAGTTTAGTCTTTAGCATAAATAAGCAATTTGAGAGTATTTATTACATTCCTTAATTTCTAGTTCAGGGCTAGAAATGTATAAGTAGAGGTTTTTACATGACTTCTTCAAAAATAAAAAAATCCTTGAGCTGTAATTTGCCTAGGAAGCCACAAGCAGTGGGTTTTCTATTATCGTTGCTTTGGAAGAAACAAAAGAAAGATAGACCTGCTTGGATGCTTAGTGAACTTAAATAGTTTTTGCTTTATGCAATGGCTAAATTTATTCTTACTTTTATGATGAATGGATGGAGAACTTAGAATAATATGGCATAGAGTGGTTCAGTGAAGTTGAATTGATTGCTCTTAAGCAGAATTAAGCCATTCTTAATTCTGCAGGGGTTTGGTAATTGATATCAGCTAAAGAGATACTCCTACTTTAGGTTTGCGTTTGATAGAAGAAAGGAATTATCACTTCTTTCGAAAATCTATTTGTGAGAAATATCATTAAGCCTTAGGCTGAATATAGTTAACGAATTAGTGAGCTGTGCTTTTGAACCTATGAGACATCTTTTATCTAGTGAAAGAACTAAATGGATACTTGTAAGTACATTCCTATCAGTTGGGGTAGGCTTCACTGCAAAGAATGTAATCTCATACTCAAGTCAATGCATTCCTAACGAGTTTGCTCAAGTTATATCATGATTAGAAATTTCTTTTATATTTCTCTTGGTTTATTTGGTGGGCTTTGGCTTGCTTGGCCTGGAATAGTTTCAAGCAAGGGTTGGCGATGTGCAAAAGACATTGCTCTTAACTCAGAGACAAAATCTACGGCACCCCTTTCTGTTTTTGGTGATGTAAGAAGGAAGTTGAAAATCACTACTTCTGTATCACCTAAGACATTGCTAAAAGCAAAGTCGCTTGGACCAATGGATAAATTAAGGGTTGTAGGAGATGCTTGTTTCCGCTCCTAATAAAAGCAATTCAAAATAGGTGTAATGACGGATATGATTAACCGTTTCCTAGGGCTAAGGTTAAAACCCTGATTTTTTTCGATGAATAGAAACGAAATTGAGTTTGCAATGGATCGTATTTTTGATGGTGCAGCAAGAGTTAGAGCAAAGAAGTATGAGACAAGAGTTCATAAGAATGTTTACAGAAGGTTTTCATCTAGAGTGATTTCACAAATGTGGCCTGATGAGAAAAGAAGTCTCAAGGCGGCGTAATCATTGCTGTCTAGGAGTACTTTTTATTTCTTCTTAATGTCAAAGAACAATAAAAAGATATTTGCACATTTCTTTAATAGTAGGAGGCTTATTAGATGAAATATTTACCTATCGCTATCCAGCCAATAACTAAAGTTGACAAAAGAAACATTGCAACACGACCATGAATAATTTCAGACCGAGACATGCGAGCGAAGGTGGACATCAGTAACCTTGCGAATTGTGCCTGTTATATCGCTGTATACAAGGCTTGCCATAAGTAATAAATACCATTGACTTGCAGAACCCTCCTCGTCTCTAGCCTTCAGAGATATAGTTAAGAGTCTTTCTAAGCTTAATAAAATAGTGATATATCTTTGATTTAGAAGTATGTACGAAGTTCTGTTGTTGCTAATACTGATTAGACCTGATAAGAGCTTTACCTAAATAAAAGAAGTTTTCTGCTCACAGAAGGTTGAGTCCTTTTATTAATTTTGTAACCTTGTAAAGGAGCTATCCACTTAAAAAAAAGAAAAACTCTAGACATATGAAAAATACAACAAGCTTGCGACCAGTTTTCCTTTTTGAACCTTAGAACATTTGGAAATCAATAAAGGAGCGAGTTGTAGTACCTTCTTAATGTTTATGGCCTTGATGTATTTCTACTGCTCCACTCATGCCATGTGATTGTGATAATTCCTTCAAAGATTTAGACCCACATATTGCTGATAATGCAATAACTACTAACGATGCTGTACTTAAAATCTGAAGAACAATTGGAAGATGAGCATTGACTCTTTCTCTGATCGTTGTCATAACGAAAATTTATCTACTCTTATTTAACCAAGGTTTTTTGATAAATCAACAGTTAAGGGTGATAAATTTTTCCTGTCACTAGAGGGATAGAGAAGAATAAGAGTTACAGTTTTATCTCTTACTAATAGAGGTTTGTACTCTCTGTCGAGAACCTTTTTTATAGATTCATCTTGTTTGCTAGAAATTCATGGGGAGCCCTTTTGTATTTATTTTATGAAATAGATGTAAAAACGGACTTGATGTATTCCATAAAATAGTTAATTTTATTTAATTGCTTTTTCACAATGTCCTCATTAGAAGTTGATGTGATTATTGACGACTGCTTTTTAGACGGAGCTGCGAAGTCTATGGCAAGGAAATACAAAGAACGAGTCAATCCAAGAGCTGATTCAATAATTTCCGAAATTTTTAAAAAGGAGGGAAGAGACTTAAAAGCGGCTTAGGAAGTTTGTTGATCTCTTCAGACTTATGGAATTGATGTATGAAAGCAACTATGTGCCTATAGTTAGCTTTACTTTTATTGCTCTTGAAGAAATTGGGACGTAGATTAGCTGTTAGCTTCAGGTTAAGTACATATGACAACGCCACTTGAGTTCAGTACGGTATATAAAATCCTTAATGAGATGAAGGAAGGGGATGATAGCCAAAGGGATGTGCTTAGTTCAATTTTAAATGATTACAAAGAAGGAGCAAAGGCTGATAGCTTCTTACATCAACTTGGTCAAATCTTTTTATGTATTGGTGTTGATGAATTATATAAGTATGCTGGATCTGACAATTTAAAATTTATAGGTCAATTATCAAAAGAGCAGTGGGATGAGCTAGCAAAGAAAAATAACTGTGATCTTCCTGTTTACCTAGCTAATAGCATGATTAACTTTCTAAAGAAGAATCAACTATCATTAAAGCTTTCATCCAAATGGAAAGTTTATAAAGGAGAAGTGGAAAAACATGTAATGCCAATGGCTAGGTACATAACAGAAGGTATCCTTGATGTCTTAGAATAAGAAAAGTGGATAATAGGATAAATATTCCCAATTGGAAAAGCAAAAAATTATAGTGTTTTTTGCTTATTATTCTGAGTCTTTGAATTAAATTATCTCACTAATTACTAATGAGATTAATATTGATAACTAATGATTGCAATAGGAATTGAAAACGACTTCTTTTTTAACAGGTTATTTTCATAGGCCCCACTAATTTAAGAAGCTAGCTTTGCATTTGCTTTATTTGCCTTTCGGATAATCTTTTTTGCCTCCTCTCTGGATAAGCATGTTTCAGCTTTTGTTTGCAATTTGAGAAGTTTTGCGTGTTGCTTTGATGGATTCATTTGAAATTATTTATGTATTTTAATCTAAAAAAAACGATTAGCCTTCTAATAGTCATTTAACTAATTTCTAGGCTTGGCTTTTTTTAATTAATTAAATATCCTAACAACATATCAAGAAAACCTTAGAAAATCAACTTCTGTAGTGACAGTTTGACTGATGTCGGCTTAGGCCGCTCTTTTGAAGATTGTCTTTCTAAATGCCTGAGCGAATACAGTTCTGTCAAATTTGCAATTTTCAATCTCGAAAGCCTTCTTGATAATATTGTCCTCAGTAGTATCTTCTTGCGCTAACTTTCAGTGATTTTTTATAGAATTGCATTTTAGCTACTTGATTGATGGAGTATTTTCAGGCTGATAATTTAAGGCAACTTAATAGATAAAACGAATGTTAATCTAGCTAGAGTCTTGATTTAAAACTTACCTTGTTGCTTCATGGGATTTAGAAAGAATTTACTTTCCTTAGTGTTGTTTTTTGTTGGTCTTGTCTCTCTTGATGGCAATGCATTAGCGCAACGTGCATTTGTTATGAGTGCAATCCCCGATCAGAATCCTGAAAAACTTAATAGGTTGTATTCGCTTTTAGCAAATGAACTTAGTGAAAATCTTGATATTGAAGTTGTTTATAAGCCTGTTATAAATTACCAAGCAGCTGTAACTGCATTTCGTACAGGTGACCTAGATTTAGTTTGGTTTGGAGGGCTTACAGGAGTACAGGCCAGGTTGCAAAAACCTGGCTCAGTTGTAATAGCTCAGAGAGATATCGATGCTAAGTTCCATAGCTTATTTATCGCTAATACAAAAAGTAAAATCAAACCTATCTCAAAGCTTAGTGACTTGAAAAGTCTAAAAGGTAAACGCTTTACGTTTGGTTCTGAAAGTTCAACTTCTGGTAGATTAATGCCCCAATATTTTCTAGCAAAAGCTGGAGTAGCTATATCTGATTTCAAAGGTGGTAGAGTCGGCTTTAGCGGTAGTCATGATGCAACAATAGTTTTAGTACAAAGTGGTTCTTATGAAATAGGAGCAGTCAATGAGGAAGTGTGGAAAGAAAATCTAGCTAATGGGAAAATTAATTTAAGTAAAGTTGCTCCTGTTTGGAGGACACCTGCTTATGCTGATTACCATTGGTTGGCTCAGCCAAACCTTGATGATGAATTTGGGAAAGGGTTTACTAAAAAATTAACTAATCAATTTCTTGGCTTCGATAAGAGAAGACCCAGGCAAAAGAAAATACTTGAATTATTTAGAGCAAATAGTTTTATCAGAGCTTTCGATTACAACTACAATGATATAGAGGAAATCGCGAGAAAACTTAAGAAGATAAGATAAATAAAAAGTGGCTTAATCTACAAAAGGTATTAAAAGTTTAATAAAACGTACTGATTTCTAGAAAGGTAATTTATCAAGAAAAACCTTTTGCCGATGATTTAGTACGCATTTTAAAATCCCAAAGATTAACCCCTCCTTTTGCATTGACAGTTGCAAGCGCAGAGTCATCAGGTCGCCAAGCAATTGCACCAACAAGGTCATCTACGAAGGCAGCACCAAGTGGATCACCTTGACCATCCTTTCTGATAAACCAAACAAAAATGGAACCATTTCTGTCACCTGAAGCTAGGAGCATTCCAAGGTTTGAAAAAGCGAGACTAGAGATCGATTTAGTATGAAGTGATAATTGTCCCGGTACGGTGCCTTCAGGTCCATTACCTAGAAAACTCCAAACTGTTATTACTTCACCTCCTCCGGTAGCGAGAACTGTGCCGGTTTGATCAAAAGCTAATTGGCTTGGCTTACCTGGGTAGCCAGTCATCTCAGAGTCTTGGTTAGTTGATCGACGCCAGAAATGAACAGAATTATCTTGACTACCGCAGGCAACAACATCACCGTCGGGACTAAGTACCATTGAAACTAGTGAGCCTTGCCATTCCAGTTTCTGCTTCACTTGCTTAGTAGCTACGTCATAAAAAGTTACTCGGCCATAGCATGCAGTGGCTAATTCATTCGATCTGGACCAAGCGATCGAGCTGATAGTACTGGGATGTTCATTTGAACGCCAATGCTCTTGGCCATCGATACCAAATAAATATACGCGTCGAGAAAAAGCTACAGCTAAGAAAAGTCCATCTGGAGACCATTTGAGATGTTCTACCCAACCGGTGCCAAGTTCTAATACTTTGCTTGAAGAACCATCTCCGCTATTCCAAATAAGGACATGTCCATCTTGTCCTGCAGTTGCGAAAGTCTCTCCATCTGGATGAATAGACATTGCGAGCAGGCCACCATGATGGACCTCCTTTTGCTGCCAAAGACTATTGCCAGATTTAGCTTCAAATGAATAAAGTCCACCTGCAACATCACCTACTAAAAAGGCTTTACCATGTAGTACCCATCCACAAGTAATAGCATAGTCATCAACTTGAGCAGTCCAACTTTTGTGAAGCATTCCCTGGGGACTAAATACTTCTACACCAGACATTTCTCAAACTCCCTACACATTTCTTCTTCATCAAGATTTCGACCGATAAATACTAGTTGATTTCGTCGAGGCTCGTCTCCCCATTCTTTGTCAGGCTGAGCTGTGAAGAGCATATGTACCCCTTGAAAAACCATTCGATTGGATTCACCCGCATAGCTAATGAAACCTTTTGTACGAAATATGTCTACACCTTTCTCTGAGAGGAGCTGACTCAGCCACCTATTGAGTTTTTCTGGGTCAACATCGCCTAACCTCTCGATGGCAATTGAGCCCACTTCATCATCGTGTTCATGCTCTGCTACCCAAATTCGCTCAACTTTTGGAGAAATCACAAGGTCTCTTTGGTTATTTATTATATCGTCAGCAACTGAAGTATCCTCTTTGATGACTTTTATATCGAATTCCTCGGCTGTGTGTTGAGTGAACAGGCCAATATTTTGAGATTTATTTATCTCTAGGAAGAAAGACTTGCGACCCTGGGACTGAAGCTGAAGACTTACATGTTTTCCAAGAGGGAGAGTATTACCTGGATGTAGAAGCTCGGGGGATTCTGCGTATAGTCTCACACATGATTCTGCCCCAGTATTGAGAGCTGTTTCACTCGTATCTTGATCTGTTACAACGATGAGTGACATGGTAGGGTCTGGACCATCTTCGAGGCTCAGTTCATAACGGCCAGGTTCAAGAGGATAAACACCAGTCCACTCAAATGGATATTCAGGTTCAAGAAAAGTGGGACGACGTTTTAAAACCTGATCCAGATCAAAAGCATTAAGGTTTAGGACGTTATCAATAGAGACTTCAGCTTGCTTACTTCGGATGACACGAGCCATGCGATTCATGTTGCGAAGTCGTGCTTCAAGAGTATCAAGTGACTCATCAGAAATAAGATCAGTCTTGTTTAGAACAAGGACGTCCGCGAAAGCGACCTGCTCAGAACTCTCATTGCTATGAACGAGTTGTTGATCAATATGAGCCGCATCAACAAGAGTTACGATACCGTCGAGTGCAAATTCATCACGGATTTCGTCGTCCATGAAGAATGTCTGAGCGACAGGACCAGGATCAGCAAGCCCAGTAGTTTCAACCAATACATAGTCGAACTTATCACGTCGCTTCATAAGGTTGCCAAGTACACGAATTAGATCTCCTCGAACGGTGCAGCAAATACAACCGTTGGACATCTCGAAGACCTCTTCATCAGCATTAATCACCAGCCCTTGGTCAATACCTATTTCACCATATTCATTTTCGATGACGGCGATCCTTTTACCATGCTCTTCGCTTAGAATTCGGTTGAGGAGAGTTGTTTTGCCAGAGCCTAGGAAGCCCGTAAGGATAGTGACAGGTACTTTTTGCTTAATGTTCATTTTTAGGTAGATGATTTAGTGCAATTGGAGGTATCTAAAGTAAAGTCAGTCAACCAATTAGCCTGTATACCCAATAGCTTTATAGTCGTTTGTTTGAAATCATCGAAATCATCAAAATTATATGGAACTTTTAACCGCAAAGTTAATTTCCCATCTTCTTTTTTAAATGAGTGATTTGAAAATTTAAGTTCTTTAAGCTTGTATTCGAAATCATTTTCTATAGTTAACTTTGCGACTTTTTCTTGAGACCATGGTGATTGATTAATAAAACGGGCCTGATCTTCCCAATGTTTTTTATAAGTTATGTATCCATGTTTTTTTGACATTTTCTCCTCAAAGAGAATTTTGCTTTTAACCCTAGAATTTAGTTGTGTTTTTCTAGAAAAGCAATTTAATTAACCAATGATCCCCATCTGTTGGAGAGTTCATTGCCTGTTCCCATGTTGCAAGATCCACCCAACGAATTAACGATGGTACAAGTATTGTGAACGGCTACTGAAATAGTATTTCCTGTTGGCATTAATCCATCAACATAAACTTGTTGTGATGCTATTGGAGTGGAAGTCTGCCTACTCAGATTTTTCAATAATTTCGAAGGAGGTTTTTGCTCAGCGAATAAGACTTTTACATTGTTATCTCTGAGCTCTGCTAATACTTTTGAAAGTGTATTTGGTCTAAGGCTAGATGAATGACCTAGGAAATCTAATAGGCTAAGAGTTTTTAAGCCATAAGCATCTCCGTAGTATTCTAGCGCCTTGTGTTTAGAGACGATTGTCCTTTGATCTGAAGGAATAGTGGATATTTGCTTCTGAGTCCATTGATCTAAATCTTCTAAAATAGATGTTACGGATTTTGATCTTTCATTTACGGCTTTTCTATTTTCTCTATCGAAAAATGAAATATTTTTCTTGATATTTTTAGAAATGACATTTCCCATTTTGATTATGTTATGGGGATCATGCCAAATGTGAGGATCTAATTCTCCATGACCATGGTGATGATGAGCGTGGCCCTCATCAGGCACTTGGGCTATAGGTTCAACATCATTACCTGCAGCATCTTTGAAAAAGTGTTCGTCGGCTTCAAACTCAAAAGGCATATGTTCGGTAAAGAATGTATATTTACCATCCTTTTTAATTTCTATAGCAAAGACGGTGCTTTCTTTCCTGTTATCAAATTTAAGAACATATGCTTTATCCTTTGAAAGAAGTACGTCATTATGACGTTTAACTTCTGAGTCTTTGGATTCTAATAATTCTTCAGCAAACTCTTCTGATGATTCAATGCCATCAGAAGAGATGATTGCCATTTTCATCGCAGGGTCTGCATAGTCTCCATCTACTTTTGCAAAAGACCATTTATATGTACCTGCAGGAAGTTCAAATACACCAGCCCATTCAAAAGCTTGCTTTCCATGACCATTCTCATGGTCATCATGTTCTCCAGCTAACGGTTTATCTCCATGGTCATCATGGTCGTCATGGTCATCATGGTCGTCATGGTCATCATGGTCATCATGGTCGTCATGGTCGTCATGATTCTTTCCAGCTAACGGTTCATCTCCATGATCGTCGTGATGATCATCTATCTCTATTGCACTGACGCCAACAACAACCGTTATTGGGTTGTTTAGCCATTTTTTTATTGCAGGAGTCATCTCTGACCCAAGAGTAAATACTTGACTTGCACCCTTAAGAGTTTTGGCCTGCCTAGGTGAAATCTTCACATCATGAACATCTTTGTTTCTATCAATTAAACAAGTAACTGACTGAGATGGCAGTGCGATTGCGTTAACCAAATCGCAAACTAATGGCTCTACTGCAACGATTGACTTAGGTTTAGCTTGCACATCCTGATTAACTCCTGATAACAAAACAACGCCAGTTAAAATAGATGCGTTAACGATTGTTCTTCCAAATGAATGATTAGTACGCTTATCTTTGGGTAATCCGAGAAACATGCTGCCAAGAAATCACTTTCAAGCATACTATGAGAATGGTTATCATTATGGTTTCATCTGTTAGGAAATGCTCTAATTCATGACTACTTTAATTGCTAAAAATTTGACATATTCTTATTCAGGACAAGGTTATTCTGCTCTACATGATGTTTCGCTTGAGCTTTTAGGAGGGACTTTAACGGCACTTGTTGGTCCCAATGGAGCTGGGAAGTCAACTTTATTACGTCTACTTCAGGGGCAAAACAAGCCTAATAAAGGTCAGATCACCATTGATGGTTCTTCCTTTCCTTATGCCAGACATCAAGTTGCTCTAATGCCACAAAGGTCATTATTAAACTGGCGTTTCCCAATTACTGTTGAAGGATTGGTTTCTTTAGGTCGCGTAAATTATTTAAAATCAAGCTGTTGTGAAGTAGAAGCTGTACTGCAACGCGTTGGAATATCTGGTTTAGCAAAACGGAGGCTTGATTCATTATCAGGTGGTCAACAACAAAAAGCATTGCTAGCAAAAACGTTGATGACACCAGCAAAAATATTTCTTCTTGACGAGCCATGTTCTTCCTTGGATCCGCCTACTAGAGAACAATTCTTGACAATTATTCGTCAATTGGCTGACTCTGGATTAACAGTTTTTGTTAGTAGTCATGAATGGGGAAAATCCTTAGACACTTATGACAAAGTCGTAGCTTTAGATAAGACTATTTTAGCTTTTGGTAGGCCTCAAGAGGTGCAAGAAAAACTGAACTCAATTACTTGCATGGGTAATTACTGTTGTGCTTAATACTTTTCAGATCCCATTAAGAACTTTTCTTATCAAGGCAATTTTGGCAAAGACCAAAAAACTCAAGAGTATGAAACAACAGCTCGAAGTTTTTAGAAGATTTTTTTGGAACACTCATTGTTTCTACAGGACACCCTTCCAAGCGTGTGGTCTCTCCACAATCAACACAAGTTAAGTGGTGGATATCTCTTTCAACGGGGGTATAAAGTACCTCACCTGTTGGAAGGTGCCTGGAACGAACCAATCCTTCTTTTACAAGTACCTGCAAATTTCTGTATACCGTTGCTAGTCCCATTCTTTTCTTACCTTTATGCAATTGTCTATGCAACTCTTGACCACTCAACTCATCCTCACACTTTTTAAGTTCCTCAAGCAGTTGCTTTTGACGATAGGTGATTTCAGCCTGACTTCTACTCATTGGAAAGATCTTCATTTGATCTCTTTTATTGACCTTACACAATCATTTGCTTGATGTCTTATATCAATACAAATTGGTGGATAATCCCCCTCTTGATAACTTGCTTCTCAGGGGCACTTTGTCCTGCTATGGGAACGGTATTGATTACACATAAACGACTGTTGCAGGTTAATCTGATTTCTCATTGTGTTTTGCCAGGATTAGCTTTGGCGGTAGCTCTTGGTGTTGATGCTTCTATAGGAGGAGTTATCAGTGGCTTGATTGGAGCACTTCTTGCCGAAAAGCTCACTAATAAAAGAAGCGAAAATTATGCAGCTGTGATGAATACGATTCTTGCTGGATCACTTGGACTTGGAATACTCCTAATCCCTTTGCTTGGTATTAGAATAGATCTAGAAGCTGTTTTGTTTGGCGATTTATTAACTGCAAACTGGGGAGACCTATTTAGAACCCTAATAGCATTTTTAATGTTTAGTTGCTTGTTGATTTTTGGTTACGATAAACTTGTTTATGTTGGATTGGACCCAGAAGGTGCTGATGCTAATGGAATAAATGTATCTTCTTTAAACTTGGTTCTTGGCTTTACAACGGCTCTTGTTATTGTTAGTTCAATGGCTGCGGTAGGGGTTATTCTTGTAGTTGCCTTGCTTTCTACTCCTGCTTTGTTGGGGTTAGAGAAAGCATCAAGTTTAAGTAGTGGCATGGCACGATCTTCAATGTTTGGAGTTGTAATATCACTTTTAGGTTTTCTTCTAGCTATAATTTTAAATCTATCTCCAGGTCCTCTTATAAGTGTTCTTTGCGTTGCTTCTTTAGGATTTTTCCAAGCAGAGTTAAGAAAAACTAATCATTAATCAAAACAGCTGATTGGTAAGTGATTCTAGTATGCAAAAAAGTATATGCCTATTTTATTTGCGTAAGAACTCACAATAGGGTATTACTTTATAGTTTGCTCTATTGTTGTTAATAGATTTATAGACACTTTGAAAGACCTCTTGTTTTTTAGGAAAATTCTTACTCTTGGAATTGCAATTAGTTTACCTTATTTAATAATTTCTGATCGAGCAATTGGAATGAAAGGCCTTTTTAATACAAAGGCTGCTGCAGAAAAAGCAGCCAAGAAATTTGGATGCACTGGAGCTCATAAGATGGGTAGGAAGTGGATGCCTTGTTCTATGCATGAAGTTTTTGATCACCAAGAACTTGATCACCACACTCTCAACTAAGAAATTTTCAAAGACAATGAATGATTTTATTCAGAATGAATCTCAAGATTCTAATCATTGTGGGAGTAAGCCTAAAAAAATTGCTTTTGGTATAGCTCCACTGGGTTTTATTTCAGTGGGAATTGTTCCAATGGGAGTTGTCACAATTGGTGTTGTCCCAATGGGAGTTGTTTCTCTAGGGGTTGTAGCAATGGGAGTTGTTAATGCTTCTCTCGTTGGCATGGGCATTCTGTCAGCGGGCGTCACAACTATGGGAATTTGGGAATGGAGTCCAAATGGTAGAAGCCACGAACATCATGGTTCTGTACATAAGTCTGGTCAACATTCAAATCAAAGTGAATTAGAAAATGATCTTGTTTATACCACAAAGGCAGAAGCAGAAGAGCAAGCGAAGAAGTTGGGCTGTAAAGGGGCCCACCGTATGGGTAATTTCTGGATGCCTTGTTCAATGCACGGTGAGTAGTCAATTGAAAGTAATGACGTTGGGTTTTAAGTTGTTATTACTTTTCATATTCAGAAAACAAGAGAGCCCTCAGCTTTTTGCTGAGAGCTCTCTTTGATAGTTGAGACTTCGTCTAAGTAATCAGAATGATTTCTTAGAAGCTAAAGAATGTCTCAACAATATAGCCAGTTCTGTCGTCAGCAGCATTGACTTCTTCTACAAAGATACCACCTTGAATGGAAACTCCATCATTAACTGGGTAGTTGTAGTAAGCCTCCCAATTAGAGGTTGTAGTACCAATAGTATCTACGCTTTGGTAAGCAACACCAGCAGAGCCAGGTCCAACTGGGTGGTCAAGACCAATCAGCAAGTTGGATGAATCAACTGCATCGGTATCGTTAAGGGTGTCGTAAGCGA
>QCFE01000017.1 GCA_003278425.1 Prochlorococcus sp. AG-363-B11 | reverse complement strand
TTCGCATATATCACTAGCTATAGAATGTGGCATTAACTATTTTAATCTAACCATACTAGTTCATCAAAGCCTCTCTTCTTAAGTAATTCGATAGCTTCTGTTTGTGAATTTAGAGGTTCTAATTCAACCATAGCAATTAATCCTTTGCTATGATAATTAGATTGCTTAGAAATAGCATCTTCGTAGCTTTTATTTTTGCTATAGGCAATAAGTACTCTTTTTTGTGAATACTTACCTCTATTAATGGTATTTTCTAGCTCTCTAATCGTATCTATTGATATAGAAAAACCTGCACCAGATTCATTTGTTTCAGAATTGCCAAATATACTTATTAATTTATCGTATCTTCCTCCTCTTGCTAATACTTTTGGGGAATATTCATCTTGACAGATTAATTGAAAAATAATTCCTGTGTAAAGGTCATAATGTGATAGGTAGGTTGGGTCTAATTGAATATAAACACCGTATTTCTTGGCTATTGGCTGTATAACAGCAAATAACCTTTTTAATTGACTTACTGCTTCAGTCTCACCGTAAATTTTCTCTAGTTGCCCTATAACTAAATTTGGCTCTCCACGTAGCTTTAAAACCTTTAGAAGTCTTTCCTTTATTTGATCGTTTAACATTGAATCTTGAATTTTAATCAAATTAAAATCTGTTAAATATCTACGAATTAATCGACGGTTTTCTATAGCAATATCATTCATTATAAGATTAAATAATGATTTATGGCCAATTAATAATGTTAGTTTACCTCTTTGATTAATGCCCATTTTATTTAGGCATTCAAGTAAAAGATAAAGCAACTCTACTTCTGCTGTAATAGAAGGTATTCCTATTAATTCAACGCCGCTTTGAAGTTTCTCTTCTACACTAAATTTACCATGACAATCTTTATTGCTTTTGTATATTGTTCCAGATGCCCATAGTCTAAGTGGGCGTTGCCTTTTAGCTAGTCTAGTAGTCGCAGCTCTTGCTATAGACGCTGTCATCTCTGGTCTTAGGCCAAGGGGTTGATCTGCACTTAGTTTAACTATGTCTTTCTCTTCTATACCCCCGTCTGCCATAAGAGTTTCTAAAGTATCAATATTTGGTGGTGAAACTTCCTCGTAGCCCCATTGCTTATATAGGTCTGCAAGTTTAGTTGATAAAAGCTGATTTCTTTGTACTTCCTGTGGATTAAGATCCTTTGTTCCTAGAGCTGGTTGTATTGCCATTGATATTTTGTTTATGTAAGTTTTTAATTGAATAGTTAATTGACTAAGCCTCCAAATGATTTTTGATCAAGAGGACTAACTTTGTCTAGTTCAGAAAGTAACTCACTATAAATAAAAGGATTAGAAGCTAGAATCCTACCTTCATTAAGATCAAATTTATTGGATTTATAGTCAGAAATTACACCACCAGCTTCTTCAACGATTGCTATTCCAGCAGCGATATCCCACTTGGAAAGCCCTTGTTCCCAATAACCATCAAGTCTACCAGCCGCAATATATGCCAAATCTACAGCGGCTGCTCCACCTCTTCTCACACCTCTGCATTTATTTGTAAGCCAACAAAACTCAGCATAATTATTATCAATTTTAATAGTTCGATCATAGGAGAATCCAGTAACCAGCAATGACTCCCTGAGTTTATTTGATGTTGAAACAGATATTTCAAGCTCATTGCAATAAGCTCCTATTCCTGGACAGCCCCAGTACATTTCACTAAAAAAAGGAACACTTATAGCACCTAATATGGGTTTGTTTTTCCATGTTAAGCCTATAGAGCAAGCGAAAAAAGGATAGCCATGAGCGTAGTTTGTGGTCCCATCAAGGGGATCTATACACCATATAAATGAACTATCACTTCCTGAAGACCCTCCTTCTTCTGCGTATATTCCACATTCAGGTGTTTCTTTACGTAGAAAAGATACAATGAGGCTCTCAGCTTCAAGATCTGCATTGGTCACCAGATCACCATCCCTACTTTTATTGTTAATGGAGACGATTTTTCGATAATATTGCATTAAAATCTTCTCTCCTATTGAGGCTGCTTGCTTAGCAACCTGTAAATACTTTTCTAATTCCTTTTTGGAAACCGTTGATTCCTTAACAGCTTGAGCACAAAGATTGGATCTCATTTTTAATACCTGTTACCTCAGTTTGTATTCACATATTTTATATTTTGAAAACATATTTCCTGCTAGATTTGTTGGGTTGCAATTTGAACATCTTGGAGAGGTGGCCGAGCGGTCGAAGGCGCAGCACTGGAAATGCTGTATAAGGGCAACTTTATCGAGGGTTCGAATCCCTCCCTCTCCGTTAGTCTTAAAAGAATTATATATAGATAATCCAAATCTTCCTAAAATATAATCTTTAGTTTATTTCTGCTAAGGATAATTAAAAGGTTTTGAGTATTATTATTTTCCAAAAATAAGCTACTTTACCATTAGAGTATCCATTTACAACTTCTGCAATATAAAATGCAGTTAAATCGCTAACTCTTAAAGCTTATTGCATGTTATCAGTAACTATTATTAATGTATATGTTTTTTAAGTTGATGCATTGTCTCTTCAATTTTTAATGTGATATTGGTTCTAAATCCCAGCAGAGTTCATCCATAAGTATTACATCTGGCTCTACTACAATTGTTCTTGCTATGCATAATCTTTGCTGTTGGCCCCCAGATAAACTACATCCACTTTCTTTTAGCTTATCTTTACATTCATCCCATACAGCTGCTTTCTTTAGTGCACGTTCTACTAATTCATCCATAATTGCTTATCGATGCTCTTGAATCAAGAAAAACTACAAGTAATATTGAAATAAGTATTATTGCAACCATTGCTGATATTCCTATAGAAAGACTTCTATAGCCTGAGTCAATCCATTTATCTGACGAAAACGTAATATCAGTGTAAATTTGCTTCTAGATCAGACTTCGCTTTGTCGATAAATTTTTTTAATCTATGTTAAAAATATGATTTTTGCATCAAAAAATTCTAAATCGAGCTTAATACGGTTTGCATCACTTAAAAAGGGCTTGGTTCATCAACCAATGGCAGTTAACTTAGTAGTGTAATAAGAGAATCTATGGGGAGGATTGTTGGAATTGATCTTGGAACCACTAACTCCGTTATAGGAGTTTTAGAGGCAGGGCGTCCTTTTGTAATTGCAAATGCGGAAGGTTCTCGTACTACTCCTTCCGTAATAGGTTATACAAAAGGCTCAGAATTGGTTGTTGGTCAACAAGCCAGAAGGCAACTTGTTCTTAACCCTAGAAATACCTTCTCAAACCTCAAGAGATTTGTAGGTAGATTTTGGGATGAATTAGATGAATCGAGTTTAAATGTTCCTTATACCGTTAGAGCAAATGATCAAGGCTGTGTCAGAGTAACTTGTCCTATTACCGAAAGAGAATATGCCCCTGAAGAGTTAATTGGCAGTGTGATACGCAAGTTGATTGACGATGCTGAAAAGCACCTTGATGAAAATATAGATTCAGCTGTTATAACAGTTCCTGCTTATTTCAATGATTCTCAACGTCAGGCCACTAAAGATGCAGCTTTGTTAGCAGGAATTAAGGTTCAAAGGATTTTAAATGAGCCAACTGCAGCTGCATTAGCTTATGGCTTTGATAAAAGCTCTTCTTCAAGAGTCTTGGTGTTTGATTTAGGAGGAGGTACTTTTGATATTTCTTTATTGCGTATTTCTAATGGAGTATTTGATGTAAAAGCTACATCAGGGGACACTCAATTAGGAGGAAATGATTTTGATCAAAAAATTGTTGACTGGTTAGCAGATAATTTTGAAAAGGAACATGACATTGATTTAAGACGAGATCGTCAATCTCTTCAACGTCTTTCTGAAGCAGCTGAAAAAGCCAAGCAGGAATTATCAGGAATAAATTCAACTCCAATTTCCCTTCCTTTTATTGCAACTGGACCTAATGGTCCTCTTCATATAGAAACCACTTTAGAAAGGAAGCATTTTGAAAGTCTATGTAAGGATCTGATTGACCGTTTATTAAAGCCAGTAGAAATTGCCCTTGGAGATTCTGGATGGACCGCCGATGAAATAAATGATGTTGTACTTGTTGGTGGAAGTACCAGAATGCCAATGGTTCAGCAATTAGTTAAAACAATTGTTCCAGTACCTCCTTCTCAATCTGTTAACCCAGACGAGGTTGTAGCAATAGGAGCAGCTGTTCAGGGAGGAATCCTAACTGGAGAATTACGAGATTTGTTATTGAATGATGTAACACCACTCTCTTTAGGACTTGAGACTGTTGGAGGCTTAATGAAAGTTTTAATACCAAGGAATACTCCTATTCCAGTTCGCCAAGCAGATGTATTTAGTACTTCTCAAGCTAATCAGTCCTCAGTAGAAATAAATGTATGGCAAGGGGAGAGACAATTGGCCTCTGATAATAAATCCCTAGGAAGATTTCGTTTGTCTGGAATACCTCCAGCTCCAAGAGGAGTTCCACAAGTACAAGTTGCTTTTGATATAGATGCAAATGGATTGTTGCAAGTAAGTGCAACGGATAGAACAACAGGTAGGAAACAATCTGTAAGTATTAATGGAGGATCAAATATGAACGAAGATGAGGTAAACAAATTGATAAATGAAGCAAAAGAAAAAGCAGATTCAGATAGGCGTAAGAGAGCTTCAATAGATCAAAAGAACAATGCGTTAACGTTGGTAGCCCAGGCTGAACGTCGTTTGAGAGACGTGTCGCTCGAATTTGGCCCTTATGGTGCTGAGAGACAGCAAAGAGCTGTTGAAGTTTCTTTAAGAGATGTTCAGGACTTTCTAGAAAATGATGATTTAGCTGAGCTTGATATCGCTGTTTCTGCATTACAAGAAGCATTGTTTGGTTTGAACCGAAGAGTATCAGCAGAAAAGCGTATAGATAATAATCCCATCCAAGGTATTAAAAATACTTTTGGATCTCTTAAGGATGAATTATTCTCTGATGATTATTGGGACGATGATCCATGGGACTATCAACCTAATTCTAGAGGAGCAAATTCAGACTACATAGATAGAGAGAAGGATCGATGGGATAATGACTTCTACAACTAAGCCTGATTACTGGTCAATTTTAGGTATCCTACCAGGTAGTGATCTAAATGAAATAAAAACCGCATTTCGATCTGAGGCGAGGCGCTGGCACCCCGATTTAAATGTCAATGATAGTAATGCTGAAGAGCGTTTTAAGTTAGTAAATGAGGCCTATGCTGTACTTAGCGATCCACAGAAAAGAAGTCTATGGGAGCAAAATAATTCAATAGATTCTCAGGAATTGTTTGCAACTGGATTTCCAACTTATAAGGAATATATAAATATTGTTCTTGGAATAAATATTGATAATGACTCAGAAGATTACCATTCAGTTAATGAAGGAAAGAATTTTAGTGGTGGATATGATGATCATCTAGAAGATCTCCCAAAAGTTGAAGAATATTCAAATGAAGAATATTCAAATGAAGAATATTCAAAACCTGCTCATTCTCCTTACGAGCCACCTCCTGTAAGGCAATTGGATGATATTGAGACTTTAGTTGATTTAACCCCTGAAGATGCACTTTATGGAACCACTTTAGAACTAGAGTTAAGAGATGGAACGATTGTTGAATTTACTACCCCTCCTTTTGCAGGAGATGGTTGGAGACTCCAATTAAAAGGAGTAGTAGTTGGCGGAAAGGATCACTTTATTCAATTGAGAGTTCAAACAGAAGATGGACTTAGGATAGATGGACTTCGTGTTCTGTATAGACTCGAGCTTTTTCCCCAAGATGGTTTGTTTGGTTGTGGAGTAGAAATTCCGACGCTTGATGGACCTGTTGTTTTGCAAGTACCACCTAAATCTTCTTCAGGTCGATTGCTTAGATTAAGAGGACGTGGACTTAATTATAATGAGATCTATGGCGACCAAATAGTTGAAATCGTTATTGTATTACCAGCTGATTTAACTGATTCAGAAATGGCTCTATACAGAAGACTACAAGAATTATCATCTGAACATAATGTGTAAATTAATTTATTATAATTTACACAAATAGGATTTATTCTATGCTTGTGCATGTTCTACTTTATAAAGTCGGCAAGGAAGAAGAAGGTATTCATTCTATAGATATAAAAGGTAAAACTATTGTATTGATGTTTGAGGATTCAGATGATGCTGAAAGATATTGTGGACTTCTTGAAGCTCAGGATTTCCCTACCCCATCAGTTGAACAAATAGAACAAGAAGAAATAAATTTATTTTGTATTCAAGCGGGATATGAAGCACGTTTAGTTGTTAAAGGCTTTCTTCCGAAAACAGATGAGGAAAGGCTACTTATTTCTCCTCCTCAAAAGAATCTAGATGTTGATCTTACATCTAATAATGATGAAGACAAAGAAAAACCCGACAATTCCTCAAGTATAGATGATATAGATAATATAAGAAAAAATCTAGAGCGCTTACTTTAAAATAATGGATCTTTATTCAACTAGTAATTTAGAAAAAGCCAAGCAGATAAATAGAGGTGATTTACTTACAGAACAAAATAATGCACAAAGCATTAACTTAGATTCTATCAGCACTTCTAAATTAGTAGATATTTTTGTGGAAGAGGATATAAAACCTCAAAAAGCAGTATCTCAAGCTAAAGAAGCAATAACAAAAGCAATTGATCAAATATCCCAAAAACTAAAGCTTGGAGGACGTCTTTTTTATATAGGAGCTGGAACATCTGGAAGATTAGGAGTGTTAGATGCAGCAGAATGCCCACCTACATTTTGTACACCTCCAGACCTTGTACAAGCATTGATTGCAGGTGGTCTATCGGCCTTTCATAAAAGCTCTGAGAACATGGAAGATAATATTTTAGCTTCAATTAGTGAGTTAAAAGAAAGAGAATTTTCCAAGAGAGATTGTATAGTCGGAATCACAGCTGGGGGAACAACACCTTATGTTGTTTCAGCATTAGATTTCTCTAAGAAACTAGGAGCATTGATTGTTTTAATTACTTGTGTACCAGATACAGACGTTGATCATGACTATGACATTATTATTAGGCTAATTACAGGACCTGAATTAATCTCTGGCTCAACAAGATTAAAAGCAGCTACAGCAACAAAAATGACATTAAATATAATATCTACTGGGGTTATGGTTAAGCTGGGTAAGATCTATAAAAATAAGATGGTAGATGTTGCTATTACAAATAACAAATTATTAGATAGATCTATAAGGATCTTAAAAGACATATTAGGTATAAACTTTGATGAATCAGTAAGACTATTAAAGCTATCTAAGGGTTCAACAAAAAGAGCTATTCTCATGAAACTAGCTAAATTGACTTATACAGAAGCAATTAATGTTTTAGATGAGAATGATCAATCGCTTAGAAAATGCCTTAATGCTTTAGCCTTTAAAAAGTTACTAGATTAAACTAATAGTATCTTAATAATCCTTCCATCAAAAGTTAGGATTTATTAGTAGTATAATATTTATGTAACTTGAATTATTTGAAATGAAAGCAATTATGGATACAGGAGTAGGTCAAATATCCCTAGAATTATTTGAAACTGATGCTCCTAATACAGTAGCTAATTTTGTTAAGCTAGTAAATGATGGATTTTATAATGGATTGACATTTCATAGAGTTATAAAAGGCTTCATGGCTCAAGGTGGATGCCCAAATTCAAGGAAGGGAGCCTCTGGAATGCCAGGTACAGGAGGGCCAGGTTATAATATTGACTGTGAAATAAATAAAAATATACACCTACCAGGCTCTCTATCAATGGCTCATGCCGGTAAGAATACTGGAGGTAGCCAGTTTTTTATTGTTCATGAATCACAACCTCATTTAGATGGAGTACATACAGTTTTTGGTAAAACTAATGATATGGATATCGTCCTAAAAATAGAGAATGGAACAGAGATAAAAAGCGTTTCTATAATTAATTAGTGTTATTTCCATATTATCACAAAAGGAAGTTTCCCATTATTAATTGAATTTTTATTATAGGACTTAGTGTTCTTTAATTCATCAATATCCTTGTAATCTGTTTTTAGGTTTAAAGATGGATGAACTGACTGTTCTTTGCTATTAGAAACAAGTAAACCTACTCTTTTTGTTCCGTCCCATTTGGATATTGAGATTAATAATTTTATTACTTGTTTATAACTATTACAATCCTTAAGTCTCCATACAAATTGAGGCCTTTCCCATAAAGCTAGCAACCTTGATGACGATTCAGGAATAAGATAAATACCATCTTCTTTTGCCATTTCTTCTGCCTGGATTCTAAAAATGGAAAGCATTTGAGCAGAAGCAAAGCCATCCCAATAGATGACAAAGAAATTACCAGCTAAATTTGTATTGTTCTTCTCATCTATAAGGTGACCAAGTTTTTGTCGTTTTATTTCTAAGTAATCAGCATTATGATCACTAGCTGCTATAATAAGCGGCTCTCGACTTTCTACTTGAAGTCCATACCCCCCTAATCCAGCTATTTTACGAGGATTGTTTGTTAGTAACCTAAGTCTATGAATTCCTAAATCTGTAAGGATTTGTGCACCAACGCCATAATTTCTCAAATCAGCTGGAAATCCAAGTTTTTCATTTGCCTCTACAGTGTCTAAACCTCCATCTTGAAGGCTATAAGCCCTTAATTTATTTATTAATCCAATACCTCTACCCTCTTGACGTAGATAAACGACAATACCTTCTCCTTCATCAGAAATTCTTGTTAAAGCAGCTTCTAATTGTGGACGACAATCACATCTAAGTGAGCCAAACGCATCACCTGTTAAACATTCGGAATGCATTCTTACAAGCACTGGTTCACTCAATTTCCCAATTTCACCTTTAACTAAAGCAACATGCTCGGTTCCATCTAATTCATTAGTGTAACCAATTGCTTGGAAATCACCAAAAATACTAGGTAATCTAGTTTGCGCTTTTTTATATACAAAACGCTCATTTTCAAGCCTATATTTTATTAAATCGGCAATACTGATTATTTTAAGTCCCCAATTCTTTGCGTAATTTCTTAATTGTGGTAGCCGAGCCATCGAGCCATCAGAATTCTGAATTTCACAGATCACTCCAGCAGAAGACAAACCAGATAGTTGAGAAAGGTCAACGGCTGCCTCAGTATGTCCAGCTCTTTTTAAAACCCCACCTTTATTCGCTCTAAGAGGGAATACATGCCCTGGTCTTCTTAACTGACTTGGTTTTGCATGAGGATTTAAAGCAACCTGAATAGTCCTTGCTCTGTCTTCTGCTGATATTCCTGTACTAACGCCAAATTCAGGACCTGCATCAATGCTTATTGTGAATGCTGTTTGATTGGAGTCGGTATTTCTATCAACCATCAATGGAAGATCTAATTGATCTAATTTTTCTCCATCCATTGCTAAGCAAATTAATCCTCTAGCTTCTTTTGCCATAAAATTAATTTGCTGTGGTGTTGCAAATTGAGCCGCACAGATTAGATCACCCTCGTTCTCTCGACTTTCATCATCTACTACAACGACACACTCCCCATTTCTTATAGCAGCTAGAGCATCTGCTATTTGATCGAATTGCTCTTTGATAGATTCCTTTGATTTCAAGTGATTCCCCTTTTGTTGATGAAGAGTTATTGTGTTTTTTTAACTAATTAAAAGTTCATGGCAATTATGAGTGCCTATAGTATTTGTTTATGGACCAAATAAACAATAATCCAAATCGCGTTGCTGTAATAGGGGCTTCAGGATACGGTGGTTTACAGACCATAAGATTACTAAAAGAGCATCCCTTTTTCCAGATTAGCTATCTTGCAGGTAAAAAGACTGCTTATACAAAATGGAATGAATTATGTCCATTTCTGTATTTAGATGATAACCCTACTATTCAACCAATAGACATTGAAAAAATAGCAAGTACTAGTGATTTTGCTGTTTTAAGCTTGCCAAATGGACTTTCTTCTCAGTTATCTCCTGAATTAGTAGACTTAAACGTTAGGGTTATTGATTTATCTGCAGATTATAGGTATCGATCATTAGATCAATGGAATAAAATTTATACAAAAGAAACAGAAGAAGATATTCGTAATGATTATGATTTGTGTTCAAGCGCAATATATGGCTTACCTGAATGGAACGAACAAAATATCTCTAAGGCAAAATTAGTTGCTTCCCCTGGATGTTTCCCTACAGCGAGTCTATTACTACTTATTCCTTTTCTTAAACAAGGACTTATAGAGAATGATGGGATTATTATTGATGCTAAGTCTGGGACATCTGGGGGGGGTAGAGAACCTAAAGAACATCTTCTATTATCAGAAGCGTCTGAATCTATTTGTCCTTATGGTGTAATTGGACATAGACATACATCTGAGATAGAACAAGAATTATCCTTAGTATCAGGAACCACTATTAATTTACAATTTACACCTCACCTAGTACCAATGGTAAGGGGAATTCTTTGCACAGTTTATGCTCGATTAAGAGATCCTTGCTTAACAGCAGAGGATTGCAAAACAGTGTTAGAGGCTATTTATCGTGACCATAAAAGTATTGAGATACTTCCTGTAGGTACTTACCCGAAAACAAAATGGGTAAGGAATACAAATAAAGCCCTACTAAGTGTTCAAGTAGATAAGAGAACAGGAAGAATAGTTCTCATGTCTGTAATAGACAATTTACTAAAGGGTCAGGCCGGACAAGCTATTCAATCACTAAATTTAATGTCAGGTCAAAGTAGTGAGTCTGGTCTTCCACTTAATAGTTATTACCCATAAATTTAATGTTTTCGCCACTTCATTGCAGCCAGAGCTATTCCAGGACTAATAATTTTATGCTCGTAATTTTGAATAGAAGAAAGTAATGTCATTGGAGTATCATCATTTAAAACTGGCAATGCTGCTTGAATAAGGATTTCTCCTGAATCAAGTTCTTCATTTACTAAATGAACAGTACAGCCTGTTATGCGTACTTTACTTTTTAACGTTTGTTCTATAGCTCTATTACCCTTAAAACTTGGTAACAAGGAAGGATGTAGATTTACAACCCTACCTTTAAACTCTCTTAAAAGAATTGAAGTGACAATTCTCATCCAACCGACCATAATTACTCCTTCTACATCATATTTCTTTAATGTCTCTAGTATGGCAATATCAAAATCTTCTCTTTTATTATAATTCTTGTGATTGATAACAATATATGGAATTAAAAAAGTTTTTGCTATTTTTATTGCACCACAATCCGGATTGTTAACTATTAAGCATTTTATATTTGCATCAAGTTTTTTATTCTTAATATCTAATAGGATTCTTTGAAAATTACTACCTTTACCAGATGCAAGAATTGCAAGACTCAGTTTTGGTGTGAATTTTGGAATTTCTATAGGATATGGACTTATGAAACCTTCCATTTTTAACTTCCCAGTATTCAAATAAAGTATATCTATTAGAAATACTATATTATAAATTCATAATATTATTATTTTGATTATAATTCCAAGACCATATAACTTGCTTTTGGCATAAATTATCGATTTTCTAACAGAAGTCATTCATACTAGGTTAACCTTATTATTAGATGATAGGAATAGTCAAATATGACATATAACAACTTCCCTGATTTCGACAAGAGCAATTCCCAAAGTCAATGGGATCGATTTTGTGAACTTCTATTCTTCGATGATGAAATAGGTTTATGGCTTGATGTCAGCAGGATGAACTTTTCGGCATCAAATCTAAAAAACCTTGAAGCTCCTTTTGAGAAAGCTTTCGCTTCAATGAGCGATTTAGAAGAAGGAGCATTAGCAAATCCAGATGAGAAAAGGCAAGTAGGCCATTATTGGCTTAGGAATCCGGCTATAGCTCCTTCTAATGAAATACAAAGATCAATCATTGAAGAAAAAAACAAAATAACTATTTTTGGCCAGCAGATTTTAAACGGAACTCTAAAAACTGATACTGGGAAGAACTTTACAGATGTTCTTTGGATAGGTATTGGTGGAAGTGGCCTTGGCCCACTCTTATTGATTAATTCCTTACAGATTAAAAATAAGGGTTTGAAATTTACTTTTCTAGACAATGTAGACCCAAACGGAATTTATCAAAAATTAAATTCTCTTAAAGATAGCTTAGCAACAACCTTGTTCGTAGTTGTAAGTAAATCTGGTGGTACGCCAGAACCTCAAATAGCCATGGATCAAACAAAAAATTTTATAACTTCCCTTGGCTATGAATGGAATTCAAGAGCAGTGGCTATAACTATGCCAAATAGTGCGCTTGATAAAAAGGCTTATGCAGAGAAATGGCTGGCAAGATTTGCTCTTCAGGATTGGGTTGGTGGTAGAACTAGCATTACCGGAGCCGTCGGACTTCTACCTTTAGCACTTATCGATTGCAGCATAGAAGATTTTCTTGAAGGATCAAAACAAATGGATGAACTTACGCGTCATAGAGATATAAGGAAAAACCCAGCAGCACTTTTAGCTGCCTCATGGTATTTTTCAGGCGATGGTAAGGGGCGTAGAGATATGGTCGTTCTCCCTTATCAGGATAGATTAGAAGTTTTTAGCAAGTATCTTCAACAATTAGTTATGGAGTCTCTTGGAAAGGAGCTAGACAGAAATGGTAATAGAGTTAATCAAGGGTTAGCTGTTTATGGTAATAAAGGCTCAACTGACCAACATGCCTATGTTCAACAATTACGAGATGGAATAGATAATTTTTTCGTAACCTTTATAGAAATTTTAGAAGATAATACTCATGTTCCAAAGATAAATAAAAAGGCTCCTGGAGATTATTTATCAGGATTTCTTCAAGGAACTAGATTAGCATTATCAGAAAATGATAGACAAAGTATCACTATTACCTTGAGAAAATATGACTCCTCTTCTCTTGGATCTTTAATATCACTTTTTGAAAGGGCTGTTGGACTCTATGCAGAACTAATTAATATTAATGCCTATCATCAACCAGGCGTTGAAGCTGGTAAACTGGCAGCTACAAATATATTAGGACTTCAATCAAAGATAGAATTAATTCTTGAACAAAAGACTAGTTACTCCATTAATGATATCCATAAATTAATTCCAGGTTCGACACAAGAGTCAATTTTTATTATTTTGAGGCATATGTTAGCAAATAATCAAGATTATAAAATTAATGGTGAATGGTCAGATCCATTTAAATTAAAGATAGTTAAGATTAATTAGATAACAAGATTTACTAGTTTTCCTCTTATAATAATAATTCTCTTAGGTATTTTATCCTTCAACCACTTTTTACCGGTTTCACTATTAATCACCTTTTCTTTTAACTCATCATCATTAGTATTACTCTGTACCATAATAAAGCCTCTAACTTTACCATTAACCTGAATTATCAACTTATATTCTTGCTCTATTAATGCAGTTTGATCATAATTTGGCCATGGCTGATCATGAATACTACCAGTTCCTCCAAGCTTATGCCAAAACTCTTCTGCTAAATGTGGCGCAAAAGGAGCAATAAGTAAAGTTAATGTTGTTAGACATTGATTAAATATTGAGTGACTGCATTCATGCTTATTGTCATATAAGGAATTAGAAAGTATCATTAATTCAGAAATTGCTGTATTAAATTGCGCATTAATATATAAATCATTGGTTACTTCTTTTATAGTTGTATGAATAATTCTATAAAGCTTATTATCTATTGATGAGGGTTTAGAAGGCTTAATGTGAGGGAATACATATGTAAGTGTACCGTCGATATTTTTCTCTGCAGTTGAAAAAAGCCTCCATAATCTATTTATAAACCTATATTGGCCTTCTACATCTGATGAATTCCATTCCAAATCCTTTTCAGGAGGTGCTTTAAATAGAATAAATAATCTTGCTGTATCTGCACCATATTTATGAATTACTTCTGATGGATCTACACCATTGTACTTCGACTTTGACATTTTCTCGTACAGAGTCTCAAGTTCATCTCCTGTATTTGGATCTATTGGATTCTGACAATCCTTTACTAAGTTATTAGGTATGTATTTACCAGTAACATTATTTTTATAAGTAATTCCTTGGACCATTCCTTGTGTTAGTAAGTTCTTAAATGGTTCATTTATATTAATTAAACCAATTGTTTTTAATGCTTTTACTAAAAATCTAGAGTATAGTAAATGAAGAATTGCATGTTCAATTCCTCCTACATATTGGTTTACTGGTAACCATTTATCTATAGAACGAGACTCAAATGGTTGCTTGGAGTTCTTACTATCAAAGTAACGTAAGAAATACCATGATGAACACATAAATGTATCCATAGTATCTGTTTCTTTTTTAGCTATACGACCACATTTGGGACACTTTGTATTGTTGCTGGAAGAATCTAAATTTAACTTACCATGTTTAGGCTTAACTAATTTTACTGGGAGCAACGCTTCTTTAACTCCTACTGTTCCACATTTCATACAATGGACTACAGGGATTGGGCAGCCCCAATATCTTTGTCTTGATATAAGCCAATCCCTTAATTTATAAGTAACTTTTCTACTAGCCCAACCTCTCTCCTCGCCATATTCAACAATTTTAACTTTTGCAATTTCACTATCTAATTCATTAAAACTATCTGAATTTATTAACTTTCCTTGATGTGTATATGCTGAAGTTGATTCTTCAAGAGGATTACTTTTTGAGTCTTTTATTACATAAGTGATTGGTAAATTATATTTTTTAGCAAATTTAAAATCTCTTTCATCATGAGCAGGTACACCCATAACAGCACCGGTTGCATATGTTGCTAATACATAATCCGCTACCAAGATTGGGATTTTCTTACCATTTACTGGATTTAGTGCTTCTCTTCCAAGAAAAAAACCATTTTTAGGTTTAGTCTCAGATGTTCTATCTTGATCACTTAGATTCGTTATATTATCTCTAAATATACTAAGTTCGTTTATCTTATCCTTATGTATAATCTTATCTAATAGAGGATGTTCTGGAGAGATAACAAGATAGTTAGCACCATATATCGTGTCTGGCCGAGTTGTAAAAACTTTTATTTTGTAATTCTCTTTACAATCGTATACTAAGAAATCAATCTCTGCTCCTATAGATTTACCAATCCAATTTTCCTGCATTGCCTTAACATTTTCTGGCCAACCATCAAGAGTATTTAAATCTTCTAGAAGTGGTTCAGCATAATCTGTTATTTTTAAAAACCATTGTTTTAATTTTCTTTTTTCTACTTTGGCTCCAGAGCGCCAGGATTTACCAAAAGCATCTACTTGTTCATTTGCTAACACTGTTTTATCAATTGGGTCCCAATTAACAGTGGCAGATTTTTGATAAGCTAGACCTGCATTTAATAATTTTAAGAATATATATTGAGTCCATTTATAGTAATCTTCTTGGCATGTTCTTATTTCTTTATCCCAATCAATTGATAAACCAAGTCTTTCAAGTTGCGTCCTCATTTGACTAATATTAGAATTTGTCCAAATATCTGCTTCTACTCCTCTCTCTCTAGCTGCATTTTCAGCAGGTAGTCCAAATGCATCCCATCCCATAGGATGCAAAACAGCTTCTCCTTTCATTCGATGAAACCTTGCTATAACGTCTGTTATTACATAATTACGTACATGCCCCATGTGTAAGGAGCCTGATGGATAAGGAAACATTGAAAGAGCATAAAAAGTTCTTTGACTAGCTTCTGGCTCTTTAGTTTTATAGAGATTAGATTCTTTCCATTTGTTCTGCCACTTTTCTTCTAATTCATTAGCTTCATAGCTATCTGATGAAGATTCGTGTGATGACAAAGATAGGGATTTAGATGTCACTTAATGATTCTTGTTAGATTTATTGGGCTTTTACTGCAATCTTACTAGAAGGCAATTATTAACATGACAAAAAAGCATAAACTAAGACTGTTATATTAAAGGTATATAAGTTGTTGGATATGACAACCGTAAAATTCACAAAATATCAAGGTATCGGTAATGATTTCATCATAATTGATTCTAGGCATCATGATTTATATGAATATCTCAGTAATTCAGAAACTGAGATAGTTAGCAATATATGCAATAGACGCTTTGGTGTTGGAGCCGATGGAGTGATCTTACTCCTGAATTCTGACAATGGTTCTAATGCTCGGATGGAAATTTTTAATTCAGACGGATCAATAGCAGAAATGTGTGGGAATGGAATAAGATGTTTAGTTAACTATATTAAGCAATTTATAGATATAGATTTATCAGATACATGCACAATTCAAACTTTAGCTGGAAATCTTGAAGCTTCTTTAACTTCATCTGGAAAAGTCAAAATTAATATGGGAAATCCTACTTTTACTCCATCTGAAATACCAACGAAACTAAAATCTGGAGTTGATAATATACCTTGTGGAAATATTGATATAGGAACTACTACTTTAAAAGTATATTCTGTAAGTATGGGTAATCCTCATCTTATAACTTATGTTGATGATCTAGAAACAATCCCTTTTGAAGTGTGGGGTTATGAATTAGAGAAAAATCATAATTTCCCTAATAAAACTAATGTGCATTTTGCTCAGATTATAAATTCCAATACAGTAAAAATTAAAATATGGGAGCGAGCCTGCGGTCCTACACTTGCTTGTGGAACAGGAGCCTGTGCTGTTTTAGCCGTTACAGCCTTATTAGGCAGATGTAGTGAAGAGGCAACGATTTTACTTCCAGGAGGTAAACTTTACATAAAATGGCCAGATAAGAATGGACCTATATATATGAGCGGTCCAGCAGAATTTGTATTTAACGGAACTATAGATTTGTCAAAATACACTTAATATGGATTCTAAGTACCCTCTAATTTATTTAGATGCTTCTGCAACTTGTCCTCCTCATTTTAAAGTTCTAAGTGAAATCGCACAAGTAGAAAAGAATTTTTGGGCCAATCCTTCCTCTTTACATGATTTAGGTATCAAGGCTTTAGATATTTTAGAGAGGAGTCGTATAAATATTGCTAATTGTTTTAATGTGGATCCTACTCAAGTTCTTATAACATCTGGAGCCACTGAAGCATCTCATCTAGCTATTAAAGGTTATGCAAATTCAATTCATCCAGGAAGGATTGTCATAAGTTCTGTTGAACACCCTTCAGTTAGCGCAGCAGCTAATTCTCTCAAACAAAGAGGTTGGGATGTTGAATATTGGCAAGTAGATAAGTATGGATTAATAGATATTTCTCTTTTGGACAAATATCTATCACCACCAACAAAAATTGTTTCTATGATATGGGGGCAGAATGAGATTGGAACTATCCAGCCTATTACTACTATTGGGAAGGAATGTAAAAAGAGAAATATTTTCTTTCATACAGATGCTACTCAGGTTATATCACAAGGACTTTTTGACTTTAATAAATTAGAAATTGGTGCTTTTTCGGCTTCTGCTCATAAATTTAGAGGCCCTAAGGGTATCGGACTTCTTATAATGAAACAAGATTTTATTGACTCTATAATTCCTATTCAGGGAGGAGGGGGACAAGAATATGGTCTAAGATCAGGAACTCAATCGGTATCATTAGCTCATGGAATGTCCATTGCATTAGAACAAATACCAGTTCATGTTGAAATAACAGATGGAAAAATATCCTTTCAGACTACTAAAACAACCTCGCTTACAAAATGCTTAGCTGATAAATTATTTAAACTTAATGGACTTTCATCTACTGGTCATCCCGTGAATAGACTACCAAATTTAATTTCACTTATTGCTTGCTCTCAAAAAAATATTCCAGTCTCTGCACGAAGATTGGTTAGAGAGTTGTCATCTAAAGGGATATATGTTAGCAGTGGAAGTGCCTGTTCTTCAAATAAAAATAAAACCAATAGTATTCTAGAAGCAATTAAAATAGACCATAAATTTATAGACTCTAGTTTACGTATTAGTTTAGGAAATTGGTTGACAGAATTGGATGTTACTTATATAAGTAAGACAATATCCACTACTATAGAAAAAATAGCTTTGTCTTCTTAATGCAATCTGAACATCTTATTTTACCTACAGATTTGTCATCGTGCGAGTCTGATTTATATAATACTCTTGTCGCATGCTATGAAAATAATCCTTATAGTCGCCTTTCTATTAATTTAAAGTTTGAAGGGTTAAAAATCATACCCTTGATATTTAGATTGTTAAACAAATTAGATAAAATTAAGTTAAATACTAATATAGCATTTTCAGATGAAGGAAGTTCAGCATTAGCTAAAAGAGATTATCCAAACTATAGACATAGAATATTAACATATAAGGATATTAATAACTTCAATAATATTGATAAAGAACAATTAGTAATTGCTATTTCCCCTCAACCTTATGATTATGAAGAGTTTGAGTCTATGGCAATTAATCTATCTAATAACATTTTAATGATTAATGGTAAATTAGAAGACTCTGCAATTGGAGTAGGGCTCGTGGCAAGAGAAAGAAGAGTTAAGTTTATAAAATCATGGAAACATATATTTTGGTTAGAGCCTCTATCTAAGGGAGCAATTTTTAGATCTTACCCTTCCGACTGGAATGTCTATAAATATACTCCAGAAGGTTATACTTTCTGTAATTCGTATAAGAGTTACCCAAATATGGAGATACTAGAGTCCGACCTTTCCTAATATTTTAATAAATAATGAAAATTTGGAAATCAATAATTTTAATTATCCCAATCATATTTTTTGTGAAACCAGGAGAATTCACTTTTTTTGCTAATGTTTACAAGTTTTTGGATTCAAGGTATACGGATATTTATTCTTCATTATTTAAGAAGAATATTTCAACTGGAATATGCGTATTATTACAAGATAAACTATCAAAAATAATAGATAATAATAATCCTTTTATTGCCTTAACAGTTTTAGATTCTTCATTCAATATTATTGCAGATGTTAATGGTAGCAAACTATTTATTCCAGCTTCTAATCAAAAAATATTCTCTACAGCATTTGCACTGCATAAAAAAGGACCAAATTTCACACTTAGAACTAAATTATTTAAGAATAATAAAGGTTATTTTGAGATTATTGGTATGGGGGATCCCGACATTAGTCAGTCAGATATTAACAATTTTATTAAATATATAAATAATAATCAGTTCCTTTCGTATTCATCGTCTCCTCTTATCTTATACGAAGAACCTAAAAAGTATTGGTGGCCAGATAGTTGGGCTTTAGAAGATCGTAATGAGGATTATGGAGCACCCATTACACGATTAGCAGTAGATAGTAATACCGCTACTTATCCTAATATAGATCCCTTAAATAATTTTAAATTATTCTCTTACTCTGCCCTTAATAATAATGGCCTAGATATCAATATAATTACAAAAAATCATAATATATTAGATAATAAGAGCAATAGAAAATTAATTTTCGAGAAAAAATCTGCTCCACTGTTTATGCTATTAAATTTAGCTAATTCAGAAAGCCATAATTTTACTAGTGAAGTGCTTCTTAGAGCTACCTCTAATTCATGGAGTAATTCTATTTCAATTAAGAAATTAAGAGATTGGATAATCTCAATAGGTGTTGAAAGTGATGAAATTGTCTTTGCAGATGGTAGTGGGCTTTCTAGAAATAATAAAACAACAACAAACGCAATAACACATGTACTAGCTTTTATGAATAATCATAGATACAGAGATTACTTTATTTCTTCAATGTCCTATCTTGGATTAAGGGGAACCTTGAGGAATCAATACCAAGCTAGTGATTCATCTATAAGTTTCCTTGGTAAATCAGGAACATTAAGTAATGTACGTTCATTGTCCGGTTATCTTTATACACCTAATGGATTAAGAATAATTAGTATTATTCAAAACAATGATATATTAGATCATAGTATATTTACAAAAATTCTTTCCACTATAAATTCTGATTTGAGCTGTAATTAATATCTCCTTAGTTAATTTTATATATATTATAAAGATCTTTGGCTATCATTTTTGGTACCATATGATCAACATTTCCTCCAAACATTGCCACTTCCTTAACTACAGAACTGCTTAAAAAGCTATGATGGGCTTCAGTTGCAAGAAAAATAGTTTCGATTGAACTATCTAAAGATCGATTTGTGTGTGCAATTTGAAGTTCATATTCAAAGTCACTCATTGCTCTTAAACCCCTTAATATCAAGTCAACATTGTATTTAATTGCACATTCTACAGTTAATCCCTTGTAAGAAATGACTTCAATATGACTCAAACTATTAGTTGCTTGCTTAATTTGTTCAAGTCGTCTAGGTACTAAAAATGTCGAATCCTTAGTAGGGTTTTCAAGTACGGCGATAATTACTTGGCCAAATAGATCTGATGCACGTTGAATTAGGTCTAAGTGTCCAAAGGTCAGAGGATCGAAACTACCGGGGTAAAGAACTTTCATTTAATTTAATTTGTAGGTTGATATTCTTTTGATTAAGGGATTACATTTAGGTTAATTAATATCTGATCATGGAACTGAATTTAGAAGCAAAAAAGATCCTCCTCAAAAAGATACCCCATGGTCTTTTTATTTGCACGGTACGTGATGGTGACGAGATCAATGGCTTTACTGCTAGCTGGGTAACTCAGGGGTCATTTACGCCTCCTTTAGTAGTAATGGCCGTTCGAGCTGATGGATCTAGTCATGGGATGATAAAGCGCACAAATAAATTCTGCCTAAATGTGCTCAGATCAGATCAAAAGGAACTTGCAGCAATATTCTTTAAACCTCAAAAGGGACTAGGAGGTCGTTTCGAATCGACGGCCTATAAATATGGAGAGCTTGGGCTTCCTATCCTCGAGGATGTAATAGGAGGTGTTGAGTGCCAGGTAATTAATTCTATAGAGCATGGAGACCATACTGTTTTTGTAGCAGAGGTGCTTTCGGCTTTACTCCATAAAGACGGTGAATCATTAAATTTATCTTCTACTGGTTGGAGTTACGGAGGTTAATTAAATTTGACGTTTAATCATACGCAACTAACACTTATTGAAAACCAAGAGAAATTAAGAAGTCTAGTTAAGTTAATTCCAGCCTTACCTGGATGTTATTTAATGAAGGATAATGATGATCGAATATTATATATTGGTAAATCGAAAAATTTAAGAAGTAGAGTTAGTTCATATTTTAGAAGGAAATCAGATTTATCTCCAAGAATAACTCTCATGGTTAGACAAGTGGTTGATATTGAATTTATAGTTACTGATAATGATAATGAAGCCTTAACTTTAGAATCAAATTTAATAAAGAAAAATAAACCTTATTATAATATCTTACTTAAAGATGATAAGAAGTATCCATACTTATGTATTACATGGAGCGATGATTATCCCCGAATTTATGTAACAAGGAGAAGAAGGAATCGCCATAGAAAGGATAGATATTACGGGCCATATGTAGACGTGACACTTCTTAGGAATACCTTAACATTAATAAAAAAAATTTTTCCTGTTAGGCAACGTATTAGACCTTTATATAAAGATAAAACTTGTTTAAACTATTCTATAGGTAGATGTCCTGGGGTTTGTCAAGAGATCATTAGCTCAGAGGAATATAGAGAAACTGTAAAAACAATATCTATGGTTTTTCAAGGCAGATCTGAAGAGTTGTCATCGATACTTTATTCTAAGATGATGACACATTCAAAAAATCAGGAGTATGAAAAAGCTCAAGTTATTAAAGAGCAGTTAAGCGGATTAAACAAGCTTAATCAGTCACAGAAAATCACAGATCCAGATTCCTCCATAAATAGAGATGTTATAGCTTATTCAAGTAATCAAGCCATTACATGTGTCCAACTATTCCAAATAAGATCAGGTAAAATAATTGGAAGATTAGCCTTTTCAGCAGATACTGGAGATCAAATTCCAACCACAATATTAAAAAAAGTAATAGAAGAACATTACAGTGATCTAGATTCTGTAGAAATACCCTCTGAAATCATAATAGAAACTGAAATTAAAAATCAAAAAATGGTTCAAATATGGTTAAGTGAGATTAAAGGTAGAAATGTTTCTCTGATATGTCCAAAAAGAAATACTAAATCCCATCTTATTAAACTTGTAAAGAAAAATGCTCAAATAGAATTAGAGAGAATATCTCTAGGTTTTGAAAAGGCTTCGGAATCTCTCGAAGACCTAGCTAACATACTAGAGTTAACAGGTATTCCTAAAAGGATAGAAGGTTATGATATAAGTCATATTCAAGGAAGTTATCCAGTAGCTTCACAGGTGGTTTTTATTAATGGTATTCCTGCAAAACATCATTATAGGAAGTACAAAATAACATCAGAAGAGATAACAATTGGTCATAGTGATGATTATCTAGCTCTTTACGAGGTTATCCTTAGGAGATTTAAAAGATGGTCTAATTATAAAAAACAGGGATTGGATCTAGCAGAAGTAAAAAATGCTAATTCATCCGTACTAAATTCCATTAATGCTAGCGATTTACCTGATTTAGTTATGATAGATGGTGGCAAGGGACAATTAAACTCTGCATTAAGAGCTCTTAATGATTTAGACCTTGAGAACGAGATCCGACTATGCTCTTTAGCAAAAAAACGTGAAGAGGTATTTGTTCCTGGTACTGGAAATCCTTTGCCAACCCAAATTGATGACCCCGGACTATTACTTTTAAGAAGAGTAAGAGATGAAGCGCATAGGTTTGCTCTAACTTTTCATCGAGATAGAAGATCAAAATCATTAAGAAGGACAGAACTTTCCGAAATTCCTGGGCTAGGGCCAAAAAGAATAAGAGTCCTTTTAGAACACTTTCAATCTAAAAGTGCAATAAGATTGGCAACAAAAGAGCAACTAAAAAATATACCAGGTCTAGGTGATGAATTAGCTATAAGTATTTGGTCATATTTCAATACTTAAATCATCAGTTAATTATTTAAAGTTACAACAAACTACTCTTAAATACTAATATTGGATGACAGCATCACAATACCTTAGTATGTTGAAAATAATATTTAAAATATTATGGCATTGCCACCTGAGGCATATTTATGGTTTAAATTTCTCCATATTATTGGAGTAGTTGTTTGGTTTGCAGGCCTTTTTTATTTAGTTCGGTTGTTTATTTATCATGTAGAAGCCAAAGAGTTAGAAGGAGAAGTACAAGAGGCATTCCTAAAACAATATTCACTCATGGAAAAGAGGCTAGCAAATATTATTACCACTCCAGGAATGATTCTAACAGTATCTATGGCGATTGGGTTGCTTACTCTCCAACCTAGTTTGTTATATCAAGGATGGATGCAAATAAAACTTTTCTTCGTACTATTACTTATTTTATATCATATTTATTGCTACAGGCTAATGAATTCTTTAGCTAATGAAAATTGCAAATGGACAGGAGGTCAATTAAGAGCTTTGAATGAATTGCCAACATTATTTCTTGTTATTGTTGTAATGCTTGTTGTATTCAAAAACAATTTCCCTACAAGCTCTGCTACCTGGTTAGTTATTGGATTAGTTGTTTTTATGGCACTATCTATACAATTATATGCTAGACACAGAAGATTACGTAACTCATAATTTAATTAAGAAATTGTCTCTTAAAAATCAGCCTATAATAAAAGTTATCAATTCAATAAGTCAGGTTAGTTGCCCTCATTTAATAAATTTACATTGTCACACTACATGTAGTGATGGAAGCCTAAAACCAGTCGAACTTATAAACCAAGCATCTACTCTGGGTTTACAACATATAGCCATTACCGACCATCATTCAATAGAGGCTTATTCCATTATTAAAAAGTGGATGAGTGATTATGACGAATATATATTACCCACAAGATTATGGACTGGTATAGAAATTAGTTGTCTTTTAAAAGGTTGTTTAGTCCATGTCATTGGTCTTGGCTTTGACTTATATTCAGATCATCTACAACCTTATACTCAGGGTGAATCTGTTAAAGGTTCATTTCTTAGAGCTGAAAACGTAATTAAGGCTATACATAATGCAAATGGGGTATCAATACTTGCCCATCCGGCAAGGTACAGAATAGATTTTCGTACATTAATTCAAGAAGCTCATATACTTGGAATTGATGGTATTGAAACTTGGTATGACTATAATTTAAGCTCTAAGTGGAGCCCTTCCTATGAAGTTTGTAATCCAATTAGTCAACTAGCTATAAAATTAAATATATTATCTACATGTGGAACTGATACACATGGTTATTCACTCTTAGGAAGGTAAGTAATTTAATAAAACTAGTATTTTGATTCTTCTATATTCTGCTCAGAGATCAGTAATAGCTCTTTAATACGATTGATTTCTTGCTCTTTAGCATTCCACATACCTCTGTTATAAGCTTCTAATAACCTTTCTGATATATCTCGTAGGACCCAAGGATTTTCTTCTAATAGAAAATTTAAAGTAGCATTATCACATAGCCATTTCTTAAGAAGAGAGGAATAAGACCAATCCGAAACTACATTAGTCGTAGCATCATATGCAAACAGATAATCTAAACTTGCTGACATCTCGAATGCACCTTTATAGCCATGTTCCTTCATACCTTCTATCCACTTTGGGTTTAAAAGTCTAGATCTCACAACTTTGTCTATTTCTCTACTTAATTTATGTATTCTTGGTCTTTTAGGTCTGGAATTATCCCCAAAATATAGGTCAGGCTGTTTGCCAGATAAGTGTTTAACAGCATTTGATAATCCACCATGGAACTGATAATAATCGTCAGAATCTAGCAAATCATGTTCTCTATTATCTTGATTATGAATCACAACATTTATATTCCTAAGAATCTCTTCTAAATGATCTTTATTACAAATAGGTTCATTTGAATCATTATACTGCCATTTACTATTTTCAATAAAGCATTCAGACAGTGCTTCTTGATCCTCCCAGGTTGAAAGGTTTATTAATTCTTGTAATCCTGTACCATATGATTCCGGAGCTGATCCATATATTCTTGCAGTTGAACCTCCATTTGAAGTAGTAAAGGAATATGGATTGTCGATTTCGGATTCATTTAAGTTTCTTATTTTAAGCTGGGCCCTATTAACCAATTCGATTAAATTAGGAAAAGCATCTCTAAACAAACCAGATATTCTTAAAGTAACATCAACTCGAGGTCTATTTAATATATTTAATGGTATAACATCAAGGTCAATAACTTTACGAGTTACTCTGTCCCAGACAGGTCTAACGCCTATAAGAGCCAAAAGTTGTGCAATGTCCTCACCTCCATTTCTCATAGTCGATGTTGCCCAGACAGAAAGGGCTAGATGAGATAGGCTTTTTCCATGTTCTAAAACATATAATTCAGTTATCAATTCAGCACTGCGACGTCCTAGGTCCCATGCAGATTCAGTAGGTAAAGAACGAAGGTCAACGCTATAAAAATTCTTGCCTGTTGGTAAAACATTTAATTCTCCTCGAGTTGGAGATCCAGAAGGACCACTAGGTATCCTTAGTCCCATAAAAGCTGTTTTAATTGAGTCAACTTCTCTTTTAGGTGATGCTAGTAGCCTTGGTATTATATTATTATTTAATCTATTAATTGTAGGATTATCGATATTACCATTTATAAAGCATAAGAGATTCTTATTTATTAAATTATCTTTATTATAAGAGGTGTAAGATCCTCTGGACCTAAGATGGTGGGCTACGATATATTCTGCTTGATTGTTGATCCATGAGATAAAATCACCTTTAATTCTCATCTTAGTTGAGGTTATTGAAGCAATCTTTGAAATTTCTTCTGAGGGTATCATTTCATTTTCATCATCAATCCATGGATCAATATCAACAGATAAATAAATAGCTAGTGCCTGAGTAATTCCCAAAGTATTTATTGAGGGTGAAAGAGCACATGCAAGAGTTAACTCTATTAATTTTGAAGGATCAGGTAAAGATCCAAATATATGTAATCCTGATCGTATTTGAGATTCCTTCAACTCGCATAAATAACCTTCTATTGTATTATATAAAACTTCAGGTTCATTTTTAATTATATGTGAACTAAGGCAAGAATTTTTTAGATCTTGACTATTAATTAGTTTATTTAATTTCTCTTTAATAATATTTACTCGTTTAGAGCCTAATAACTTTGCTTCATGATATTCGTCTAATAGGAATTCAATTTCACTAAGTTCTTTAGTCAGGCCTGCCCTTGATAAAGGAGGAGTTAAATGGTCAATTATTATTGAATGAGTACGTCTTTTAGCCTGAGAGCCTTCTCCTGGATCATTTAAAATAAAAGTATAGAAATATGGAATTGGTGGAATAATGATTTGAGGAAAGCAATTTGAACTTAAACCAGTACTTTTACCTGGTAGCCACTCGGCTGTTCCATGCTTACCCATATGAAGAATTAGATTAGCTTTAAAATTTTCATTTATCCAGTGATATTGGGCAAGATATCTGTGAGGTGGAGGAAGTGTAGGTGAGTGAATATCATCTATATTATCAGCTGTATATCCCCTTGAGGGTTGTATTAGAAGTGTAATATTTCCAAATTGTATACCGTTAATAGCAAAACCCCTTTGTTCTAATTCCTCTGATTCTTCTGGCGAATTCCAATATTCACTTACCTTATCTCTTACAGACTGATTTAGATTTGCCCAATAATTACTATAATCTTCTAAACTTAAATATTCTAATGGTTGATTATGATTTGATTCTGCCGAGTTTGTTCTATTAGATAATATTAACCGCATTAAGTCTCTTGTATTAGTAGGAAGACTATTATTTCCAAGAAAATACCCTTGACTTTGCAGTAATTTTAATAAGGATAAAATACTTGCTGGAGTATCTAATCCTACACCGTTGGCTATTCGGCCATCCTTTACTGGATAATTAGATAGAATTATTACAGCCTTAACTTCTTTTTTATTTGTTTTTTGAAGTTTTATCCAGGATGATATTAATGAAACAATCCATTCAAGGTTTTCAATATCTGGCTCTAACTTATAAACAGGAGAATATAGAGATAAATTATCTTCAATTTTTTTCTTAAATGCTGCTATCTTCGTTGTAACTCTACCATCAAGTTCCGGCATTACAATCTGTAGAGATAAATCTAATGGATCTAATCCTCTAGATGATGATTCCCAATTTTCTCTAGTTCTATTTGATGTTATTATCTGAAAAATAGGAACATTTAATAAATCCCATATCAGTTCTCCCTCTGTTGCATTATCAAAATTAACCGATGCGAATGAAGTTGATGAAATAATACATGAAACCTTTTCTCTTTGATAAAGCTTAACGATTTTATCTTGTACTGACTTCTTTTTTAAGCTACTAATCCATATAGCTCTTGGACATAAGCCTTTCTTACGCAGTAACTCAATTAAAGCAAGAGCATAGTCTTTATTTCCTGAGTTAATTATAGCACTATAAAAAAT
>QCFE01000016.1 GCA_003278425.1 Prochlorococcus sp. AG-363-B11 | reverse complement strand
AGAACATATCAAACTTTTTTTGGAACTAACAATTGGGAAACAAGGAGGTTGAGTACATGGAAAGTTCTCGTCCCTAATTAAGCTTGCTAACTGAAGTACGGGGCCTCGATGCCTAATTACTTCACTAAGATGCGATTTCTCTATTCGATTCAATAAAAAAGACTGCACTACTATCTTCACCAACTGGAGGTAGCTGGGCAGGGTCCCCAACGAAAACCAAACGAGTTTTATATTGAATTGAACAATTGATAATAATCTTTAGCAGGGTGCTGTCAATCATGGAAGCTTCATCAATAAGAACTAATCCAAGTTGATTTAGAGATTTCTCTGTTTGATCTGTTTTCTCGCAAATTTCCAAATCTCCTTTTCTTTTAAGTTTTAGTCTTAGAAGTCTATGGATAGTAGATGGATACCAAGTTGCTTTTAAACCTTCTTGATCAATGACATTACGTAAAACTCCTACTGCCTTATGAGTAGGAGCAGCAACAGTCCAACAAATTTCTCTATCCTCTACAATTTTTAAAAGCTTTGTTGATAAATAAGTTTTTCCACTACCAGCAAAGCCACTTAACAAGAATGGTTTATCAGTTACCTTTTTATCTATCCAAGTTATAAATTTCTCAAGAGCTTTATTTTGATCTGAGCTCAAAATATATTTATTCTTCACCCTAAGATCAACCCTAAGTCTTTAAGAAAATGAAGAGGAGAGCCCAAAAAAGCAATTCCTGGCAAGGCAACTGCTGGTCCAATCAAACTTCCTATTAAAACCTCTATTCGAGAATGTCCAAGCGATTCCTTCAAAGGAGCAGTAGGAAAAGATGGCCAATTTTCAGCTGGTAGTTCATTTACTCGAGCTGCGATCATTCCTGCAGATTTCCTAACTCCGCTAGCGTCATACATAACTACAAAAGCTATGGTAGAAGCAAGAGCAAAGATTGGATGGTCAAAACCAAGCTCCATACCAACCCCAGAAGCTGTACCAGTTACAAGTGCAGAGTGACTAGAAGGCATTCCGCCCGTTTCAAGCAAAACAGAAGGCTTCCATCTCTGAAAAAATATTAATTCTACAAATAGTTTCGAAAATTGCGCCAATCCGCAAGCAATTAGACCCCATATCAGGACTGCATTATCTAATATTTCTTCGATAAATGTTGTTGAAAGCAATTCTGAAAGATGATTCATCTATCTCTATTAATAATGTAATCAGCTAAGGCTAAAAGAGGAGTAGCTTTTTTATCCCAAGGTTGAATTGCTTCTTTGGCTTTCCCTATAAGTTCTTTAGCTTTTTTTCGAGATTCATCTAAACCAAGCAGTTTGGGATAAGTAGTTTTGTCTGCAGCCAAATCCTTACCTGCAGTTTTACCTAAGACCTCGCTGCTTGAAGTTAAATCTAGGATGTCATCGATTATTTGAAATGCCAACCCTATGCTATTGGCATAAATTCTAAGGGCTTCTAATAATTGTTCTTCCGCTCCACCAATTAATGCACCACAAACTACGGAAGCCTTAAGAAGAGCTCCAGTCTTATGAACATGAATAAATTCAAGAGTATCTAGATCAACTTCTTTTCCCTCACATTCCAAATCTTCAACCTGACCACCTACTAACCCAGGAGCTCCAGCTACTAATGAAAGCTCTCCAATTATTTTCAACAACCTATCAGCAGGGACATCAGGACTTCTTAAAGAGACCATTTCAAAGGCCCTTGTCAAAAGTGCATCGCCTGCAAGTATTGCAACAGCCTCTCCATAAACCTTGTGGTTAGTAGGTCTGCCTCTACGCAAATCATCATTATCCATTGATGGCAAGTCATCATGTATTAATGACATGGTATGAATCATCTCTATTGCTACTGCTGTAGACAAAGCCTTTTCAGGATTTTCTCCTGTCAACTCACAGGCAGACAAACAAAGTATTGGGCGAAGTCGCTTACCTCCAGCAAGTAAAGAGTAACGCATTGCTTCCCGAAGCTGATTAGGTCTTTCAGGACCCAATGCAGCATCTAACGCAGCCTCAACACGATTTCTAGCTTTAGCTAGATAAGCGGTGAAGTCAAAAGAAGAAATGACTGCTTCCGCCATGGACAAATAACAATTACTTGGATTCTCTCAGGATTAATGCTTTATGGGAGCAAATCACTAACAGTAGAAGACAAACCGCAATGGTATTGCCATCTGCTTACAGTGTTAACTAACAACATTGCAACCGTCATAGGACCAACTCCGCCTGGAACAGGAGTGATAGCTCTGACCTTAGAAGCTATTTCTTTTGCACGGACATCGCCACAAAGTTTGAATTTTGATTCCATGAGATTTGTTGATATAGGAATTCTATGAATACCAACATCTATAACAATGGTATCTGCTCCTATATGTTCAGAGCCAATGAAATGGGGTTTTCCAGCAGCTACTACTATTAGATCAGCCTGATTAGTCACCTCAGTAAGATTACGTGTTTTTGAATGAGCCACAGTAACCGTTGCATTAGCAGCTTGAAGCATTAAAGCCATCGGCTTACCAACTAATATGCTGCGACCAATAACAACAACCTTTTTACCTTCTAAAGAAATATTATTGTAGCGAAGTAAAGCCATAATCCCAGCAGGAGTGCAAGAGCGAGGACCTTCTTCTCCTTTTAACAATCTTCCTAAATTCATAGTGTGGAGACCATCAACATCCTTCTCTGGATCAATTGCTTTCAAAAACTGCTTTTCGTCAAAGCCTTTAGGCAAAGGTAGCTGCAACAAAATTCCATCTACATTTAAATCATTATTCAACGAAGTTATAGTTTCTAAAATTTCTCCAATAGATGAATCAGCTTTGAGATGAAACAAAGAGCTCTCTATTCCTACTCGCTTACATGCTTTCTCTTTATTAGAAACATAAACACCGCTCGCTGCATCATCACCAACTCGAATAACTGCAAGGCCAGGTCTTCTCCCAGCAATACCAGATAAATGGTCAATATCTTGCTTGAGTCTTAATTCCAACTCAGCCGCAAGTTTTTTACCGTCTAAAATATTTTTCATAAGAACAAGTTAAATTGAATGCAGCATGGTGCCAATAGATCGCTAACTTTATAAAGGGCTTCTAAGATCCTTGATAAAAATTCCCAGTTTAAAAAGCATTTGGAGAAACTGGTTGTTAAGCCAGTCACCAATAAGGGCTCTAATACCCTGGTCAATTGCAAACAAGACAGCTCTTTTAATGACCTGTCTTTTAATAGCAATTATATCTAGTTACAAACTATTAGCTGTTCCTGACTTAAGACCCGGTGATTTATCTACTTTTGATGCTAAGGCGCCCAAGGATGCTCAAGTAATAGACAGTGTTGCCCTTCAACAAAAAAGATCTGATCTTATACCGCAAACCTCCGTACAAATTATTGATCAAAATGAGTCGATTAAACTAAAGAAACAGTTAGAAGAACAGCTTCAAGAGTTAGATCTAGTTGCCGAAACTAATAATTCAGATCGTATAGGACCTGTTAATTTGTCAGCTAAAGAAAGAGAATGGATCACAAGTCAATCAAAAGAAAAAAGAAATATATGGAATAAAGAAATTATTTCTTTATCTGAAAGGATGCTTAGTCAAGGCTTAATAAAAAGCTTGGCTCAAGATCAACTTAACAAATCGGCTTTTCTTCAATTAACAAATTCTGATGTAGAAACACCTGCTGCAACACTAGGTAGCAAGCTAATTTCAAGTACTTTTTACGGAAAAAGTAATCTTCGTCATGATTCAGGAAGGAGTCAACAATTACTAGAAGAATTAATTACCAAACAAGGTATACCAAATATAGATGTTAAAAAAGGCGACTTGATAATTCAAAAAGGTGAGCCGATTACTCAAAAGAGATATGACGTTCTTGATTATTTTGGACTAATAAAAAGAAGTCCCAAGCCATTGGAGTGGTTCTTCAGTTTTAGTGAAGCTATAGCAAGTTGCTTTATTTTGATAGTAATTATGCGAAGAGAAAAGCCTTCTCTTAAATCTAAACATGCATTGTTAGCTCTATGTTTATTACTTGTGGCACAAATTGCTAAAAATTGGTTTGGAGCTGCAATAAGTCCTTTGCAAATTCTTGTTCCACCAACTCTTTTGCTATCACAAGGAATTGGCACATTATCTGCTTTAGTATGGATGTCAATTTGCAGTCTTTTATGGCCAGTGTCTGTAAGCGGAATAGGTGAAGGAAGATTAGTAATTGCGGCAATTACAGCCTCAATAGTTGCATTTCAAGGTGGTCGAATGAGGAATAGAGCTCAGTTACTTCAAATATCAATTCTTCTTCCATTTAGTGCCCTTCTACTCGAATGGTTTTTATTAAAAACTGAAATCACACCTTCTAATAGTGCGTGGGGAAGGCTCGCACCGAATTCAGAAGTATTAATAACTGAGGCATTAGTACTAGGTGCAATGCTAATGGTTACGATCTTAATTTTACCTATTATTGAAAATACTTTTGGCTTATTAACTAGAGCCAGACTTCTAGAGCTTGCAGACCAAGAAAGGCCTTTGCTTAGAAGATTATCTAGAGAAGCACCAGGTACATTTGAACACACCCTAATGATATGCAGCCTGGCTGAGGAAGGTGCAAGAAGTATTGGTGCGGATGTAGATCTTATAAGAGCTGGAGGGCTTTATCATGATATTGGTAAACTCCATGCCCCAGAATGGTTTATAGAAAATCAGGAAGAGGGGGTTAACCCACATGATGAACTTGACAATCCATTCTCAAGCGCAGAAATATTACAAGCACATGTTGATGAAGGCTTAAAGCTTGCAAAAAGGCACCGTCTGCCAAGCTCTATAGCTGATTTCATTCCAGAACATCAAGGAACATTAAAAATGGGATTTTTTCTTCATAAGGCTAGGGAAATAAACCCTACAACACATGAGAAGTCCTTCCGATATAGAGGTCCAATTCCACAATCTAAAGAAACAGCTATTTTAATGCTGGCAGATGGTTGCGAAGCATCACTTAGATCATTAGATTTAACAACTGATGAGCCTAAAGCTTATTCAACAATTAGAAGAATTATTGAATCCCGTCAATTAGATGGCCAACTACTTGATAGCTGTCTTTCAAGAGCAGAGATAGAACTAGTAATTAATGCTTTCATTTCTGTGTGGAAAAGGATGAGACACAGAAGAATAAAGTATCCGGTCCACTCTAAAAAATCTTTTTTCCCTGCTTAAATACATTCGAATAGTAAAGATTAAATTTAAAAATATTTTTAAATAGCATTTAAAGCCTTATATTTCTTCTATGAGCAGGCAAAGCCCAATAAATCAAAGCAAGCAAATTAAGAACCGCAATTATCAAACACAGTCCACTCAATCCCAAAAGATCCCCTTCTAATAACAAACGGATAATTCCATAAGGCAAAGCTGCTGAAATAACCATTGAAGTGGAGACTATAGACAATAATATTCCCCATCTTCTTTCTGCAAGAAGTCCAGCAGAAGCAACTATACCAACAATAGCTGAAGGCCAAGCAAGACTAATAGCTATACTTAAATTAGCTATCTGCAATGGTGCACCAAGGCTTAAAACATAGGCAATGGATGGAAGAGCTATGACATTTGCAAATAACCCTAACCAAGAGAGTATCCAATAACCTCGAAAACCTGTACTCATAAAAATTGAAGTTAATATCAACTAAAAATAACTAAAAAAATCTCATTTTATATTAATTGAGTAAATGATTGAAACTATCGGAATAACAAAAAGAATATAATCATCTTTAAGATCTATCAACTTTAATCTAGGAATATACAAAAAATTGAAAAATATTGAACTTTTTAAAATATTTATTTTAAGTTTTCTTGATAAATCATAAAAATTAAGTGGACTGAATATTTATGAATATTGAATTGTTCTCCAAGAGCCATTAGAGGTCAAAACCTCAATACCAAGAGAACCATCTCTTATTAAATGACCAATAGGCTTATCAGAAGACCAACTTTTTGCTGCTTTAACAGCAGACTCAATTGAGTCATAAGGCGTATCAAGCACTGGATGAGGTAATCCATCAAGGCCTACCAACCTATAAACACTAGATTTTATTTTCACTATGCTCTCCCTACTAACATCACCATTGAAGACTATAACGCTGTCGGGATTTGGTGTATAGAAAATAATTACCTAATTTTCTAATTAAGTTAACTTTAAAGTTTTGCCTCTACAACATCATGCTGTGGGTGGATAGAGGAATTCTTGTCTGAAGAAACAAGTCTGTTAAGGGCATTTATATAGGCCTGAGCAGCAGCAACTACTACATCAGTATCTGCAGAGTGTCCTGAAAAGATCTTTCCATCCCTTCTAAGTCGAATTGTCACTTCTCCAAGAGCATCAATACCCTCTGTAACTGACTTAACAGAAAACTCGATCAAATCATTAGGTTCACAAGTTAAAGCTCTTAAAGCTTTGCAAACTGCATCAACGGGTCCAGTTCCTAGTGCAACTGTTGTCTTTTCGCGTCCATCTTGATCAGCAACAGTTACTGTAGCTGTTGGTTTCAAAGCAGTTCCACAAATTACTTGAACCAAATGAAGTTGAAATCTTGAATCTGGTTGCATAACCTGCTCACTTACTATTGCTTCAAGATCCCTATCGGTAATTTCTCTTTTACGATCTGCCAGGTCCTTAAATCTTGCGAAAGCATCGTTCAAATCTTCTCTTGTTAGGTCATAGCCTAGATCCTCAAGCCTTGCTCGAACAGCGCTCCTACCACTTAATTTTCCAAGGGATATTCTGTTATCAGTAAGTCCAACTGTTTTTGCATCTACAATTTCATAAGTTAGGCGATTTTTCAAGACTCCATCCTGATGAATCCCTGACTCATGAGCAAAAGCATTTGCCCCTACAATTGCCTTGTTAGGTTGAACAACCATACCAGTGAGATTGGAAACCAACCTAGATGTCTTTGTGATTTCTTCAGTTCGAATAGCAGTTAAAGGAGTTGGACTATCTGAATCCTTCCCAAAATAAGGATTAAAGTATCTTCTCCTTACATGGAGTGCCATAACCAACTCTTCTAAAGCAGCATTTCCAGCTCTTTCTCCAATACCATTGATAGTACATTCAAGTTGCCTTGCTCCGTTCTTTACTGCTTCTAAAAAGTTTGCTACAGCAAGTCCTAAATCGTTATGACCATGGACAGACAAAATTGCTTCATCAATATTAGGCACATTCTTGTTTATACCAAGAATCAACTCTCCAAATTCTGCTGGTGTTGTATAACCAACTGTATCTGGAATATTTATAGTTCCAGCTCCTGCCTTAATCGCACCTTCAATAACTTGGTACATAAACTCAGGGTCACTTCTTGCAGCATCTTCACAAGAAAACTCAATATCATCACATAAAGACTTTGCATAATGAACCATTTCTGGAACAATCTTCAGAACATCTCCGCGTGACTTTCTAAGTTTATGCTCAAGATGAATATCACTTGTAGCAATAAATGTATGAATACGTTTACGAGGAGCTGGCGATATTGCCTCAGCACAAAATTTTATATCCTCCGTGGAGGCTCTTGCGAGTCCACAAATTATAGGGCCATCATCTCCACCAACTTGTTCAGCGATTCTCTGTACAGCTTTAAAATCTCCAGGGCTTGCAAATGGAAACCCCGCTTCAACGATGTCTACTCCCAATCTTGCTAGCTGTTGAGCAATCGCCAATTTCTCTTCCAAATTTAAGCTCGCACCTGGAGATTGCTCACCATCTCTAAGTGTTGTATCAAATATAAGAACTCGGCCTGGATCTTTGGCCATCGAAATTTCCTTTTTAATTCAATAATGTTTTTATTCTAACTAGATTTCTATAACATCCTAAATTCAGAAGACCTGTTTTTAAAACTTGGGAAAAGGCAAACTGGCTATAGTTCTCCATGCTCATCTCCCTTACGTGAGGTCAAGCAAGCCTGGATCTTTAGATGAAGACTGGTTTTTCCAGGCTTTAATGGAATGTTATCTTCCTCTACTTAAGGTACTTGAAAATTCTTCCTGCTCAAATAATCAAAACCCAAAACTGACCATTTCTCTTTCCCCAACCCTACTTTCTCTTCTTAATGATCAAGACCTGAAAAATAGATTCCCTAAATGGTTGAAAACTAGATTGAATATACTAAAAACAGTTAATAAAGATCAAAAAAATTCTGCGGATTTCTTAGCAAATAATATAAGTATTCAGCTATCTGATTGGTCAGCATGTGAAGGCGACCTTATTAAAAGATTCTCAGATTTAAGGAAATCTAATGTTATTGACATTCTTACATGTGCCGCAACTCATGGTTATCTACCTCTATTAAGAGAAAACACTGAATGTGTTTTTGCTCAATTATCAACAGCGGTTAAAGAACACATACGTTTTTTTGGAATCAACCCTCAGGGCATTTGGTTACCTGAATGTGCATATTTTGAAGGTTTAGACAAGCTAATGATTGAGAATGGTCTTCGCTATTCAGTACTTGATGGGCACGGTGTGCTGCATGCTAAGCCTAGGCCTAAATATGGAATATATGCTCCAATTTGTACCAAGAATGGAGTTGCATTTTTCGGTAGAGACAGTGCTTCGACCCTGCCTGTATGGTCATCAAGGCAGGGTTACCCAGGAGACTCAAACTATAGAGAGTTCCATCGAGATTTAGGGTGGGATTTGCCTTTTGAAACTCTAGCTGAAATTGGAATTGATAAGCCTAGGCCACTAGGCCTAAAACTTAATAAAATTACTGGACAAAATGTTTCTTTAAAAGAAAAAGCTTTCTATCAAGCTGAAGATGCTGCTGTAAAAGTAAAAGAGCATGCTAAGGAATACTTATTAAGTAGAAATATTCAACTTAAGAATCTTTATAAAGCTATTAATCAGGAACCTTTATTAGTTGCACCCTTTGATGCAGAACTTTTTGGCCACTGGTGGTTTGAAGGCCCTAAATTTCTATCAGAGATTTTCAAGCAAGCTGGAGAACAAGACATAGAGTTTACTAAGCTAAATGATGTATTAAAAGAAACATCTAGGCTACAATTATGTGATCCATGCCCATCAAGCTGGGGACAAGGTGGTTTTCACAAATATTGGATTAATGAAAGAAATTCTTGGCTGATCCCTGAATGGAGCAATGCTGGGAAAGCAATGGTTGAAAGATGTGAGAATGGTGTAAAGAATCAATTAGAGATAAGAGTCCTTCAACAAGCTGCTAGAGAATTACTTTTATCACAATCATCAGATTGGAGTTTTATTTTAAAAGCTGGAACAACAACAGAACTTGCAAAAGAAAGAATAGAAAGACATTTAAAAAGATTCTGGCTTTTGATTAATTCATTGGGGAATGATGAAGGATTGCCCCAGTCAAAATTAATGGAACTAGAAAAAGAAGATTGTATTTTTCCTTTAATACAAGCTAATGATTGGCAAAGACATCAAAAACCTCTGGCAGTTAAAGAATAACAATTCCTATCATCCCTAACTTTACTTTTAAAGGAGAAATGGTAAAAAGCCTTAACATCACTAAAATCAACTTAGGCAAAGGCAGTGTATTTGCTAAAAACCTTGACCAATCTTCCTTAGGAAGTCTAAAAAATGTTGCAAAAAAACTTCTTAATAACGCTTCATCAAAACTCATTAAACGTTTTAACCCAAATTGATATAAACGATGCCTTTGAACAAGTTCAGCATTCCATAAAACATTCCAACTTTTTTTAGCCAACTTTGCAGAATCCAATGCTGGTTCTATAGACATGAATTCTGATAATTTTTCAGCTAGATCTGGCGCTCGTCTCAAAAGAGCACCAACCATATATCCAGAAGCAGGGTGAACCATACTTGCTGAACCTCCAAAAGCAAGAAGGGGTTGATTCCTGTAAGGCAAGGGTAAATTCATTGGAAATAAACAATACTCTTCATGAGATACTTCTGTTATCTCTATTCCACGGCTTGCCAACCTCGAAATTAACCTGCTTTTCAATGTTTCCCATGAAACAGCCGGCGCACAAGCAAGTGAAGTCTCCTCAACAAAGAATAAATCCTCGCCAAAATCCATTGCATAAAGGAATGAAGGAGATTCTTTCACTTCTTGTTCAGTTAAATGATTAGATCTGAAATCCATAAGAACAAATTGATTCTCATTAACTGGTGGAGAAGTAAACCGACCTACTACTCCATATGCAGCTTGCTGAGCCACATCACCATGATTTGGCCTTCTTATAAAGGGACTCTTATGCCCACTAGCATCAATAACTATTCTTGCTCGATATTTTTTACCAGAGGAACAAATAACCTCAGTAATTTTATCTACAAATAAAATATTTTCAGCTGTTTCTATTGCCCAATTAAGGTCCTTACATCTATCCAAAAGTGCATTTTGAAAAGCGGCTTGATCAAAAAGACCATAATCAAAATTATGAATAGTGGGCTTAGATCCATCATCACCGTATCCATTTCCAAAATAACTAATCGTATCGTTCCACCGATGACCTAATAAAGAAGCCATACCAAGGGATTCAAGTTCTTCAGCCCAGATACCATAAGTATTAGGCCAAGGTTCTTTGGGGGAATGAGATGCTAGTGCACTTACATCTAAACCTTGTTTAATCAACTCGGAAGCAATACAAAGGGCCGCAGGCCCTGCTCCCATAACCAATACATCTGAACAATTTTCCAATTTCAAACTTGAGATAAATTGTCTACTTCATTATCATTTGATTTTGAAGAATCTTCAGTTAATTCTTGATGATCTTGTTGAGGGGGAACTAAGACTACTTCCGCCAAATGATCACCTGAATCTAGGCGTTGCAATCTAACACCAGTAGCTGCTCTTGACTGTTCTGAAATAAGATCTGCACTTGTTCTAACAATCACTCCTTTCTCACTCACCAGCAATAACTCTTCACCCTTATTTAAAACTTTAAGACCAACCAACTCATCAACTGTGCTTCTAAATTTAATTGCTCTTAAACCCATCCCAGCCCTCTTTTGTAAACGAAATTGTGTTACTGGGACACGTTTACCAAGACCGTTAGCAGAGGCAACTAAAATCCAGGGACCTTCGTATTCAGTAGAAGAATTAATTGCTTCGTCTTCATTAGTGCTAGCTATGCAATCAGCAAGATCTTTAGGCAGAACATCCATACTTACCAAAGAATCACCTTCACGTAAATTCATTGATCGAACTCCTCTCGCTGTCCTTCCTAAGGGTCTTAGCTCACTCTCATCTAAACGAAAATGAATTGTCATACCAGCTCTTGAACCAATTAAAACACTATCCCCAGAAGCAGCTAATCGTACCCATCGCAAAGAATCTCCTTCTTCAAGATTTATAGAAATCAAACCATTAGCTCTTATTTTACTAAATGCTGAAACAGGAGTTCTTTTAATAAAGCCTCCTGTCGTTAGCATCAACAAATGAGTGTCATCATCAAATGAAGCAACAGAAATCAATGAAGTAATTGCTTCTTCACGAGGAATTGGTAATAGTTGAACTACTGGTGTTCCTTTAGCAGCTCTGCTGCATTGTGGAACTCGATAAGCCGGTAAAGTATAAACAACTCCACGTGCACTAAATAGAAGAAGATTATCATGATCATTACAACTAATAAATCGCTTCACCTCTTCTTCTCCATGACTTCTAGTGCCTGACTTGCCTCTTGTACCACGACTAGTAGATTCGAATTCATTAACAGGCATTCTTTTTAAATAGCCTGTCTCAGTAAGCAGTACAACTGATCGCTCATTTGCAATTAAATCTATATCCTCAAGGCCACTTCCCAAATCTAAAATTTCAGTCCTTCTATCCTTAGAATATTTATTTTTTATAATAATCAGCTCTGCTTTTATAATTTCAAAAACCCTGTCTTTATTAGACAAAATATCCTTAAAATCGGTTATTTTTGTCAACAAATCCTCATGCTCAAGCCTTATCTTATCTGACTCTAAAGCAGTTAATCTTCTTAGTTGCATCTGTAATATTGCATCTGACTGTACATCTGTTAAGCCATGGATTTCTTGCAATTCTTTCCTTGCAACTGAGGCATCGGAGGCTGACCTAATTAAAGCTATTATTTCATCTAACTGATCCAAAGCTAGAAGAAGTCCTAAGAGAATATGATTCCTCTCTTCAGCTTTTCTAAGTAGATAAGTAGTCCTTTTCTCAATTGTTTCTACTCTGAAATCCAGAAAAACTCTTAACATCTTCAACAAAGAAAGTGTTATTGGTTCACTGTCTACCAAAGCAAGCATATTTGCACTAAAATTAGACTGAAGAGGGGTTAACTTGAAAAGATTATTCAATACAACCTGAGGATAAGAATCTCTCCTTAACTCAACAACTATCCTCATTCCATCACGATCACTTTCATCTCTAATATCAGAAATACCCTCAAGCTTCTTGTCATTAACCATATATGCTATACGTTCGATTAATGCAGCTTTGTTTGTCTGATAAGGAAGCTGAGTTATAACAATGGCGTCTTTATCTGGTCTACCCGTAATTTCAATAGAATCTATTTCTGCAACACCTCTCATAGTTATTGAACCTCTTCCTGATAAATAAGTTTCTCTAATTCCACTTCTTCCTAATATTTGCCCCCCTGTGGGGAAATCAGGCCCAGGGATAAGTCTCATAATCTCCTTTTCCGTCAATCCTGGATTGGCTATTAATTCCATCAACCCATCGATTAATTCACCAAGATTGTGAGGCGGAATATTTGTAGCCATTCCAACTGCTATACCAGAAGAGCCATTAAGCAATAGCTGTGGAATTCTCGCTGGCAAAACAGTCGGTTCTTGCTGAGAACCATCAAAATTATCTATAAAATCTACTGTTTCTGATTCAATGTCTTCTAACAAACTATCCTGAGTCAATGCTCTCAACCGAGACTCTGTATATCTCATTGCAGCAGGAGGGTCATTATCAACAGACCCGAAATTTCCATGCCCATCTACTAAAGGCATCTGCATAGAAAAATCCTGTGCCATCCTGACTAGTGCGTCATAGACTGCGGTGTCACCATGAGGATGATATTTACCAAGTACTTCACCCACTACACGAGCACATTTCCTATAAGGCCTTTCACTGGTTAAACCCAATTCGTACATTGCATAAAGTATTCTGCGATGAACCGGCTTCAAGCCATCCCTGGCATCTGGCAAAGCCCTACCAACAATCACACTCATCGCATATTCCAAATAGGAACGCGACATCTCATTGCGAAGGTCTGTCTGGATGATCCTGTCTTCAAACTCGCTTGGAACACCTCCACTGGGTTCCGTTGGATCAGCCATACAAAATACTCTTGCTTAATAATTCTATTTTATCTTGAAATAAGCTCAATTGTTCGTATCAAATACTAAATTTATTTGCATGATTTGATCTCATCACACCTCCTATCTCCATAGGGCTCAAACCATTAGAAATGAAAACCTCATTTGACCATTACTTTAATTTCACTTAAAATGCAATTTAAATAAAATAATATTCACTTATTTCTTCTTCTGAATAACAATTAAGACTATTGACCTTTCATAATTAGTTGAGGAATAGGCTTAAACTGATTGATTTATGATTTTACGTACTTAACAGGAAAATAAAATAAATAAAGATTTTTTAGAAGAGATTAGAATAAAAAAAGTTAATTACTGAAATTCATCTTACACTTAAATTTTTCTTCTAGCGCTATCTATATAAATTTACATTATTCCATTTCATAAGATAATCTTAACTCTATCTAAGAAAGGCAATTATTTTTAAAGCTAAAGATGATTAGAATCATAAGTCAAAAGTACAATATCTAGCAGCCTATTCAATTATCCATTCAAAAAAGGCTTAGAAGAATTGCTCGCTTCTTTAATCATCATTCAAGCTATTTTGCTTGAAAATAATCTTTTTATTCTGCTGAAGCCTAATTTGTTATGCAAATCACAAAAACTAAACATTGATTTTCCTTTTAGCCTTTTCGGCTGATCTGATATTTCTTGCTATTTAAAAAAGATGCTGATTAAGAAACTTTTCATTCACGAAGGAACACTATGCAGATAATCTCCTAAATAATCGAATAATCTTCAACTACCAATACATTCAAAGCTTTGAGCTTTGTTCTTGGTAGTTTTTACACAATCTGATTGAACTAAATGTGAATATCCAAATCGGCCACTCCAAACATGTTCGTCGTGCTTATGGCATAGATGAAATAGCTCTTGTTCCTGGAGGGAAAACAGTTGATCCAGAAAAAACTGACACCACTTTGTTTCTAGGAAACAAAAAGCTTGAGATTCCAATAATTGCTAGCGCAATGGATGGAGTAGTAGATGTAAAAATGGCTGTAGAGCTTTCAAAACTAGGCGCATTAGGAGTTTTAAATCTTGAAGGAGTTCAAACTAGATATAAAAATCCTGAAAGTGTCCTAAATCGCATTTCATCTATAGGTAAAGAAGACTTTGTACCATTAATGCAAGAAATCTACAGTCAACCAATTCAAGAGGATTTAATTAAGAAAAGAATCAATGAAATCAAATCCCAAGGCGGCATAGCTGCCGTAAGTGGAACCCCTATAGCCGCTATTAATTTCCATGAGATAATTACTCAGGCTGGAGCAGATCTTTTTTTCCTTCAAGCAACAGTGGTTTCAACAGAACATATTGGGGGAGACAATCAAAAGAAGTTAGACATTGAGAATCTGTGCAAGACCCTTGGAATACCAGTCATAGCAGGTAATTGCGTGACATATGACGTTGCTTTAAAACTTATGGAAGCTGGTGTCTCAGGAGTGCTTGTTGGGATTGGTCCAGGAGCAGCCTGCACCTCAAGAGGTGTCCTAGGAGTTGGAGTGCCTCAAGCTACAGCAATTTCTGATTGCTCAGCAGCAAGAGATTCCTTTCAAAATGAAACAGGTAAATACGTTCCCATAATTGCGGATGGGGGAATAATTAATGGAGGAGATATATGTAAATGCATAGCTTGTGGAGCAGATGGAGTAATGATCGGCTCACCAATTGCCAGAGCTGACGAAGCTCCCGGCAAAGGATTTCACTGGGGGATGGCTACCCCAAGTCCTATTCTTCCTAGAGGAACAAGGATTAAAGTTGGTTCAACAGGAAGCATAAAAAAGATACTTCGTGGCCCTGCAACCCTTGATGATGGAACTCATAATTTGCTAGGAGCATTAAAAACTTCGATGGGAACACTTGGGGCTCAGACAATTGAAGAGATGCAAAAAGTTGAAGTTGTAATAGCTCCATCCCTACTTTCTGAAGGAAAGGTGTACCAAAAAGCGCAACAACTAGGAATGGGCAAATAATTTTCTAATTTTTTTAAGTTTTGACCAAGCGGCGCAATCGACCTTCAAGAATCACTTTTTTCAAGAAGAAACCTAAAAAATTTTTCAATTAGAATTCAAACAAATACAACTAATGGCAAGAATCATTTTTCTCGGCAAAATAATATAGTAAAAAGTCTTCTTTCATTTTTATTTAAGTTGTATGTCTAGTGCTACTGCTGTTACTGATTCTTCTTTCGAGCAGGAAGTGCTCCAGAGTGGTATACCTGTCCTTGTTGATTTCTGGGCTCCATGGTGCGGTCCCTGCAGGATGGTTTCACCAATTGTTGATGAAATCTCCAAGGATTTTGAAGGAAAGATAAAAGTATGCAAGCTAAATACAGATGAGAATCCTAATATTGCTAGTCAATACGGGATTCGGAGCATACCTACACTAATGATTTTCAAAGGTGGGCAGAAAGTTGATACAGTAGTTGGGGCAGTTCCAAAAGCCACACTCTCTAGTACAATCTCCAAACATCTTTAATATAAAAAAAGCGCATTTTACATATTTATTTAAGTGATCTTAAATATTGGCCTTATAGATTATGGGATGGGAAATCTGCATTCTGTAGATCGCTGTTTTGGAAGACTTAATCAACCTCTAAAGATTATAAGAAAACCTGAAGACCTAAATGACTGCCAAGCCTTGATTCTTCCAGGTGTTGGAGCATTTGATCCTGCAATGAAAAATCTAGAAAAAACAAATCTTATTCCTGAACTTAAAAAATGGGTAAATAATGAAATGCCCCTTTTAGGTATTTGTCTTGGTCTTCAACTACTATTTGAAGCAAGTGATGAAGGCACAAGAAAAGGTTTAGGTTTATTAAAAGGAAAAATAAAGCATTTACCAAAAAATACAAAAGAATTAATCCCTCATGTAGGATGGGCATTATTAAATCAGAATAAAGAATGCCCACTTTTTAAAGACAATCCTGATCAACAATGGATGTATTTTGTTCATTCATATGCTGCAATTCCAACCAATTCAAATGATATTGCTTCATCAGTAAACTTTGCTAGTGAAAAAATTACAGCTGTTATTTGGACCAAGAAAGTAGCTGCATGCCAATTTCATCCCGAAAAATCTGGAAAGTCTGGTGAGAGCTTATTAGCCAATTGGCTTGATTGGGTAAGAAAGGAAACTATAAGTTTATATTGACAGGGCAACTTCGTTTAACAAATGGGAGGAGACTTAAAAGTCCTAATGGCAAATTAGCTAGACCAACTACTGGCCGTGTTAGAGAAGCATTAATGAATATATTGAGAGAACGGATTAACAATTCCAACTGGATGGACTTATATAGTGGTAGTGGAATCATCTCTTGTGAAGTAATTGCGAGAGGAGCAAAAACAGTTTTAGCAGTTGAACTTAACAGAAAAGTATATGAAACATGTCAGTCCAATATAGAATCAATTAACAAAGGAGTGAGTTCTCAGGTATTTGTTAACGTACTCAATATTGAAGCAATTAGGTTATTAAAAATAGGATACAAAAAATATTCAACAAAAACATATCAAAGACTAGGAAAGAAAACTAACCGATTTAATTATATATATATTGATCCTCCCTACAAGAATGGGAATTACTACCAAGCTTTAGCAAACCTTCTTGATGGAGATTGGGTTACTAGAAATTGCTTAGCTATATGTGAGTTTTCTATAACAAACGGGTTTAAGTTGCCAGATAGATGGCACGTCAAGGAGCAAAAGAAATATGGAGATACTGGCTTACTTTTCCTCAGTCCCAGTCAGGCATAGCACTGCCACGTCGATATTGATTCCAGGCACTCACAAATAAGCCTAGGATTGTAATAGGCACTAAGCCTAAGACAATTCCACAGAGGAGTGGTTCAATCATTTGCTAGCAAAAAATGAGAGTATTAATGACAATTGTTTCATGCTAACGATCTTTTCGTGAAAAGCACTTCATCAATTGGAGCACAAAAGGAGAAATCCTACAGGCAAAGCAACTTACTTACGCTTTTAGCAATAAGCATTTTGGCATGTTTTTTAATCCTGCTTTTAATGTTTCTCAATGAAGAAGAAAGTCTATATATTCAGAAAAGTCTCAGCCTTAATGGTTCTATAGAAAATGGGAGTCGTCTATTTCGGATGAATTGTGTTGGATGTCATGGTATTTCCGCTCAAGGACTAGTAGGTCCAGAACTAAACAACGTCACAGAGGAACTTAGGGACAAGCAAATCATCAATCAAGTTATCAAAGGACTTACTCCCCCCATGCCTAGTTTTGAAATGGAAGAACAATCAATGGCTGATCTGCTTGTATACCTTCATTCTTTAAAGGATTAGTGATTCGTGCCTATTTTTACAAAGAATTTAAAAATTGTAGTTGTAGAGCCATTAGGAGAAATTAACCTTGGGAGCATAGCAAGACTCTGCCAAAATTTTGAGGTCGACGAATTAAGAATAGTTTCTCCACGCTGCAATCCCAAGCACCCTGACGCCTTAAAGATGGCAGTTCAAGGAAGAAGTTTTCTTGAGAATGCATCGATTTACCCAAACTTACTTGAATCAATCCAAGATTGTGTTCGAGTAGTTGCAACATGTGGCCGAATAGATCATGGCGAAATTCCTCTTCAAACATCTGCCAATGCATTGAAATGGTTAACAGAGGATAGGGAGGCATCTTCAAAACCCATTGCATTAGTCTTTGGAAGAGAAGACAGAGGCCTTACAAATTTAGAATTGCAAATGGCTCAAAAGGTAGTAACGCTTAATGCATCTTCTAACTACCCATCTTTGAATCTCTCTCATGCAGTAGCAATTATTCTGCATGAATTGAATTCATATTGCTCAAATTCTCATTCAAGTAATGAAATTAAGAAATATACCTCTGCTTCACCCAAAGAACTTAACGATTGCGTTGAAGATACTAAAGAGCTTTTACTACAGATAGGATTCCTTCAAAGCCATACAGCAAATGCAAGAATGGCAAAGATAAAAACTTTTCTACATCGATCTGAGCCTAGACAAGAAGACATCTATATCCTCAGAGGTATCCTAAGGCAGATAAGATGGTTTTATAAAAATAAATCTTTCTATTCGACGAGTTATAAAGGAGACAATTAATTGGATTTAAATAAGCCATCTCCTAGAAAGGTCAAGACAAGTCTATTTTTAATAACTATTATTAGGCTTTCTTTTATTGGCATAGGTCTAGGGATATTATTAGGTACTTTAATTAGAAGTTTCCAAAATATAGAATCTTTGGCTAACTCAAACTCTTCTTTTATTTCAAATGAGAGTATATTGCATAATTCAAGTAAAGAGGTTATCAAAAACAAACCTATAAGAGGCTCATCAAATGCAATACAATCAAAAATTATCGCTAATGATCAAGAAGGAAAGGTTCTTCCCAATAATGAATTTATCTCAGGCATGGATAGTTCAATAGCTTTATATCCTCTAAAAGTAATGAATCCATCCAAGCTTCAAATAGAGAAATTAATTGAAACTTGGCTAGAGGTTAAGGCCAAGATACTTTCTGGTGGTGAAGGTGAGATTTTGTCAAAAGTTGCGACAAACAAGCTTGTAAGTATTGTCAATAAGCAAAAAGAAGAAAATATAGCTTCAAGTGAATTTCAGGTAATAAATGCAAAGCTAGAGTCTTTAAAAATAATTGAAAGATCAAGCAAAAGGATTGAGGTAGCTGCAGAAATCCTATATGAAGACAAAAGGTTAACGCTCTCAGGAGATGAAGTTGAAAAGACTATTCTATCAAAGCTGAAGATTAATTATATTCTTGGAAAAACAAACAACAAATGGTTATTAATTGATTTCTTCAGAATTAATTAGCTTTTAAAGAATATCTTTAACTTAAAGCTTGAGCAGCTATAAAGACTCCAAATCAAAGTTATTATAATCATAATAAAATAATTTAGATAGTTGAGATACAACTATCTAAAAGCATAATCTGGCTTTAGCTAACCTAAGCAATATTTTATTTCCTAAAATCAGTAAAAGGAGATTAAAGAAAACATGATAATAATATAATTAAATAAAAAATAAAAGGCATTATTTTAATACACTCAATATATTTTGAGTATTAGCTAGATCTAACGCTAGTGCTGATAAGATATTAATGCATAATTTTTCTTGCGAGTTTGGTTACTCGATTCAATTCATTAAATAGCGTTAAAGCAATTCATCAAAGATTGCTTTATAAAGCTTTTTAGTAAAAAAACAAGTTCAAGTGATCCTACTTATGAAACAATCCAAAAGAAGACAAGCAAACAAAAAGTGAGTTCCTCTAGACAGCGCAGGGTATTCCCCTTTTCTGCAGTAATTGGCCAAACAGAGATGAAGCTAGCACTTCTGCTGAATGTAATTGACCCTCGAATTGGGGGAGTGATGATTATGGGAGACAGAGGGACTGGCAAATCAACAACAATTCGAGCTTTAGCAGATCTTCTTCCAGAAATTACTGTTGTACAAGGCGATCCTTACAACAGCTCTCCAAATGACCCAGATTTACAAAGTTCCGAGGTTAGTCAAAAAATAGATCAAGGTGAGAACCCCCCATTAGAAAAGGCTCAAGTACCAATGGTGGACCTACCACTAGGAGCCACAGAAGATCGTTTATGCGGAACAATTGATATTGAAAAAGCTTTGAGCGAGGGTGTTAGAGCTTTTGAGCCCGGACTTTTAGCAAAGGCCAACAGAGGACTTTTATATGTTGACGAAGTGAACCTGCTTGATGATCACCTGGTTGATGTACTTCTCGATTCAGCTGCTTCTGGCTGGAACACAGTTGAAAGAGAAGGTATTTCTATAAGACATCCTGCAAGATTCGTCCTAATTGGATCAGGAAATCCAGAAGAAGGCGAGTTAAGGCCTCAACTTCTTGATCGTTTTGGAATGAGTGTAGAAGTTCGCACTGTTAGAGAGCCAGAGCTACGCGTCCAAGTAGTTGATCAGAGGACATCATTTGACAATGATCCTGAAGCGTTTACTGCATCAATACAAAAATCTCAAGAAGCTCTTCAAGAGAAAGTTGTAGCAGCGCAAGAACTCCTTCAAAAAGTAGAAATTGATGAAGACCTTCGGCTAAAAATTTCGGCAATCTGTGGAGAGCTTGATGTAGATGGCTTAAGAGGGGATATTGTCACAAATAGATCTGCAAAAGCATTAGCAGCTTTTGAAGCTCGATCAGAGGTAACAGAAGAAGATATTGCCAGGGTTATTTCTTGTTCTCTTAGGCACAGACTCCGAAAAGACCCTTTAGAACAGATTGACTCTGGTGATCGAGTAATTAAAGCTTTTTGCAAGATTTTTGAAAGGAATGATCAAAATAATCTAAGTGACTTTCAATTGGCCGCTGTGGAGTAATTTTATTTTGATCATACTTGGGATTGATCCAGGATTAGCCAGAGTTGGCTTTGGTCTAATAGAGACAAGTTCTAAACAAATAAAAATGCTTGATTGCGGAATAATAAAAACACATAAATCACAAAGTGAAGGAGAAAGAATGGTTGAGATTGCTAAAGATCTTTCTGAGCTTATAGAAAAATGGAAACCAGGTCTTGCAGCTATTGAAAAATTCTTCTTTTATAAGTCAAGTACAACTATTAGCGTTGTTCAAGCAAGAGGCGTATTAATAATGACACTTGCTCGTTTAAAAATCCCAATTTCAGAGTTCCCTCCTATGCAAATAAAACTTGCTGTTGCAGGCTCAGGGCATGCCAAGAAAGACGAAGTATTAGATGCGGTTATGCGAGAGTTAGATTTAACAACTCCCCCCAGACCTGATGATGCTGCCGATGCACTTGCTATAGCTTTAACAGGTTACTTTCAGCAATAGATTAAAAACTTTTTTCTAATAGAAACTTTATTCCTATGAATCTAAGCAAGGAGAAGAAAGAAGCAAGAATACTATTTAGTAAGAAAAGAAAAGAATATATATTCTTAGAAGAGAAACTTATTATTTTCCAAGTTAAAAACTTAATAGCCAGTTTATTAAAGAAACATGACTCAGAAAATATTATTGGCATTTATTGGCCCTTAAAATATGAAGTTGATTTAAGAAGCTTGAAGGACTTGCCAGGGTTGTCCTTAGCATTACCAGCAAGCAATCAGAAAGGAGAAATTACTTACCATAGATGGACTAACAAACCTCTAATAAAAGATGCTTATGGAATACTTTCTCCTTTAGATGAACCAGCTCTTCATCCAAATCAAATACGTTTATTAATTGTACCCGCATTAGCAATTGATCATAATGGTACTCGTCTTGGATACGGAGGTGGTTGCTTTGACCGTCTAAGGTCAAAAGCCAAGTGGAAATCAATAGAGGCATTAGTAATTGTCCCAAGTGTTTGCATCTCAAGTTCATTTCTCCCAAAAGATAAATGGGACATACCTTTTGATGGATGGATTAATGAAAAAGAAGTTTTCAAAATACATAAATAGATAGGCTAGATATTATGCTTGATGAATATGAAAGACAAAATTTCCTTTTATGGCCGAGCCGCCAATTGAACCTAATACAAGTAATTTCGGAAGTATTGAGCTCAACAAGATAGTTTCAAAGCTAAGCTCATGTTCAGACCCTAGAAGGCGTTATGAGTATTTACTTTTTTTGGCCAAGAAACTTCCCAACCTTCCTTTAGAAGCTTTTAATCCGTCAATGAAGGTCAAAGGTTGTATTTCTCAAGTATATGTTCAAGGTAAGCTAAAAGAAGGGAAAATATTTTGGGAAGGCTACTCTGATGCCCTAATAACAAAAGGTATGCTATCGCTTTTAGTAAAAGGCCTAAGCAATTTAACTCCAGAAGAAATATTAAACATAGATCCAACTTTCATAACAGCAACAGGCTTGAATAACAGTCTTACCCCTTCTCGAGTAAATGGATTTATGAATATTTTCATTAAGATGAAATCACAAGCTACAAAATTCTTATAGCTAAGTCATTTCTTCTAAAAGTCTTCAAACTAAAAAATTAAAATTATGAATCAAAGAATAGATATTGGTCTACTAGGTCTAGGGACTGTAGGCACTGGAGTAGCCAATATAATCAATTCGCCTAAGGGAAGACACCCTTTAGTCTCAAGCATTAATATTGCACGCATAGCTGTTAAAGATTTAAACCGACCTCGATCAATAGAAATAGATTCATCAATTCTTACTGAAGATCCATTTGAAGTAGTAAACGACCCAAAAATAAAACTTATAGTTGAAGCAATAGGTGGAATTGAGCCTGCAAGAAGCTTAATCTTAACAGCCATTAAATCTGGTAAATCTATTGTCACAGCTAACAAAGCAGTAATTGCTAGATATGGAAAAGAAATTTCTGATGCAGCAAATGCTGCAGGAGTTTATGTACTAATAGAAGCAGCAGTTGGTGGAGGGATCCCAATTATTGAACCACTTAAACAATCACTAGGTGGTAATCGAATTAATAAAGTAACTGGAATAATCAATGGCACAACTAATTACATTCTTAGTCAAATGACAAAAGAGGGAGCTAATTACAATGATGTCTTAAAAGAAGCTCAAGAGCTTGGATACGCTGAAGCAAACCCAAGTGCTGATGTAGATGGCCATGATGCAGCAGACAAAATAGCCATATTGAGTGGCTTAGCATTTGGTGGATCAATTAATCGCGAAAACATCCCAACCACAGGAATCAGTAATTTAGAAAGTGTCGATATCAATTATGCTCATCAACTTGGATATGAAATCAAGCTTCTTGCAATAGCTCAACATCTCAATGAGAACAAAACAGTTAATGGATCAATTCCTTTAGCATTAAGAGTGGAGCCAACACTCGTACCAAATGAACATCCTTTATCTGTCGTCAACGGAGTAAATAATGCCATTCTTATTGAAGGCGATCCCATAGGAGAAGTAATGTTTTATGGCCCAGGAGCTGGGGCAGGGCCTACAGCCTCTGCAGTAGTGGCAGATATTTTAAATATTGTAGGAATAAAACTAACAAATGATAAGGAGAAATCGCTAGACCCAATTCTTTCAGCATTCAGTTGGAGAGATTGCTACTTGGCAAATCCAAGAGATATGCCTCAAAAAAGCTATATAAGGCTAATCACTTCAGATACTCCAGGAGTTATAGGTAGCATTGGTAACATCTTTGGTGAAAGTCAAGTATCTATTCAATCAATTGTTCAATTTGATTCAATCAATTCAGAAGCAGAAATAATTGTGATTACTCACAAAGTTATTAAAGGTAAAATTGCAGATTCGCTAGCTAAAATAAAGGAACTAAAGGAGGTTCTAAAAATTGCTGCTCATTTTAGCTGTCTTTAAATTAAGGTAAACATGGCAAATATTGAAAAGGCTGGTAATTATATATTTAGTTGGGTTTACCAACTTCAGCTCTCTTGTTTCTGATTTCCTGTTGACTAAAAAACTTACAAATCAGTTAAGTCAATGCAGCACCAATCTTGGACAAATGACATTAGATAGTCTTCGTCAAGGTGACTGCATTCAACTTTTACATGAGGAAGCCCAGTTCCAAGTAATAGGGATCGACAGCAAGCATAAAAAATGCTGGGTTAGGCAATGGCCCATATTACCTTCAGGTTCCCCTGTTTTTGAAGTATCAATTCAACAAATAGCTCCAGCTTAAGTATCATATGGAAAATTGACTATCCATCAATACTCTATAGAGAAGTTGGAAATGAATTTAGTTGGCTATCTATTAAAACTAGTATTTAAATTCTCGGCAGTTATATTACTCTTATCCCAATTTTCATGTGCTACGAAGTCAAATTTCAAAGGAATTATTGTAGCTAGTAAAGGAAAAATAGAATCTCTTGACCCTGCACAAGCAACTAAATTACTGGCTCTTCAATTAATAAGTAGCTTAGGAGATACTCTTTACAGGATTGATTCACAAGGCCTTCTTGTGCCAATGCTAGCAAAAGATGAACCGGAAATCAGCAAAGATGGCTTATCTATTTCTATCCCACTTAGGGATAATATTTTTTTTCATGATGGAACTAAATTTAACGCTGAAGCAATGGCATTCAGCATAAGACGTTTTAAACGGATAGGTAATCTTACTTATATAACTAAAAGCATATCTTCGGTAGATGCTAAGGAAGAGTTCTTATTAAGAATTAATCTATCAAAACCTTCAAGTTCAATAAAAGGATTGCTGACATCTATTAATCTTACTCCAATATCTCCAAATTCTTATTCAAAATATAAAGACAAGTTCCTAATTAATAATTTCATTGGCACAGGTCCTTATAAATTAAAAACCTATTCAGCAGAGCGTCAAACTATTGAACCTTTTGAGAATTATTGGGGAGGAGAAGTTAAAAACTCTGGTATAACTTTCGTTAACTTTACAAATTCAACCTCTCTTTTCAGTGCAATTAAAACTGGTCAAGTAGATGTACTTCTATCTAACTCAGTTGAAGATGTACATAGTTTTGCCCTAAAGAATTTATCACAAAGAAATCTTCTTGTTCAAGGAGAAGGACCTCCAATGGAAATTGGATATATTGCCTTTCGGACTAACTCAGATATTCTTAAAAATAAAAATATTAGGAAGGCTCTTTTATTTTCACTAGACAGAGACCTTATTTCAAAACAAGTAAGCTATGGGTTAAGAGAACCATTAAAATCAATAACACCACCATTCTTAGGAATCAACAATAACTCTCCATGGCCTGATTACAATGTAGAGGCTGCATTTAAACTCTTCAAAGAAGCTGGTTTATGTAATAACAAAAAATTAACTCTTCCTTTAACTTTTAGATCAAATGTACCTTCCGACAAACTATTAGCCCTTAAGTGGCAACAACAAGTAAACAGAGACTTATCAAACTGTCTGGAAATATCGTTAAATGGCGTTGAATCAACAACTATTTACAAACAATTATCCGAGGGGGTTTTTGAGGCAGTAATACTTGATTGGACAGGAGATTATCCAGACCCATATGCATACTTAGCTCCATTACTTGACTGCATAAAAATAAAAGGTGAAGTTTGCGTAGATGGTGAAGCAGTAACAGGAGGAACCTTTTGGGCAAATGAGGCCCTTCAAGAGTCTCTTTTGAGAAGTGAATTGTTAATCGAAGAAGAAAGACTTCAGGAATTACGTAAAGTTGAGAAGCTTGCAGCAGAGGGTGCTGCCCTTCTCCCAATTTGGCATTTAAAACCAAGAGTTTGGACTCGCAACAATTTAAGCAAGCCAGAGTTTGATGGAAGCGGAAGGCTTCTTCTAAAGAAAATTATTAAAGGAAATGAATAGATCAAGATCTCTTCTTAGGTATTCAATAACCAGACTTCTTTTAGCACCAGTAATGCTATGGCTTATCTCAACATTAGTTTTCTTATTGCTAAGAGTTGCACCAGGTGATCCTGTTGATGCAATTCTTGGAATACGTGCTGATTATGCCGCCAGAGAAGCTTTAAGAATAAAGCTAGGACTAGATGCATCACTGGTTAATCAATACTTGAAATATTTAAATTGTCTTATTCATGGAGATTTAGGTGAATCACTCAATAATCAAGAGCCAGTTAGAGAATTAATTGCACACACTCTGCCAGCTAGTATTGAACTTGGCGTTGTAGCAATAATTTTTGCCATAACAATTGGCCTAGCAGTTGGGTTTACAGGCATAGCTAGGCCAGAGGGAAAAACAGATCTTCTTGGGCGTCTATTTGGTATTGGGACTTATGCATTGCCACCATTTTGGGCTGCGATGCTTATTCAAATGTTCTTTGCAGTAATGCTTGGATGGCTTCCAGTAGGTGGAAGATTCCCACCAAATTTGATTGAACCTGAAGGGAGTGGTTTCTTAATAATAGATAGTATAAAAGATGGTAATCTTCAAGCATTGATAGGCTCTATTAGGCATATTATATTACCTGCAAGTACTTTAGGGATACTTCTAAGTGGCATATTTAGTAGATCATTAAGGTTAAATCTAAGTAAAATACTAAACAAGAACTATATTCAAGCCGCAAGAAGTAGAGGAATAAAAGAAAATGAAATAATCTTTAAACATGCTTTACCAAATGCTTTATTGCCAGTCTTAACTATTGCAGGTTTAACTATTGCTTCATTAATAGGTGGAGCACTCTTAATAGAAATTACATTCTCATGGCCTGGGATAGCATTAGGTTTACAAGAGGCAATTAGTCAGAGAGATTATCCAATAGTTCAAGGTATTGTTGTTATTATATCAAGCCTTGTGGTCATAATAAGTTTATTGGTAGATTTAGCTATAGCATTTATTGATCCTAGAATTAGCTACTAAATTAATTTAAGATTTTAATAATAGAATTACGATCTAGTGTATAAAATTTCAAGCCACTCTTAGTGATATTTGCTCTAACAGGAAGAAATTGACTACTTTCAAGATTATCCAAAAATCTTGCTATCTCTATCGCCATAAGACTTTGTACAGAAAAAGGGTCTAATCCAACTAAGGCATCGCTAATTTGATAAAGATCATGTTTTCTAATATTAGCTTTTTCATCATCAACTCTTATTGGAGAGAAATGACTAGCTCCTTCAATAATCAAAGCTCTGCTATATTTATTTGACTTAGTGGAAAGTAAAAGTCCCAATTGTTCAGAGATTGCAGGAGTAATCAAATCAAAAGTACCTCCAGTCAAAAGAATTGGGACTTTAATTTCTGCGCTTAATGAGTCAGGCCATAATAATTTACCAAAACTATTTATTCCTACAATTGCTGATAAAGAAGGGATTGTTTTCTGTTTCTCTAAAGGAAGATCTACAATTTGACATTGAAGAAGTCGAGAAAGGTTAGTAATAGAAAGGTTATCTAAGGCCTTATTACATCGTTCAAGCAATCCATTTTGAGGTATTGCACCAGAAGCTAAAAATGAAGTTAGTGCACCCAATGAATGCCCCATTAAAACAACTTTCTCTCCTTTTATGTTCAACATACCTTGTTCCTTAAATGCCAACACAGCTCTTAAATCAGCCAATCTATAAGGAAAAACTTCTACTCCACCTGGAAAAGGATTACGTCCTTCAACAAAGGAATACATAGCTTCTGAATTGCTTCCTGGGTGATCAATCAATGCCACTTCCCAACCTTGATTACTAAGACTTCTAGCAAGCCAACGAAAATGACTTTTATCTCCCCCCAAACCAGGCATAAAAACAATCCAATTTTCCCTAGAGAAAGATGTCCCAAATGGTTTCCATATCTCAACCTTTAAATCTTGAGAACGATGTCCAACTGGAACAATAACGATTTCATTCAGTGATTCTTCAAAATTTTCCTCAGAAGATTCATCAGCT
>QCFE01000015.1 GCA_003278425.1 Prochlorococcus sp. AG-363-B11 | reverse complement strand
GCTGCTGCTTTTTTATCGGCCACTGGCATTATCCAAAACAGAATGTTTATTCAAGCATTCTTACACTTTTCTAGAAAACTTTTCTTTGCAAGGGTCGATCAAATGCATTAGTTAACGATAAAATCTTATAAAGAAGTTAATAAAACAATAAAAACTTGCCTAAAAGATCTTCTTTAAGAGACATAACATTGAATTGAGATAAAAGATTCAATGGAGATTACTTAATAAAAGCTAAGAATATTTAAAGAGTATGGATTGAAACCTTGATATTTCATAGGATCTTAAAAAAATTAGTAGATTGGCTTAGAGATTATCCTTGCTCCCCAAAAAAAAAGGCCTCTTAAGCTAAAGAGGTCTTTTAAAATTCATAACCCACTACTTAGAGTACTTTGTTCCTCGATATGAGAGAGAAGGGTGAAGTTCTGCTTTCGAAGAAACTTTACAAGTATTGTAGTGTTCACGTCGATAAGTGAGCTCTGTGCAAAATTTCTGCACTGGTTTCTTATTTTGGACATAGTCATGCCCACGATAAAGAAGAGTGGTCATCATTCAGGCTCCGAAATTCACTTAAGTCCCCGTTCCATGGCTTAAGTATTAATGCGGCTCGCTTTGTAGCGAGTTGAACGTTTTTGTAGCAATTGCTACAAAAATACAATATCTCTGAAAAATGTTCGCTGTCGTTCACTCTGATACATATGACTTTATTGAGATTTTGAGAAGACTCATAAGTCACATCAGCAAAAGACCTCTTCTTGATCATGAGAATTACTCTTCTAAAAAATGACCTGAAAGAAAAAAGAAGAATTAATGGTCAAATAAATCTCAACAGACGAAGCTTGCTTTAGGCTCAACTTAATATTCCTTGACTAGAGGAAATAAGAATACACCTTAACATCAACAATAGCTTACAAAGCTTAATTGAAGTCAATCAACTAGTCTAAAAATATTATTTACTTATCTATATTAACTTTCAAATAGATTATTAAATACTAAACCTGTGTAAACTTAAGCCTATTAAACTTCATCCAACATTTTTTCCAATATAGGCTTTGCACATCTATTTCCGACAAAGAAAGGTGATTCATCAGAAGCAATGCCATCTGAAAAGCATTTACAAAAAGATGGAGCCAACTTATCTCCATATAATTCTATTGTACCTGAATCCATGCATTTAATATATTGAGACTTCTTCTCGGATTGGCATCCAAGTAAAAGGATAACTAAAAAAGGAGTAAATGTTAAAGCTCGCATAGCTAATTTTTTAGACCTCTAAGCTAAAGTAAGTAATCTTATCTAAAAGCATAGCAAAAACTATTAGGAAGTTAGACAAAGCTATTTTAGTTTAAGGAACAATACTCTTCACTATCATTTATATAACGAAGTAATATAAATAGTTGGCAGCAATTCTGGCTTGCTAAAAATGCATACCTTTTAAATAGATCAATTTCATTAAGTTAAAAAAGTTAATTTATAGTCTCTCTGGCAGTCAAAATCTTTATGTTGTATTATTAATTAAATTATACTTATAATAAAAGTATTAATGTTGACTTCTGCTCTCAAGAATCTCATTAAAACATACCCTAATTTCCCGAGACAAGGCGTAATGTTTAGAGACTTATCGCCCTTATTCTCAGATCCAAAGACCTATTCTTCAGTAATTAAAAGCATGGCATCTGCAGATTTTTTTGAAGCCGCTAACGCAATTATTGCAATTGATGCTAGAGGCTTTTTATTAGGTTCTGGTATTGCTTTAGAGATAGGTAAGCCAATGGTTTTAGCAAGGAAACCAGGCAAGCTTCCAGGTGATTTAATTAGCAAGTCTTATAATCTTGAATATGGTGAGAATGCTTTATCTATTCAAAAAGAAGAATTAACAGCTCACTCTAAATATGCAATAGTAGATGATTTATTAGCAACTGGAGGAACCGTAAAATGTGTTTCTGATATAATAAAATCTCAAGGCCTGGAGATTATTGGACTTTCAGTTGTAATTGAACTGACTAAATTTACTGGGAAGTCAAAATTTGACTTCCCAGTAATATCTCAGGTTTCATATTAAATATTTTGCCGATTAAAAGGGCCCATAGGTGTAATTAATTTTACTGGTGAATCAGAATTAGATCTCATTATAGAAAATAAATACTAACTATTTAATGATGAAAATACTTCCAGTAATTTATTGATTGTTAACCATAGAGAGTTTGCAAAGAAAGTATGAAATAATTGTAGTTTTTTTCTAGCCAGCTACTAATCTTAAATTATTCAGTTCTATCTAGAATGAAATCCATTCAAGATCAAATACCAAAATTAGAAAAGGGCGATGATTCCCCTTTAAAAAAATTTCTCAACTTTTTCAAACTTAACAAGTTAGTCGGTAATTCTAGGCAAGAAGATCAGTCCTATAGAAAAGGCGAAAAAATTAAATGGGAAGCTAAGGTTCTAGAGAAAAAAATCCAAATTGCAGAAGCAAAAAAAGCCTGGGATGCCAAAAGAAAAGATTCTTTTAAAAAGTTGGAACCTCCCCAATCATCTGAGTTAACTTCAGAACTATCGCAAGTTATAACTCCCCAATCATCTGAGTTAACTGCAGAACTATCGCAAGTTATACCTCCCCAATCATCTGAGTTAACTTCAGAACTATCGCAAGTTATACCTCCCCAATCATCTGAGTTAACTTCAGAACTGAGTAAATCAATTTCAGATAATGCCCTGAGTCCTTCTATCTTCAAACAATCATCTGATCAAAAAGCAGAAGAATAGTATTAAATGACTATCTATAATAATTTTTGCTTAATTGGTTGATAGTTTTCTCTTTAACAAAGATGTCAAGAAGGGTTCCTAAAATAATATTAGTTAAAGAGTTAATAAAGTACTAATTAAAATTTACCTGGAATTATTTCCTTAAGCTCTCCTGATTGGACGTCCTTTAGCAACCCTTTGACAACTCCCCACATTGGAATTCCTGTTGAAAAAGATAATACTAATGATGCAACTAAAGAGTTAACAGGTGAGAAAGTAAATGTTTCTAATACTCCAGTAAACATAATAGTTAACCCTGTAAGTGCTGAAATATAACTAGTAATGGATAAAAACCCTTCTAAAGGTAATGGACTTATTTTCTCATCCGTCCACTTTTTAATTCTTATTTGAATGACATATACAAAAACAAATAAGAAAAAGACAACGAGTCCGCCACCAATCCAGGCAATCATTTTAGTGTCAATCATTTTTTAAAAGGTCTAGAGGGAATCGAAGCATGGTTTATAAAATGGATAGAGAAGAAGCTTCCTTATACAATCCTATCCTGTCTGTAATGACGATATGCAAGCAACAGCAAGTTTTAATTGATGCGACTCTTTAACAAGCTATTAGGAATAATTATAAATTAATGACTTTCATCAATAGCTATGGTTGGTATCTTGTCTATATCAATAACGTATATCATGACACTTCTTTTTCTAATTGCCTTTGTTTACCTACTATTTGCGTATCAAAATTATTTGAATAAAAAAGAACAAGAGAATGAATCGAATGGATCTGAAGTCACTTCAGATCTACAAAGCAGAGAAACAACTGTCACAACTGAAGAAATAGCAGAATCTATGAAACCAATTGTTTCCATAGAATCAGTACTCGAATCCCAGTCCGTGGAAACTCTTTCTGAAAATAAAGAACTAGGCTCTTTAAGTGACTTTTCTTCATCGAATCCTGAAATTTCACCAGTTGGGACTGAGGACATGGCCATCAAAAATTCAGCCGAGGATGAATGTATATACGAAGAAGAAAATACAAGCTCTTCCTTTCCAGAGGTTCCGCCGAATCAATCTCAAAGTGAAGAAGCTTTAAACTATCCTAAAAGTCAGGAGGAAAGTCAGGAGGAAAGTCAGGAGACAGAGAAGGCTGATATTAGTTTTGAAGCAGAAGTAGAGGTACAAGAAGAGAAAGGAAGTATCAGTAATGAACTTTTAGAAGATGAGTCCAAGAAAGAAAGCTGAAGAAGCTCAAAAGACAAAGAAAAACATGAGCGAAGAATTAAAGGCAGCTAATTTTATAAATTGTTAGTATCAATAAAGAACCTTAATAAAAACTCTAAAGCACCACATACTTAACTCATCTATCTTTTTCTAATAGCCAATAGGTCACTTAATATCTACTATGGGTCCAATTAAAAGAAAATAGCTGATGTAAAAACTAATAACTCTCGCACTAGCAATCCTCAATTAATCTATTAATCTTAAGTTAATAGTTTTGAATGTTTTTGTAATGGGAAATAATGAATATCAAAAAGCTGCCGAAGAGAATGCGCTTGGCTCATCCCTAGAGATCCTAAAGTCATCAGGAGATGAAATATTCGGGAAGATTTACAAGATGCAATTACCTAAATCAGATAATGCTATTGGTTCCTCTCTAAATAGATTGAAAGATTCAGGGGCTCAAATCAGCGAAAAGATATCAAGAACCTCTAATGCAATAACTTCCTCTATAAAAGCCATATCAGCTTCAGGGAGGCAAATATTTGGGAAAATACCCAAATTACCTAAATCAAGTAATGCTATTGGTTCGTCTTTAGAAGCAATAAATGCTTCTAGTAGTCAAATGATTAAAAAAATCTACCAACAGCCTAACTCTAAGAGATAATGTCAAAAGCAAAGTAGCTTTAGGCATAATCCTAACTCCTATTTCTCATTCTATGAAATAATCGTGGTAAAAGATTATAGATGTTCCAAGCACTATCATCAATAATTTTTACCGAATCTTTTTTATTATCTGAGAAAAGCAGCCATTCGAGCTCTTCTAAAGCAATGCAAAAATAAATAAAAATTAGAATGAAAGTAGATATTACCTTGTCAACAACTTCAAGGAAGTTATTAGGTTTATCAAATCCCGGGGAGAGTGTCGAATAAGCAACTATTTTATTTGAAGAGATTCTTGAAGCAGTTTCTGAAGAATACCCAAATTGCTCTAGATCCAGATCAGTGTACTTCTTCTTCCTTGCAAGGGATGATGAATTGGACATTATTAAGATATGCCTAAGGCAAATATTATAATAATTATGGTCTAACTATTAAATAAATGCAAGAGAGTACATACAGTTTATATCTCTAAATAGATTTCTTTTTAGAATATGTAAAATTGTTAGGTAGTAGCCTAAACAAAAAGTCTATAGATCCAAAAGATTAAAGAAAGCAATACACTCGCCATATATATATATATAACGACATTAAGCCAAGCATCTTTATTCATGGTTATTTTCCCAAAATCTATGGGTCTTTTTTGAGAAGGTAATAGATTCATACTAACTTCATAATGATTTTCCAAGATCTCTGCTTACCCTTTGTAAAGGAATCACAGTAAAATTATTCGATACTGATGAGGTAATAAAGTGAGTCTATAAGGTCAACTTGCCTAAGCTAATAAAAAATACAGAGTTCCTTCATTGAATAGGCTTAATAAATCCTTCTATGAATATAAAATCTATAAATATACTCAAAAAAAAGCACCCTTTCCTAGAAAAGGGTGCCTTAATTAATAAGGCAAATACAAGAGATTCTATATAAACCTATTAATTATAAAACCTTTCAAAGTATTAGTCTTTGAGCAATCAATTGATTTGACTCCCATTGACTGTTGTCCGATCGGTAGATACAACAATGGATCACCTCCGTATTTAAACTGACCATAAATTAGCCAACAATCCTTTGACTATCCAGGAATTAAGCTATTCTTCAGAAAGTTATAATTATTCAGGCAATTCATCTAACTAGGAACCCTTTAGAAGTCGAATTTCATCTAATAAAGTTCATTTAAAATCGCATCAAAGCTAGAAAGTAAATTCAAAAGAGATCACATTTTTCGGAGTTTCTCAGCTCTAGAGGCATTAATTCTCCACAATCCTTTCTCTGGTCTAGAGCTTTTGTAAAGAATAAACGTAGCAAGTGCTAAAAAAGCAAATTCTTCTAGCTCTATAAAACGAAGCATCACATTAAATATATTGATCTATTATTAACGGTAAAAATAAGTGCGTCAAACAAGTAAGTTATTAAAAAATGAATTAAGATTTGAGTTTATAACCATTCTCAATTAGTTTTCTATAAGTATCTCTTGCTTGAAAAGATTGAAGAGTAAGCATACGCTCACTGTCTTTCTGAATATTAAAAGAGCTATTGTCCATAGGACACCGACTAAATTTAACTTGCTCAGGTCCTTTCTTGAGGACCCATGTCTTTCGACTTTCTTTTGCTGAATCCCAGGGTACTGGAACTAATTTTGATTGCTGTTTAGGCAATTTATGAACGTATAACTTGCTACAAAGGTAGTCCGGTATAAAAAATTCGCAAGGGGTTTAAACACAAAATCTTTTAACACTAACGTTCAACTCAGAAATTTTGTACAAGCAACTTTATATAACCGCGGTTCTTATAAAATCAATCAACGAAGTCGATCTATATTCATACTGCTCAAATAAAGGAAAAACTTTCTAATAAAACAGAGGAAAATCTCATAAAAGCCATATTTTCTCTTCAAAGGGAAAGAGGTAGCAATTATTTAGGTGCATCTAAACTCCCCAGTGGGGCTAAGAAATTCACTATTGCAGGTATTAGGAAGAGAACGGTAATCAATCTAACTGCATGCAAGGCCGCAACTGCTGCTCCCACCCCAAACTCTTCGCCTACAAGACTCATTCCTATAGTTCCTCCTGGTGCTGCTCCTAGTAAAGCTATGACTTTATCTACTCCAAGAAATCTACTAATCAACAGACCGACCAACACACCACTTACTAGGAGCGTAAATGTAATAATTAACGCAGGTTTCCAGAGCAACTGCAATTCCCCCAGTGTTTCTCTATTAAGACCAGTACCAATAACTGTCCCTATTGCTATACCAAGAATTGTTTTGGTACCTAAAGGCCAAGCCGCAACATCAAGCTGACCACTAATGCTTAACAAACCAGCACCTAAGATCGCTCCTAAAAGTGGAGCGGCAGGGATCCCTGTTAGCAGCATTAGAGAGCCCAAGGCTGCTCCGCAAAGAAGATATAAGAGCAAAGTTACGAAAGAAGGCATTGGAATCTGTTTAGCCACTTTTTCAAGCTTCGCTCTTTTAGGGTTGATTTATCAAGACAGTTAAATAGAAATAATCACTTAAAGTCCATCAAATTCAGACACGAGGAAATGGGGAATTACTAAAATGCATCGTTAAATCAATTCAATTAAGTTGCATAAACATGCTGGTGTTAATAGTGTTATTTCAAACTAAATGTATTGATGCCTGAAGCTAAAGCTAAGAGCACATTGAATTGGACAAGTTTGTTCAATGGACTTGCTCTACTTATATGTGGCATTGGCCTTGCCTTAATTGCAGTGAGTCTGCGGCCAGTCGCCAAATGGGCTAATTATCAAACTATTTGCGTTGAGCAAGAAAGTGTGAAAGCTCCAATCAATTGGGCTGTAAGAAAGTGCAATGGCCGGTCAAAGGTATATCAAGTGAAGTAAAGCAATGGAAATAATTTTTCCAATGAAAAAGAATAAATAAATTAAGAAGCTAAGAGCAAGTCACTTAGATGTCCAAGAACTTTCTAAAGAGTTGAAAATAGTTAATTAGGAAATTAATTACCATTTACACTTTATTTGAGATCCCTGCTAGTAAAGCGATTAGCTTCTTGAGAAGTTGATTGAGTATTACAAAAGTAAATAGGGTTAAGCATCATTCCTAAAATAGTTTTGGATCTTTAGAGAATCAAATGGACTTACTTAAAACGGTTGTGATCTGCCTTGGAATTGGCTGGTTACTCTCGAAAGTATTTTTCTTCTTCTTAACTCAAAGCGGTAGCATCACTTTATGGTCTTCGTAATTGGCCAAGATTCTAAATTCAATGTCAGATGGAACAATTAATTTACAACTCAGACCTCTTTACCCTCGAGAAATTTTAATCTTTTTAGATCCAAGACCTAATCTATCTAGTCTTCAACATCTTGTTAAGCAAATTTTCTGCGAAGAAATGTCTGGCAGAATATCTAAACTGAGATATTGCTAAATATTAATAAATAGAAGTATTTAAGGCTATCTATCCTTATAGATTTTTTGTCTCACATAGTATTTCAAACCTCCAACAGACTAACTCTTTAATTGAAGATAGCCAATCAAAGGATTCGCGAGAATTGTTTCACCAGCTAGGAAAAGTTATCTCAAAGAAAAGAGTTAATGAAAGTTCAAGGAGCAATCAGTTATATTAAGTCAATCGTAATTCTTACCTATAGCGATAAGTAGATATGTAGGTATAACAAGCATAAGCTACAAGGTTTTAAATGCCATCTGCCTTCAGCAACAGATTGTGTACTAACGGGGAAATCTCTCAAAGCAACAGAATGGCTGACTTAAAACCAGAGCTATATATTGAAGTGCTCAAATACAAAACTCAAGAAAATAATTATATTACTCAACCTATTGATCTAGCTAGTTATAGGTATGTATTTACTCAGAGAGCAGCTTAAGTAAAGCATTACTATACTTCAAAAAAAACTTGTTAGTGTCCTAAAGAGTCTGAAGGAGTTACTTTATTGAAGACAATATATTAAAGGATTTTTAAGATTAATCAATTTACACTCTAAGTTCTTCTCAACTTTTATAACTACATCAATAGCAATTAAAGGAGCATTTATTCTGATCGGTTGGATTTTCTGCCCAAACATACATAAAATTAAGGCATAAACTATACTCTTGCTGGATAGATAACAATTAAGAAATTATATTTTCAAAAGCCTTTAAGCCAAATGAAAAGATCCAACAAATACCTTGTAGAAGCTTTTCCACAGATTTAGTTAGTAGCCCTAAGTCTTATTTGTAAGGGAAGAAACCTATGAATCATTTCTTTTGCAGAAAAAGAAACGTGCATTAAATCCTTTAATCCCCAACATTTCTTGAGGCTTTAAAATTAACTGATTTCTGATGCCACACTTAGGCTTCAAGAATGACTCTGGCTAGAAGCATACATTACGCTTTCTAGTATTTACATAACCCACTAGAAAGTGGGCAGGTTTTGAAAGAGGTTTTCCAGGTTCTGTCTATGACCCTTAATCTCCTTTTCAAACTGACTTCTATAGGTCTCCAATATTCCATCTACTGTAGGCATAGATAGCGAGTCGACAAATTCCTGAACATAGTCAGAAGCAAAAAGTCTCCAGAATTGAGTCATTTTTAATAAAAAGATTATGTATTTATTTCCTAAATTTGCACCTATATTCAGAATAATCAATATCAATGCCTTTTCTTTGTCTTACGTAGTAATAATCTAGATAAATGAAACAAGATTATATCTCTACATTTTCAAATCAGCAAGTCCTCTTCATTCAGGTCATTGAGTCCTTAAGTCAACAAAAATAGAATAAGCTTACTGACAAACTTCTGATCGAAGTGAAAATGGTATGCAGTAAGAATCCTCTTCATGGCAATCCATTTAAAAATTACTAATTCTTCAGAAGTTGTAAGCAGCAACTCATCTACATGGTTTGCGAACCTAACTCCATTTTTCAACCGCAAGCCAGTAGAAGATGAGGTTATCAATAGGATAATCAAACAGCTTTCTTCTGAAGGTATTGAGGGAGAGATTTCAGCCGTTAAGGATTTTGAAGTTAAAAATAAGAATGTAAGCTGGAGTACCTTTCAAATTAGATATACCAAAACTTTTTAAAGATAATTAGTTAACACTTAATTTCTTCCTTGTGACTGTGAAAAGGACTAACGAGGCCACTATCCAAGTCCCATCCAAGAAGAGATAAATGCTGGGATAGGAAGTTTGGAAGTAACCGTTGCAAGTAAAGCCATATCAAATTGATGAACTGATGGGATAGTTCTATCCAAAAGAAAAATTGCAAGATATGGAATATTCATAGCAATCTGCCATCGCCACTTATAAGTGATCACTCCCCATACCTTTCTAGCAACAGTCTTTTGACGATCATTAAGGCTATCCCACTTACTGTCAGCCAATCGTTTTATATGTTGCGCGAAGCCAACTTCTGATAAACCACCTTGTGATTGCATTACTAAAACTCAAACGAGTAACCTTTATAACTCAAAAGAGTAATCTCATGCCAGGCTATTAAGTACAGTTTTCAGACTGTTAGGGATTATTCCTAGTTAAACGATTATTAAGGCAAAGAAGATATTTCATTCAAGCTGATAATCCAATAGACAGGAGTCATAAGCTCAACTATCAAAACATTAGTAAACTCATTCATAAAAAGCCCAACAAATTCTGCTTATACTGTCACCTTTAGAGATAACTAACTAAAAAAAGAGTAATTAATTGCTATAAAAATACTGAAAAAGGATTAATCTGAAGACTAACTCCATCAATACGAACTTTCTTAAAAATATTATTAGGTGCCCCTGAAATAGAATCTTGTGGGAAAATACTTTGATGCTTTCATGTTGAAAGTGAAGCTCAAGGTTTATTTACTCTGTTTCTTGCCAAGAGATTTCTAGCCCTGCGGAAGATCATTCTCACAAAAGTTAATTTTTATAATTATATAATCTTTAAAAAGCTTTAAACTTATTTTGAGACTTGAATATTAGAAAAACAACTGGTGATGTAGATTAAATCACAAATTTCTTCTCTGTCATAAGAAGATAAGGGCTTTACGCCACTACCTTCCTCTAGGCCTGCGGCTTTCATTTTTTTTCTAAGCAAAGCTTGTCTCTCATGGCTAGTCATTGCCTTAAAACGTAGTTTTCTTTCTTCTAGTGATTCCTGTTTAACCATAAAGCCTAAAAATTACTTCGTTAGACGCCTTATTTTAATTCCAAGAATTACTTGTCTGATTCTTCTACTTTTTCAGTCTTTTCTTGGTTTGCCTTATCTTTGGAAAAAGGACAATCACCATCTCCACCCCAACCCCAAGAAAGAACAGGAGCAGTAGTAATCGAAAATAAGAATACTAATGAAAGAATTTTTTTCATGTGAGTCATAATTTTGAACTATTTTAAATTGTTTTTAAAATGTCGCTAAAGCTCTTTATTATTTGCATTGATATCCTTTAACTTGCATAGTTCCTCTAGTGATGGTCGACGGGTCAAGATGAGACGCCAACGTGCCCAAAATGCATATACCTGGTCAAAGAAAGCTCCTAATACTGGCCAAGTTGTTGGTGCATAGACCCAACCTAAGCCAATTATTCGATATGCTTCTCGGAAAACTTGCACGTCCTTAAGAACCTCTCCAGAAGCTTTTATTGCATGGATTCGGCCCATTGCCTCTCTATAACTAATGTCACTAAAAAATTCTGGTTTATAGCTTGAGGAATTAATATCTATAAATGAAAGATATCTAAAAACATCTTTAGAACGAAGAAAAGACACCTCTCTTTGACAAATAGGGCATCCACCATCGAACAAAATAATGAGTTTGATTAGCGCCACAATGATAATGATTAAATACCTTGGAGAAAAATTGGTTCGAATCTTTCAGATAATTTATAGAGAACCAAAAATCTACTAAACAAGTAATTTATTAATAGAAAGCTTAAAAGAAATCCTAAATGTCTCCGAAAAATCTAAGTAAAAAATCATGTTTGGGGTTTATCGGGCTTGGAGCAATAGGTCTCCCCATAGCAGCAAACTTACTTAAAGCTGGATTTGACTTAAAGGTTCATACACGAAGCAGGTCCGCTGAAAAAAGCCAAGAGCTAAAAGGAGCCAAGTCATGTTCAACTCCTAAAAGCGCTGCAGAAGGATGTGATGTTTTATTGATTTGTGTCAGTGACGGGGCTGCAGTAGAAGAAGTTATATTCGGTCCCAAAGGAGCCGAAAGCAGTTTAAAAGAAGGCGCTATCATAATTGACTTATCAACGATAAGTCCTGCTAAAGCAAAATATTTTGCGGCTCAACTATCTCAAAAAAATGTTGAGTATTTTGATGCACCGGTAACTGGAGGTACAGAAGGTGCAAAAGATGGAACTCTTACAATTTTCTTAGGTGCTAATGATGATTCTTTCAAGCAAATATCTTCTATTCTCAAAGTAATAGGAAGTGCTTTCTATACTTTTGGAAATGTTGGTAAGGGACAAGAAGTAAAAGCTCTTAATCAAATACTTGTTGCTGGAAGCTATGCAGCGGTGGCAGAAGCAATTGCCTTGGGAGAAGCACTGCAGTTACCAATGGATAAGGTTATCGAAGCACTACAAAAAGGAGCTGCTAATTCATGGGCACTCGCTAATCGTTCACAATCAATGCTAAAAGATGATTACCCATTGGGTTTTAAGTTACATTTGCACAACAAAGATTTATCTATTGCATTAAGAACAGCAGAAGAGTCAGGCATAAATCTTCCAATAGCATCCAAAGTAAAAGAATTAGAAGAAGAGCTAATCAACGAAGGATACAAAGATGAGGACGTTTCTGTTTTGAAGCGCTCAATTAAAAGAAATAGCTAATAAAAACAAGTGTTTTTACTCTCCCTTTACCAGCTGGTATTGGCTAGACAAGAAATAGGAGTCCGAGCTCGTTAGAGGAAACAATAAGAGCTGGACTCAAAGGGGGGCATCGAAATACGCTCCCCTTCTTCATGCCAGCTTTCTATGAGATCCTTTCTTCTACTTTTGGTTGATACTTACCAAAACCAACTAGAAGCAAGGTATCAAGAGAAATCAATGCTTACGGATCTATTTGTTGAAAATAAATTTTGGGGATGGGTAGGACTAACGACAATTGTGATTTGTCTGGGAATATTTTTCTGGAGCTTTTATCCAACCGATGAAAGCAATTAATGAAGCTAAGGCTAATTTAATTCTTAAAGGTCTATTAAAATGAGATTCAATCAGAACCTTTTCACGAAAAACTTCTTGGAGATGACTTTATATCCAAATTGATTAATATCAGTAAGCAATAGAGTTTAAAAATTTCTGAATTTTTTATGGATAAGAAAGGTGCTAAAGGGTATTGGATTTCAACCTCAACAGTTATTAATCAAGAGTTGTTTTTGGAGTATGTTAAGAAGGTCGGTCCATGGCTTAAAGAAGTGGGTGGAGAAGTTTTTGCAAAAGACACAGAGCCGCAGGGAAAAGAAGGAACACAGGGAGCAAACCTAGCCGTCATCTGTGAGTTCCCTTCTATGCGTGCAGCTGTTGAAGCTTATGAGTCTCCCACTTATCAAGCACTATCAAAGCTTAGAAGGGATTCAACAAAAAACGCAACTTTCACGATCATGGAAGGTATGGATGAAGCTGCAAAACTTAGAAAAGCAATGGGTAAATAAAACAACCCTCAAAAAAGTCTCTATTTATTGAAGTAAAAGCAGAGTAAACAGTGATATCTTTAGCTCTGAACTTTTAAAAGAAATCTATTTGAACAATATTTGAATGTTCAAGATGATAATCCCAAGGTACTGAAAATGATATCCGTCCTCCTCTTCTGAGCAAGCTAAGTACATAGGTGAAATTTTCGCTGATCCATCTCTTTTCAATCATTATTAAGATGAGCTTATATACAAAGTACTATCTAAATGAACCTCTACATTGTCGTACTTGGGGGAAGAATTAGCGGAGGGCACGTAGAGATGCATGACGTTCGGTGGGTAACAGGTGAAACAATTGAATCAACTATTCCAAATCTAAAGTCAGAATGGATAGGCAAAACTTCAGGCCTACACATAGATAGCTATAAATTAATCCAATTTGTAGATGGCTTTAACATCAGGTTGGTTAAGAGCGTTAATACTGACAAAGACGAAATCAACAAACTCTGGTTCGTAAACTTTGGAGGATATAAAACTGATGAGCTTCTTGAACAGCATCACTTAGAACTTGTAGTGGCACCTTCACTCCAAGCTGCAAAAAAAAAAGCACGCAATAAATGGACAGAACCAATGAACCAAGTTCATAAGGATGACCACGCTTCAATTATTCATTTAAAGGAATACTCAGTTATTTTAGAGTTAGATCCCCAAATGCGTGATGATGGGATGAGTCCTGATTGGAGTGGCTACTGGCTCTTAAGTTAAACATATGCTTCCGGGCAGAAAAAATAACAACAATTGCAATGCAGTCATGTCAAAGATAGAAAGTCTTTAAATCATTAATTAGAAGGCTTCTCGGAAAATATTTTTATAACTACTAAATAGAGTCAAATAAAATTTTTATAGCAACTATTCCACGACTTAGAAGCGGTGGGAAATCATATTTTTCATATGTATATCGCAAACTTTAATCAAAAAGCTAAGTAAAATTTAGCTTCTATCAAGAAAAGAAAGATTTTTCTTAAAGTTGTTAAACATGCCTAATCATTTAAAAGAGGTTAAAACAGATCCACCCACTAGTTATTGAACCAACTGATGGTTCTATATGGAAACAACAACGCCTGAAATGAAAACTTGATATTATCTTTCAGTCAATCACATGGCCTAACTACACAAGTCCACTATGCTTTATAAAAGTTCTTATTTATTAAGTGGCTAAAGAACAAAATCTCAAACAAAAAGTCCAGCAGTATTGGAATACTGCGCAATTGTGCAAGACAAGGAAGCAGAAGATTACTTTTTTTGATGAGAATCAAGAGGCATTTAAACTAGACCCGGACGATGGAGAAGATGCTAAAAATCAATATTGGGAACAAAACGGAATGAATGATGATGATATTGAGGAATTTGAAGAGGGTGCATTGCTTGGGGATGGTTATCCAGATGAGTACAAAATTTTTGCCTTTGATTATTTAATCACCAGCGGGAAAGTCTTTTCTGGCATCACAGCTACTCCTATGCATGAGATTGTCAGCCTAATTACCTCTGAAAAGCTTCAAGAAAAGCTTGATAACGAGGGGATCTCATACAGTGGGTCAGAGGCAGAAGATGAGGTGATGTTAATCCTTGAAAGAATAGCAAAGAAAAAAGGATTAACTGTTTGCGAAGATGACCTGGAAGCTGCCACAAAAGTTACTATTCAAGAAATGAGAGATTGGATTGACGATCACTACGAAGATTGAGCAGAATCAAAACAAAACTTGCTTCATCAGTTTTAATTATTTCTTCAATGAGTAAAAAGAATTGACTGTTGACTAATAAAAAGCATCAGTCAAATTTTTCTTAATTGGTTATAGATACAAGCAAAAAATATCTATGTTTAATTACTCAAACCTAAAAATACATACACAGCATTGCAAAGTTTTGAATATTCAAGCTACTAGTTTACCTCTAAAACCTCTATTTCGACTCCCTTTAAACCATTTGGGAACAGAGGCATTTTTTTCTGGATGCAAATAACCCGTATCTGAGTATTTCTTATTACTAGAAAAATCCTCCTCAATAATTGCCCTATATTCTTCCATTGAAAGGACCCCAATAGAATCTTTCTCAAATTGTTTTGACACGTTAGAGGGCATGATCATTGGCTAATTATTATTGTTAAAGGTCCATAGGCTAAAAAATGTCGTTCACAATGAACCTTTATCGCTAAATGTATGGAGACTTAAACTTTTACGTGGAGTGAATTAAAGCATTGTCGTAACTATAATTAGAATCATAATGGCTGAAGATGAAAAGTGTTCTCATTGATAAATGAACAAGAGAAAGAAGCATTTAAATATTATTTAAGAAAAATTGGTAGTGGCGTAGAAACCAGCAAAGAGCTCAGTCGTCACGAATCCTCTGAGGCTTTGAAACTTATCCTTCATTCCAAAGCTACACCTGCACAAATCGGGGCATTTATGATTGCTCATCGAATTAGGAGGCCTGAGCCTCAAGAGATAGCAGGGATGCTTGATACCTATAGGGATCTTGGTCCTAAACTAATATCCCAAAAGGAGCAGCTACGTCCAATTTGTTTTGGGATGCCATTTGATGGCAGGAGTAAAACATCGCCTCTATACCCACTCACAGCCTTGGTTCTGCTTGCCAATAAGCAGCCTTTGGTAATGCATGGCGGGAAGCGTATGCCTATCAAATATGGGGTTACATCTCAAGAGTTATTTCAAGCAATTGGTCTGAACTTAACTGATTTATCGCTAATGCAAGTTCAATCTGGATTTTATAAAAATGATTTCGCCTTTATTTATCAACCTGATCATTTCCCACTCGCAGAATCTCTTATTTCATATCGAGATGAGATAGGAAAACGCCCCCCTATAGCAAGCATGGAACTACTTTGGACGGCTCATCAAGGTGATCATCTACTCGTTAGCGGTTTTGTTCATCCACCGACTGAAGATCGAGCATGGAAATCTCTTGAAATAGCCGGAGAAGCAAATGCAATAACAGTAAAAGGACTCGAGGGAAGCACTGATCTACCTATTAGCCGGGCTTGCATAACAAGCCTAATAACACATAACAAGCAACAGAGATTAATCCTACATCCTAATGAATATAACTGTTCTGGCAAAGATCCTAAATGGGAGAACATTACTCTATGGAAAAGATATGCTTTAGATGCACTTAACAATAAAGGTCCTTTACTAACATCTCTTAATTGGAACGCAGGTGTCTACTTATGGCTATCAGGGGCATCAAGAACACTGCAAGATGGTATAAATAAATCAAAATCAACTATAAGTTCTGGCATTGCAAAACAAACTCTTTCAAGATTGATAAATTGGGAAAAGAGTGTTCATAATTAGTCTTATTTTATCAATACTTTGATAAATAAAAAAGCTAAGTATCTTAAACTCTTAATCAGCAAATAAACTTTGATTTCTTTTATTAAACACACCAATTATCAGCAAAGTTAATCGCCTAACGATTGTAGTATTTAACCACATCAAAAATCAGATAAATCACACCAAGTCCAACAAGGATATAAGGAAGACGAGGGTATTTGGAGAAAAAATTACTGGAAGTTGTTTTGGATTCAGTTTTCCTGGGGCCTTTAGGAGGTAGACCCTTATCTTTTCTTCTTTTAGCTTCTCCCATAGCTCTTAATTTTCTCTATTATTATCATTACAGCTATTTCCTAGGTCAACCAGGGTTTAAGCGGGAATGAACGCAACATTTAAGGTATTGCAAAACTTCAATAAAACTCCTATCCCAACAAGTATCCAGCGAATGCATAACTTAGGACAATTAGAGATATGAGAGCTCAGTTTTAACGCAGCATAGATATCAATATTTACTATAACTCTATCCCTCTTTCAACTAATGGAGATTTACCAGCTTGAGAACGCATTATCAAGGCAAGTGGAAGAACAAAACCCATTAGCAAAGAGAATAATAAAACAGTAGTAATAGTTCTTGAACTCATTGACAACGCAGAAGAGGCCAGAGCAAGGATAAACTGATGCAAGACAGGTAATGAAAACAAAGTCAACCTAGGGAAGGTGAGCTGCAGGTATCGTTCTTTTGATTGACATGACTAAAAGGTTTTATACAGACTCAACTGATAAACATTGCAAAGCAAGCATTTCAGACATTTAAATAAACGAAAGGATTATCAATGAAAAATCAATCTTTCTAAAACAAGGGTTGCAAGTACTCCCTTAAAGAAGACCACCCAAAGCAACCCGTAGTCTGACAAACCAAGTTTCGCCTGGTACCAAGCAATAAGTTTTTTATGGCGGTCAATCAGTTTCAAATGTTTCCTCTTTCCTCCAGTATAAATATTGAAAATTATCCTTCTAAGATTACATAGAAATCACTTTTAACAAGTCGGTAGACCAACTTCGGAGATAAAGATTGCCAATTCAGATGCCCTCATAAATAAAATCTAAATTACATAACTATCTATTAATAAAAGGTGAAGCTAGTGCTAAAAATAAACAACGTCTAAATTCCTTAACGATCCATTATGCTTCGCAATGGCTAATTAAGCATATTGATAAAGTATCATCAAATTAAAACCATACTGACACCTAATATTGTCATCGAAGTCAAAGCGATAGTTTTCCAGTTAATCTGTTCACCCTCAGCTCTTGAGAAAAATAGTGCAATTGCTGGCGAAGTACTTAAAAGTGTCCAACCTAATCCAATAGGTAACATTTTAAAAACATTTTGTTGCAATAAGATCCCAATATTAGTTCCTAAAAATGTTGAGTATACAAGTATAATTTTATTTTTTAGTGGCAACTCTAATAGCACTTCATTTAAATTATTGCCCAAGAAAGGGACCAATGTAATGATGCTACCGATTAATCTAATTTCAGAAGTTTGGAAAGTATTTAAGTCAGATGAAGTAAGTACTAATCTTGACAATGTAGCTGCTATAACAGCGCATAGTACGGAAAGAAAAGCACATCCAAAACCTTTCCTGATAGAAGAATGAGATATTATGTGCTTTTTTCCTATCTGAGTCTGAAAAGCCACTCCTATCAGAGAAATGGAAACGAGCGCAACTCCAAAATATACTTTCAATGAAAGCATTTCATTTAAGAAAATAGCTCCAGAGATAGTTGCAATAATAGGAGAAAAAGCTTCAACTGTAAGTGTTCGACGAGTGCCTAATATTTTCAATGAAGATATATATAAAGAATCACCAATAGAAATACCAATCACCCCACTTAAAAAAAGAATAAAGATTTCCTTATAATTAGCCAGAAAATCAAAGGTAAATACTACAGGAAAGAAAATAATAAAAGCGATTATGTTCTTTATACTGTTTAACTGCAAAGCAGAGAAAAACTGAGTCTGCTGTCTCCATAAGAAACATGCATAAGTCCATGAGCATGCTGCTCCTAAAGCTGAGATAATGCCAAGCAAAACATAAAATGTAGTTTAGTAATTTAAATAAAATAGTTGCATATTATTTATCATTGAAAAAGAAGTCAATCTCCTTTTTCTTTAACCCTTCCCAACCAGCTTTTACAAGCCGCTGATTAAGTGTATCTTGATCAAAATGTTTTGCTCCAGAACGAACAATCCTATTTCGCATTGATTTAGTGACTCCACTCCTTTTTCTTGCTCCTTCCTTTTCCATAACTTCCTTATAAAGTTTTACCATCTCCAATGGTATTGAGCTTCCATCCAAGTCCAACCCAGACTCAATCGCTTTATCAACAGACTCAGGTCCTGAAAAAGGCATAGTTCCAATAAGCTAGGGTCTAAATCATAATTCAACACATTTAGCCGATGAGGCTCTTATTAAAAAACTATTAAAAAAGAGAGCAAGCTTTATAGGCAAGTTGCCTGGAGCAAGTAGATGAGCAATCTAGGGCAATTAAGGGTTAGAAATAGTTGACAACTTAAGCGCTAATGTCAACAACACCTTGAGAGAATACAGAAATATTCCCAAATAAAGCTAAAAGCAATCCTCGCCACTCGAACAACCAACCAAAAACAACGCAAAAATACAGCAAAGCGACTTGACTTATCCTAGTACTTATGTACTATTAAGAAGAGTCGTATATGAAGCTCAAATGATTTCGACAGTTTCTTCAATGCCTTTTAAAACACTTCAAAAGCAGGTACACATGTGTACAAAACCATGCATCCACATGGCTTGGGACTCTAGGAATGGAAGCTATGTTGCTTACACTCGACCTGGTCCTGTCTTCGAACCTCAATTGCCTCATATTCATAAACGTTTTGAAGGAATACAATGATGTCTTTCTTTTATATATGGTTTGCATTTATCGTACTAATGGCATTTCTTAGGACTAAAACTTGCTGAGCTATTTAAATTAAGCCTTCTCTGATTTTTTAGTACTTAGCTGAATGATGCATATTGAGAGCAGCATAATAACCAGTACATCAAGAAGGAAAAAATGTAGCATTAGAGAAAAAGCTTTTTTTATTTCTAACGATAAAATTAGTCCCGTCAATACAAAGGATATTTCCACCTTCTCAAGACACTTGTATGCAAACTTAGTAGATGAATTTTATTTAGTTTTAGAGCCATCCATAATGTTGATATTTGTATTAGCATCGGTCTTCTACTGCAACTTTTTTAAGTCTTCATAATCAGTGCACTCATGCCTCAATTTTGCTTTTTGGAACAACCTCAATTCTCGCCACAAGATGGCATGACTTACCTTCAAAAATTTTCAACCGATCATAGGCAGAGTTTATAAAACGCAAGCTTCTCTTGATCCCTAGCCAATCAACATTGTTGAAAGTACGACGTTTATTTCTTTTGAGCTAATCGCCAGAAAAGGAAGTCATCAATCAAAGTCAGCCCCCCATACAGGGGCTGACAAGCCAAGAGGAACATACCATTGGGTATGAATAAAAATTTTCCATAGCTAGGAACTGAGATTTGCATATATACATAAACAAATAATTAGCAAGGTCTTTTCAGATGTAAAGCCATGCATTAGAGGTGAATCAAGTCAGGTTCAAAAAGTGACAAGTTTTACGATAGCTTGCTCATAGTCATTAAGAGAGTGAGCTGTCCCCAAAGAAAGTAAAACAATCAGCTATTTCCTAGAGCTTATATCAAGTAGACAGATACATTTAAATGCTAAAGCTTTTATATTTTAAGCATAGTTTTACTGCACACTACCCTTCAAATTACGCATAATTTTAGACATAGGGTTTGCTGTTTTCTTATAACGACTTACTCTTGAGATAGAAATGTGATAAGCATGGCAATTGACCCCGAAGTTATTCCCCCTCATAGTTTTATGGGGAGGAATTCTGTAAGGCGCCTTCCTAAATGGCTTATTTTTGGTACTGGTGGTTTAGGAGTTCTTTTTATTGTTCACCTTGTAAAAAGTCTTCTACCTCTACTATCAATGGGTTTGTTACTTGCTTTTATCTTTAACCAAGCCAAAAAGACTGCCTAAAAACAGCTCTAGGTATAGTGAACAGGAAGTAGAGGAAAAGAAATCAATAAGAGACTAAAGACTCAAGAGAGCCAAAATAAGGTATTAATAATGAATCACAACAACTTATTATTCAGTACAAGCGAAATGTGGGTAATATAAATTTCATTTTCAATATCCATTTATTTTACCCCAATTAATATAAATGATTAAATTAGATAATGATTGACCTCAAAAGAAACAGCAAAAAGGAGCCTGTAAAAGCGACTGGAATTCGCTCAAGAAAATCATCGTTTTATACCCCTAATCAAACAACAGACTTCAAGATTAGTAGAGGTCGTTTCTCTAACTTCCTGGCTTGTAAAAGATGTTTTTACTTAGATCGTGTCAAAGGTCTTGATGCACCTGGGATGCCCGGTTGGACTCTCAACGAAACAACTGACTTGCTACTAAAAAAAGAATTTGATCATTGCAGAGAGACTCAGACAGCACACCGTTTATTTGCTCCTAATGGCTTGAGTCATGTTGTGCCTTATGAGCATCCAGAAATAGACAATTGGAGGGATTCATTACATCACGGGCTAATGCTTAGGCACAAAAACACACACATCATTTTGACTGGAGGCGTAGACGATATTTGGCAGGATACAAACACTCAACAATTAATTGTCGTTGACTACAAATCACAAGCAAAGAATGGTCGAGTAGACAAACAAGATTACTTAAATGATCGTTACCATGACGGGTACAAAATACAGATGGACTTTTATGCCTACCTTCTTTCAGGAATGGGATTTGATGTTCATTCCACTTGTTACTTTTTGGTTTGCAATGCAAAGAGAGATGAAGATGGATTCCATAAAACCATGAGCTTTGATGAGTATCTAGTTCCCTATACTTGGAATATCGATTGGATAGAAAACAAGGTTGATGAAATGGTTTCTCTGATGAATCAACACGAAATTCCTGAACCTAATGAGAGCTGTAAGAACTGTGCATATTCTGATCAATATGCACAGGCAGTAAAACAAAATGCAAACAAGGAAAATCCAAATATTCAAGGAAGTTTATTTTCTTAAAATTAAGTGACAAAAGTCACTTAGCAGGGGTAGAAAGGATAAAGGACACTCCTCACAAATTGTCCAATGGAGCGCTGCTCGTTGAGGGCGCTCTTTTTTTGTCTAATTTTTTTGAGATCTAAACTGGCACATGTGACAATTTTGCTTGTTTCTTGATATTCCTCGCACTCTTAGCCTCCACATGGCACACTTTTGAAGTGAGGAGTTGAGATCCTCCAGCAGTGGAAACAAGGAAACACTTGCTCAAGATCTCCAAAAGGACCTGCCTTTCGGCAGGTTTTTTTGTCTCCATTTAATTAGAATTAGCTTCTGGTATTGAGTTTTCATTTTTATTTAATTGATTTGTTGATGTTGTATCTTGTATCCCAATTGACTCACTGAAACCAGATGCAAGTATTCCAGTAGGGATTGCTATGGCCCCAATTCCCAAAAGAGAAGTTATTGATGCAATTGTTTTACCAACTGCCGTGACTGGAATGGAATCACCATAACCAACAGCACTGACAGTAGTAATTGACCACCAAAGACACCTAGGAATCGATCCTAATAATTCTGGTTGAATAGATGATTCCGCAAGATACATAAAAGTGCTACTGATTAGTAAAAGTAAGACTGTATAGAAAGTGGATATTTGGAGTTCTTGACTCTTTGACCTAAGTGCATAGTTGAAGTGAAAGATGCTTTGCTTAAATTTTTCACTTCTTCCGATTTTTAATATCCTCAGGAGACGGATAATCCTTAAGATTTTTAATTCTGCTCGAACACCAATGAAAGAAGGGATAATTGCAATGATATCTACAATTGCCATTGGGGAAATCATGTAACACAGCACTCCTTTCCAACCTTTCCCATATTTCTCTTCAAGTGGTGCAACCCATAAACGACAGAGATATTCAATGCAAAACAAACCACCGATAATCCAATCCAATAGATCTATCTGATCTCCAAATTGATAATCGATTGAATTCTCAGTCACTAAAACTGCGAAAAAGATCGAAATAAAAATTGTGCATCCACAGACCTTATTAAACAAAGAGGTTTTACCACCTAAATTCTTGTTAATTATCTGCTCATAGATTCTTAGACGAAGTTCATTCATTGCTGTCTAAATACTGAAACAAGGTTTCTCATAAGTTAGACAGATCTTGGTAGTTTATCTGCTGATATCTTGAGGATCAATTTCATGTTGACAATAGCTTTCTATTAGCCTTCTCTTCGAGTAAATAGTGCTAATTAAGAAAGCACCTAAGAGAATGGCACTTTTTATATTCTGAATTAATACGGAAAGGTATTTAACAAAACCAGAAAAAAGTCGCAGCAATATTCAAGTTAGTTGATCTTTTGATCTACCCCATAGAAGAAGTTGAAATTGTTTTTCACTAGAGAGTTAAGGTGTCCAAGAGAAGTCTTGCACCGTTTTTTATGGGCAGGAATAACTTAACAAGATAGTTTTCCTTGAAAAAGAAGAGATAAGACTGCAATTTCGTAACAATTACTTTACCAAGAGGCAATACCAAAAATGGCAAGGTTTTCCACAGGTTCCATCCATAATTAATTCAATGCGCAGAAAAAACCTATTTCAACAAAGAAAGACCCTACAGATAGTGTCTTAAAGGCCTAAATGATTAAAATAATATCTCTAAGCGCATTTCATATAGCGAACAATCTCCACCAGGCATGGGGCTAAAGGGCCCCTTGCTTTCAATTTTTCCTATATCTAGTGTTACACCTTTTTTCAAGCCTCATGATACTTGCTAAGATTTAAGTGCGAACTGGGTGATGGGGATCTCTCAGATCATGGTAAATCTCTCTATAAAATAGAGAGATTTTTTGTTTTCTTGAACTACTTATTGCCTTACTTTATATTTCCCAACCCAATTTACTATAGATGCTAGTAAGAATTAGTTTTTCTCTAATAATAGAAATCATAAAAGATAGTTAATTTGGGAGCGCCTTAAATATTCCTTGAATAAAGAAGTAAGACCTTTAAGTATTATAATTAAAGAAGAGGAGAAAATTCATTTCATGGTGTTAAAGATAATTAAAAGACTAAGAGTACCCTTTAAGAATAGACAACACAAATAGCAACTAAGCCTATCTAGAAGTACTAGCTTATCTAGTGAAGATAGGTAAGCTAGGTAGGCATAGTCGCTATTTTTGTTTACGAATTAGCTAACTCCCGCTAATATTGTTATCATGAGTATTAAAATCATGCCGAGAGATAGAACTCAGTTAAATATTAATATAGATCCGCAGTTACTCGTTGAACTAAAGTCCGAAGCGATTAAGTCTGGTAAGACATTGACTGATTTTGTTGTTGAAAAATTGAGAGAATCCTCAGATAAGAAAATTGAGTCTAATCTTGAAGAAAGGCTATCAAGAATAGAAGGTTATCTTAAGTTTAATAAAAATCCACCTGAAACTAGCAAAACTATCGGAACTATTTTTACTGATCAGGGAGCGAAGGAATATGGAGATGTCGCTAAGAGAGAATTTGAGTTTTATGCAAAGAAAAAAGGGCTTAATACTGAAGAAGCCTTGAATGAATTAAGTGCTTATCTTGCAAAATACCCAAATGCTCAGCCTGAATTGGTTTTCAATATCTTACTTGGAACTCATCAATTAACTGGCTTAGAAATGACAATTGCTTATAGGAATGGATCTTGTGCAATGAGGAGTGCTCTAAATGATTGGACAGAAGATCCCTTGGAAAATTTAAACAAGGCTTTCTTGAATGCTGTGAAATCAAGTGTTCTTAAATAGAAAATACTTTATCAGTCTTCAATCTAAGTCCAATCAAGCAGTTGGGGAAGTCTTATTTCATAAGTTTTCCTTTTTCAAGTTTCTTATATAAAAAATACAGACATATTAAAAATATAATTGTGAAAATATATTGATTAATAAAGATGAATATAAAGTAAGCAGCTATTGGAACAAAGAGAAGTCTTTTGGCTGCAATCTTTTCTTCCTTATTTAAATCCTTCCATTCTAAGTATCTTCTCCATTGAAAAACCCGTTTCATATGTCTACCTCTAGAGCTTGCTTGTTTACCAAAAATAGTGAGAAATTCCTTTAATAGGGAAATAGGATTCATATAAAAAAAGCTAAATCTATGAAAAATTTATTTATTATATTTTTGACTATTATAATATCCATGAAGAGCAAACCTCAAGAGCCTGATTTAGATAATTAACTATTCATATTATTATCTTAGCAATTTCGGGATTATTCTCAAAGCTACAAAAGAGAGTCACACATTTCCCCCATTACAAAAGCGAACTGATTCTGCAATTGAATTACCTGATTCTTTAATTTCTTCTACACAAGCATTGAAGAACTTCGATTGATATTTAAGTGGATGCATCTTAAGGGAAATTGCAACTAGAGCAAGTGCTGCTAGCCCTCTTGCACCTAATCCTGCTGCAGTGAATGCATACCAAAGCATTCTTCCACTTTTACTGGAAGAACATTTTTTCGACTTCTTTCCCATTAGTTAAAGTTCATCTAGACACATATTAGGATAGGCTTGAAACGTAACCATTTAGAAAAATAGAAAAATTAAGAATATCGATATCCAAAACTTTAAAGATATTGAAAGTTTTCTGCTCTGAATTTCAATAGATTTACAATGGACCAAGAATATCTACACTAAAAATTCTTCTAACCAAATAATACATAAAGCTTTTACAAGCAGCCTGGCAAAAAGCAAAAATATGCATGAATGGGAGCATTCTGTCAAACAAGTCTCCATTACAAAATATGTAGGAATTGATACACGCGTTTCCTTTTTTTATTTTTTATGCTTCTAAAGTCTTTATTTACTATTACAATGACACCTGAAGCAGAGAAGTTCAATGGCTGGGCTGCAATGATCGGCTTCGTTATTGCTGTAGGCACTTATGCAACAACTGGGCAAATTATTCCTGGAGTTTTCTAAATGGAATTCAATCCATTTAAGCCTTTGGCTCAGTTTTTTAAGAAGTTGCTTGCCTAACTGAAGCTCCTGTCTTTCCAGACAGGAGCTTTTAATTTCATATCTATAAGGGATGTCGAAAAAAGATACGTAATTTCATCGAAAGCTTTGAGAGTTATGCTCATTTCTTACATTAGATTCTTCTTTTAGCTTTTCTTATCTTTTTCCTTTAACTACATCCAAATCGACAAAAGCAACTATTGACCAAGAAAAGGTAATTAAATTAGTTAGATCAATGTATCTAATAGATTGCCAATCTTTAATCCTACTCCTAAGCAAAGGTACAGCTAACAATAGTAGTGATTCCTATTAGACCACTACAATTCAACTAATTCAAAACATCTGATGATTGGTTGAATGAAATTCCTTTTGAATGGATTCAGCACCCCTTTGTCAGACTTAATTCATCCCTAGGGCTTAAGGCCACTTTATCAACTAAGGCCATACAGGTTTAATCACCGCCACCATTGCAACTCCAAACCTTCGACACAATACCCCTTGTATCTTTTCCATTAATACGGAAAGTTCTATCGACGCAATCATTTTGTCTATTAGCCCAAGTTGCAATAGGTTCAATAGACTTAGAAACTTCTTCTAATGACATAGATGTTTCTTTTAAAGATTTAGCTGCCTCAACTACAGATAGAGACGTTATTGCAAGTGTCAAAGTACTAACTACCGCTAATACGGGATAAGTATGAGAACGTACCATTTCCCGAGCACTCTTCTGTGGCCCTTTTTCACTCGTCATAATAAGCATAATTGTTTTGACTAACCTTATTTTATGCAGCCTTATAGCTAGCGCTACTTACTTCTATTAATCGATGGTTAATCTCTTAGGATTATGTGAGCGATTTTTTAATAGGAAAGATATAGATTAAGCTTACCTCCATGAAAGAATTTAGTTCTCTCTAAAGTTCTTCTGAAGAGTCAAATAAGTTATTGCCAGGATTTATTTTCCCTTCAAAGCTAAGAAGAGGTTAACTAGAAGCCTGTGGAGTCTTTACTCAAAAAAAGATATGAAGATGGTGATAGAACTGATTGGAAGACTGAATGAAAGCCTTAAAAGTTGCGAGCCAAGAATTTACTATTTATCAACAGTTTTTAAAAGCAAACTGCTTTAAAGTATCTAGACCAATTATGGTTAATGTGCTTTCTTCTGTAGCTTCAAGATTTACCAAAGGAGCCATACCATCTTCATAGGCTTCTTTCCACCGTGGAGCACAAAGGCACCAATGATCTCCTGCTTTTAACCCTGGAAACCCGATCTGAGGTGTTGACAGATCATTACCTTGGGCTTTGCTATAAGAAAGAAATTGCTCTGTCATTACTGCACAAACGGTATGCATACCCATATCTGTTGCATCTGTTTTGCATAAACCATCTCGATACCAACCCGTCATCGGGGTACAGCTACAAGACTGAAGCTCGGTTCCTAAAACGTTTTTAGTTTCCATAATGTTGGTGTTGATCTTTCTCAATTAAGTCCAGCTAGAAGATTCTCTAAGATAACCTTATTAGTGAGCAAGAGAAAGAATTTAGCTCCTTTTCAAATGACTAATTACTAATTATAGTTGTTTTCATAATGTGCCTCAAAGGCTGAATCATCTCTCTCTTATCAGAGGGTAGTTTATCATTAACACATCGTTGGGACTGATTTCTAACTTAAATGCGACCTGTACAAGCTAATGACTTTGTGAAATATTCCATCTTTAAAAACAGGGGTTCATTTTTTATTCCCACAGTCCACTGGAAGTAGCAACTGCTTCATAAAATATCTCATGTTACAAAGTAATTTGCTGATCTAAGAATCGCTCAAGGAAGAATGACTTTGAACAAAGTCATTCCGCGATTTTGTAAATGATCTAATCCAAGTCAAACCCCAGTACTTCAGCTTTTTTTTCATTTCTTCGATTATAAATTCTTAATCTTTTTGCTAGTTGCATAGCTGTCAATGCAACAATTGCTCATTGCCCAAATATCCTCAGTAGCTAGAAGTTGTTTAATTGCAAATTAAAATGACTCCGAAGCCTTCTCCTCGTTTACCGAACGGATCTATAGAAATGAAGATCGTTGAAAGAGAATGGGGAATAGAAAGGTGTTACATCTCCTCCAATGGGGAAGCAATATGTTCACCTGCTCCTCTCTCTACTTATGCTTGGCCCTTTTCCTCTGACTCTTAGAAGCTTGGCTAAATATAATCTAAACTGCTTTCATCAAATGTAATGAGAGCCTAATAGTTCTTGGCGGCATTTGATTGTTGTCTAACAAGCTCGAAAAACTCCTGCTTCAAGCTTGCATCATGGCGAAAATCACCTCTAACAACTGAATTAATCATACTAGTATCTGGCTCTTTAACTCCTCGCCATTTCATACAATAATGTTGTGCCTTTACAAGAATACCCAATCCTTTAGGTTCGCAAAGACGTTCAATTTCATCAGCAAGGATCATTACAGCTTCTTCTTGGATATGTGGCCTAGAAAAAACCCAATCCGCTACTCTTGCAAACTTGGAAAGTCCAATAACTTTTTCGCCTGGTTTAATTCCAATCCAACAATCACCCAATATTGGTACTAAATGATGAGAACATGCAGATCTAACAGTGATTGGTCCAACGGTATAAATTTCATCTAAATTCTTATCATTTGGAAAACTAGTCACTTTTGGTTGTTTATAAAATCTACCTTTAAAAACTTCATTAATGTACATTCTTGAAACTCTCTCAGCAGTTTCTTGCGTATTATGATCATTCTCAATATCAATTAATAAAGTCTTCAGTAAATCTCTGACTCGAGTAGCGACTTCTTTCTGAAGAGTCTCTAGCTCCCCTGGTAAAATGTAGTCAGAGATATTATCATTTGCATGAAATCTAGCACCATCAGATTTGATACGTTCACGAATTATTTCTGATACTAATTTGCATGAGATCTTTCCTTTTACATCATCTTTAATATCTTCATTTGGTGCAGTAGATGTCATGAGCTTTAATTTAAAGAACTAAAAGCAGAAAAGTCTTATTGAAAATCGTTAAAACCCTATCACAATTAGCGTCAAAATCGTGAAAAAGACTCCTCCATCAAATCAATTCATTAGTTCAGAGCCTTTTCCCTTTACTTGATATTTTCGCACCTGCTACTTACCGCATCCATTTTGAGGACCAGGGTTAAAACCTGAAAACTACTTCAGTACTCGAACTGCTACAAAACAAAAAACTAATTATCTAGGAAAAGATAAAGCAGTGAGGGGAAGGAGTTTCTCTAACCACACCTTTTTGTTTTTGCTGAGAGCAATTCTATGACTGAAACAAGTTACTGACTAATGAATAGGAGAATAGTAGTTATATCAAGGGATTGCAGTTTTAATCGAGACTGTATAAAAACAATGTTGTTCTGCTAGCAACGAAGAACAGTTAGGGGTTTATGAAAATCAGCTAAGGCGTAAGACTCGCAAGATCTTTTAACTTAATGAAAGGCAATGCAATGGTCTCAACTCAAGGAGCCGTTCGTTTTGTAGAACTATTTGCTCATTGTGTTTGATGACAAGAGTTGCTAGAGATTAAGGCATCTAATATCTCAATTAATTTGTTGTAACTTCTACATCAACGGTAATAGCTTGGGGGTTTGCAGAAAAACCATCTATTACTCCATTACCTGATGATCCTTGGTCAGCTCTTACAAGACCTGTAGCAGCAAGGATCTTCAAATGGACACCTGTAGTATTTGTATTTACAGTTATTGAAGTTGGAACAATACTCATTAAATATTTTACGTTATCACAAATAGCTGTTGAAGGGTTTGCAGAGATATTTCCACTACCACTACTAGTCAGAGTGAAATTAGCATCTAGGAGCCTCCCATAAAATGGATTCCCTCCAAGGCCTGTTCGATCTACTGCATTTGGTTCGGCATAGGCTGTATTGCAGTCAAGTTGAGAAGCAAATGTATTCAAACTACCTGTCATTAAAGCAACAGAGCTTGCTGTCCCTTCTATAGCACCACCAGAGCTTGTTGAAACATATCTTTTGTTATTAACAGGAGCGCCACCTGCGGCATATACCATATGATGACTTCCAGCTTTAAAATCTTTATCAAAAAGAGCCGCTATAAAACTGTACTCGCCAGTACTAGGAATGCTTATGTACTCTGAGCTCAATGTGGCTCCAGTTGCACTAAAAATATCTCCAGTATCTTCTCCATTAGAATTGTTGTAAACATCTACACATCCACTCCCATCCCAATCAGGAGTTGTGGCTGGGTTAGTCATTGGATTCGAAGTACATAAGGCTACTCTGTAAACCTTTGCTGAAAATTTAGTAGGTGTAACGTCGCATTCATTGACTGCTGTATTACATTCATTTTTTGTATTACCAGCACTTTCTCCTGGACCACCAAATGCTGCAGGTACAGTGAGAAGTGAGAATGATGAAAGCGCTATGGAGAAAAATAATTTTTTCATAATTAGAAGTTGTTAGTTATTAGATTTAAGAGCTTTGAGCACTTACTCTTACAACAAAAGAGGAAGAGGCGGTGGAAGAGGTCG
>QCFE01000014.1 GCA_003278425.1 Prochlorococcus sp. AG-363-B11 | reverse complement strand
TCAAATAATTGATTCTCCAAACTTTGAGTATAAATCATCCTACGATATTCGCCTTAGAACTACTGATAATACAGGCAGATCCTTTGAAAAATCATTTACTTTAACTGCACTTGACTTACCAGATTCAGGTAGAGGTTATCATGTAAATGGTGCAACTCTTTCTTCTTCTACAACTTGGAGTCAACTTTCTGGTTCTAATTCTTATATTTCTGGATTGATGTCAGGTTGGAAATGGAGTAATACTGATCCTGATAATAATGAATGGGTTGATTTAAAGTACTATATTCTTGATGATGAGACCCAATTAGGACATACATGGCATAAGGCAAGTCAAGAAGAAAAGGATGCCTCAGTACTTGCAATGCAGGCATTTTCTGATGTAGCAAAACTAACCTTCACTGAAAGTACTACCTTCAATCATTCAGATACAAATATCTTCTGGGGCTATACAGATACAAATTATTATGGAAGTGCGGGTGTTCTTGGAGCAGCATACTATCCCTCTACCTATACACTTGCTGGATTAACAACATTAAACAGAGATTGGTATAAGAATAATTTAACTCCTCCTAACAGTTATTTAGCACCAGGACATTTTGTATATATAACACTAACTCATGAATTAGGTCATGCAATGGGCCTAAAGCATCCTCACGATGTTAGTGGGATTCATCAGGTTTTTCCTGGAGTTACTAGTTCTGCAAGTACTGGGAACAATGGCTTAAATGCTAATCCTTGGACAGTAATGACATATAACCAAAGGGGAACTAATGCGTATTCTCCTTCTAGTCTCACCTCCGCAGGATATCTTATGGGTCTGGGTGCATTTGATATTGCTGCATTGCAATATTTATATGGTCCTAATACCTACAAAGGGAATGGAGATACAACTTATTCATTAGACAGCTCATTAAATGGTTTTAGTTGCATTTGGGATAATGGAGGCACAGATGTTATTGATGCATCAAATGCATCAAATGCCGTTACGATAGATTTAAGGAATGCAACTTTACAAAATGCAGCTGGTGGTGGAGGTTATGCCTCACAAGTTTCAGGTACATATTATGGTTATACAATTGCATATAATTCAACTTCAACCTGCATAATTGAAAATGCAATTGGATCTTATTTAGGAGATAATATTACAGGAAATTCTTATAGTAATAATTTACAAGGAGGAGATGGAGATGATACATTAAATGGTTACGGTAGTAGTACAACTGATATTTTAACTGGAGGGAATGGTTCCGATACTTATATTTTAGCAGTTAGTTCTGGAGGATTCTATACATCTCAATCTTCCACAGATTACGCAAAAATTACTGACTTTAATATTAATGATGATACTTTACAATTACTATCAAGTGCAAGTTACCTAACAAAAGCGACAAGCTCTGGCGCTGGACTTTATGTTGACAGTAACAACTCAGGAGCTGTAGATCCAGGAGATGAATTAATTGCTATTTTCTCTAATCACTCTCAATCAATTGCATTTAATACTATTAATACGATATTGGTATAAAACAAAGTTATTTATTCTTAATACCTTTTAGTGAGTCAATGCTTCTATCAAATACATCTGACAATAGTGTAATTACAGGCTTTTCTCTAACAACTAGATTAACAGATACACTCTGACCAGAGCGCACTTTATACTTCTTACCATCTCTCTCTAAATATTGTGAGGATAGCTCTACATATGCTGGAAACCTTGGAGCGGGGTTCTGTTGATCAGGCGGCAAAACTTCTTCTGCTATTGATTTTAGTTTGCCATCAATATATCCAAATTGAGTAAAAGGATATGCATCAACTCTTATTTGAGCATTCATATCTTTCTCAATAAATCCTATATCAAAGTTTGATAAAAATACTTTAGCCTCTACAGCTCCATCAGGGACAATTTTCAAAAGAGTCTCTCCCAATGTAGCTGCATATCCTGGACTTATTGCTATTAAGTTAAAGACTCTGCCTTTAACAGGGGAATTAAGATTCGTTTTAGAGATCTCAAAGCCTACTTCCTTTATATTAGCTTCAGACTGTTTAATTTCATAAGTAAGCTCATTTACTCTATTCTTTTGCTGTAAATATTGTAGCCTTTGAATTCCTCCAATCTCCGCCAAAACTGATATTTCCTTAAGAATATTCTTCTCGGTTTCTAAGGTAGAGATTAATTCATTTAACTTAGCTAATAAACTTTCTTTTCTTGCCTCAAGGTTTTTAGTATCAAAAAGTAAAAGTGACTGACCCTTAGATACAGATTGTCCTTCAGAAACTAATATCTTACTAAGAACTCCTGAAATAGGAGACTTAATAGGACGTTCTGCGCCTATAGCTTGTAATTCACCTTTAGCAATAACCACCTCATCAATTTTTGCTATGCAAGCAAAAACGAAACCAAAACCAAAGGTAGTTGCAATTGAAAGCATTAATGCTCTAGTCCAAATAGGTGCTGCTTTATAACGAACAATTTCATTAGAAAAATCCTTTGAAGGAATATCCTTTTTGGAATCATTTAAAGGTTGAGATTCATAATCTTTCATAATTTTTATTGATCTTGATTTGTATAGAGATTTTGGTAAATACCGTTTAAATTTAATAGTTCTGAATGAGTACCTTTTTCTATAATTGTTCCTTTGTTCATAACATAGATTTTATCTGCTGTCTTCAAACTATTCAATCTATGTGTAATTAGTATTATAGTAATATTGCTAAAAGCATTCCTAAGATTATTCAAAACTTTCTTTTCATTAAAGGAGTCAAGAGAACTAAGTGCTTCATCAAGTATTAATAGTCTAGGTTGCTTTAAAACCATTCTTGCAATTGATATTCTTTGCCTTTGGCCTCCAGATAATGCTGCTCCTTTTTCTCCAACAGGTGTACCATATCCAGAAGGAAGCTCCTGAATAAATGAATGAGCATTTGCTATTTTTGCTGCCTTACAAATATCCTCAAATGTTGCCTCAGGTCTGGTAAGAGAAATATTCTCTTCTACATTTCCATCAAAGAGAACATTTTCCTGAGGAACAATACCAATTTGATTTCTTAATGAATATAGATCAACTTTATTTATATCAAAACCATCTATTTTAATATTCCCTTTTGTAGGCAAATATAACCTTGATAATAACTTTACCAATGTACTCTTACCAGAGCCACTTTCTCCTACAACTCCTACAAAATTACCTGGTTCAATTTCTAGGTTTATATTAAGTAATTGGGGTTTAATGTTATTAGAAAAGGTAAATTCTATATTTTCATAGGAAACTCTTCCCAGAATAGGAGGAATAGGGGGTAAGGGGTTCGGATTAATTTCTTTCTCAGTCTTGTTATCAAGAATATCTGCCAACCTTTCCATTGACAAACTAGTTTCCTGAAAATTTTGCCAAAGATTTGCTAATCTGAGAAGTGGGCTTGTTACATAGCTAGACAAGATTCGAAAAGCTATCAATTGCCCGATTGTCATCTTGCCTTCTAAGACAAGAAGAGCTCCTGCCCAAATAACAATCAATCCTGAAAGTTGTGAAAGGAACTGACTTGCAGAAGAAGCTGCTGTTGATGAAACTATATTTCTAAAACCCGCCTGAATCTGCTTAACATAGAATTTTTCCCACCTCCATTCAGTAGGCAATTCCATTCCTTGACCTTTAATAGTTTCTATACCTGAAAGAGATTCAACTAAATGACTTTGAACACTAGCTTGTGCTATTGCTTTATCTCTTAGTTGTTTCTTTATTACAGGAGCCAGACAAAAAGTTAAGAGAATAAAGAAGGGAAGAACTGCTAATGTAAGTAAGGTTAATTTAACGGAATATAGCATCATAACAACAAGGTATATGATAGAAAAAATACAATCAAGAATCACTGTTAGTGCAGTACCTGTAAGGAATTGCCTAATTTTCTCAAGTTCTCCTATACGACTACTAATTTCACCAACTGGCCTATTAATAAAATACCTAAGAGGCAATTGAAATAAATGATTGATAATAGTTGAGCCTAAGGCAAGATCTATCCTATTTGTTGTATCAGAAAAAAGGTAGGTTCGAAGAGAGCCTATTAAAGCTTGTGCTAGGGCCATTACAATCAAAACTGTACCAAGCACATTAAGACTTGAAAAATTACCTTGATTAATAACTGCATCTATGATTTGTTGAATTAACAGAGGATTAAATAATCCAAGTAATTGAACAAAGAAACTTGATAGAACTACTTGGAATAAACTAAAGCGATATTGCTTTATAGAAGAAAGGAACCACCTAAAATTAAATCGAGACGAAGGAGAAGTAATTGTCTTTTCCAAATTAAGAAACTGTATATTGTCTATTTGCTTGCCAAATAGTTTAGAAGAATTAATCCATCTTTGGCCTAAAAGTGGATCTCCAACCAGAAAGTTATCTCTTTTATTCTGCCAAATTATTATTGGTTTTGAATCAATTATGAATAATGATGGTAAGGGAAGTCTCCGGAGAAGTTCTTTAGATTTGGTCTCTAGAGGTATAGGCCTTAGGCCAATTAATTGAAAGACTGCTGCTAATTGATTCAAACTTATATTCTTTTGATTAGATCTATTAAGTTGATCTTCAAGAATTTTACTTATAATATCTCTACGAAAGGGTATATCAAAATACCTTGCGCACATTCTTAAACAGGCTAGATACATTCCAATTTGGCCATCACCTTTATGATGAGGAAAGGAATTATCTAAACGTTCCCTACCATACCAATCCTCTAAAGCCTCTTTTTTTATTGACTCAACTTGTATATTATTTTTTACAGATTTTTGAGTTAAAGAATGAATCTGTTCTATTTGATTATTAATCAAAGGAGGCCAACTATCAGAAAGTTCAATTAATCTTGCTGGCAACTTACCTTTCAAACTAAAACTTTGTAAAGAAAGTACTTCTGTACCTATTGGCTTACCGTCAACATTATCACTGCTGATAAGCAACTTATTTTTGACCAAACTAATGTCCTTATCAGATCTGTATATTATTAAATGCTTTTTCTTATGGCATTCCTGGTGAGCAAGTCGAATAAGTTCCTTAGTATTAGGTAGTTTATAGTTACTATTTTTAAGTGTAGTGCTAATCAACTCATAAGGTTTTAAAGCTATGAAATTGCTTATAATATCGGGGAATTTAATTATTGCATTTAAGAAATCCTCTATTGGTAAAAGTACTCCTTCAACCTGCGTAGATGCTGTAATCGAGCAATCAATTGACCCGCGAAGGATTTGCTCTGCTCCAGCAAATTGCCCTTTGCCATACCTATCAATAGTTAGTATTTGATTATCGCTTGTCTTTATTAAATGTCTTACTTGTCCTTCGGTAATATAAAGAAGCCCTGGAGGAAAATAATTAAAATCATTAAGCTTCTCTCCTGTATTTAATTGAATAAACTTAGATTTTGATATAAGTTCTTCATTATAAGTTTCATCTGCTTCTAATTTAGATGAAAGTTTTGAAAAGATAAAAGCATTAGCATGGATATTCATAAGAAATATTTAAACAGGTTTAGTGTTTGACAAGTCATATTTGATTAAACTTTCTATGTATTTCTCCCCAAGCTCTTCTGAGAGTTTTAATTCAAGTTGACTATTTAAAACTACATGATTTAATTTAATTAATTTTACAACAACCCACCAGTCCTCAATTTTTTGAGGTTCCCAAAGTTGACCAGATTGACTTGATTGGAAGATTTTTACTAATGAAGGATGGGGAGTTGTCATTGAAACTGGACCTACTAGGCCTCCATTCCTACGTTCTGGTCCTTCAGAAAAATTATTAGCAATTTCGGAAAAAGTCGCTTCTCCTTCATTCAATCTAAAAAAAAGCTCATTTGCAAGATCCTGATTCCTAACTCGCAAAAGGAAATAAGTGACTTGATCTAACTGAGATCTCCTAGACTGAAAATATTCAGGAATTTCAGGTTTAAACTTTGAAAAGCACCATTTTGACCAAGAGATTTTTTTAATCAGCATTTCTTCGAAATGGTCAACATTGAAGAAACCATTTTTTAAAGCAATATTTTTTTTTTCGACCTCGGATACTTTCCTGTCTCCATACCATTTTGCAATTGCCTCATGCCTAGTTGCATCGTCAATTAGAGATAGTGAACTTATAACTTTTTCCTTGCACTCTTCACTTAAAGCTTTGTAAAGTAAACCCCATCGATCCAACTGATTCTCGAAAAATTTGCGACTCTTGAAATCTTCCATAAATCATAATTGTGGAGAAAGTATCCTTATCCCAAGAATAAATATTTATTTTTTAATGAATAAATTCATTGAAGTCAAAAAATTGAAACATGGCTTATAAATATAAAAAAATAATATAAGCAAACACCAACACTCTTGTCTATTGCAGTATTTGCATTAAAGTAATTATATTTGAAACCTTTTGTTCTTGAAATTGAGTAAGTTGAAAATAAACTCAATACTAAGCATAGGAATAATAGTTAACTCCTTTTGTTTTTTTATGCCCGCCAAGGCTAGTTCCTCAGATTTACTCCTATTCCAAACTCAAGACAATTCTTCTTTTAAGCATAATTTCAAAATAGACATAACTTCTATAGATTGGGTAACAGGAGTTCGACTCACCCATAGGCAAACTAAAGCTTTATCTAATAAAGCGCTGAAAACTGAAATAGCTCAGAAAACTATAGTTAACAAAAAAATCCCCTTATTACCAAATATTCCTTCAGAGATTCAAATAAAAGTACTAAAGCCAGTCAAACTAAACGATATTAAAAGATTGATAGAAAGAAATAACTCAGAAATGAAGGCCATTTCCTCAAGACTAGAACAAGCAAAATCAAGATTGCTTTCAACATTATCAATTAGATATCCTACTCTAGACTTAAATGCTAATGGCATTCCTCAATACTTATCTGGTACTCATAAGAAAGACGCGAATTTTTCAAATACTCCTACTTCCTACAGTAATGAGATTAAAGCGTCCGTATCAACGTCGCTCAAATGGGATATCATCGACCCAACAAGGAGCCCTGAGATCAACTCAGCAAAAATGAACTTTGAGAAAGCTCAAAATATATACTATCAATCATTAAATAAATTTTACTTTAAAGCACTTTCTCAATACACAAACCTTCAACAACTCCAGCAAAAATTACTTATAGCTGAGAAATCTCTTTTATCATCTAAGTCAAGTCTTGATGATGTGAGGTTAAGGAACAAAGCATTAGTAGCTACTGACCTAGAAGTATTAGAAGCTGAGTCTCAACAATCAAGAGACGGAAGATTTCTAAATGATGTTTTAAGTGAATTAACCATCGCAAGAAGATCGTTAAGCAACACATTAGGACTAGCACAGAATGTAACTGCTACTGCCGAAAGCAATTTTCAAATAATGGGTGATTGGAACTATTCTCTACATAGGAGTATTGTTGACGCATTTAATAATAGAACTGAATTAAAAAACTCATTAATTGATATCGATATTAATAAGTTAAAGGCAAAAAAGTCATCTGCAGAGAAAAGACCTATAATAAGTCTTATAAATACTCTTAGCTACTCTCTTAGCAGAGGGCAAACAGAGGTTTTAGCACCAGATTATGATAACAATGAAAATGATTTAACCAATGTAGTTGGTCTAACCGCTAAATGGAGATTATTTGATGGTAATAAGTCAAAGAATCTAAGTTCATTCTATATGAACAAAGCAAATGAATCTAAATACAACCTAATAAATGAAAGGAACAAAGTGAGGGAAGAGGTTGAAGAGAGTTACTATAAACTCGAGTCTGCTCTAAATAATATTCAAACTACACAACAAGACGTCATAAAGCAAAGGAGGATATTAAGTATTTCTAAGCACAGGTTTAAAGCAGGTGTTACAAATCAAAGAGAAGTTGTTAATAATCAAAGAGACCTTAAGCAAGCCGAAGTTAATTATATAAATTCTATATCTAATTATAATAATAATTATTTACAACTTTTATATAAGACTGGTAAATCAGAGATAATTCCATGTCCTAAAGTTTCAAAGAAAGATTCCGCTCTAAGGATTAATCTTAACAAGTCAACATCAGCATGCGAAATAGAGTTGCTTGCATTAGAGTCTTTCAAAGGTCGCGATATACATTCATTTAAAGAATCACAACTTACTAGCCCTCTGCAGGAAGAAGATTCAAATTATAAAATGTACAAAAAATTAAATAAGTTTCCCGATTCTAATAAAATAAAGAAACCTAAAGAAGTCATAAAAGATATAATTGATAGTTCTGAAAAAACCACTAAAACTACTATTAAAGAACAAAATAGAGGTATTAAATCCATTAATGAAGATAAAGTTATTAATACTAAAGAAGGTTCTAATAATATAAATCAGAACATAATAGAGAATTTCCAAGAATCATTCAAGAAGAATAAGAGTAGCTCCAGCCTAAAAGATATTCTTCAAAAATATATAGATTAAACCCTAATTAATGATTGATATAATTGTAATTTCTATACTTGGACTATCTATTGGAAGCTTTATAAATGTAGTTAGATATCGTTTACCAAGAGGGGAATCAATAGTATTTCCAAATAGTTACTGTCCTAGCTGCAAAAGACCTTTGAATTTTTACGAAAATATACCCTGTTTATCATGGATATTCCTTCAAGGCAAATGTAAAACTTGTAAACAAAAAATCCCCCTAATCTATCCATTTGTAGAATTATTATTTTTATTAATTTTTAATTTAAATAATTATTCATCTTTTATATTTAGTCCTAATTATATTTTAAATCTTATTTTACTTAGTATTTTTTCATCATTTATTTTTCTATTGGCAATTATAGATTATGAAAACCTAAAGGTACCTGTAAGACTTCTAAATATTGGGCTTTTAATTGGTTTAGGGGTTAACCTTACTCTTCCTTTTTTAGAAAGCGGCTTAACATTTAAATGGTTAGGTCTATACCACATATGTTCAGCTTTAATAGGTTTCTTTTTCTTAGAGTCAATAATTCTTTTACTTTACCTCTTGACAGGTAAGTATGCCTTTGGATCAGGAGATTCTAGGGTATTTGCTTTGATAGGCGCATGGCTAGGATTTAAATACATTTTTATATCTTTTGCAATATCGATATATCTAGGTGGTCTCTTTTCAATAGTTGGCTTAATAACTAAAAAGATTAAAAGAACTGACAAGATTCCTTTTGTTCCTTTTATTGCAATAGGAGCCTATCTCAGCATCTTTTCTGGACAAAAATTCCTATTCCCTAGTCTTATCAACAACTTAATGTAAATTCATAGCAATCCTAAATATAGCTTCAATCGTGACATTAAAGCAATCTTCAATTATAATGGTATGACTACCAAATTAAAATCAAGCATATGTCAAATAAATATAGCTATATTTTTCTTTTATCAGCATTTTTTTCTATAAATTTTCTTACCCCTGTCTATAGTCAACTAGTTTGTACTAGTAAAATTGAAGATAGATATAACGAATCCAATGAGTTTCATTCTTCAACTTGCAGAGACTCTAACGATCTAATGAAATATTTCATGGATCAATCGTATACAAACTCAACTAGGTACGAAAACAATAATACTATTAAGTCTCAACTCCAAGATATTTTTGGGGTTAACAGAATTCCGACAAGAAGCAGTAAAACCATCTATGGATTTCCCGAACAAAGAATGTTTAAGGACGCTCACAATGTCTGGGAGTCATTTAAGAAGGTTCATCGACTACAGATTAGGCCTGTTGCTAAAACATCATCTGATATACCAAGTGGAATCGATTCAAGCTTATTACGGTAAATAAATCAGAAACCTATGTTTAAATTAAAATAATAATCCTGGACCAGCTAATCTCATTAAATTAACACCTAATCCAATAAATGAATTTACCTTTCCTTGATTCCTAGCTTTAAGCTCTTCTCTTTTTATAGCTTCTAATTTTTTTATATACTCTTCTATTTCAAAAGCTGTTCCAATATCATCTTCCTGAATTAGGTTTAAAGCAGTTTTAAGGTCTAAAATTGAACCATCTATATCAGCCTGGTTTAATTTAGTTGCTGCTCTTCCTATAAAAGCTATTAAAAAAGATTGATCCTTATATAAAGATTTTGTAAATAATTCTTCTGATCTCTTATATTTATTCTTGTAAAACATGCGCACACCCGCATCATATAATTCCTCCTTACTTAGATATTTTATATCGATCCCTATAGAGTCCTCCCAATGAGCTTTAATTATGGCTCCATAGTCAAAAATAGTATTGGTAAGATCACAATTACTGAAATCTGTTCCATTTAATATCGCTCCACGTAAGTCACTTCCACGCAATGAGCTTTCGGCAAATGAGACATTAGTTAAATTTGTATCTCTAAAATCACCACCTATAAATCTAGAACCACTAAGGTTCGAATGCTGTAAATTAGAGCCCCTTAACTCAGCATTAGTAAAATCTGAATTAACAATATTTATATTAATCAATAAGCATTCGGTACATTTACCAGAACTAAGGAATCTAATTAAATCTTTATTATAAGTGTTAGAATATACTGTTTGATTTGATGAAATTATTATAATATTCAAAAAACAAGAAATAAATGTAGTTATTTTAAGATGGCTCTTACTCCTTGGATAGACTATTTTCCTATCTGTGCTTTTATTTTGCTTATTCACCTAGATTTGATGCGTTAACAAAGCTCAACATACCTCAAGGAGTTGCAATAGTAGTGTCAATTATGTCTAGAATAAATAATTATATATTTTATGATAGTTAATCTAAAGACTAATTCATCTATGAATACCAATAAAAGAATAAATTTATTTTATGAGTCCTCTAAGAAAAAGAGTTTTGCGAATGGCTTTACATTAGTAGAGTTAATTGTAGTAACAGCATTAATGGGTTTCTTAGTTTCAATTTCTGTACCCTCTACGCTTAGCTGGATTTACCGAGAGAAAGAAAAATCATATCAAAGGGAATTAACAGGCTATCTAAATCTAATCAGAAGGGAATCAAGACGATGGGGTGGAGCCTGTAATTTTTCATTAAAAACTGTATCTCAATCCAAAGACGAGAAAGGTTTTAAAGTTACTTGTCAAGGTATAAATAAAGCAGCTCGGAATAATATTGATACTTTGATGCCTGTATTAAGCAAACATGTTTTTCATGAAATAAATTACGACATGAATATCACACCAAAAGGTCAGATTTCCATTCCCAGCGCTCCTTCAAATGTAACCTCAGTAGTTATAATAGTTGGAGGCAGACATAAACATGCTAGTGGCAATCAACAACCTAAATGCATAGTAATACAATCGCCCTCAGGCAGCATTAGATCTGGTATCTATGATACTGCTTATAAATATTTTCCTTCTAGGACTGGAAGTTCCTATAATAGGACAATAATAGAGCAGCGTTGTAAGACATTATAAAATCATTATTTTAGAATTCATAGAAGGTCGTTATTGCCATTTATTTATTTATTTTCTGCTATCTGATTCAACCTCTTAAATAACATAGTTGTCTTTTAGCCCAAAATTTAGTAAAATCTATACATTGATGAATTTCTCCAATAAACTCAATGACTTCAAAACTCAAGCTCAGACTAATTCAGTATCTTACTGCAAAAAGACAAGACTCTGAATCAGCTTTCACTTTAGTTGAACTTATTGTTGTTGTTGTTATTATCGGTATCTTATCGGCTATTGCAATACCAAGTTTCCAAAGCGCCAGTGACAAAGCTAAGCAGAAAGAACCCGCAACACTATTAGCTTCTTATGCTAAAGGAGCTCAGGCTTATTTTACTGAATACAGTGAGAATGCTAGAAGAGCCTCAGATATTGGTCAGTACGTTTCAATAACTGGATGTAGAACTAATTCTCCTGCTACTTGTAAAACTGCAAGACCAGTTAATTACACCACTTCAGGAACTACTCGCTGGAATTCACCTAGTGGGTACTATCAAATCAGAATGGCTCCTCATGCAAATGGAGTTAACTTTACTGCCATTCCTGCTGGTCAGTATGCAAAGGCAGGTTTCGGTGTAGGAGCTTGTTTTGATTCTAGATCTGGTGCTGCAAAGGTTATGGAAATGACAAAAAAAGGCACCTCAGTCACCATACCAACCTGCAACTAAATTAATTTAATAGAAATCTAAAAGCAGGTTTTATAGAATTAATTGCTCAATTTAATTAATTTTATATGACTAAAATAAAATTAAATAAACCTACTTTAAGACCCTCAGGTGAAACATATGATGGTTTTGCCTTACCTCAAATATTAATATTATCTATAGGACTTGCTTTAGGTATCACTGGCTTACTTGCTGCTTCTCTAAATAGACTTTCTACAAGTAAAATAGCAAGCTTAGAAATGCAATCTAAGAATGCTGTTGATTCGGGTATATTTAATATAAGATCACTTTTAAATAATAGTGTAAGAGGAGCCTTATATTATTATTGGCTAACTAAATCTTGTTCAGCAACAGCAGATAGTAAAGAATGTTATTCCCCTCCAATAACTGCACATCCAAAAGTCTTTCCTGGTATTCCACAGAAAGCAGCGTTTCCTGATTTCTCTCAATTACATTGGACAGATACTGGAAACACATGGTGTGATGGTATATCAGCTCCTCAATGTTACGGTAGACAAGTTGGTCCTATGTGTACCTACGGTGGAAGACATGCCGCGGGTGCTGTTCCGTGGGCTTCAATGAGAGGAGTTTTATCAGGTTTATTAGATTCAACTGAAGATCAAGTTGCTCCAAATTTTGCAAACAAATTTCCTGGTTCTACTAGGCAATTTAATCAAACCTTTTTGATTAAATCACTTGACTATGTTGGGGGGGAAGATGGAGGTGAGTCATCTATTTCTATAGAAGGTTTTGCTAAACCAATAGGATCAAGTCAAGTTAGTAGTAGTAGCAAATTAAGAGCAAATATTGCAGTAACAAAAGTTGTAACCTCTTCTGGATTTGCTGTTTTAAGTGCAGGATCAAATGAACGAGATGGCAATATCTCTAATGGTCAATCACTATATCTTGGCGATCTAAATGTAACTGGAGATAAAACTGGATCAATTATCTGGCGAAGAAACATTAAGAGCATAAATGATTGTAAGACCTTCGCTACTTCATTAGGGTTTGAAAGAAATAAATTACCTGACAACAATTCTGGCAAAGGTGGTTTATGGGTTCAACCAGTAGGAATGCCAAGCCTTCCAAAAATATCAAACTCAAACTCCTCGAGTACAGCAGTTTTTTGTACTCCAACAAATTATCAATCTACAAGTTCAAAATGTAACGTACTCTCTCAATCATTTAAGACTTCAGGAAATAAAGACAGAACAATGAATTTTGATGATATTTTTGTTTATGGGAAAAATACCACCTTTGATATAACAACATCAGATAAATCAAGAGTGACAATGATAGTAAAAGGTTCTATTCATATTGCAAATGATGCACGTTTTTGCCATCGAGACAATTCAGTTTCTGCAAAATGTGGCAGCGGAAAGCCACAAAATCTAACAATACTTTTTGAAAAAGGTGCAGGTCATAATATTATTCCTAATAATACGGCAAATAATGACAAACAAGAGTTAGCTTGCTCTTCTAATTTTCGAGATAATGGAGACCTTCATCTAGTTTCTAATACTAAGATTCCACACAATTCATTAATTATTGGGAACACTAGTACAGCAAAGGACGAGAAATTTGGAGCCTTTATTTATGCTCCTCAAACAACTCTTTCTACTATTTCTGAGGTTGCTCCTGTCTATCAAAAACCTTCAACAACTGGAAGTAAGCATATAGTTGCAGCTAGAGGAGTCTATGCATTTGTAGAAAATACTATGGGAGCATCTCATGATAAAGCTCCTAGGTTAATTAGAAGTCCTAATGGAAAATTAATCCCTTTTAGTTTCGCAAAAAGTTCGAAAGCCTGGGATCCAAGTTTCAAGGATTTATCAATAATTGCTATAGGTACAAAACTAGCAGGTAGCAATCCAGGACAGTCAAGTCATAATGATATGATATTAGTTTATAATAAACTTACAAAACAATATAGCCTACGTGGAATAAATATTATTAATGGCAATACCTCAAATGGAAATATTTCTGTTGCTGGACAAGTATTAAGTACAGGATTTCCAGGTGCATATATAGATTTGCTTGGAAGTCCTCTAACACTTGCCCCCAATGGAAATCCTTGGATAAGTTATTATGGAATTGAATTAGATCAGCCTAATGACAGCAAATCATTCTTATCATTTAAATCAATAGCTTGGATGAAAAATATATGTATTGCAAAACAAGGAAAAAGTTCAAACTTTGAATGGGAATTTAATGAAGATTATAATAAAGATCTCGCTCAAAGGTATCAGAATTTAGATTTTAATTATGGTGTTCCTTATTATCGTGGTCAGGCAATAAAAGTTTGGGATATCTTAAGGGATTTTAATAGATGACCTATTTAATATATAATCAAATATATAAAAAATTAAAAGATCGCTTAGACATTTTAAGGGATAAAGATGAAATAGATGCTTTTGGTATAACTGAAGCAATATTAAGTGTTCTACTTCTTTCTACTACTCTAATATTTTGTCTATATTTCATCTCTCTAAGGCATTCCACTGTTCACAAGGCAAATTTAACCAGTGCTATCAATTATGAAATTAGAAGAGATATTGAAAAACTAAAAATCGAATTATGGTCAGAGCATTTCGTTCCTTCAAGGGGAGGCGTTCCAGCATCTTATAATCTCTCTAGAGGTAGTAATAGACCAGCATATTACTGTGGGAATTTACTTGACACTTTAGTTCTCTTAGATAGCTGGACGCCCAACTCCTGGACACCAGGATCTGGCCAAGGCTCCTTTAAAGGGCAAAATAGAAACAATATTTTCAAGGGCCAACCCATTACAATTACACGTCAGGTGCAAACAGGGAAACCTTTAGGATTTACAACTCAGAGTGCTCTAGATATGAGCGTTGCCCATGTTGTATATATAGTTAAAAACAATAATACAAATGAATCAACTAACTGGACCAGTATAGATTTATCGAGTGAAGCTCACAGTTGGTGTCCTCCAAGGTAATAGTAATATATGCAAAATCAAGACTAATATTGATATAATAGCTAAACAATATAGATTGCTGAGTAAAACTATGAGGCCTCGTAAAAAAAACAAAACATCTCTAAAAGCCTTTACATTGGTAGAATTGCTTGTTGCCTCAGCAATTTCAGCCCTTGTTCTTACAATTGCCTATTCTCTAAGTAGGGAAATCCTTACTGCAAATAAGCAAGATGGTACAGCTATAAAACTAAATGCAAAGATAGATAATGCTATAGATTTCGTTATCGATGAGGTCAATAGCAGTAAAAGGATATTAAACTCTACTTCTGGTATATCTTCTAGTTGCACTATACCTACTGGTGAATTTGTAATTGGCTTAACACTTCCAGATCAAGCAAAGAATCTAAGTTCATATACAACAGCTCAAGGTGGTACAAATAATCCTAATTGGGCAGCTATAAATTGCCCAGTTATTTATTCATTACAAAGAGATAATACTTATAAAGGTAGAGGAGGTTCCTATCTTTTATATAGACAAGGTCCAGATCTTGATGAAAAAGGCTATTACAATGTTACGAAACCAGCTCAGAATGTATTAATAACTGATGGAATTAGATATCAGCCTGGCGACACAATGAGTTGTCCATCGGGTTGGGGAAAGCCAAGGACAGTTAGAGGAATTATAATTTGTTCAGATCCTTGGGGTAAATCAGCCGAAATCGGCATCTCAGCAGAAAGCATGAGATCACCTACACAATATTCACAAGTTACAAAATCATCAGGTGCATTTAGCCGAATTCAAGATAGTCAATTAATTGGAGACCAAGGTACCTCTACTATCCCAATCAGTGGTGGTGGTCAGCCCTGTGCAACGCCAGGATCCTGTTGCATCTTTGGTACATGTACTTCAAGTAGCAAAATCACATATTTCATTGATGTATCAGGTTCAATGAGTTGGGTAAGAATTAAAGGTAAGACCGCAATGGAAGCAGCAAAGACAGAGTTAATCAAAAATATTAATGCACTTCAAAATGGTGTAAAGCTCCAAGTTGTTGCTTTCAACCATTATCCAAGGTATGCCTTTAATAGTGGTCCTCAAATACTAGATTCAAATACTAGAGCCCAAGTAATTAGATTTGTTAGTAATTTAAGAGCTGGAGGGGGAACTAATCCTTGGAACGGTTTATGGCAATCAATGACCAGTCAAGATGTCTCACAAGTAATTCTTATGTCAGATGGTTGGACTAGCACATCAGGAACATGTAATGGTAGATATCAAAAATATGCAGATTGCTACAAGGATTATAATGATAATGTAAGGTCAAAGACTGCAGCAGGGACTGTTCAAATAGATACTATATCTTTAGGCAATAATTTATGTAGTGGCTCTGGTTGGATGGGAGAATTATCAAGTAAGAATGGTGGAAAATGTAATGTTATTAATTAATAATTTATTTAAAACCTCTCATTAGTTCTTGAGCATCTTTTGACATAGGAGAATAATCAAAATCATCATCTGATGTTGTCATATCAGACCCGTTTAGAATTTGTGGAGTAACAAGAATAACTAATTCACGCTGTTCCTTTGAACCAGTTCTATTTCTAAAGAACTGACCAATTAAAGGTAGATCTCCAAAGATAGGAAATTTAGTAACAGCTTCTGTATCATATGAATTTATTACACCTGTCAAAATAAGCGTGTGTCCATCTCTAACTCTAATTGAGCCACTATCGAGTCTTCTTGTTGAAAGTAAATCAATAGTTCCGCATGGCAAAACCCTTGTATCTGCTGGGGCACTTACAGATGGAGATATAGAGAATGTAACAAAGCCATTGTCATCTATTCTTAATATTCGAGCTCCGAAAGTAAGTCCAGAAACACCATATTCAAATGATGCAACTTCAGAATCACCCGATGAAGAGCAGTTGACTGGAACTTGAGTTCCAACAATTACAAATCCTTCGTTACCATAAGACCTACCTATTGTTCCAGCAGTAAGTGATTGACTAATGCTATTAAAAGCTACTGCTTCTCCACCAGATTGACCTGCATATTCATTAAGAATAAGTGTTGGACTTGCTATTATTTTTGTATTGGACGAAACGAGCTGAGCTTGTAAAAAGTCAAAAAAGTCTTTATCTGGATAGCCTTGTGCTGGATTTACATCAAGAGTCTGACCTGTCTGATTAAAAGCGCCAGGGAAAACAGCAGTATCTACTTCAGCAGGGGTATTACTAGTATCTCGAGTTCTACGTTCTGCTTCCTCTCCTACAGTTCTCTGAGAAGGAGTTGTAAATTTAGATTCATTTGCAGGGAGGTACCTTCCAAAGGATGCTAATAATTTTCCATTATCATTAACTATAAAATTATTATTTTGCCGAAAGGACCAACTGTTCTGCAATTGGTTTTGATCTTGAAGGTTTACATCAAGAATACGAACAGTTAAAGCAACCTGTCTTTGACGTAAATCTAATTGCTTTAAATAGCTCTCTGCAACATTAATAAGTTGAGATGAGCCAATCATAGTAACTGTTTGGAGCCTATCATCAGTAGTAGCAACAAGACCTAATAGAGGGCCTATATCTGATCCATATACTTGTACAGATGTTGATGATCCAGAAGTAGTAGTTGATGCACTTGCACCTCCTGCTACTGCTTGTGATTGAGTAGCGCCCTGAGTAACAGCAGTGGTAAGAGTTGAAGTTCTAGTTACTCTTGCTCCAAGGTTTGCTAAATAAGAAGCTGCTGCATTGGCTGTAGTTTGGTTTAATCTATATACTCTTGAAACCCTAGTACTAAAAACAGACTCTCTTACATTAGGTCCAACATAGACAATTCCATTTTCCAATCTTGCCTGAAGACCACTTGCCATTAGGACGGCCTTAAAAGCATCTGAAAAAGGGATATCTTTAAGAGTCAAAGTAATTAAACGATGAGAATCTGCATTGGTTTGCGTTTCTCCTCCTCCGGACTGAGAGCCAGCTATAGGTGATAGCAATCCAGCTCCAGGTATTGCAGAGCTCATAGGATCTAAAGAACCTGGTATTGCAGAAGCAGCTGTTCCACTATCGGGATTGTAGGCAGGATCTTGCTGAACCCATACAAAACCATAATCAACCTTAGACATAAGGTATTCAATCGCCTTTTTGGTTTGTGTTTGTTTAAAAATTAGAGATACATTTGGTCCTTCAAGATCAATTAAGTTAGGGTTAGGGATAATAGTAGTACCTATAGCTATATCACCAAGTGGAGGAGCAACAGCTCTTGGCTGTACTGTAGGGAGGGGAGCCTTACTTATAGGCTTCAACTTAAATATATTGTCCTCTGTAAGCTTAGGTGTAACAATATTACCTTTTGGTATTTGAACTATAAGATCATTTCCGCTTCTAAGATATTTAACATCTGTTAACTGATTTCCTTCTGAGGAAATTATATTTAGATTAAAAATTTTATCACTACCCGTTAATGTAACTACTTTTATTCCAGCCGAAGGTAAAGATAAGCTTTGCTCTTGACGAAGAAGCTTCTTATTAGTACCAGTTATTATTTCAATATTGATAATTGACTTATTTTCCTTTGGGTAGAAATTAGCTGATTTGCCAATACCTGTAACAACTAAATTAATGTTGTCATTAGAACTGTTTACAGTAAGTTCAACCCCGTTTGCCTGGGATGATCTGGAAGCTAAAAGAGGATTGAACTTTAAATTATTATCTAAAGAAATTTGATTTGGAGGCTCGAGAGAAGTTGCAGTAGACTCATACCTAAATATATCTAAATTAGCTACAGAAAGAAAAGCTATAACTATTATTAACTTTTTAGGTAAATTAATTACCATTAAATTTTAGAACTTTAACCAATATTACTATGATAATAGCATTAATCTAATACTGGGTCTACTAGAAAGTTATTAATTTGTGAGGAGGAAAACAATTTTAGGATTAGTTTGTTGGTAAATTAATAATTAACCTTGCTCTAACCAGACCAGATGATTGGGATTGACTAGTGCTTTCCTCAAAACCTTGATTTGAAGTTGCAACTCTAGGCTGGAAACAGACTGGAGTTATAAAGATCTTGTATTCCTGTATAGATCTTAAAAAGTTTATGAGATTAATGTAGTCAGCTTCTAATAGTAACTCAAAATAATTTGCTTTAAAAGAGTTTATGGAAAGATTAGATGATGAGTCCTGAGAAATACTTTCATTAGAAATTGCATTATCATACAATAATGCTTGAATATCAGCTTCTCTAGCAGAAGCTGAGTTCTCATTTAAAGAATCACCAAAATCATCATCTACAAAGTCATCATTAAATTCTTCATCATTAAATTCTTCATCTTCAAAAAATGTATTTGATTGAGAACTACTAAATGAATTACTTTCGTTTAATTCCTGATCTGTTAGAGAAGAACAAGTTGCCAGTTCTTGTTCTTCAATAGGTCTAAATTCAATAATGTCAACCAATGATCTACTTGCTGCATTATCAAGAATATTTGTAAGATATATAAGCGATGATTGTTTAGCGACTAAAGACTCGACTTCAGGAAGACTAGCTTCATAAATTTGGTTGATATTCTCATTTTTATCTAACTCTTTTGAGAGTTGATCTAAATAAGAAGATTCTATTGAATATAATTTTGATTTATTCTGAAGTCTTAAAAGAGACTTAAAAGAAGGAATTGAAAACAAAATAGTAATAAGTGAGGCAATACTGATTCCAATTAATGGAAGAAAATACTTATTTTTAGTAATCTTTAGTAGATCAACAAATTTAATAGTTCTTATGTCTTCAAATTTAAGCGTCTTTGCTTTAATGAGTAACTCATTTACATCTATTTTTTTTAGTTGATCTAAAAAATTTTTTAAATTAATTTCAGATTTAGGCATTTTAATTATTAGTCTTGGTTAAATTAATCAATTTTATCTGGTTATCTATTTTTTTAACAAAGCCATAATTATAAGTTTTTTTGTAATATTCAAGCTTTTGGGATAAATCAACAATGTTTATTTTACCAGTAATTTCTAGGATTGAGGGAGTATTAATAGTTGAGTTTGAAAATTGCCCAGACTGTTGTTGGGTAATTATCCTTCGAACCTTTAGAGTTTCTGGTTTTACAATAGGCCATTTAAGCATTATTTGAATTAAGGAATTAATGGAATCCATGTCTTCTGCTGAGGCAATAATCTTAAAGCCAACATTATCAACAGTATATTCTGTAAGTTGCATATTTTCTGGAACTGAAAGTTGTAGAAAATATGCAAATAGGAAAGCATCAGCTCCATCAGTTATAATTTTACTGTGTTTCATTAAAGTAGATACATTAGTAACTACTTTTTCTCGAGATACTGTCAAAGCAGCTTCCTTTTCTTCAAATTCATAATGATCTGATTCTAATCTAGAAATATTTAATGATGGAACTATAGATAGTATATTAATAAGTAATAGGATTGACGCCGCTGTAATAGGAGGGAAATAAAAAATTTTATTATTATTAATAAAATTTTTAGAAATCTTATAATATTTTACTAATATTCCATCTTCTGATGATTGTATTTGAACTACTGCTTTTTGACGAGTATAATTCCATTCATTAAGTCCTTGATAATTATCCCTAAAATTATATTTAATCATTTCATTAACTCCTCAATTGAAGAACAGAGGCAAGAAATCATTGAAGTATTATTAGCAATCAAAGCGTCATTTACATCTGGACTATACTGAAGCTCTAAAGAAGATTTATAATTAAAACGTTCAATATTATAAGTAGTTAAATCAACGCCTTTCTCAAGAATATCGAAACCTGTTCCCAAAGCATAAATTTTCGTTGGTAAAGAATCAGGCATATCATTTTCTTTTAGTGCATTTAAAATAGATAAGTTTAATCGATTGTAGAACTGATCACTAGCATCAAAATCATCCGATTTATATATTGAACTACCGTAAGGAAGCCTAACTGTTAAAAGTTCACAGTTGCATTTTACAAAATATAGTGTTGTATTTTTTTGTTCAACATCGCAAAAAATATTTATCCCTTGAGGGTTAATATTTTCCAACTGATCAATGAGATGAAGGCAAGAGCCAGTTATTGATGCAATTGGATTTTCTAGTTCTGATAGAACATTAATCCAAGAGTTCATCATTGATTTACTGGAATAAACTATTCTTAAAAAAGAATTTAATCTATCTCCATTAACTTTATCAAATTGCAGAAGAGTATTGTCTGGCAAAAAGGGACTTTTTGAAAGAATAATAGGATTTTTTGAAGAAAAGGTTAAGACTTCCTTATTTGAAAAACTTCTTGCGCTAAGAAAACTTGAACCGAACTGAAGAATCAACGGATCATTTTCTGAATCAAATACTACTATTATATCGTCAATTATTCTAGACAGTTCAAGAGAGTTCTCTACATTAAAGTCACCGATAATATCAGTTGGAACATTTATTTGTACAAATTTATCTATCCTTATTAGTTTCTTTGAGTATAATATTTTACAGATATTCAATTTGTTTTCAGAATAATATATACCGACGAAGTTACTTGTTTTGGATAAGCTTTTGTTGCTTTTTTTTAGAGGGTCATTTTTAATAATTCCAAGTTTAGAGCTAATTGAAGAAGTTAATTGAGTGAAGTATTTATTTTTTTCTAACGAGATTAAGAAGCCAGAAATAGAAAGGGGTTTTTTAGGTCTTTTATTATCCTTAGATTCAAAAACATTTTGATTGAAAGAATTTTTTCCAGGAATTTTAAAACTTGGCAGATTAAACTTAGGTAATCTAAACTTAGGTAATTTAAACTTTATTTTATTTGACTTTGACTTTGACTTTGACTTTATATTCTCTAATTGTTTAAATTGAGCACTTATTTTATTTTTAATAGAAGAATATCTAGACTTAAGCTTGACTTTTGCTGAAAAGTATTTGTTGAATAATTTACTCTTATATAGTTTACTTATTTTTTTAATAGATTGAATCAAAGAATTATTATCTTTTGGCGAAAAAAAATGCTTATATTTTTTAAGTATAGTTTCTCTTATTGTCTTCTTATCCATAATCTAATCCAATTCCAATGAAATAGTTTTAGTTACTGAACCATTACTTAAAGAGATTTTTGCTGAATCAGTATCTATACCAATAATCTTATAGCCATTAGAAACAACTTCTCCTATTTGCAAAATATTTACGCCAAGACTGCTAGAAACGACTACTCCTTTTGTCTTTCCGACCTCGGCTATGCCTGTAAATCTTATATCAGAGGGGAGAATAGGCTTATCACCGGATGTTGTTATGCCAATTGTTGAGAAAGGGTTCCTATTGCTAATACCTGAATGATCTAATGCAACCATAGGAATATCTAGTAGGGAGTTGAAATCTCTTTCTTTTAAGAAGCTGGGAAGATTGATTGCAGAAGAATTAGCTGTTATTGAGGTGTCAGGTAGGGCTTTATCAATTGAGTTGCTTATGGAGTCAATTTCCAAATTCGAGTAGTCACCGTTATTTACTTGAGAATTTATTGAAGAAGCAAAAGAGCCTGCTATGACAACACCTAAAAAAATCTTATGTAGAAACCCTTTGCTCATAAAACAAAATTTTGTTTACTTTAAATTTATGAAAAATTTTAAATTTATTTTATGGCTAAATCCTTTTTCAGGCAAGAGAAAGTACTCTATCCAAGACAGATTCCTTAAGATCATTTAATATAAAACTATATAAAGAGTTAATGATGGATGTCACTGAATCACCAACAAAACCAAAAGAGTCTCCTGAGAAACCGAATATTTCCAGTTTTTTAACTCCACAAAAATGCGAATCAGCTGGAGTTACACCCCTTTCAATGTCAGAAGGAAAAGTTGTCTTAGGGGCAATGAATCCCTATTTTTCAGAAGTAAAAAAAATAATTGCGGAGCTAAATAAAAGATTTTCTTTAGAAGTAGATGTCAAAAGCATTTCAGCAGACGAATTTGAAAAATGGGTTGACCAGCCATTGTCAGACGATATCCACTTAAAAATTGAACCTCTACCTAATGAAGTTGCTATTGAAGAAAATATTTCTCAAGATCCAGATCCCAGCTATATAAATAATCTCAACTCAACTTCAAAAAAAGGTAATGCCATCTCTAGTAGAGAATTAGTTCAAGAAAAAAAAATTGAGCTCAACCAAACTTCAATAAAAGAGAAGAATATTGAGGTTAATCAAGCTTCAATAAAAGAAAAAGATATTGCCTTAAAAGAACCAAATGAAAAAAACAAAAGTGATTCGTTATTAAATGAATTGGCCCCAGATTCTGGTGTTGATAAAATTGATAATTTTGAAATTGATTTTGAAGATGAAGAAGAAGATAATAGTGAACTTGAAGGTGATATTATAGAAGATAGTGAGTACCTCGGTAGTGATGACCCAATTGTTTCTGCAGTAGGTTCAATTCTCTCAGCTTGTGGGCGTTTAAAAGCATCTGATATTCATGCAGAGCCATTAGAAGATAGGATGCGTATTCGTTATAGAATTGATGGGGTTTTAAAAGAGATATATTCACTTCCTAAGGCAAAGTCAAGAGCAATAACTAGCAGACTGAAAGTAATGAGTAGGCTAGATATAGCTGAGAAAAGAATACCTCAAGATGGTAGAATTAGATGCAGGATAAACAATATAATATCAGACTTCCGAGTTAGTACACTTCCTGGAAAGTGGGGAGAGAAGATAGTTCTTAGGGCACTTCAATCAGACTCAGGGATGCTTGACTTAGAAAAGCTAATTTCTTTCCCAGAGGAACTTCAACTTGTGCGAGATATGGGTTCTTCCCCTTATGGAATCCTTATAGTTGTTGGGCCAACTGGTAGTGGCAAATCTACAACTCTATTTTCAATCTTAAATGAAAGAAATACTCCAGATGTAAATATTAGTACTGTTGAAGATCCAGTAGAATATACTCTGGACGGATTACATCAAGTTCAAGTAATAAGAGAGAAGGGGTTAGATTTCTCTAGGGCACTTAGATCATTAATGAGACAAGACCCAGATATTATTCTTGTAGGAGAAACTAGAGATAAAGAAACTGCTCAAACCGCCATGGAAGCAGCATTAACAGGGCATATGGTTTTCACAACTTTGCATGCTAATGATACAGCTACAGCAATAACTAGACTTGCTGAGATGGGAATTCCACCTTATCTAGTCGGATCTTCAGTAATTGGCGTGCTTGCTCAAAGGTTAATTAGAAAAGTTTGTACTAAATGCAGTACTGTAATTAAGGTTGATCCTGAAAAACATAAAACTGCTCATGCCCATGGAATTACAGAAATAAAAAAAGCTAAAATAGTGGATATAGCTAAACAAAGTTTGAAGGATAGTAATCTATGTAGTGTTTGCAATGGAACAGGTTACAAAGGTAGACTAGGCTTATATGAGGTTATGAAGGTTAATGATCCAATTCGCAACCATATAATGAAGGCCTCTACAGCAGATGTAATTAGAGAAGCCGCTGTTTCAAATGGACTTAGAACATTATTAGAATATGGATTAGACCTAGTTAAACAAAAACTCACTACAATAGAAGAAGTAGAAAGAGTTTGTCTCATGGAAGAGAATACTGATGACTGATTCAGCCCAGGCAACAAATGCCCCTTCTCGTCTAACGAGATTGATGGCAGATTTAGTAAAAAGGAATGGCTCTGATCTTCATTTAACAGGAGATTGTCAGCCTTACTTTAGAGTTCAAGGTCAAATTCTCCCTGCTGATAATCATCCCTACTCGGTAGAAAGTCTCACTCAAGACCTATTATCAATTTTAGGCAAGGACAAAATAGATACATTTGTAAAGGAAAAGGAACTAGATTGCAGCTATGGATTAGAAGGAGTTGCAAGGTTCAGGTTAAATGTATTTCAAGATCGAGGAAAAATATCTTGTGTAATGAGGGCCTTGAGCACAGACATCCCAAGTTTCTCAAAAATTGGTCTACCTGAAAGTGTTCAACAACTACTTAATAGACCTAGAGGATTGATGTTAGTAACTGGACCTACTGGTTCAGGTAAAACTACGACTTTAGCAAGTTCTATTGATTGGATTAATGGTAATAAATCTGATCATATCCTTACTATCGAAGATCCAATAGAGTTTGTATTTCAAAATAAGAACTGTCTTGTAAGACAACGAGAAGTTGGAGAGGATACAAATTCCTTCTCCAGAGCACTACGGTCAGCATTAAGAGAAGACCCAGATATTATTCTTGTAGGTGAGATGAGGGATTTAGAGACTATTAGTTTAGCTATTACTGCAGCGGAGACAGGACATCTAGTTATGGGAACACTGCATACTTCATCTGCTTCTCAGACAATTGACAGGATTATTGATGTATTTCCAACTTCTCAACAACAACAAATAAGGGTTCAACTATCAGCTTCTTTAATAGGAGTTATTTCACAAACATTATGTAAAACTGTAGATAACAAACGTGCTTTGGCAGCAGAGATATTAGTAAACAATAATGCTATAGGTAATTTAGTTAGAGAAGCGAAGTCATCGCAAGTATATTCTCAGATACAAGTAGGCGCGAAATATGGAATGCAGACTCTTGAACAAGCCTTACATCAACATCTTTCTAATGGCAAAATAACTAAAGAGGAGGCATTTTTTAAATGTAATAGGCCTAATGTACTCACTGGACTTATAGAACTTGATGAAGAAGATTCAATAGGGATGGAGTAAATAAATGGATTATAGTTACGTAAATGATACTAAGTTAAGGGAAGAGCTTTTAAAAATTAGGGAGAAAAAGAAATCTTCGAAGAAAAAAGCACCTTCCTCACAAGACGAAACTATAAAAATCCCTACTAAAAAGTCCGCTCCTAAAAAGTCCCCTCCTAAGAAAGATAAGCCAGTAGCAGTAGAAAAGAAACAAAACCTACCTCCGAATAAGAAGTTTGAAAGTTTTAAAGCTAAAAAAGCAATTAAAAGAAAAGTAAAAATAAAGGCTCCAAATACTAAAACCTTAGCTATCTCTACCAAACAACTTTCTTCGATGGTAAGGACTGGCCTTCCCCTCCTTGAAGCTTTAAATATCATGTCAGAAAGTAGTGAAGATCCATCGCTAAAATTTGTTTTTAAAGATGCATCTATTGGTATTAGCAGAGGAGCAACTTTTACATCAATTCTAGAAAAATACCCAGAAGTGTTTAATGATATGTATGTTGCTTTGGTTTCTGCTGGAGAAACAGCTGGTCTACTTCCAGATGTTCTAGAGAGAGAAGCAATGCTTTTGGAAAGTCTCGCTAAAATAAAAGGTCAAATTTCTGCAGCAATGGCTTACCCCATTGCCATCTTTGTTTTAACTCTCGCTGTAATTGTCATAATGCTTGTTTTTGTTATTCCAATCTTTACAGATATGTATGCAAATTCAGGGTCTGCACTGCCAGCATTAACTCAAATACTTGTGGATGCTTCCAATGCAATAAAGGATCCAATCTTTTTATTGAAATTTTTTCCAAGCCTTTTCTTTATTGTATGGATCGCTAAAAAAGGAATGAAAACAAACAAATTTATAAATTGGCGTGACATTGTATTGCTTAAATTACCAGTTACAAAAGACCTGGTAACTAAATCTTGTTTAGCAAATTTTTCCAGAACACTATCTGCACTAAATACTGCAGGTGTTCCAATTCTAGAATCACTAACTATATCGAAAAGGACCCTAGGTAACAGAGTTTTTCAAAGAATAGCCGACAGGATGAATTCAGAGATTCAAGCTGGTCAACCTATTTATAAAGTCCTTGCAGAAGAAGATGAAATAATACCAATCATGTTTACATCTATGTTTAGAATTGGCGAAGAGACAGGTGAACTTAGTGAAATGGTTAATAAACTAGCAGATTTCTATGAAGACGAAGTATCAACTAGTGTTAAAGGCCTTACTTCTGTATTAGAACCTCTAATGATTGTATTTGTAGCAGGTGTTGTTGCTTTTATATTAGTTGCAATGTATCTACCAATGTTTAATATGATGAGTACAGTAAGTTAATTATTTAACTTTTATTTGCTCAACAACTGATCTAAAGAATTTCCTTAGAGCTCGATCATCAAGTTCTTCATCAACAAAATGTCCAATTAAGTTTTCTTTTAGGTTTTCTAGTCTTTCTTCCATTAAGTCTCCAGCTAAATCAAAATTTATTATATTTCCTCTTTCATCTCTTGCCTGGGTATTAGCCTGCCAAAGTATTAGCAGAGCTTGTCTTCCTGGAGTCAATTTACTCTTTAAGCCTTTTATAGGATAGTTAGCACATGCCTTCTTAAAAGAGGCCCAAAATGAAAACGAATCAAGTTCACTATCTGCTTGATCTAACAAAGCAAGGAATTCATCCTCTTTCATTGACTATCGTAAATTTTAACAATTAATTTTATTATAACATAAAAACCATACGAATCTTTCTTATTTGTTGAATTATCAATGATATTGATAATATGGAAATAACTAATAATATTTATTTATTAAGAAGATTTAACCGGTATTTAATATAGTATAGGAATTAAATAAATTGATTTTTTCTTAAAGAATACTTGTTCTACATTCTATAGAAATTGATATTTTTATTGAATGTAGAACTAGTATTTAATATAAATATAAAGGAACCATCTGATAGAAGAAATAAATAGAATCAGACTCATAGTATCACCTGAAACATGTAATCTAATACATAAAAATGGTTTACCAGTGAAAAGAAAGCTAAAAAGTAGGCAAAAATAGAGCTCTCTCCACAAAACTCCAGTAAGAAGACATTAAGTGATAAACGACTTAAAGAAGTTGTAGAATAAAACTGATGGTCATAGGCTGTCCAACATGGAGGGGTGGTCGAGTGGTTGATGGCTCTGGTCTTGAAAACCAGCGAGGTGCGAGCCTCCGTGGGTTCGAATCCCACCCCCTCCGTTCTTAAAAGCCATAGATTATTATTACCCATAATTTATGGCTCTTTTTTATTAATACAAACTTCTTCTAAGATTCCAGAATATGAGTATAAGTTGATTATGGATAGGACTAAATAATCTTGGGCATGGAAGGTCTTAAATAAATGACAGTAGAAAATATCAATAGATAATTTTTATACATGAAATTAATTTAAATAGTTACACTAAAGAATTAGATTAGAAAAATTCTACTCTCATAGCAAAGTCACCCGCTAACGTAAAAATAGACAAATTATAATAATGAATATAAAATAATAGAATGATATGATTTTCAATTTCATTTTTTATATAAAAATCTGCAAAACCGCTTCTTGCTAAATCCAAATGAGATTAAAAGTAAAACAAACTATGATTAATAAAAAATGTTATCTAGAAGATGGCTTCACATTAACTGAACTCATAGCTGGAGTTTCAATAATTGGTATCTTATCTACTATGATTATTGGCTTTTCAATGCAATCTGTGAATAAAGCTAAGACTGCTGAAGGTAAAGTACTGATTAATTCCTATCTAAAAGCAATTCAATCATACTATATAGAAAACAGTACATACCCTAAAAGTTCAGGAGATCTAGCTCAATTTGTTAACATTAACAGTTGTCCAATACCTAACCCAAGAAAATGTAAAACATTACCAGTTGGACCTCCCAGTAACCCATTGTTTTGGTATACACCTAGTGGGAATTTTAAGATATTATTTAGACCTATTTATGCACCTAGGAATAATACTCATATCTGGGCAATACCTATTAATCCCCTAAGCGGTTTAAGGGTAATTTCAGGATGCTATAATAATGAAAGTAATGCAGCATATGTATCAGAAGTGCTTAATAATAGCCATTTTTATAAATACCACAATTTCTGTTAGTTTACAATCTATATATTAAAAATAAATTTAGATACAATCTCTTTTATTCAATTTAAACTAATTATTTTCTCTTATTTGTTCTATATTTTTTTACAATTTCTAAAAAAACCTTTTTATTTCTATTTAACTCCTTTATTAAACTCTTCCTTAAGAGTTTAGAATTTTTACTATTGTGATCGAAACGATAATAATTATACTTATTAAGTATATTATATAAATTTAATTTCAACTCTGGTAATTGCTTAGAGGCTCTTTTTATAAACATTTTCAATGTCTCACCTTTCCTTGGATAAAGCTCTAAAGTAGTCAATACAGAAAGACATTTATCTAAGGCAATTCTTTCTTTATCCTTATAACCTTCTCTAAGCTCAATAATCCTATAAAAATAGATTATAATTGTTAAGCTAGAACCAATTAGAATTAAAGCAATAGCTGTCTGAAGCTGATAATTATCTCCAATTATTGGTGTTAATAATTTCTTTTGTGATGATTCATCGAATTGCATTATCGATAATTGCCAACGAGTATCAAGACCTTGCCATTGGTCAGCAATTGATACAAGCCAGTCTGGGGTTTTAAATCCTAAGCTATTACGATCCTCATCATTTAAAATTAAAAACAATGGTTGATTGATTCTACCAGGAGCAACCCAAGTAGTAGGATCAACTCTCTTCCAGCCAATACTTGGAATCCAAACTTCACTCCAGGCATGTGCATCTGAATTATTAATAAGCAAGTATGGTTTGTTTAAACCAAATGGCTGAAGCAATCTTCCACCTTGATAACCTACAACTACTCTTGAAGGAATTCCTGCTGCACGCATCAGTGCCGAGAAGCTAACCGCATAATGCTCACAAAAACCAGATTGTGTATCAAACAAGAAGGTATCTAATTTTGATTTGCCTTTAATTTCACCTGGTGAAAGTGTATAAATAAAAGATTGTGATTTAAACCATTCTTGGGCAACTTCTATAATTTTTATTGTATCTGAATATTGATTTTTCCAATTTTGACCTAATGCTTCCAATCTAGGGTTACTTCCTTCAATATAATCAACATCAGTTTCTCGCGGTATTACTTGATTCCATTGTTGAATACCTGAGGCTTTATAAAGTTCATACATCTCCCTATCTTGTATTGACTTACCTGCTAATAAAGTGCCATTTTTAGTAATTTCTATGATGTTATTTAATGGAATTCCATTACCACTCCAAAGCCTATAAAATATAGGAGTAGGCTCCATTAGCCATTTTTCAGATTTAGTAATAATTTGTTTATTATTTATGTTAATCATTTCTGGCATATCTGTTTCTCTATGCCATTCATCTCCTTCTAAAACTGTATGTACAATTGCTCTCCAATATCTGTCTTTAGGTTTAGGTACTTCATCTGTAAAAAATACACGTGCTGCTATTCCTGGTTCTCTTACCAATGATGAAAAATCACCTAGACGTAGACTTGATGAGTCAAGTCCAACTAATCCAATTTTATTTTTCTCAAAGCTCCATAATGCAGGTATTCTTGGAAAAAATAGAAAGAATAAAAGAATAAGAGGTAATAACATTATTAATAATTTAAAACTAAATCCTACTAGATTAATTTTTGTTTGTGGTCCTAATTCAAGAGATAATAAAGCCGCTAAGCAAAGACTTATTACAAAAATATAAACTAAGCTTGAAGCAAGATCATTTATCAATATAGATGCTAGACCTATTCCAAGAAGAGTTACCAAAATACTATTTCTTGTATCAATCTTACTATCAGCTTCTAAGATTTTCAATCCGGACATTAACCATAATAAATTTACTAAGCTAATAAACCAATTCTCTAATGAAATTGTGCATGCCCATCCAAACAAAGTAAGAACAACAATCCAATATTTACTATTTCGATTAACTAAAGTACCTAGAGTACTAAAAAACAAAATTACTGGTATTATTATTG
>QCFE01000013.1 GCA_003278425.1 Prochlorococcus sp. AG-363-B11 | reverse complement strand
TGAAGTCCTTCTTGAAAGAATTTCTTCAGGGATGAAATTAACCGCTTCTGGAGTTTAGTAGAACTATTTTTAAAACCCATTTCTTTTTTTATTAATTATTCTTTATCATGAATTTATCTAAATTAACTCTAAAGTTTGTTCCATTATTATCAATTTCATTAATTAATATTTTTATACCAAATAGAGTATTTTCGGAAGTTTCTTTGCATGATCAATGCCCAGAATCAGGGACTTTATCACATGCTCAGTTTGCCTCTCAAGTAACAAATGCCTGTTATAGCAAACCTGATGTATATCGAGTAAAAATAATAGAAGTAGGAATGTGTAAAGACAACCCCTTAGCAACAGATAAGTTGCTTAAAACCTCCTGTGCAATATTACTTAGCAGCACAACTGGAATAGATGTTGAACTGGCATCAGGCGGAAATCTAATATCCAAAGTTAATATTAATGGAGCAGAAATTCCAGAAAAAGAAACGTATTTATTTTCCTATATAGTAATGGATAGCTCAGGTTTTGAAGTGTCTGGTAGTTATACAACTACTGAGGGCACTTATTATAGTTCTAGCCAAGCGTCAGCATATAACTCTGCTTTTACTGGATGGAAAACAACACCACCATCTGAAGCTGGAACATATGAATTGGGAGGCTTTGGTTCAGGTAATTGCTCTGAGGGTGTTTCTCATGAAACTCTTTCTTTAACTGGTGCATTTCTTGATACAAACTTTGCTATTTCAACACCCGTAGGTAATGACTGCCCTAATGCAAGCTACTTGGCAATATCTCAGGGTTTAGATAATTCAGTGACAATAACTTCAGATAGCCCTGAAATAGACTTGGAATTCGACCTTACTAAATATGGAATGTTAATTGTAGATCAAGAAACTTCTCCTATTTTTTCTGCAGGTATGGGGTTGGGGTTCCCAATAATTAATATCAAAACAATAAAAAGTTAGATAAATTTTCTAACCTCGAAATTATAAATTAAATTCAATCTTGTGCCTCCTTCTCAGAACAGGTAGAAGCAGAAGGATTAATAAGTAAGGACTTTAAATAATTACTTATATTGCCATGGGTAAAAAGGAACAGCCAATTAACGAATTGGAGAGCTTTTATTTGTATGACGTTGACCTTATTTACTTAAACTTGTAACTCCTCCTGATGTCCAGATACTTGTAGTACCTCCAGAGGTCCAAATATTTTGATTTATATTAAACCTTCTTCTTTTGTTCCAGATAGTAATGTGAGGAGCACCTCCAGCAATGTGATGTAGTTGATCAAGCGTTAATTCTGAGTTGTTCATTGTTTGAATAAGGTTGTGAGGGATGTATAGATCCCTGCGATGTCTTAACTATCTCTTGAATTAATCAAAGACGTATTGATTCACTTCAATGGGGATTGTGAGATTAGTCACAGCCAAATCTTTACTGGATATAGAACTACATGTTTGTTGATCATCTTCTTGCTTTGAGAAGAGGAGATCGAGAACACCCATTTAATTTATTGATCATGAGAAAAGAAGCCAACCATTTTGGGGGTGATGGAATAAAGAAATGCTCTTGGCCAATAAAACAGTTGGGTTGATTCTAGATGGGAACTAATCCAATGAAATAGTTTAAAGGATTTCAGAAGTTATTAATCTCTGCTTAATTAAATCAACTTTTGACTTACCTTCTCTCTTGAGTCCATCTATATAAGAACCAAACAACTAAACCAAGAGTAATTATTGGCGTATAAGCTCTAATTAAACCCAACACTGCAAATGCTATTACAGGAAGAAGTATAAGACGTTTAGTCCGTAGTGACATATAACGCCAGTTAGGTAGTCGTGGCATGGTTATTGATCCTCATACATTCTCTTAATACCAAAAGTTAATGCCAACCATTATAAGGCTGCAATTGCTCATACGGTATAGTTTTAAGTATCTCGACAATAGCAATAGCAGCAATTTGTAAACCTGTAAGGATGCATTTAATAGGGAAGTTCCAACCCTAATCCTTTCTTTCCCCGGATTGTGAATACTCATTTAAGCTCTCTAGCTTCTTAGGAGATAGCCGATCGATCGTCTCCTGTTGAAGCTTCCTTTTTTGTTCTCTGCTACTGCTTGGCTAAGCATTTTTCTTACAAAGAAGTTAAGAAGAACCGTATTGATAGCAACGACTAAAATCATCACAAGAATTGAGGTGTTAATACCTTTAAAAGTATTGATGTAATCAACAAATGAGTTCCTGCGTCACAAAGAATTGCAACTTGGAATACAAATTAGGATCTTCCCTTTTGAAAATCATCTCTTCTTTTAGCTTCTGGAAAATTCTTTTATCCTATATGGGTAGTGATAACTTCCTCTATTACGATAGTTGGATCACCACCATTGATTTCAGCTAGTTGATCAAGAGTTAGTTCAGAGTTATTCATTGTTTGAATAAGGTTGTGAGAGATGTATAGATCCCTGCGATGCCTTAGCCATCTCTTAAATTAATCAAAGATTTATTGATTTACTTCAATGGTGATTTTGAGATTAGTCACAGCTATATATTTATTTACTATAGTTCTGAGATTAGAGACGTTTGATTCGGATTGCTAAAAATAAGTAGAACCTAAACAGTAAAGAGAAATAAGAGAGAGAAAGTTTGAGTAAGGTTTGTTAAATCTCTGTGCTTCTCTGAAAGTGCAGTCCTCGTAAATATAAAAGAAAATTTAATTTACTAATATAAGAGCAAATTTTTAGTGTATAATTTAACTTTATTCGCTCTTATATTTATATGCTAAGTAAAAAAAACTACCACTGCGTATGATTTGTATTTAACCATGAAAGAATTTACAGCTCAAGATCTTAAGTCAATCAAACTATTTTCTAATTTAACTATTGATCAGTGTGATCAACTCTTGTACCGTCATATACTATCTAAGTATGAAATTAGTCAACAGTTCATAATGGAGCAAGATTGGGATGAATCTATTTTTATAATTTGCTCAGGTATTTCGAAAGTTCGTCGTTACACTTCTGATGGTGATGAAGTGATAATGTCAGTTTTAGGCATAGGGGATGTATTTGGAGAAATGTCTCTCATTAAAAACTGCTCAAGATCTGCAGATGTTGTAGCTTTAACTTCTGGAAGTGTATTGAAACTTAGATTAGAACCAATAAAACAATTGCTTAAAAGGCAACCTATTTTTTCTTTTGAGTTGTTTAAGCTAGAAGCTAGCCGCTTGCGTGATTTAAATCAGAGATTTGCAATTCAATCAAGCAATGCAACAGTGCGTTTATTAAATACTTTAGCGTACTTAGCTTGTAAAAGTTCTATACAATCTAGTCCCACTAGCTTAATCCCTTCATTGTCTCAATTTGAATTAGGTTTGATTTCAAACCTCTCACGAGAAACAACATCTAGAACTTTAACAAAGCTAATAGCTCGTGGAATAATTCAAGAAGAAAATAAGAGACTAAAAATAGTAGATTTGAATTATTTAAATAAACAAGGCTTATATTTTGAAGAATCTTCTTGTTGAGATTTCTTGTATATCACCCTCGCCATTGAGAACAGTGTTATATGTATAAAACTTTTTCCAACTTTACGAAGTAAGTACTTTATCTTTTTGCAGATTCGTTAATTAAAGAATTAATGAAGGTAGTAATCTCTTCTAAATAGCCCCTAAAAAGCCCCAGTTGAGGGGCTTATAAATTTAATATTGATTAGGGTTTTATCTGTTGTTCAATCTGCGTTCAGTACAACCCTTTCCATCAGGTCCTTGTACAACGTTTGCTGAGCCTGCTCCATTACCAGTCTGTTCTTTTATTCTGCGATTGCTATGAGTGATATTACTAATTACATCACCAAGCCAGTAATCAGTTATTAAATCGAATTGTTTGGAAAAGAAACCCCCACCATTCATAGTATGGAGTTCTTCCAATTGAAGTTCTTCGTCGTAGGTGTTGCTTTTTGATTTCGAGAAGTTCATTGGTTTGAGAAGTTTGTGAGGGATGATAGATCCCTGCGATGTCTTAACTATCTCTTGAATTAATCAAAGACGTATTGATTCACTTCAATGGGGATTGTGAGATTACTCACAGTTAGATTTTCAGTTGATACGGTCTGAGAATAGAGAAGTTTGACGCTTACGTCTAAAAACAACTAGATCCTAAAAAAATAAAGATATAAAAATGATAGAAAGTTTGAGTAAATTTCTATAGTTCGCAGAAAACGTAGCCCGCGCTTCAAGGACCAGTGATCATAAACTTGTAGGGGGCTTTAAAGGACATAGCACGCTTTCTGTCTACTTGTTCATTTTTACCTTTACTAATAAGCCATCACGGGGAGATGGACTGGGAATCTGTCGCAGGGTGAAGTCTTGATCGGGTATAGCTTCAAGTTGTAATTTACGAAATAATCCGACTACCATCAGTCTGATTTCAAGTTCAGCTAACGATTTGCCAAGGCATACACGCTCGCCTCCACCGAAAGCTATCAGTCTTAAAGAAGATTCATTCTCTAGGTGACGTTGTGGTCGAAAGATATCTAGATCACCAATCCCATGACGGTTAGAAGCAATTAAAGCTACTTGCACTACACGATTATTAGGCACGACAATGCCATCTAAGATCAAAGGTTGCTTAGTGCGGCGAAAAAAACCACCTACTGGTGGAGTGAATCGCATTACTTCCTTTACGAGGGCATCTAGTCTTGGAGCATTGGTTGGGTCGTAGACTGTAGCGGCTTGATTAGGGGTTGGAGGCCAGTCCAGAGTATCTATTTCTTCACGAAGCCATGTTTCTATTTGTGGATTGAGAAGAGATTCTCGCATTAGACAGCTCAACGCAGAAGCTGTAGTTTCATATCCAGCGAATAATAGTAGAAGTAGTTGTTCTCCCAAATCCTCATCTGCGAAAGAAATGCCTGCTTCATCAATCCCCCCTGCTAATAAATCCAAGCCACCTTTGCCATTGATAGGTTGGCTAAGTATTCGTTGAAGTTTTTCAAGTAAACGTTTTCTTGCTTTGAGAGCGCTAGCAAAGGGACTTCCTGGAAGAGCAATTGGGATTGAGAAGAGAGCCTTGGTCCAGATCTCGAAATCAGAAAATAACTTGTCTTGATCATTGCCCTCCAGTCCAAGTACAGTTTTAGCGATAACGGAAAAAGCGAAACGTCGCATTTGATCGGCTAAAGGGAGAGGTGCTTTTGCAGTTCTTAGTTCTTCGCCGAGCTCATCAATTAATTTGATAATCCCAGGACTATAGCGTTGAAGTGCCGAAGATGAGAATAACTGGGCTACTACCCTTCTCCTTGCTTTATGAGCTATTCCATTGCGGTTTGCGAGTGAATGGCTACCTAATAGTTGCTGTATACTCTCCGGCCACCAGCCTTCAATTGCCTCTGGTTGTGATAACAAATCAGTAATAGCTTTATTCCCCTGAATGAACACCATTTGCTGGCCAAGCATTGATGTCTCAAAAACATTCCCAAGACGATCAAATCGCCTTTTGGCGAAGCTAGGATCGCGGAAAAAAGCTAGAGCCTCGAGAATTCCAGTTAGGGCACCAGTAGTTGGGAGAGGGCGTAATTTAGTCATACTTATCAAATGTTTTTATCTGATGGATAAATGGTCCAAAGAGTTCGAGTCCTTCTCAAGAGAAATCCCTTATATCCCTATCATAAAAAGAGATATGAATTACGCGCTGGCTTATTTTTAGCTTGCAAAAAATGTCATCTATAGCAATAGACTTCGAGGTATGATGTTAGTTTTTGGCGTTCGAATCCTAGAAACACCTGCTTTTACTGTCTCAAGATAAGAGAATTATTGCCAGAAAGCCTCACAAACTTTGTTTGGATTAGCCTGAAGATTTTTTAGGATCGTTTTCATACCATCTTGCCAATGTAAACTCAAACTAGATAGCAGCCTTTTTTGTTAAAAGGCTATGGAAATATTACTCAAGTAGTTGAAGGCTCATTCTTGAAATGAGAACTTTAGGGATGTTGCTAAGGCAACATCTTTTCCTCTTTTCTCCCTTAAATTCCCTTGATATTTATATGCTTCAGTAAACTTTGGATCTATTTCTATTGATATTTCAAGATAGTTACTGAATAAATCATTGTCAGAAACTATTTACAGCGTTTAATTAGGGCTATTGTGAGGTGATGAGGGGTTGGATGCAGGTTCCTCACGTATAAAGGAATTGGATTGCAGACCCCTTCCTTTCATTTTTGTAATTAACTGACAATTAAAGAAGAAAAGTTTGGAATGTAAAGACTTTTGATACCTATTGGACTTGGATTTTCCCTAATAGGTGTTCTATATTCTTTAACTTGTATTTACCGAATAGAAGGCAGAACACTTAAATAAATGACTGAATAATCTGGTATAGAAACGGAATCAACTCTTGCTTGTCTCAGGAATAATATTGTCAGCGTTGCCAAGAAACCTTTATTGCTACGACCTAGTAACTAGCCATATATTTTCGCAATAATGGGACCAGCTTGCTCGTCTGTAAATACTGGAGTTGTTTCCCACTCCATAAATTCGCCCCAATCAGCTACATGCTCATATAGAGCTGTTGGATCGTCAGTATCTACTAGTATCCAGCCTTCTAAAGACCCTGGTCCGTGATAACGACCCAGCATCTTTGCTCTGGGATATGGGGCTTGGGTCTCTAGGAATTTCTTTGCAGCTTGCTCATGGTACCCAGTTTTAAATTTCCAGTGCTGAATGTAAATCATTGGCCGATTGATTTTTTAATGATTTAATCACAGTTGACTACCTAGTAGATGTCACTGCATAAAATATATGGTCAATCAAAGAAATAATGTTAAAGTTCTTTGCTTTGGGAGCATTAGATCGCAAGTTTGATACCTTTTGCTCCGATTAGGTTTCGCATGATTTGAGCTGCGACCATTGGTGAAACTTGCTGAAAGAGAGGGTTTTGCTGGTTTGTGAAAGTTGCAGCTAAAGAGGCATAATCTAGATATGGAAAATGACTTTGCTGCGGTTGTTCAAAAATATTTTTTGTTTGTTCTTGTTGGTATTGGTCTTCTTGCAGTAATTGGGACAGTTGTATTTTTAATTTCTTCGATTCTATAAATGAACCCAGCTCAACCTTCTATGGTTTTATTAGTTTTTATTATAGAAGGAATATTGATTTGTTGGATTGAAGAATCGCTTAAAGAGGAGAGCAAAAGTCAATGAAAGAGAAGAAAACGCTCAAGTCAGATCCAAAGTATCCAGATAATTTCTGGCCAAAATTAATCACCCTTTTATTTGCAGGAGCTTTTATTTATTGGGTTATGACTTCTCCTAATGCAGATGCAACGCTATACACATATTTGATAGATCCAATTCAGAAGAGACTTGGTTCTTTCTAGAGTTCAATCTGCTTGCTAGAAAAGATTTTTAGAGGTCACTTAGATCCCTCCTATGAATTGCGTTTAACTGTTCATTGGCTAGCAGCTTAATCAGGGGTTTCAGGGAATTAGGATTTGAGAAAAATTTGTGAATAATATAGCTGCTGGATTCTCACAAGATTTAGTTAGAGAGGGCAGAGGCTTTAATTCTTTTAAGTTTGATAGCTTATAAAAGACATGCTTTTCCAAAAGTATTGTCTATTTTTTAATTATAAAGACTTAACCACATTGAGATGAATAAGCTTTTTAAACCAGTTGTTTTAGCTGTGCTTCTGTTCTGTATTCAACTGACACCTGTGCCTGCGAATGCTTGTGTAGAAGGCTTGTCTTGGGGTATGGATCTTGCAAGTGTGGAGAGACATCTTGGTGTGCCTCTACAACCTGTAGTAGAAGGAGTAAGTAGGGATCTTTTTGAAATTAGAGATTTTCAGATGAGTGGGTTACCTGTGAATAGACTCCGTGTTCGTGTCGAAGACGAGAATGGATTGAAACAACTTGCTTATGAAATGGACTATGAAAATATGACGGAAGTGTTGGCAGGTTTAAGACATCGTTTTGGCCCTCCCGTAGGAACAAGCGTTGATATTGATGGAAGATCTCCTCAACAACAATGGATCTGGCACACTGGAGAAGATGTGATTACTGCAGTTAAAAACGAAGAAAGACGTTTTTTACTTTCTTATCGACCATCACTTCTAGATCCTTCGTTCCTTTAAACAATTGAAAATAGATTTCTTTGATTCTTTCTAATCCTTTTCTATATTCAAAGAAGTTTCAACCTCATTTTTGTCAGTTAATATTTTTCTGCCATTGTGATAGAAGAAGTTAGGAATATTTTAGACGCTTTGAGTTTTCCTGGAATGAAAAATTTTTTACGAAAAGATCCAACGGAAAGTTGCATGATGATGAGTTGAGCCAAAGCAGTATAAATACTCTCTATCAATTGTTACCCTGAAAGGAGTAGATATGGAAGAAGAATTTTTATGAGGCTTGATCATGCCCTTGTCTGCTGAGGCGGTTGAAAATGCTGCTCGAAGTGTTCTTAAGCAACTTTCTGAAAGACTAAATTTTTCCAAGCAGCAAAGAAATGATGAGACACTAGAGTGTTTGCAGTTTGGTATCTGTACTATTCCGGTGCGCAGCAATTACTAATAAGTTATCTACCAGTGTTTCATTGTAGTAGTTCTCACGCATTGCGTGTATTTGTACTGTTGATATAACAGATAGTAAGTTGAAAAGTCTTTATGACCATCATTGCTCGTTTGAGAAAAAAGATTTCACGTTTAAGGAACAGGTTTTCCTGCAAAGAGACTCCAACCAGCAGGATGATCGAAAGAGATGTGATGGCAAGAAATTATTTGAGCAGGATATAAAGAGGGTTAAACGCTTTAATTAAAAGCCTAAAGCTGCCAAAAGGGTCGATATTTATGCATCAATTCTTTCTTAATAGAATCAAATCACACTACTGTGACGTCCGATAAAGAACTTTCAGATTTTATTAAAGACAAAAGGCTAATGTTGCTTATTTCTAGAAATTTTAATGGCTATATGTTTTTGAATTCTTAGGAAAGGAAGTCAAAGTAGAGATTGACAAATAATAAGGCCACCACCTTTCACACTTATGCGATTAATACTTATCATTTATCTAATGAATTCATAGCATTCTTCATAAAACATTCTGCTTCTTTATTCGATTTAAAAGATTGTTAAAACAAGTCTTTCAGGAATCTTTCTTTAACTTCCTCATCCTCACATCCATTTTGGAATAAAAAATTGGCTAAGGATGAACTCATAACTTTGTCTCGACTCCATTTTGGATTTGATTTGATAAAGTCCTTCATCTTTTGATAAAGAACATCTGACATTTCTGTTTCTAATTTCACAGCACTTCTCCTCTCGAAAGTTTTTTAGGAAAAACATTGTCGATATATATACGTGTAATTGATCTCGATTCAATTCCATGTTGTATAAGGAACCTAGCGACAGCAGCTTGAATGAATCTATATTGGTCCCAGTTTGGATAACTTTCGATAAAACCTTCCATTGATATTTTGATATGGGCAGGGACCTCAGAGGTGAAGCTAACAATAGAACTCATAGTCTCATTGCTTTCGATGTTTTTTAAATCTTTTTTCCGTTTGTAAAATTGAGGTTCCATCCTTATCACTTCCCTCGGGCTGTCTTCACTATCCTCTTGTTCTTTATTGCTAGTCAAGAGAGTTTTTATACTCTCCTCTATCAAGTCGTCTCATCTTGAGAATGTGTCTCCAAAAGGATTGTTTCGCAGTAAGATGCTTTTTGATTAAAATTTGAGACTTGATAGCAAGTGATTTAAAGCCAGGCTGATTCCATTTGTGCTTTTCCACAGGGTCACAGTATGGCATGCGAATTACGATTCGGCTCTGTGGAATAACTGTGAAAAAGCCTTGAATTCTGGAGGAAAACTTAGACTTGGATCATTTAAAAGGTTTATTTATTACGCTTCACCCAATCTCATTATCAGTCTACTTTTTCGTGGAAAGATTACGAACTTGTCATGTTCATGTCAGTATCGACGAATAACTATTCTGAAAATACCAATAGTTCTTGAAGAATAGATATGAGGCAAAATGTCTGAATTTTTGTTAATTAATGGTGTTTTGTCAGTTCGAATAAAGTTCCAGTGATAGACATCTTATTTTTAATGCCTCTAACCCTAGTTATGAAAACTTACTTTCTAGTATGAATTTTCAATAGTAGTTGATATTATTTGGAATTATTATGGCGCAATTCCAAATATCCTTGGGGAGTTAAACATAGAAACCTGTTTTGAAGAAGTCCTTAAGGCAGCCTTTTCTGTGAGCCAATCAGAAAGTGGGGTCATAGTTATATGAAGTTCATCTGCAAGGGTTTTTAGCTGTTTCAGGTCTGCTCCATACCCAGCTCTTTCAATCCAGTTTGCCATTAATCCAATGTCATGTTCAATCAAATTTATTAGTCTGCGTGGGACCATTGCATAGCGTACAGATGGCGACCCTTTCCCTTTTATTTTTTGCCATAGAGCGGCCATTTCTTCTCCTGTCATTTCTTCTCCAGCTATATTGATGGCCTCTCCCAGAAATATTTGCGGATTTTTAAATACGGCGTCTGTCCATTGTCCAATATCATCAACGGCTATGGTTTGCCAAACCTTGCTCTTGTTAACAACTCCTGGAAAACTTGTCTCAGAAATCTGTACACCAGGAAGATCACTAACAAAATTTTCGAAATAACTCACAGGCCGAAGAATTGTTGAGAGGGCTTTGAGACTTGTATTCAAAATATATTCTTCAATACACCACTTGCTAGTGAAGTGTCCTGGTGCTGGCTCATTTAGTAGAGGGTCTCTGGGTTTGCAAACAGAACTAAAAACAAAGTGTTTCAAGGTTCCTGTATCTGCGAATTTCTTTGCTATGTCTACTAAGTTTCGTCCTTGCTCTATTTCATAATCACGAACCATGCTTCCACGGCCTAAAATCCAACCTTTAGTGGGAGTGGTGTTCCCAAATATCCCATAAACTCCTGAAAAGCATTTCTCTAAACTCTCAGGCGCTAGTAGGTCTCCTTTGATTATGTGGACATTTTCTAACTTTGCCAGTATCTGAGCCCTCTTGCTAAATGGGGAGCGAGTAATTGCTCTAATCTCATAAATGCCGCTTTTAGATAAATGACGGACTACTGAAGCCCCTTGTCGACTTGTTGCCATCGTTACGGCAATAATGTGCTTCGCACTTCTGTTTTCAAGATTCTCAGAAGAAGTCGGACCGCTTCCAGAAAGACTTAGTTGATAAGAGAAGTCCAATTGTGTAACAAAACAAGCTTCATATTACGGAATGTAAAGCATTTTTCTCTGCGCCGTGAGTTCTGGTGCAACAGGCTTTATTCATTGAATTCGAATAAAGTTCCAAGGGATTCGACTAACAGCTAGGACTCTTTGGTATGGCAGCAGGGTACCTTGACCTTGGATAGGGTGTGCTTTTAGTGATTCCCTGTATTTATATATTTCCAGTGCTGTCAAATACCCTTTTGCTAATCCAGCAAGGGTTTTGTTATCTCTTAAATTGCTGGAAATTAGAAAGCTTCTTGGTATTGAGAGCAGAATAGACTTCCTGCCTTTGCAAGCTTGGTATAAAAGGCAACGATAATGATTATCATTTACATGTATATTATTTTTGTCTAATTTTGTGAGGAATCCCAATGAAGCTTTTCCAGCAACTGCTGGTAGCTCCTGCTGCTTTGGGTCTTTTAGCTCCTTTAGCTGCTAACGCAGCTGAAGTCAACATCAATGATGTTGCTAGCTATGCGACTCCAAGCTCACAGGTAACTACTGCTCAATTCTCCGATGTTGTTCCAGGAGATTGGGCTTATACAGCTCTTCAGAATTTAAGTGAGAGCTATGGTTGTGTAGACAATGCCTACACCCAAAGTCTTAAGAGTGGTCAAGCTCTAACTCGTTATGAAGCTGCTGCTCTTGTTAATGCTTGCCTAGAAGGCGGTATTGCTTCTGCAGACGTTAGCGCTGATGCTGCTCGTCTTTCCAATGAGTTTGGCACTGAAATGGCCATCCTTAAAGGACGTGTTGATGGACTTGAGTACAAAGTTAAAGAACTTAGTGCTGGTCAGTTCTCTTCTAGCACCAAGATGTCTGGTGGCGCAGTATTCACTACTGGTGTTATCGACAATGGTACTGTTGCAGGATTTGACAAGCTTGCTTCTGAGTACAACTTCACTCTTGACCTCAATACCAGCTTCAATGGTAATGACAGTCTTTATACACAGTTAGTTCAAGGTAACCAAGATCAACTTGTACTAGATAGTGCAGAAGATGTAGCAAGCTTTAGTGTTGGATCTCTCTTCTACTCTTTCCCAGTAGGTGATGTTCAAGTATCAGCAGGTCCATTATTTGATCAAGATGATGTAATCTCTGCAACTACATCTATTTATTCTGGTGCATTTAGATTAAGCGCTATGCCTTGGGGTGAAGTAGGTACAACAGGTTCAGGTGCAGCTGTTTCTTGGGCAAATGACAGCGGTTTTAACGCTTCTTTCTCTACTATTACAGCTGAAGCCAATGCAGCAAATGCTACTCAAGGAATCTTCACTTCAGAAGGTGCTGATATCTACACAATCTCTCTAGGTTATGACACCGACAACTATGGCGGTGGCTTGATCTATACAGATGACGATACTGATACAAGTTTCGGTGGTGGTATTTATTTCAGACCTGATGGATTCCCAACCATTAGTATCGCTTACGACACCCTTAACGATACCGATGCAGTTGATTCATCCAACTTGCTGATTGGTCTTGACCACCCAGTTGGACCTGGCTCTGCTGGTGTTGCTTACCAAAGCGTAGATACTATTGGTACTACAACCTCTAATTGGGAGGCTTACTACAACTACCCAGTTAATGATGGAGTTTCCATTCAAGGTGGTATCTTTGTAGAAGAAGTCAATGCTGCTGACGACAGAACTGGCTACCTTGTTGAAACAACATTTAGCTTCTAAGAAATCATTCTGATTACTTAGACGAAGTCTGATTCAGATCAATCATGATCAAAACCTCTCGCCTTATAGGCGAGAGGTTTTTTTATACATAAGGGCTCTATTTCTATTATTTATTCAATATAGAAAGCATCAATAGAAAGTAATCTTCACTGATTATTTTCATCACTTAATCAAGAGGACCCATAAAGACCTTAAGGAGATTAGGAATAATAAATAGAGCATGCTAATAAAAACAAGGCAAATATTTATTAAATCAATTAAGGAAAACCTAACCTTCTTCTTCTGGCGAGAGAGCAGTCTGAATCAATTTAAAAGAACTAATCCCGACAGCTAAGAAGGAGAAGATACTTAAGCAACATAATATAATCACAGTTGAATTCGAGAGTTCCAACTCGCCAAAATTGATAGTAATAAAAAGAATATGCCAAATATTCATTCTTATCAAGATAGATAATGAACCCAAGCTAACAATAAAACACCAAAGAAGAATCGATAAGTGATAAAAATCATCATGCTTTGTTTTTGAAGAAATTTAATCAATAAATCAATAGAAATTAATGACGTAACAGCAGAAGAGCAAATTCCAATAAACAAAGGTAATAATTCTCCAAAAGCAAATGTGCCTATTGCTGCCTTCAATTCAACTATTCCAGAAAGCGTAATTGCTGGGATACCGAGTAAAAAGGTAAATTTTGCGGCCGATTGTCTTTCCCAACCTGTCATCAAAGCAGTCGTAATTGTAATTCCTGATCTGGAAACACCTGGTATTAATGCAAGTGACTGAGACAATCCAATAAGAAAACCATCAGAAGGTTGAATATCATCAAGTGTTCTCGAACGTCTCCCTAATATTTCAGCTATAAGCATTAGAAAAGACATAAAGATTGAAACTAAAGCAATTGAAGGTATTGACCGAATTATTGAAACTTCATAACCTTTCCAAAAAATCTTAATGCACATGCCCAGGAAAACAATTGGCAATGTTCCCAAAAATATTGCAAGAGCTAGTTTAAAACTATAATCATTCCAGCGATTTTGAAAGAATGCCTTTCTAACTCCGCTAGTAACAATAGAAAGATCAGATCGAAAATATGTAATTACAGCAATAATACTTCCCAACTGGAGAGAGGCAATTACTGAGACTCCTGGATCTTGCCAACCTAAAAGCAAAGGTAATGCCTTGAGATGGGCAGTACTACTAATGGGTAAGAATTCAGTAAGGCCTTGAATAACTCCAAGATTAAAGTAATACCAGCAACGTTCAAGAAAAGTCAAAATTCTCAAATTTTAGTAAAACACTAATAAAAGCCATAATTAAGAACTAAAATATACACTCGAATAAACGTTAGTATAAAAGTTAGTTAGTTACAAAGAAAGTCTTTCAAAAAACCATGAAAAAAGCTCATTTTACATTGGCAGCGACTATTTTAAGTATATTTATTTTTCCTTTAAAAGCAGAAGCATCTTACTGGCTTGTAGTTGGAAGCTATAGACAAGGACCAGGCTCAAGACCAGAGGTAAGTGGAATAACAAGTCCTTCCTTATATGCAATTCCTATGAAGTCACTGGCATTATGTGAGAAAGCTGGAGAACAAATAACCAATGAAATTTATAAACCGGTCTGGCAATTAGATAATAGATGGTCTTGTATCTTTAACGGAAATTAACCTGGTAATATCAAAATTAAATTTTAGATAAATTCTCTTATCTTTTTACATCATGGGCACATCCATCACCATTGTAAGAACTACTATTATAGTAGCCATTTCTGGTTCCGAAGTATACAGTTGAAATTATAAAAGGGATTGAGATCCAAAAAAGCAAGTCAGAAAGCAACACTAGTGCATAAAAATTGTACGTTTAATAAATCTAGACTAAAGTCAAATATTTACAAGTGAGTAGTCAAGAGGCTTAAAGAAATCTTGAAAGAATTGGGTTAACCCCAAATTTAATTAAGAAAAGGGAAATGCCAAGCCAAGCCATTATAAATGTAGCAACTATAGTTCCTCCTTTAAAAATAGGTTGAAAATAACCACTTGCTCCTTCACTTTTCATCATTAACTTGCATTCTAATAATTGAGAGTTATTAAGCCTAAAATAATCGGTCCCAGGAAGCCGGACTTCAGAGTATCTAACATGTAAGTTCTTGCAAATATAAACAGCTTCCTTGTTTCTTAATGAAGCACAAAGTTTTCCTGGCCTTAACGATTGCTGAACTTTATCAAGATTATTAGTTGAACCAATATTATAAAGATCTCCATTCTCTATTAAATAAATATAAGAATCCATAATCAGTTTAAATCAAATCGTTTTTAGAATAATGTTATGATAAAGTATTGGATAAGCCTAGATTCTTAAGAATAATTATAACTAGAGTTAAGCAATTTTACTAGCTTTCAGATAAAAACTTTTAAATACTGATAATTAGAGTTTACATAACAAGCACTAAGCTACCAGAAGGGACTGATTTGAATTATTAGCAACTCTAAGTCTTTGTTCCAATCTTGGTCCATATAGCTCGTTTCCCCACACCTCCACTTTTGAATCTTCTGGTGCTGAGAATACAAGCAGTTCAGTAGGGAAAAGAACTCTTTCTAGAAAAAAGTTATCACCTCCTATGCACCTTAGTACAACCATCCTTTCACTTTCATTGCGATAGGAAAAATCAAGCATAAGTTCCCTAGTGAGAATGCTATTAAAGATTAATTTTCTTTTAACTGCTGTATAAAAAGCCACTAAAATCAAAATAATATTTTCGAGCAAGCAACTCTAGAGATAATAAAGTTCGAAAAGCTATATTTTCATTCTTTTTTCAACCAAAATCTGAAGAATTTCTCTTTCTTTATTAATCTCAAAACGTACATCACAATCTATGTTCATCAAACTTTTTTGAGGTATAGAAGCTTGAATCATACGAACAAAAGAGAGCAATGACTTACCTTTCAAAGCTGATCCTCTAGTTTTCAGCATTTGCTCTTCTTGCTTAATTTTCCAATGAGATGAGGAGGCAAAATCCATTAATTTTAGGTGCCACATCCTATCAATCTTCTTCCAAATTGAAATATACTTGTGCAGTTGAGTTTGGACTTTTAATCTATACTCTTTTTCATTAGATGTTAAAAGCAAGTCATCAATAGGCTCTTCTTTTAGGTGCTCTATAGAATACTCCAAAGGATAACAACCTAGGAACCAACCCTCTAAGAGCAGAATATCAGCCTCTACATTTATCCAGCCTGACCTATCTCCAGAACCATTCTTTAAAGCTTTGTCAAATTGGGGGGCTTCAATTATGCCAGTGGCAAACCACTTCTCAATCGAAGACTCTAATATTTCAATAGAATGACTACCAGGCAAACCTCTTGGAACATTCCAGGGATTACCTTTCATTGCTAAAACTAATTCATCAGATGGCAAGTAAAAGTCATCTAATGATAGGACTTTCAAAGAAATACCCAATATTTTTGCTGAAGTTTCTAACCATTTACCTAAACAAGTTTTACCACAACCAGGTAAAGCAGAGATACCAAATAATCGTCTAGTCTTTACAGAAGATTGCCTTTGTTGAATATCAGAAAGCAAGGGTAAGGCAAGTCCCCATATCCAATCTAATTTTGTACCATTTGGCCAGCAAGTTTTAGCAAGGTTTGACCCGTTATTCCCTAGCCAATAATCTATCCATTCAAGATATTCCCAACCAATTTGATCTAAAAGTTCTACTAAACCATCTTGGGGAAGACAAGCTTTAAGGTAATTATCATCAATCAAAGGAGAACAATTTACTTGTTCTTCAAAAAAGTTTAAAGGGTCTGTTGACATTAAATTTATTTTTAAATCCTGCTAATTAAATCCCTAATAGCCAATGACCAACCTTCAGAATGTGGTGCTGGTGCTAAAGCAAAGTTACCAGTTTCAATTCCATGTTTTAAAAAAGGATTGGGTCCACTTTTACTAGGCACAACAATTGCCTTATCAGCTATTTCCAATAAAGGAAGGTCATTTTGTGAATCACCTAAAGCTATTATTTTTGCATCGGGCTGATTCAAGAATCTTTTCAATTTAACTACTGCTCTACCTTTATGGCTCCCTTTAGCAAGCAAATGACTCATTCGGTTCCCTTGATAGATTGTCGTTCCATATCCCAATGCAATTTCACTAAGTCTATTTCTATCAGAGTTTGGTGGATTTAAGAATGGAACACTCCATTGTCTATCAAGTGCAAGTTCTATGGCTTTCCCTTTTAATCCTGTCAGTTCACTAATTTCAATATTAGTTAAATCATTTAATGGTTTTAAAGAGTAACCAAGTTCTAAAGATATTAGTTTCAACTTCGATCTTAAGTCCTCATATCTTTCACCCAAAACCAACTCCCATTCAATATCAGAAGATGGTTTATTTCCATAAACAGCTCCTCCATTTTCAACAATGAATGGGTCAAGTAATCCTATATCTCTTCTTAGCTCCCTAACTTCAGAAGCTGTCTTACTAGTACAAGGAATAATAGGAATAGAAAGTTCCTTTAACCACTTAATTGTAGGCAAAGCAGGTTCAAGGTTGTAATCATGATCCATTAAAGTCCCATCTATATCAGTAACAATCCACCAATTAGAATTATTAGAGTTTAATTTCATTTTTGTGGAATTAGCCAATGAACAGCATAAGGTTGGACTTCTATATTATTTTCTAAATAATTAGTTTCATTTAATATATCAAAATAACATGTTTTTTTCTGTGTTTCCATCTTAAGATCATCTTTAAAAGACATACTAAGTTTAGTGTTTGTCATATTATGCACCGCCCATACTCTATCATCATTCTCACCACGGCAGATAATAACAAAATCACTACGTCCTGCGCTTAGACATTGCATAATTTGATTAGGATGAAAAGCATTCAATTCTTTACGAGTAGCCATTGCATGCTTTAATTTTTGAAGGTTCTTACTAGCATTAGAAGTTGGATCTTTTAAAATAATTTCTAATTTTTTTATATCAAATCTCTCTCGATTTAAATCTCGCCTTTCACCTGATTTACCAAAATTAGTTAAATCATTTTCAGAAGCCATTAATGATGGAAGGTAAAAGGCAGGTACTCCTTTTAAGGCCATAATAAAGAGTTGGCTAAGTATAAACCTTTCAAACTGATAGTTAGAAGGGTTAACAGAAGTATCAGCCATTGCACTCCACCAACTAATATTCAACTCATATGGCTTATCTTCACCATTTGGCATTCTTCTATGACTAATAAGACCACCACGTTTTTCACAGGCTATTAATAAATTATGTAGCCTGTTAGGGTCCATTATGCCTTCTAAGGCTCTTAAACCAATTCCATCATGAGAAGCACTAAAGTTTAAGAATCCTGTATTATTAGGCAAAGAAGGCCATGAACAAAGCCATTTATTGATTAAGTCTGCCTTGTTGCTAAGTATTGATTCGAGCAAAAGCGGCGGCAATGGGAAGTTGTACGCCAAGTGGGCCTCATTTCCAGGCTTTAAATAAGAAATATTCTCTTCTTCAGGAACATTAGTTTCTGTAATTAAAACAAATGAGCTTTTTAACATTTGAAGAAATAGCCTTAATGCTTGAACAAAAAGGTGAACTTCTTTTAAATGTAAACAGGTTGTTCTGGGCTCTTTCCAAATGAATCCAATTGCATCTAATCGAATCCAACTGATTCCATAATTACAATATCTATTAATTAATATTAAAAACTCAATTAATACCTGAGGTTCTCTCCAATTAATATCAATTTGATCAGGTCCAAATGTTGTCCAAACATCCTTCTTTCCTTCTTTTGTAGCTATACTTGTAAAGAGTGATGAATTTCTAGGTCTAATAACATCATCCCAATTAGCATTATTTACAGGAGCTAAAATATATTTCTTTCCTGGTTCTTTAGAGTTCTTGAACTGTTGAACCCATTCATGAGAAGCTGAAACATGATTCAAAACCAAATCTGCCATTAAAATATGATTCTTAGATAATCTTTTTAAATCTTCCCATTCACCAAATCTTGGATCTATTTTCTCATAACTTGAAACTGCAAAGCCTCCATCACTAGTAGAACATAAAAATGGCAAGAGGTGAATAATTGAAGCCAGGTTGTCTAAGTGCTTATCAATAAGCTCTTCAAGTGGCTTGAATGTAGGATTAGTAGAAGAGTAAACTCCATCTGCATATGTAATCAAAACTACGGTTGAAGAATCCCACTGAGACAAACTAGAATTAAGCTCAGAAAAGTGATTTATTCTATTTGAATCTAAAATCTGCAACAATTGCGACCACATAGAATTAAATTCTTCTAGAGAATGGTCTTTGTAGATTTTCTCTAATAAGCATCTAAGTTCCGTTAGCTGCCTTTGAAAACCTGTCACTTCGTATTCATTAATACTCTGCACAGGATCATCTAAACACTTCTCTCATTCTGTTGCTCTTATCACCGAATGGACTTTAAACAGGATTTGATCACAACAATTCATCAATATGGAGTCACGGAAGATTCTCTAGAAAACTTGAATGCAAGTTTAATAAAAAGGCCTACAGCTATATTGATTCCATGCCTTTTTGAAGAATTTAAAAGGCCTGCATTACTTAAAACCAGAGAGGTCCTCAAAAATTTAAAAGGTCTTAATGAATTAGTAATTGCGCTATCTGCTCAATCTGCGGAAGAGGTCAAAGAAGCAAAGGATTTTTTCTCTTCAATGCCATTCCCAGTTCATGTTCAATGGACAAATGGGCCTTCTGTAATTGAAGTTCTTAAGAGCCAACAGAAAAATGGGCTTGATTTAATAGGTACTCCAGGAAAGGGCTGGGCTGTTTGGCAAGGGATTGGTGTTGCAACAAGAAGTTCTGAGGTAGTTGCTTTATTTGACGCAGATATAAGGACTTTCAACCTTTCTTACCCAGCAAGAATGTTGCAACCACTTTTAGATCCATCTCATGGAATATCATACGTAAAAGCCTTTTATAGTCGCTTATCACTTGAATCAAATGCGCTTCAAGGCCGAGCAACAAGGTTATTTGTTGGGCCATTATTAACTTCCCTAGAGCAAATCTTTGGTCAAGGTGCATTCATAAAGTATTTGCAAGCTTTCAGATACCCATTAGCTGGGGAATTTGCTTTTACAAGAGATTTGGGTATGAACTTAAGGATTCCATGTGACTGGGGATTAGAGATTGGTCTTCTTTCAGAAGTTTATCGAAATGTAAGACTATCTAGAATTGCCCAAGTTGATCTAGGAATTTTTGATCATAAGCATAAAGAAGTTGGGCAAAATCCAAAAGAAGGACTTCAACGTATGTGCACAGAAATTTTATCTAATGTCCTAAGAGGATTAATGGAACATCAAGCTCAAACACTAATTGATTCCCAAATCTGCACCCTAGAAGTTCTATATAAACGAGTTGGCCAAGATAGGGTAAAACAATTTGGGTTAGATTCTGCAGTAAATAACATTCCTTATAACAGACATGAAGAAGAGTTATCTGTTCAGAAATTCTCAAAAATCCTTAGACCTTCTATAAATAATTTCCTAGAGTCTCCTGAGACACAACAACTCCCATCTTGGGCAAGGGTCCTTTCATGTGAGAGCAATCTTCAAAATGATTTAGCAGAGTCTGGTATAACCTATTCATGAAGTTAGACACTTAACAAAGTAATATTGTTAATTAGCCGTCAAACTATTAGAAGGAATTGAAGTTTTTAGAGTTAACATAAAATCACACTCTAGAATTAAACATAGGATATTAGATTTAGCAAGTTCTCATAGAAGAAAAGCCACTATATCATATTAGAGTTATAAAAATAGCCAAAAAAGCCTTGCAAAATAAGAATAGTCTATTTACTTAAACCTTAAAGTTATATCTTAATAGATACTTATTTCAACATATCAAGTATCAAAGTATATTTTCAAAAAATGATTCAACCTTCTCTATTGACAGGGTTGTTGGAAAAATTAAAATGAAACTAAATTACGAAATAAAACATGAAGGACAATTTAAATCTTATCGACTTCTTTGAACACTTTGAAAAAGACAACCCTTACATGAGGGCAGCCATCTCAGAACTTCAAGACAATCTCCCCGAAAAGCTCCTTGATAAACGCTCAGAATGGTTTCTCACCTGGTCACAAGCAAAAAAGAAGTAAAAACATAACAATGTAAATAAAAAAACGCGCCTAAAGATAGTTTTGATGTATTAATAACACTGTTTACTAAAAGCCATGTTTCCTCTTACATTTGCCGGCCTACTCAGCACTCCTGCCCCATCAGCTGCCTATCTTGGTATAGCTTTCATTGCTCTCTTTGCTGTAATGGCAGTATTAGTAGGTCCTGACTACGATCAGCAAAACATCCCTGCTAAAAAGGACTAGATCTTCAGATTCCTTTTTAAATCAAAAGGGTCAGGCTATTGCCAGCCCTTTTTTTTGTGACCACTTTTGAGATAAGATCGACAAATAAGATTTGTTCTCTGATCAAAATACCCAGAGATAAGACAAGTCAAAAAAGTCTTTACAATTAGTTGATTCTCTAAAGAAAGGAACCTTTTAAAACTTATTACATGACCATGAATAACCTCTAAAACAAAAGACGGGTTAATATCGTAAGATTAGTAAATCTTATAAAATATTTTGACGGAAATACTAAGATCATTTCCAACAAGAATAATATAATATGAATAACAGCAATTTTTCCTATTATACTAAAATAGTTTGATTAGATTTAGCAAAGACTTATAAATCATAATAAGCTTCCTGCTTTTTACAAAATTAGATTCATTAAAGAAATAATTTTCTACTGGTAAAATTGATTTTTATTTCAAACAGAGATTCTAAACCAAACAAGCTATTGTTTAATAAATGGTCTTAGGTAATAAAATAAATATTCCTTTCCTAAACTCGTATTTAGTAATATAGAGGGGAGGATTATTCATCCAATTAGTAAACTAACTGAATCAAAGAAATTGCCCAATCAATCCTATAAAGATAATACTAATCTATAGAGTATTATAATTTATTAATCAATTACGCATTAGAGGATGAAATGGTCTAAAAGAAAATAGAAATTATTTTTTTTATGCAGTTTTACGTAGTCACATGTGCTGTCCCAGCCGAGACACAAGATGAAGGTTATACAGCATTTATTAAATATATGGAAGATGGTGCCGCTATGGATAAGTTTGAAGGGTTTGAACTAATTGCAAGATTACATATGCCTGAATCAGGTGAACTTTGTATAATTTGCAAAGCTTCTGATAGCAAAGCTCTTTTTAAACACTTTATGTTTTGGAGATCTGCCTTCGGCTGCGAGTTCCTATATAGGCCAGCTCTTACATGCGCAGAGATGGTTGAGATGCAGAAATCACACAATGCAGAAATGGAAGAAAAAGGCTTCTAGTTTCTTAATCAAAAGATACTTAGCATTGATTTTCAATGCTAATCAATGCTAAGAGTTAGCTTTATCCTGCATAACGAATAGTCATGCCTTAAACATGGTATTCAAATTTAAACTATCAATTACTAATAATCTAGATAGGTAACCGATGTATTTCGCCAATTAATTTACCATAGTTCTAAGATATCTATAACACTTGCTAACAAGTTACAAGTGTTATAGATATATAACAAAGCTATACATTAGATAATACGATTTTAGAAACTCTCATATTTTCTATCATGGGAAATCTAAGTGAAGTCAATCTACCAAATCAGATCCTTTCATTAGCAGTTGCTGGAGGTTTAGTTGCTTTTGCTTTCCTTGTACTTCGCATAGTAATTAATGGTATAAAACTAATTGTTAGTAAGACCAATGCTAACAATTTTAACCAAGGCGAGATGTTAAAAAAAGAAAGCGAAAAGGGTAATAGCGATTGAATTATTGAATTGCAAAATAATTAAAACAAAGGATCAGATTCCTAATTTTTGAATAACGGTAAAAAGATAGAGCGAAGAAACTTGACTAGATCAAACAAGTAATGTATATTATTGACAATTTATTACATATTAAAAGTCATAAATAAAGAAAACCAGCTATCTGAAATAGGGTCATTAGTAAAAATTGACCCTAATAAAATAAATGGCAAAGTCTCAGATGAACTAGCTCATATTTTATCTATAAACTCTATTGGAGAAGTAATAGGTTATAAAATAACTGATGGTACTGACATGGGATTAATAATAAAATTAAATAATGGACAAAGTGCTTGGTTTTTCAAGGATGAGATAAAATCTATAGATTCTGATATAGGTGATAATTTCATTACCAATAGATCCTTTTATGCAAATAACAAAGTTCTAACTTTAGAGAAAGATATTAAGTACGTTCTCAACCCAATTAAATTCCTCGACTGGCTAATTTTTTCACTTAAAGATGTAATTTAAAAAAAATAATATAGATAATTACTTATTTTATAATTATTTATTGATAACTTCGGAGCCACCATCAAAGCCAGACTTTGCTAATTGATATACTTTATCATGGACACTATCATTATCAATTTGAATAGAACCTTGTGGTAAATAAAACCATGAATCATCTAGGTAAGAACTTGGATTTGTTCTTGATCCTAAAGTCACTAATGAAGAAGCCAATAAAAACCATTTTCCATAGGGTTCTCTGTAACCAACCTCTAACAACAAAATCCCATTAGAGACTAGTGTATTTAAGGTGAAATCTTTTGAATGTTTATTTACTTTTACTTCTTTCATAATACAAGTTTTATAATCATTAGACTTAGAATTTGTAATATCATAAATTCTTATCGATAAGTAATGATCTTTATTGCTAAGAAATTGCTTTTTATGCTTCTTACTTAACTCCCATTGGCAATAGATCTGGCTAGATGTAATAGATCTAGTAAACAAATAGCTATCTTTGCTAATCCGAAACTTTAGAATTTTTCGAAGTGCTTTTTTAAATTTTTCCTTAATTTTGTATAAGAATGCCATATTCAGAAAATAAATATATGAATAGTATTCCATAGAAAATCATATTGACAAATTCCTCTAACAGTTCCTAACCTATAAAATTGCTGTTTCCTGACAAAATAGTAAAGTTAATAATGTCGATTGACGAAAAACCATGAAAATTCATCTAACTCTTCTTTAAAAAATGTAATTACAATAGAAAGTTTAATACTTGCCTGAGATAAATTAGATTTTTAGAGGAAATCAAGTTATAGAAGTATGGCAGAAGAGTTTTCAAAGCAGTTTCTAATAGCATTGATTTCTGTATTATCTAACTTCTTATCGGCATTTACTGGAGGTGGAGCAGGTTTGATTCAATTGCCTGCTTTAATTTTTCTAGGCCTGCCATTCTCAAAGGCTCTAGCTACTCATAAGATAGCAAGTATTGCACTAGGAGTTGGTGCTTCTATTAGGCATAAGAGGGAAAAAACTCTTAAAGTTAATCTCTCAAAAATGATAATACTATTTGGCATACCTGGAGTTATTTTTGGTGCAAAGTTAGTACTCTTCCTACCAGATCAATATACAACATTTATTCTGGGAATTCTAACACTTTTACTAGGAATTTACTCTTCTAGATTAAAAAGATCCTATACCGTAAAAAATCCAAGAGTTCTTGATTTAAGGCATATGATTATTGGCTATTTTATTTTATTCCTTATTGCTATTTTGAATGGATGGCTTTCTTCTGGCACAGGATTATTTGTAACTCTATGGTTAGTAAAATGGTTTGGGATGTCTTACTTATCTGCAGTGGCTCATACCTTAATATTGGTTGGGATAGGCTGGAACAGTACTGGGGCAATTATACTTGCATTAAATAATGAAGTACAATGGTCATGGATCCCAATCTTAATCTTAGGTTCAATAACAGGAGGGTACTTAGGGGCTTCTTTTGGTATTAGTAAAGGTGAAGAAGTAGTCAAGAGATACTTTGATTTTATTTCTATAATTATTGGTTTATCTCTAATAAGCAAGAGTGTCTTGACTATGCCCTAAAAAATTCGTTCACCAAAAATATGATTCTTTAATTAAGCAATTATACTTTAAAAAGTTTCTTTGTTTAGGATTCTATGATTTATTTTCCTTAAATACAAATTTTCTAAGAAAAATTATTAAGTCTCATCTTTACTTTGGATTATTGTTCTGTTAACCAGTATGGGCGAAATTAAAATTAATTTCACATAGGTTTCCCTGATATGAACTGATGTACTGCAGGAACTGTTCTGTAAAGTACGTAGGTCAATACCACAAGGAGATTACCTCCTACGACTAGGGCTCCAGTAACGAAATTTTGCCTAGAGGAAGTGTAATCCCACTTAGGTTCATTGTTCTCAGTATTTGGTGGTTCTTGAGGAGTCATTGTTTAATCCAGTTAAAGTAGAAATAGCATTGATTGTGGCAAAAAATCTAAGAAGGTTTGTTATTTCACAAATTCTGCCATTTTTTTTATTGAAATCAGGTTTTTATAAAGTTGGTCTTATATAAAATAATTCAGGCCTCCTAGAAGGGAAGTTCAAAAGCACCTGTTAAAAAAATCATTACTAAACATTCAGTCATATTCTCAAAAAAAGGATCTCTCTAAGTCTTTATAGGCAGATGCAGGTATTTTTTTCCTAGGATTCTCTAATTTGATTTCTATTTTTACGTTCCCTTTGATCTCAATACCCAAGGGAGATGCTTTCATCAACTAAAGAGTGTCGAAGTGTAAACCTAAGTCTTTAGCTAATTACCTAATAAAAAAACTCGAAAGTGTATTTTCTTCTAAAATTTCTCTGATTTCTCAATCTCCATGAAATTCTATCTTTAAAGGGTGTTGCTAACCACTTGATAAAAAAGAGATTACACGTGATCTTTAGGAAAATATTTATTAAGAAATGCTAGGTCTATTACTTTTCATATTCCTCGTTTCTTCAACGGCGGTCTTAGTTCTATATTTCAACAAAAGTGAGAGTGCTAAAAACATTAAAAATGTCCTGAAGAAAATTCTGGAAAACCTAAAAGATTTATTTAAGAGCCTTGGAGAGTTATTAGATCTAATAAAACAATTAATTCCACTGGAAAATGATGATAAAAGTAATTCTTCATCTATTACAGAAGGCTTCTCAACTCAACAAGAAGAAATCATTGAAAATGAAAAGCAGTCAGTCTCTTCTGACTTCCAGCAGCAAGACGATCAACCTCAACAAGAAGAAATCATTGAAGATGAAAAGCAGTCAGTCTCTTCTGACTTCCAGCAGCAAGACGATCAGATTTTCACTGAAGACAAAAAGACCCTATAGATATTTATTTTAAATCAATAGCTCTTTAAAGAGTTAAAGGGTGAGCTGTAAAGCTCTTATTGATTTAAAAGCCAACTTTGTCTTTCTTTATATCCTTTTTTTAAAAAGTCAAGATCTAGCTACTTAGTTCTTTTACTGAGATCCTATCCAAAATTTTATTCCAGGTTCTAGGGAAACGCCATCTGATAAAAACTGCTGCATAAATAAGATAAGCGCATCCCTCGATTGGATGTTTAATCGCATGTAATAGGTTTTCCATATCTAATATGTAATTAGATAGAAGAGTAATGACACAAAAATGAAAGGAAAGTTTTTTATTCAATCACCTCTCGACTAGTCCAATTCTCCTTAACTCATTATTTCTGAATTTTGTCTACAGCTAATCAAGATTTTTAATGAAATTTGCAAAACCCCACGAGTTATTTTTTCTATATCATTTTCCTTCATTGGGTCATCAGAAGCTCCGAAGTCAACAGTTTCATCGATAATTGCTTTACGCCGCCCAGAACCAGAACCAATTGCCTGATAGTTAACTCTTGGACCACCTGATTGAGCGAGATCAGAAAGCCAACGTGTATAAATCTTTGCGGGGAAAGTAGCACCTGCACCATTTAAACGAAATTTATTACTACTTGGCGCAGAACAAGCAGTTATTGAAGTAGTAAAGACAAAAGCAAAAGAAGAAATCAGGAAAAACTCTTAGTAAAATTCATTACAAAGGGTGAAATCAATATTTTAAAGATATCTCAAAATCGATCAGATTAAAAATTATATTTATTTCAGCATTGGTAATAAGAGGATATTAGATTTATCGTCTATCAAGTCTAGACTTTATCAAAAAATTTTCCTTCTACAGAAATCCAAGCTATCTTGCCTTGCATCAGATCTTTATTTCTCTAAAGGCTGGTACATAAAAATTTAGTTAAAGCTAAAAATATTGAAGTTATAATAGTCTACTTACAAAAGTCCTAGAGAAAAAACTTAATTTAGGACAAAACCACCTTACCTTTCGGAAATTAAATTCTTTTAATGAGTGAAATACTTTTTCTATACCTAGTTAATGGAGAAAAGGATGGTAAAGGTTTTTGGAAAATTAGCCTGACGACTTTTAGTGATCCTTTAGAAGAAGATAACTGCTTTTTCGAGTGCTATCGTAAAGAGCTCATTGGCACTGAAGCAGCAAATAAGATTTTAAATGCTATTGAAATAACTATTGAAAATCTAATTAATGACTGTAGAAATGATGGATATAAGATAATCACACCATCAGAAGGAATCTCCTACGATCTACCCCTCACTATTCTGGAAGAAATTTATGATTTCTGGCTAAACTTATATCAGGATAACAAACTCTTTAAAAAGGTTTTTGCTCTATTAATAGCTCGAAAAAGAATAAACTTCTCAGACCCTGCAATGATTAAAGGCTTAAAAGGCTTTACTGGTAAATGGGCAAAAGAAATTGAAAGACTGCATAGCTATAGGCCTTCATCAAAAAGAAACATTGTCCCAAAAGACCCAATGTGGTCAGAAAAAAAGTCAGGGTAAGTCGAAGCTTTATAAATAAAATACTAAAGCTCTAAAATCATGAGAACCATACTCCTCCATTTTTTATTGCGTTAAGAAATTGTCGTTTCTGAGAACATTGTCTCTGGTGTAAGTTTTTCTTATTAGAGTCATCTAAATTAACTGACTTGTTCAGCTCAGTTCCAACAGGCCAAAGCTTTGAAAGCAACGATCTTGTTCTTGCTCTGGCAAAGGCAACCATTTCTAAAAGTGAGATTATCTAATTAATAGCTAATAACTTTGATTAACTACCATTTTATAACCTTTACTTCATATTCAAGAAGCTCTTGTTAGTATCGAGTCAAACATAAGAAAAGATTTATCATTTAAATTACCAAGGAAGGATATCACCATTTGCATGCCAAAAAGTGCCTGTATTATCTAGATCTAGTGAGTCAATCCTCCTGAGAAGTCCTTGAACAGATTTCTCAGGAGTTATTCCTTGAGGGTTGAAAGCTGTCATTTCTGTACTTACAAGACCTGGGTGTAATAAAGCCAAAGAGATTCCATTAGGTTTCAAATCAATCGCAAGAGATTTACCAGCCATGCAGAGTGCAACTTTTGACATTCTGTATCCATATGAACCACCACTTGAATTATCCTCAATTGAACCCATTCGACTTGTCATAAAAATAACTTTAGATCCTTCACTAAAGTTATTAAGCATTGCACGTGTAAAACATAAGGGACTTAAAGCGTTAATTTCAAATTGCCTTCTAATACTTTCTGGATCAAGTTCTAATAGAGAATTTCTCTCTAATACACCAGCATTTTGAATTAAAACATCTATCTTGAGACCACTTAATTTATTTATAAGCTGAACCACTGACTCACCAGAAGTAATATCAATACCTTCCTCAACTCTCACTCCTAAGTCATCTAGCTCTGGAGTGGAAGATCTACAAGTGGCAATAACATCGTCGCCCCTTTCTCTTAATTGCTTACAGTATTCAAGTCCAATCCCTCGGTTAGAACCTGTTACTAAATAAGTTGCCATATTGAATTAAGCTAATTAACTAACTTTAAGACTTTCTATGCATCATTGCTTTTTAACTTACTTTTGTCCTAAGCAATCAAAAGCGCAGTAGGCTTAATTGTTATGAAGGGCCTATTATGATTGATAAAGCAACGCTTAAGGCATGCAGTGAATCTTCGGTTATTCTTGAGATGAAAATAAAGAATCTAGAGTTTGCAATAAAACAATCAGAATTAATAATTAATGAGTCAGTCGTGAATAATGAGACATTAAGCTATTTAAGAAAAAAGGTTGCCACTTCATTTCAAGATCTGGAAACACTCTATCTAATCAAGGAATGTAAACAATCTAAAGAATCTGTTTAACAGCCTCGAATCACTAATCCCAAGTAGACGTTATACCAACAATGGCTCTAAGCAAGATGCTCAAATAATTGTGATTTGTATTTAAATATTCTAAGCGGATGACCAGATTTGAACTGGCGACATTCAGCTTGGGAAGCTGACGTTCTACCACTGAACTACACCCGCGTATAAAGACTTTAGCGAGAAATCAACTTTTGAAAAAAAACGCTTTGAAAAACAAAACTTTTGATCTTGGAAAAGTTTGGGCAAGACTCAAAAACTTCGTCAAAATTATAAAGTAGTATATTTGGTCCTTTCCTTTGGCGGGTAACAATCTTTCTGCCTTTATTTGGTCAACCGCTGATTTACTTCGCGATAATTACAAGAAATCGGATTACGGCAAAATCATTCTACCCTTAACTGTATTGAGGCGTATTGATTGCGTATTGGAAACAATGCTGCCAACTAATATAGAAGAGGACTTAATTCATCAAAAGGAAACTCCAAAATCAATAGATTTCCTATTAGATAAATCTCTAGGGTTGGATTCAAAAGCCTCCTTCATAAGTTTACAAAACCTGGTAATCGATTCAAAAGCATCCTTAATAAGTAATAATTTACGAAGATATGTCAAATTACTGAGTCCTTCTATTAGAGAAATTTTTGAAAAGTTTGACTTTGAAAATCAAATCAAGCATCTCAATGAATCAGGGCTTCTTTTCTTAATAATAAAGCATTTTACAAAGGTAGACCTTCATCCCAAAAATGTAAGTAATCTCAAAATGGGCATGATATTTGAAGAGCTCATTAGAAAATTTGCAGAATTAACTAATGAAACATCAGGGGAACATTTCACACCTAAAGAAGTAATTTGTCTGATGGTTAATCTTCTCTTGGTGAATGATCAAGAAGCTCTTACAAAATCAAATATTTTACGAAAACTTTATGATCCTGCCTTTGGAACAGGGGGCATGTTAAGTGGAGCAGCCGAGTATTTAAAAACAATTAATCCTGCAGCACAGTTCGTGATATCTGGCCAAGAAATTAACCCCGAATCATATGCAATCTGTAAAGCTGACATGCTAATAAAGGGACAAGATAGTACAAAGATTTTCTTAGGGGACACATTGTCTCATGATTATAATAATGATGAAGAACATGACTATATGCTTTCCAATCCTCCTTTTGGAGTGGATTGGAAAAAATCACAAAAAGAAGTTAGGCACGAACATAAATCCAAAGGCTTTTCAGGTCGCTTTGGACCCGGCCTCCCAAGAGTCAGTGATGGTTCTCTTTTGTTTCTATTACATCTAATTTCCAAAATGCGCCCAGCTTGCGAAGGTGGTAGTCGAATCGGAATTGTTCTCAATGGATCGCCAATGTTTGCTGGGTCTGCGGGTTCAGGAGAAAGTGATATACGTCGCTATCTTTTTGAAAATGACCTTATTGAAGCCATTGTTCAATTACCACAAGAATTGTTTTACAATACTGGTATAAGCACATACATTTGGATTCTCACAAACAAAAAGACTTCCAAAAGAAAAGGCAAGGTTCAATTAATTGATGCAAGTAGCTTTTCAAGTAAGTTACCTAAGAGCCTAGGGAATAAACGACAAGAAATAGAAGATAAACACATTTTAAAAATCACAGAAATTTTTCAAGCTTTCAAAGAATTAAGAAGCAATAAAAAGTTAATCTGTAAGATTCTTGATAATGAGGAGTTTGGCTACCGCTCAATTAGCATTGACAGGCCCAAAAGAAATGAGCGTGGGGAGATTCTAATTAATATGGATGGCACTCCTCAAGCCGATAGAACTCTTCGAGAGATAGAGAGTATTCCTTTTTCAGAAGAAATCAACTCATACATAGAGCAAGAAATTCTTCCTCATTACAATGATGCCTGGGTTGATCAAAGTAAGATAAAAATTGGATATGAAATTCCATTTAATAGGTACTTCTATAACTTCAAGGAACCTAAGTCCTTAAAAGAAATTAATGAAGAGTTACGAGATCTAAATAATATAATTAAGGAACTTACCGAAAAAGTTGTATTGTGATTAATAAAACCAATAATTCGCCAAAGTCTTTTAAGGTAAATTTAACTAAGGAAACTTCAATTCACTGGAATAAAGAAAGGCTATCTAGAATATGTAAAGGTATCGGCAGTGGAACAACCCCAGACAGAAGAAACCCACTAAACTTTTTAAATGGAACTATTCCCTGGGTTTTAACGGGAGAATTAGATAACTCTATTCTTTTAAAAAGCAAGCTTAGTATTACAGAGTATGCATTAGAAAGCTATCGCTCTTTAAAGATTTATCCGGCTAATTCTGTTGTTATTGCTATGTATGGTTCGACAATAGGTAAAGTATCTATTTTGAAATTTGCATCAACTGTAAACCAAGCCTGCTGTGTCTTACCACCTTCAAAAACTTATGAGTCGAAGTTTTTGTTTTATAGCTTAATTGGAATCAGAGATAGACTGCTTTCATTAGCAGTTGGTGGTGCCCAGCCGAATATAAAAATCGATGTAATTAAATCAATTAAAATAGCTTTACCTTCGATAGGTGATCAAAAAAATATATCGCTATTTTTAGATAAAGAAATTGGTCTTATTGAATCTTTAATCAGAAAAAGAAAAGATTTTATTAAGCTCCTAAAAGAGAAAAAAGAGGCTTTGATACGCAACTCAATTTCAAGGGGAATAAACAAAAATATATCTCTAAAAGATTCAGGGATAGATTATATAGGAAAGATACCTACTGATTGGTCAGTAAGGAAATTAACCCATTTATTCAAAACATTGAAGGGGAGGAATTCACATCAACTAACTAAATCATTTTGTCAGAAAAATAGAGGTCCTTACCCTGTATATAGTGGGCAAACAAATGGAGATGGAATAATGGCATCTATTAATATGTTTGAATTTGACACTAGAGGAGAAAATGTACTTATTTCAACAACCGTTGGCTCAAAAGCTATGACTATAAAAAGTGTTCATGGTCGATTTAATCTTTCACAAAACTGCATGCTTATTTCTACTAAAAGTGATCAATGTCTTATAAGCTATTTTGAATATTGTTTCTCAAGTATCTTTCAATTAGAAAGAGCTCTAATTCCAAGCTATATAAAACCTTCCTTCAGAAAAGAAGATTTCCTTAAAATAAAGGTGCCATTACCTCCTCTTAGAGAACAGGAACATATTGTTAGATTCCTACAAAAGGAAACGGCCCAAATTGATAAATTAATACAACTATCTAGCAAATTTATATCAAAGTTAGAAGCCAAGAGAAATACCTTGATTACTTTGGCGACTAATGGGGGATTAGCCATTATTTAAAAAGCCCTCAATATCTCTTAGCTTTTAATATAAAAAATATAGATAAAAAGCAAACAGTGCGTTATCAATTGAAGAAAAGTATAAAACATACTTTACGAATAGATTCGCTTATAATAATGTAAAACAAACCTTACATTTTAATCATAAGTGAATAGTTTTTATTGTCCCTATTGTTCTCCGAAATACCAATTTCAGAAAACGAGAAGTGATGGGGTTTTAATCTGCGGACTTTGTGGTGATCCATTACTAAAAAAACCCTTAATTAAACCAACTCAATCTATTGCATTAATTGCAGTGCTTGCTTTTATAGCTCCCTTAATAATGATGGTTGCCACTTTCATTAATGATCAGAGAAAGCCAAGTCAAAGTCAATCCGGTGCTCCCATTGCTTTTTTAACTCGATTACTAAGCATAAATTTTTCCACCTCTAAGGTCGAGGCTAATTTATCTAAATACAAATAAAGTTAGATAATTAGCCAAGTTAAACACCCCCTCTAAAAGCATACAAATCAATTCCCTTTGCTTTCAAAAACAATAATCCCAAAAAAGCAACGACATTAAGTCCAATAACAAAAATCCATAGACGCCATGGCTGATCTGAAGAAATTCTGGAGGGTTTCATAAATTCAAATTTTAGCTTCTAATACCATTTACCTCATCCAAAAGTAAAAGCAATATTCAAAAGCCTCCCACACTCATGATGAGTGCGTCTGTTATCTTTCAGAAAAGGTCCTAGTACATAGCAATCATCAACTTAACTAAGTTAAATTAGATGTTCAAATAATTCCTCTAATGACATCGGCATTAACAGTAAGCACTTTCCCAGTATCAATATCAACCACCTGAAAGAGAGTATTAACACTAGGGTCTACTGAGTTACCCACGCGATTGATTATACGCCCTACCCACCAATCAACATCAGTGTCTAGAGAGGGTGATATCACAACAAAATCGCCACATTTAGCTGAAAGAAAAGCAATAGCATCTAAAGATAAGCGTAGCTCCTTGAACGAAACCATTTCTACAGCAAAACAACTTTCAGTATACTTGTACTACTATCCTAAGGTTGATGTTTTATCCTTTTCCTCCATATACAAAGATAACCCTAAAGAATCTGCATTAAGAGTCCCAAAAGAGCTGAATACCCCTCAACCTATTCTTCAAATTCTGCAATTAAATCAACTTTGACGGATAATAGAAAAGAATACCTAAAAAAAAATCGAGAACCTCTCAAGTTGGCACGCTTTATCCACACAGCCGATTGGCAAATAGGTAAGCCTTACTTACAAATAAAAGATAATGAGAAACGCTTCAAGTTAAAAAGAGAACGCATTGATGTCATTAGTCGCATAAGAAATGAAGCTCAAAGACAAGCAGCACAATTCATCTTAATTGCAGGTGATCTTTTTGATTCACCTACCCCATCAATTTCGTCTGTTACGGAAGTTTTAGAAGCGATTGGTGAAATAGGCATACCTGTTCTAACCATTCCTGGGAACCATGATCATGGGGCGTTGGGAACTATTTGGCATAGTGATGACTTCAAGAAGTATCAAAAAGAGATGGCACCTAATCTGCAACTTTTGCTAGATAGAGAGCCAATTGAGATTGAGCATGCTGTTATTCTCCCATGTCCATTACTGCGTAACAAAGACAATACTGACCCAACTCTTTGGCTAAGAGAAGTCGATTGGAGAAAAATATCTTCCTCAAAACCAAGAATTGTTCTTGCTCATGGTGCAGTTAACGATTTTAAAGGGTGTGATTATGCTTTTGATGATGAAGCCCAATCTGATGCAAATAATCTAATTAATCTCAATAGCCTTCCAATTAATGAAATTGATTACGTTGCCTTAGGTGATTGGCACAATTTAAAACAAGTCAACGACAAAACTTGGTATCCAGGGACTCCAGAGCCTGATCGTTTTAATCAGGGTGAAAAAAACCAGCGAGGGCAAATCCTCCAAATTGATGTTTCTCGTACAAGTCGTCCTAAAGTTAAAACCATTCCTACTGGTCGGATTAAATGGCACAACATATGTTTTAGGTTTAACAATGATGAAGATCTTAGTCGTCTTGCACGTCAAATCGAAGAATTGACAGCTGGTCGAATTGCACGTGATTTGCTAAGAATTGAAATTAGTGGGAGGTTAAGTCTTTCTGGCCATAAGCGATATCAGTCTTTAAAAGAAGACCTGGAAAATAAATTATTAAGGTTGCGAATTAAAGGTGAATGTCATCAAGCACCTGAATCTAATGAATTAGAAGAACTTACAAGAAATATAGAAAACCCTTTAATTTCACAAGTAGCGAGTCAACTGCAGGAACGATTAATCAAAGAAGAAGACAAGGATTCTGAACAGGCGTCTATTACGCGAGTAGCTCTATGTGAGTTATATCGCTTTGCCGTAAAAGGCTGAATAGATATGCGCCTTATCAACTGTCAAATTAAAAATGTCAGAATTCATTCTGATCTCTCCATTGATCTTTCTCCTCAAATCACATTAATTGGAGGAGCAAATGAAACTGGTAAAAGTACCTTAATTGAAGCCCTTCATCGCACACTATTTTTAAAGGCAACTGCAACTGGAGCCCCTGTTCAAGCGCTTAGATCGAATCTACATTTAGGTCATCCAACAATTCAAATCAGATTTGAAGCAAAAGGTGCTATCTATCTCTTAAAGAAATGTTTTACAGGTCCTTCTGGGCAAATAATACTATTTAATGAAAACAATGGTAGCCAACACTCAGGGGCGCAAGCAGAAGAATATTTAGCAGGGTTACTTGGTGTAAATGAATCACTCGGGAGTCGCCAAGCAAGCAAACTACCGACACGGTGGGCACACTTATGGGTCAGACAAGGATCTGCAGGGGATGACTTATTAAAGGGTGACAAGGATTATTACGACTTTGACCCTCTACTAATTCAACTTGAAAAAACTGGTGGCGCAGCTATTCAGATATCAGCTCATGATCAACGTGTTATTAAAAAAATTGATGACGTAATAGCCGAAAATTTCACAAGTCGTGGAATTAAGAAAAGCTCATCTTTTTGGCAGAGTGAAGAGGAATTAAAGGCCGCTGAGCTTGACCTTGAGATAGCACTTTCAAAACTTAAGGAATACGAACAATCCAGTGAAGACCTTGTTAAAATCAATGAAAGGATTGACCATCTACAAGATATTGAACTGCCAGCATTATTAGAGGAACAAAAGCATATCAAAAAGGTTGCCGACAAGCGCCATCAACTTGAGAGTGAAATAACTCTCTCTAAAAAGGTGTTGGAAGCGATTCAATTGCGTCATGATGCATCTAAAAAAGCATTAGGAAGTTTCAATCAACTTCAAGTAAAAACAAGGCAGAAAGAAGCTGAACAGAGCTCCTTAAAAGAAGTTCAGAGTAAGCAGGAGGCTAATAGTTTATTTATTACTAATTCACTAAGGAGAAAACAAAAACTGCACGCAAATCTCAAGAACCAAATACAACACTTAGATCAATCTCTTACCCTATTACAAATATTATTAGATCAATCTCATATAAAGGAGACAATTTCTAGAATTAACGATGAGTTAGCAAAAACGAACCAAGCTATAGAAAAGCGAAAGAGCATAGAAGAACAAATCGCTTGCTTCTCAAACATAGGTCTTTCAGATTTAGAACATTTAAGGGATTTAAATCAAAAGATTCTCAATGCTCATGTTCGAAAGGAGGTAATGGCAACAAGCCTTAAGGTTGTAAGATCTGATCAGCAAATTCGTATTGATGGGGAAGAACTTCACGCTGGAGATCAAAAACAATTTGAGAAAACTTTTGAATTAAAAGTAGGAGACAATGTAAAAATTGAAATCAGGCCAGGAGGTTCTGACAAAATTAAGTCCTTGGAAATTCAATGTCAGAATTTACAAAAAGAATATTTAGGGATACTCTCTCGGTTTGGATTAAAATCTTTAAAAGTTGCAGAAAATCATTTCAAGGAGAGATTATCTCTGGAACAACAACTTACTTTTATAGAAGTAGCATCAGAGTCAAAAATTTTATTAATGAAAAAAGACCTAGAAAAGAACAAACAGAAAAAATTTGAATTAAAGAAAGATCTTTTGAACCTGAAAGAGACTCAAAATAATTTACTTAATGACCACAATATTCCCTCTGAAACGTTTGAACTTGAAATGCTTAAACAAACGATTCAGCAAAATAGAATTGATACATCTTCTTCTTTTGATGAAGCAGAAAAATCGATGAAATTAGCCGAATCGGAATTTCAGATTTTTCGTGACGGCTTAACTGAAAATGAAAGTCACCTAAAAATTATTGCTAATGAACTGACTTCTTTCAAAAACATCATTAATGATCTAAAAAAGGATCATGGTGATTATCAAAAATTAAGTACTGAAGTTAATTCTATAGATAAAGACCGCAAGGAAGCTGAAGATAAAATTATAGCTTTAAAAAATCAACTCTCTTCATTAAAGCAAATTAATAGTTTATTTGACATCTCAACGATTGAATCGAAAATCCATTCAATAAAAGAAACAAAAGAACAACTCATTGAAGATGCAGGAGCTGCAAAAAGAAATTGCGACATCATTAGTTCCTCAGACCCTTATGCACATGTTGAAAAAGCCGAAGTTCATTTGAAAACTGTTAAAGCTGACTACCAAGCATATAAGAGACTTACTGATTCGCATAGGTTATTGCAAAAGCTTTTTAGGGCTGCGCAGGCGGATCTTTCAAGTCGTTACACAAAACCTTTAGTTAAATCTATCGACAATTACTTGGAACCCATAATTCCAGATGGTTATGAAACTCAACTCAACTTTGATCAAGGGAGTGGTTTTAGTGGGCTTCAAATTCGCCGAGGAGAAAATTTCTATAATTTTGATCAACTAAGTGGCGGGATGAAAGAGCAGCTATCAGCCGCATTACGTTTATCTATGGCTGATGTCCTTAAATCTGAACATGATGGGTGCCTTCCACTGGTTTTTGACGATACCTTTGCAAACTCTGACCCATCGCGAATTAAATTTATCAAAACCATGCTCAAGAAAGCTGTAAGAAGAGGCTTGCAAGTTATTCTCCTAACTTGTGAACCAAAACCCTACGAATCTATCGCAAATACATTAGTAAGCTTGGATAAATTAACCAGCGAGTCAAATTCTTACTAACGCCAACGAATACGCTCTGGATTATTTTTTTCAATCTTCTTGAGAAGTAAAATTATTCCTAAAATACTTAAAGGCCCAGCTATAGCTGCAAGAGAAATGAAAATTTTAATACTTGGATCCAAAACAGCCAGAACAGTTCCCATACCTCTTACAATCCCATCCCAATATGAAAATACAATTATCACTTTAGTCCTTATCCAACATGAATAAAAACAAAAAGTCGCAGGTTAGAATCAAAAGAAGAAATACTTTCTGCTCAATTCTAAAAATAAAGCTAACTTCCAAATCAAAATTAAAAAATATTCACTCGCACATTGCTCATAAATCCTTTAGGGTCTCCAAAATTTGTGTTTTAATTTTGGAGTCAGATTTTTTAGCCATATTTTTCTCTGCAGTTTTATCCCTTGGTGGATTTTGGGCTCTTATTTCAGGTTTTGATGATGATGACAATGATCAAGACGGAGGAGGTACAGGTTCTCCAGTCCTAACCCCTTCTTTCATGGGGAATCCTGCATGAAATCCCATAAAAACTTAATCTGAGCATGCTCTTTAAAACGTTATATCAAGTCTCAAGATTTTCCATTAATTCTTGAAATGCCAGTCGTTTGAGAGTCGCTATTTTCAAAAGGTATTAATTTTTAAATATTGATTAAACCAATAAGGATGATTAAGAGGCAAAATCAAGAATGAATAATCGGATTATCAGACTCAATGCACCTATCACCTCTTTTCGCATTTTATGGGCAAGCAGGAGTTCCATGGGATTTTTATCTGCTTACCTTTTTTCATGCCTTGCTAGTGATTCCTGTTCATATAATTCTTTTCCGTTGGAGAGCTAAAGATGGCTACAACAGCTTTTATGCAAAGGATATTTACGCAGCCAAGGATTGATACTCAACTTACACTAAAAAAACAATGTATTTTTGTAGACTGCTAAAGGCAATCTACAAAAGTATTTAATAGTTACTATTAAACATAGATAAAGCAACCTTAGAAATAAGGTATAGGCTTTAATTGAATTATAGAAATCTAATTATTCATAAAGCCTGATGAATCAATAGACTATTTTATATTGGTAATTATTTATACATTTAAATTTTTTTAATTGCTATTTTAATTGCTTTGAATTTGAGAAAGAAAAGAACTACTATACCTCTAAGCAAAGAGTGTAGTAATGACTGGCCACATATATTTAATTAGAAATAAGGAATTATATAAAATTGGAATTACAAAAGATATTAAAAACAGAATGAAAACACTTAAGCCAGATGAAATTGTAAAGGTCTTAAAAATAGATTCATACAAAGAGATAGAAAAAAGGCTTCACAAACGTTATAAGTATTCTCGCATACCTCAAACTGAATACTTTAGATTAAGCAAGTCCCAATTAGTTAACTGCAAGAAAGCGTTAACTTTTTCTTATACCAGGAGAGCTAGGTCTATACCTTCTCTCATTGCAATAATTACAATAGTGATCACTCCTATAACATGTTTTATTTGGAGTATAAGGCAACGTTGTTTGCAACTAGGGCTAATAGCTTTTGCATACACTCTACTGTCAATTTATATTTACCCCTCGTTTGATTTCACTCAAACTGATATGTTGATTTTTAGGCTAGTATTTGGTATCACAGCTTTTATCATTGCAAAAAGAAATAAAGGTGAGGCTCTTACCTAATAGCAAAAAAGATCTATAAGCAATTAAACAACTAACTTACTTGGTATACCTTTAATAAAGAGAAGAACTCTTCTTGCCAAAATAAGGAATGGGAAAATTAAATTAGTTCTTGAAGTAGAAGAAAAAGTAATCGCAAGTAATTTAAGTAATTTATCAGAAGGGTTTTTTACTTGAGAGCAAACCCAGTTAATAGCTTCTGCACCATGTAATATTTCATCACCTTTTAATAAAATAGCGCCATTATCAATGTCATATCCTTTTTCAAGGAAAGACCTCATCTCTGGAAGATTGTTTCTGGCATTCTTAATAGTGATACCAGGAAGAGCACTTCTTAATTCAAGTAGCTCAGCAAACTGATTGCAGAACGGGCAATCACCATCGTATATAAAAACAAGCTTGGAGATGATTTGAAATCGAATTCTATTTAATCTTATACTTTTTCAATATTCTTTGTGATCAATCCAATTATTTCTTGTTTCTTTCTCATTGATTCTTTTTAAAGTTTTCTTGAATGAAAGGAAATTGGTGCCAGGGAGCTCAAGGCAAAAACAAGAAGAAGAAGAATCCTTGATCCTGCAAGTACTCTAGATATAGTAAATGTATTAAGTCTTATGAGAAAAACCTTAGGAGAGGATCGCTCCGTTAAAACTCCTTGGAAGACCCAAATGGAGAAATCGAATTTATAAAGGAGCTTTTAAATTTTTAGGGAGTCCTGGTAGATCACGCAGGCTCCCAGTTATCAGAACCTAATAAAAATAATGTGAGGAGTCTATAAGGTTCCGATTTCTCTTTTCTAAACGATCTCTAAGGAATAAAAAAAAAATTTAAAGTTAATTACATCTTTGGTAAAAGCAAAGGAGAGAAAGTCAGATCGGATTTGATATTAGAGAAAGACTGTCTTATCGAAAAAGCAATAAATCAATTAATCCTTGCTTCCATGCTCTATTCAAAACATGCTCCCTATAGGTTTTGAATACCAAAGTGTAGATTCCCACGGAATAAATTGAGGGCAAAGTGTTCGATAGATTTCATATCATTGGTAATTTTCCTATTGACTTTAGACGACTTCAATCTTTTTCTCCATACTCATAGCCATATCCTTAAGGCTTGATATAGGAGCAATTAGTACTATTTTAATAAAAATCAAACGAAGTAAGAAAGAAACTAACTAAAGGGAACACACGAATTTCTAAATCATCTGCAAAATGATGCAAAACCTTGTAAATCCGTAGAAAATCTAATTTTTCGTTCAATTCCACCTTTCACAAGCCACACATTAAAGAAATATTGATTAGTGTCTTTTGACCTGTGAGTACAAGGTTCAAATGGCTCAACGAATTTCCGTTGCCCTAGCTTCAATTCCAACTGGAAGTAGAGATTTATTGGAATTTGTTTTTTTCATCGCTATTGGATTCAGTGCCGGTTCTTTAGGATTAATATGAATAAACCTAAAATGCGATGAGAGAGATTGCTCTTTAACAGAGTTTTAGTTCTTCATTTAAAAAAATTAATCATTTTTTACTTCTAGTCCAACTAAATAAGAAGATATCAAGCGAACCTCTTACCTTTGATCATGGAAGTTTGTATGCTCTCCTGATATTCCATTCCATGCCAAGCCTTGGCTCTTCATTCATGAATTTTTTAGCTACTTTCGCAATAGGCGGATTTACCCCTTCAGCTGCCGCAGCTGGAGTACTATCAATGGTCCTATTTGTAGTAGTAGGAGCAATTGCAGGACCCAATTTATCCAAATTTGACGTTGATGATAATGGATAGATAAGCAATAACAGAAATCCATCTACTTTTAATTTTTGCAAGTAAAAAAGAAAAAAGGCCTAAAAATCTAGGCCTTTTTTCTTTTTTACATTTAAAAGCCATTAATTGATCATGATCAAAAAGTGTAGGTTTATCTTTACATCATGCTGAAGCTGCGCAATAGCTAGTACTCTGATGATATTTATTGTGCAATTCTCAATCTCAATTAATTTGCATTATAAAAGTGTTCAACTCCACGGTTATAAAAGTGATTCAAAGAGAGAGTTTTCATAAATTTTATACACAGTTGCCTCTATATTACTTGCTAACAGCATATGAATTTTAATCAAAAAGAACTTTTAAGGTTATCACAACGATTAGCAATCAAACCTTCTGATATTTAGCTAGCTTTTCTGAAGCTATAGGATTCATTTTCTTTTTAAGTCACCAGAATCCACTATCGAGTTAATTATGGTAAGCTAAACTACAAATTAAAAGATTAATTATTAAAAGAACAAATCCTATCTAATGCATTCTCTTAAACATAAATTTATTAGTTAAGCAATAAAATATTGCCTACTTTAGCAATTAAATAATTCTATGAGGTGGTAGAAACTACAACTAAATAAAAATATCTTATTTATATTTAGCATTCCAACTTTTAAAATTAGAGAATATTTTTTGATAATAAGAAAGATATAATATATTAATATGATTTAGTAATGAAAGTAAAGGCATTTTTCTACTGGATAGTAGAATATGGAGCATGAGAAAAATAGTTAATGCGTGGCTTGAGCCACTGTTGTCTTTAGCGTTGTTATTTTTATTGGGATCAATAGGCTACCGAATAACTGAGGGCTGGGACTGGGGAGATTGCCTTTGGATGGTTCTTATAACGATTACAACAATTGGATTTGGGGAAGTAGAGCCTCTGAGTGATCCTGGGCGAATAGTGACATTAGTGATAATCGGGGGTGGGATTCTTGTAGTTCAATTAACACTCCAACACTTCGTATCTCTTTCTGACTCAGGTTACTTTCAGAAGATGAGAGAGCTAAGATTCCACAGACTACTTAGAGTTATGAACAACCACGTAATCATTTGTGGATATGGACGAATCGGCAAAGAAATAGCAGATCAACTTCAATCAAAGAATATAAAAATACTAATACTCGAAAAAGATCCTTTGGTTAAGAACAAAGCAGAAGAGAAAGGGCTTCAAGTTCTGTTAGCAGATGCAACATTAGACGAATCACTCGTGCTAGCAGGAATCAATAAATGTCGCAGCATAGTAGTAACGCTTCCTACAGATGCATCCAACCTATACGTTGTTCTAAGTGCAAAAGCTATTAATCCAAAATGTAAAACTATCGCAAGAGCGGAAACTGAAGAAGCCTCAAATAAACTAACACTTGCTGGTGCGAATATTGTGGTCAGTCCTTATGTAGCCGCAGGGAAAACAATGGCTAACGCTTCTATCTGAATTATTTTCAT
>QCFE01000012.1 GCA_003278425.1 Prochlorococcus sp. AG-363-B11 | reverse complement strand
GCACACACCAATCATCTTCGAGGCTCGAGACGTCCTTGGAGGCAAAATAGCTGCTTGGAAAGATGAAGAAGGAGACTGGTATGAAACAGGTCTTCATATCTTTTTTGGTGCCTATCCGAATATGCTTCAGCTCTTTAAAGAATTAGGAATCCAAGACAGACTGCAATGGAAAAGTCATTCCATGATTTTCAATCAACCTGAAGAACCTGGAACATATAGTCGTTTTGATTTCCCTGATCTCCCTGCTCCAATAAATGGTGTAGCCGCAATATTAAAAAATAATGACATGCTAACAATCTCAGAAAAAATTTCTTTTGGGATTGGGCTCATTCCAGCCATGCTTCGTGGCCAGAAATATGTAGAAGAGTGCGACTCAATGTCTTGGAGTGAATGGCTTAGAGCTCAAAATATTCCAGAGCGTGTTAATGACGAAGTGTTCATTGCAATGAGCAAAGCTCTAAATTTTATTAATCCTGATGAGATTTCTTCAACCGTATTATTAACTGCTTTAAATAGATTTCTACAGGAAAAAAATGGATCTAAAATGGCATTTCTTGATGGCGCACCTCCTGAAAGATTATGTCAACCAATTGTTGAACACATTCAATCACTTGGAGGAGAAGTGCATATGAATCAAGCTCTGCGAAAAATAAACCTAAATGAAGACTCTAGTGTTAAAAGTTTTACCATTACCAATACAGATGAAGGAAGCACAGAAGAAATTCAAGCAGATGCTTATGTAAGTGCTTTACCAGTAGATTTATTTAAATTACTTATACCTAAAAGCTGGGAATCTATAGATTCATTTAGAAAGTTAGATGGACTAAAAGGTGTTCCAGTCATTAATATTCACATGTGGTTTAATAAAAAACTTACCGACATTGATCATTTATTATTTAGTCGTTCTCCTCTGCTTAGCGTATATGCAGATATGAGTATTACATGCAAAGAATATGAAGATCCAAATAGATCAATGTTAGAACTTGTTTTTGCACCTGCAAAAGAATGGATAAATCGAACAGATGAGGACATAATTGCAGCTACAATGCTCGAGCTAGAAAAACTTTTCCCAACTCATTTTACAGGTCAAGATAAAACAACTCTAAGAAAATATAAAGTTGTAAAAACTCCTCTTTCTGTATACAAATCTGTTCCAGGATGCCAAAAACTTAGGCCAGACCAAAAAACACCAATCAGAAATTTCTTTCTAGCGGGTGATTACACCATGCAACGATATTTGGCATCAATGGAAGGCGCTGTACTTAGTGGGAAACTTTGTGCTGATAAAGTCAATCAATCCCAAGCAACATTATTAAAATCACAAAAATAAAATGCTATTAAGACTGATCAATAAAATTGAATACTAAAAAATACTATAATGATTAGCAAAAATTCAGTAAATCTAGATAATTCCTACGAAATTTGTAGAAAAGAAACAGCTCAATGGGCAAAAACATTCTATTTAGGAACTCTTCTACTTCCACCAATTAAACGAAAAGCGATTTGGGCAATCTATGTATGGTGTAGAAGAACAGATGAGCTAATGGACAGCGCTGAAGCTCAAAAACGTTCAAAGGCAGAATTAGCAGACAGGCTCAACCAATGGGAATTACGTACACAAGAAATATTCAAAGGAAATGTAAAAGATGAATTAGATCACGTAATGGCAGATACAATCCAAAATTTTCCCCAATCAATACAGCCATATTTAGAAATGATAGAAGGCCAACGAATGGACTTAGAGAAGACTAGATATTCAACATTTAAAGAACTTGAACTTTATTGCTACAGAGTTGCAGGAACAGTAGGTCTTATGACCCAAAACGTTATGGGAATTGACCCAGCTTATACAAATGCCCCTTGGAGTGAATGCCCTGACCCTTCAAAGGCAGCAGTGGCACTTGGTATAGCAAACCAACTTACCAATATACTTAGAGACGTAGGCGAAGATCGATCAAGAGGCAGAATTTATTTACCTCAAGAAGATCTACAAAAGTTTGATTATTCAGAAGAAGATCTAATTCAAGGCAAAGTGAATGCTCAATGGAAAAGACTTATGGCATTTCAATTACAAAGAGCGAGGGAATGGTTCTCAGCATCAGAAGAAGGTATTAGATGGCTTTCTGCAGACGCTCGTTGGCCAGTATGGACTTCGTTAAGGCTTTATAGAGGTATTCTTAACTCAATAGAAAGACTTGACTATGATGTTTTCAACAATAGAGCTTATGTCAATAAATTTATGAAGATAATGGAGCTTCCCATTAGCTTTGTAATAGCTCAAACAAAATAAATCAAAAATTGATTCTAAAAATTAACTAAACAGCTGTCTTTTGATTTGCTAACAGTTCCTTTAGTTTTGATAATTCACCAGCCCACCTAGGATCAGGAGCCTCTTTTGATGGTGCATCGCTATGAACAACTTTCTTAACTTCTTTCCGGCTTACAGGTTTCCCTTTATTTGTTCCATTAGAATTATTTCTTCTTGATGAGGCGGAATTCGAATCTTTTCGCTCAGAGCGTTCCACTCTCAAGTTACTACCATTGAAATCATAACCATTTAGCTTTTCAATAACCTCGTCAGCCATCTTGTCATTATTAATATTTGCAAAGCCAAACCCTCTACAAGTTTTTGTTTCCCTATCTAAAACGGCTTTAAACCGAATACCTTTTCCAATAGAAGTAAAGAGTTCTTCTAACTCCTTAATTTTTAAGTTTTGCGGCAAATTACCGACGTAAAGACGAACGCTCATAAATAAGAAGGGCAATAGGGAAAGAACCGCATCAAGGAGAAAACTAACTTCCTTGAGAGTAGTTAATCACAAAAGGGTTGATTATGTTCCAACCAGTAACGAGCCAATTCAAAAGCTTCATCAGAATTATGCAACCGGCCAAAGGCTTTTTCCTTACAAAGAAAAAACATTAACTTTCCAATCCAAGGGCCTTCAGGAATTTGAAATGCTTCTTTTAATGTATTTCCATCCAGTGGGGAAACAGGGTGAAAAAGAGGATCTAAAGGGTCTCGCCAACGCTGCAACCAATTTTTTTTAGACTTATTAGGAATACTTAGAATGATTGATGGCAAAACGTTTTCCAAGTCCAAATGTAACTGTAAACGATCCAATTCATTTAGCTTTTCATAAGCAAATCCATCATTTCTCTTTTGCCAAATTCTAAGAAGGTTGCAACTTTTAATAATCTTTCTACTAAATCCTAAATTTACCAATCCTTGATCGCTTAACAAATGTGTCAATCGAACTAAAGGCAAGGCAAGCTTTAACTCATTGGGTGTGAAAGAAGAAACATTTTTTAAAGATAAAGGAGTATATTCGTCTGATTTAGAGTTCTCTCTCCAAGGCTCTAGTAAATTTAGTTGAATTAGCAAGGGAATTACATCATCGGCCCAATGACCATTGATCAATCTTTCGATTTCCATTTTGATCCGCTCACAAGCTACTGATTTGAGCAAATGCGCATGAATTTTAAGCCAATCCTCAGTTTGAGGGTCAAGGCTAAAATTCGACTCAGACTTTAATCTCAATGCACGAAGGATTCTTAAAGGATCGTCAATTAAATTGCTTTCATTTATTGCTAACAACTTTTTCTCCTCAAGATCTTGGAGGCCTCCTGAAGGGTCAATAAGAAAAGGAATCGGTAACAAATTCAATGCAATTGCATTGACAGAAAAATCTCTTCTTAGCAAATCTTCTTCCAAATTATTTCCAATCTGACTTGCTAGATCAATTTTCCAATCTTTAAATACATATCTAGCAATATCTCTTTTTGCATCAAGTTCTATAGCTCTTCCACCATATTTTTTAGCAAACTTTTGACAAGTCTTTATTGCATTACTAGGTAACACAAAATCCAAATCTGAAAGCAGACCATGCTTATTTAGCAAACCATCTCTAACTGCACCTCCCACCAAAACAGTACCTTCTGGCAAGTCATGTAGATCAAAAGGCCATGCATCAGGTTTAAGCTGTTGCAAAAGCATCTTTCCCATATAAGATCCATTAGCATCAAGAATTGATTGAGTCTCAGAATGGAACGTCATGTGTATATGCGTTAACTGCAGATGGGTCGATAGGTGCAAGGCTTATCACTCAGTGGAAAAACAACATGGCGTAAAACATTTAACATTAAGTCCTGATTTTGACCCTAAAGAGCCAATAATCCATGTCAGTCTGATCAATACTGAGCAATCCAGCACAGAAATTGAATGGGATGTCCAAGCATGCAAGAGTTTTAATTTAGATAATGGCCGATGGTTACGTTTACGACCTAATGAAAAAGTACCTTCTTAAATGTAATGAAACAGACGAGTTTAACTTCAAATCATCAAAAAAAATTTTTATTAGCTTTGCATAGCTCCACTGAAAAATTAGGAATCGGATTGGTAGATTTAAATGATCATAAGCAAACTTTCAAAAACTCAACTATCTCAATTGGCAGGGATTTATCAAACTATCTTTTTCGATCAATTGAAGAGATCTTTCCTTCTATTACATGGAATCAAATCGCAAGATTAATAGTTGCTACTGGACCTGGTGGATTTACTGGTACAAGGTTAACAATCATCTTCGCTAGAACAATTGCTCAACAATTGCAGTGTCCTATACACGGCATTAGTAGTTTCGAGATCATGGCTTACCGCCTTATGAAGCAATTACATCCAAATGAATCTAAGAAATCATTTTGGATAAAACAGATGCTGAGACGTCGTGGAATAGTTGCTGGAAAATATAAATTAATTAAAAACATAGAAAAACCAAATATGAGTATAATTAAGGAATTAAAAGAACCTCATTTAATAAATCCTCATGCTGAGATTTATCCATCAATAAATGCATCAGAGGATGTAGAAAAAGATATTGAAAGACTCTTAAAAATAGGCATAGATTTCCATATTAATAGTAAAGCAGGCTACTGGAACGAGGTTCTACCAATTTACCCCACTTCACCAGTCAGAATAAATTAAGTAATTTATGAGAAGAAAGTTTAAAATTTATTTAGTCCTTTTAATTTGCTTCTCAACTTATATAGTATCTAGGCATGTATTACCTTTATTGAGATCTCAATTTACTAATGATCTGCCTAAAGTGATACTAGTCCTAGGAGGAGATATTGAAAGAGAGATTGCAGGTATAAGAATTTCTAAAGAATTAAATCTTCCAGTAATAATTAGTGGAGGCAGTAATGCACAGTTCTCAGATTGGTTAATACGAGGAGAAGGTATTTCCAAAGATCTAGTTAAACGAGATTACAGAGCAAAAGATACCTTGACCAACTTCACTTCTATAATTGATGACCTTAGTCAAGAGGGCGTAAGTCATATATTATTAATTACAAGCAATTATCATATTGATAGAGCAAAATTAATTGGGGAGATCATTACATCAAGTAGAGGGATTAGACTAACCAGTTTATCCATACAGTGTAAATCCTTGTGCAAAGAAAAAGCACAGAAAGAAACTAAACGAAAAAAGAATATTGATTTTTTACGTTCAATAATATGGGTCACAACCGGAAGAGATATAAAGTCTTTAGTTCCCAATTTCCTAAAGTATCACTTTGGAGGTTCAAAAGTCTAAGCCTTAATAAATAACACCTTCATCAATCATCGAATTAATAGATAACTGAAGTTGTTTTGTTGTGGCCTCTAAATCAACTTTCCTGCGGCTATTTGGAGGTGCAATAGGTTTACCAATCCTTAAGTGAATAGGTACCAATCTAAGTAAAGGAAAAACCTTTTTAAGAGCTCTATGACTATTAATTATCGCAACTGGAAGAATTTGCGAACCTGTCCTTGCTGAGAGCAACGCTGCTCCAGCCATTGGGTTATTAACTCGGCCGTTTTCCTGGCGAGTCCCATCCAAAAACACTCCAGTTGCCCATCCCTCCTCTAAGCGAGAAGTTGCCATGCGAATTGCTGATCTGTCACTAGCTCCTCTGCTAACTGGGTAAGCACCACATGCCTTAATAACTGAAGATAATAACGGAATATGAAATAACTCAGCTTTAGCCATAAAGGCTACCGGTCTTCCTAAAGCATGCCCTAGGAATGGAGGGTCCAAATAAGAGCCATGATTAGCCACAACAATTAAAGATCCATTGAAAGGAACATAATGATTCCCAATCGTTCGCCCCCTAAATAAAATTCGAAAAACAGGAAAAACAAAAAGATAACTCACTAGTCTATAGATAAGACTTGGTTTTGGAGTAATAAGATTGCTTATTTTATTCAACTTGAATGCCCCAAATCACTTGCAGAAGATAACTGATTCAAGTTGATACCTTTAATTGATCGTTTTGCAAGGCCGCTTAAAACTTTTCCTGGGCCGATTTCTAACAAAGTTTCTATACCAAGATTTTCCAAATTATTCATTGTCTCTCGCCATCGAACACCTGAAATCATTTGGCGTTGCAACCTTTTCTTCAATAATTTTCCATCTATCGAAGGAATTGGCTCTGCATTACTTAAAACAGGACATATGGCGTCTTTAAAAATCACATCATCCAATTGCAGAGAAAACGCATTAGCAGCTTTTGCCATAAAGGGGGAATGAAATGCACCCGAAACTTTTAATGGAACTGAACGTTTGCAGTTCAGTTTGCCCGCAACCATAGCAACAGCTTCAGGGAGACCAGATAAAACAACTTGGTCAGCACTATTGTCATTTGCAATGACTACACCCTCTGTATGAAAAATCAAGTCTTCAAGTTCTTTTCTATCAAACCCAAGAACTGCCGTCATTGCTCCACCGCCAGCAGAGGCCATTAACTCAGAACGATTCTTCAACAAATGCAATGTTGTTTTTAAATCGATCACCTCAGCTGCATAAAGAGCAACAAACTCGCCCAGACTATGTCCTGCAAGAAAACTGGGTTTTCTTCCTTGTCTTTTCAAATCATCAATCAACAATGACTCAACAACAAATAATGCTGGTTGAGTGTTACGAGTATCATTTAAATCATCATTGGAATTGTTAGTCCCTTGACAGATCCCCAATAAATCTCTTCCTAAAATTTCTGATGCTAATGCAAACCTCTCTTTTGAATCTGAAAGAGGAAGAACATCATCAGCCATCTCTGGTTTTTGTGATCCCTGACCAGGGAAGGTCCAAGCAATTTTCATAACATTTTTACCCAATACAAATAAGACTAAGACTTTCCATGCCATCTAAACAATGCAACACCCCAACTTAATCCAGCTCCAAACCCACTAGAGGCTATTAAATCTCCAGATTTTATTCTTCCATCTCGGACTGCTTCATCTAACATTATTGGGATGGTAGCAGCAGAAGTATTTCCGTAATTTTCAAGATTACTCAAAACCTTACTTTTTGGAATAGAAAATCGGTCTGCTACTGCATTTAAAATTCTCTGATTTGCCTGATGCAAAAGTAGCCAATCCAAAGAGTCAGCAGATATTCCACAATCTCTTAAAACATCTTTTAAAAGTAAAGGTACTTCCCTAACTGCAAATTTATAAACCTCCTGCCCATTCATCTGAATGTTAGAAAAACGACCAATCTGATTTTTGAAGGGACCAACTAAATTTACATAATCTTTTTCCTGAGGAACGCTTAAGCATTCTCCTCGAGCGCCATCAGATTTAAGTTTGAAACCAATTAAAGCATTTTGATCAGAACCAGTTGCTTCTATAGCAACTGCTCCAGCACCATCCCCAAAAAGGACACAACTACTTCTATCATCCCAATTCATCCAACTGCTTAATTGATCAGCTCCGATAATGATTGCTCTTCTAAAGGCTCCATTTTGGAGATACTGAGAAGAAGTAACTAAAGCAAATAAAAAACCACTACATGCAGCTGTCAGATCAAAAGCAACTGCATTTATCGCACCCAATTGAGCTTGAATCTTTGGCGCTATTCCAAATAAATCATCTGGAGTAGATGTAGCGACTAAAACCATATCAACTGTATTTGCTTCCCAATCTGCCATTTCTAAAGCTGCTTTGGCTGCTTGAAAACAAAGATTAGAAAGTGAATCATCCGGTCCGATGATTCTCCTTTCTCTAATTCCAGTTCTAGTTTTAACCCATTCATCATTCGTCTCTACTCTGGCTGCAAGCTGATCATTAGTAATTTTCTGTGCTGGAATTGCACTACCACTGCCTACTAAAGAGACTCCGAAAAGAGTTTTGAAATTCGCAGTCAAAGAGAAAAAATTTGCCTGAATTGAATCTTCAGCAACCACACTAAAACAATTCGATTCATCTAACTCAATGTTTTAGGACTTTGAAGCTGAGCCAAATCATCCATTACCCCATGACTAGCAGCAGAATGAGCGATCCTGAGAGCACTTACTACCGACAAAGCTTTACTACTTCCATGCCCAATTACACAAATTCCATTAACACCAAGCAGTAGCGCACCACCATGCTCTGCATGATCTAAACGTTTTTTAATTCTTTTAAGGTTATTTCTCAAAAATGCTGATCCTACCTTTCCTCTCCTTCCTCTTGGCAATTCTGCTCGTAAAACATCTAATAAAACACTACCTACAGATTCAAGAAACTTTAGTAAAACATTCCCTGTAAAACCATCACAAACAACAACATCAAAATCTCCAGAAAGGACATCTCTACCTTCGCAATTACCAGAAAATTGAAAACGATCTTCTTTATTCATTAACTCGTAAGCTTGCAGAGATAGATCATTACCCTTGCATTCTTCCTCACCAATATTTAGCAGACCAATTCTAGGTTTTTTAACTTGCAAAACATCTCGTGAATAAATGTTCCCCAAAAGAGCAAATTGATGCAAATATGCAGGTTTGCAATCCATATTTGCTCCTACATCAAGGACCAAAACTGGTTGACCTGGATCTTTTGTAGGAAATAAAGCGCCAATTGCTGGTCTATCAATACCAGCTAAACGACCAAGTCTAAAAATTGCAGATGCCATTAATGCGCCCGAATTTCCTGCTGAATAGACAGCTAGTGCCTCTCCTTTTTTGACTAAATCCATTGCAATATTAATACTTGCGTCACGTTTCTTTCTTACAACAGTCGCTTCCTCATCCATGCCAACAGATTTCCCACTTGCAACCAACTCGATATGCCCTAAAGCAATTGTCTGGTTTAGCAAATCTAACAGTCCCATTTCTTTTGCAGAGTCAAGAACCTTCTCCTTCTCTCCAACAAATTTGATACACAGTGGCAGACGCTCTATCGCTTTTAAGCAACCATCCAAAATTGGTCCTGGAGCATAATCCCCTCCCATTCCATCAACTGCCACCCAAAGTCTTTTTGAAAAAGAATCACTATTAGCAGACTTCTGTGAATCATTTTGCCCTCCTTGAAGCCTCCTTAAAGGATCAAAAACTAATGGATCCAGCGTACTTCTTGCAATTGAGCCAGCACTTGAAACAACATTTCCAGCAGCTGAAGCAGAATTTGTGGCTGTGTCAACCAGAGTTGTAACAGCTGAGTTACGTCGATACCAAATAACTAATCTTCTAATAGCTTTAGGACGACTACTTTTTGACCGAGATTCATGTTCCACTTACTTTATCTCTAATGTTCTGTTGAAAGAGGGTCAACAATCCGCTGAAAAAGATACCCAGTACCTCTCGCAGTAAGAATTAATTCAGGATTAGCTGGATCATCTTCTAACTTGGAACGAAGTCGAGAAATATGAACATCCACAACTCTTGTGTCAACATGTCTCTCAGGTGTATATCCCCAAACTTCTTTCAGAATTTCTCCACGGCTAAATGGTTCTCCAGACCTACTCACTAGCAGTTCTAAGAGACTAAATTCCATCCCTGTAAGTCTTATACGTTCGTCACCTCTATAGACTTTTCGCCTATTCGTATCAATTCTAAATGCTGCAACCTGAATGACCCCTGAGTTGGGTAAACCGGCAATCTGTTCCTTTTCAACACGACGTAATACGCAACGAATACGCGCTTCAAGTTCCTTCGGACTAAAAGGTTTAACAACATAATCATCAGCTCCTAACTCAAGACCTGTAATGCGATCTGCAACATCTCCTAAAGCAGTAAGCATAACTATCGGGACATCTGAGTCCTTTCTTAATTCTTGAATTACACCATACCCATCAAGTTTAGGCATCATGACATCAAGTACAACCAGATCAGGCTCACAATTTTGAAACTGCTGAAGAGCTTCATTACCATTGCAAGCCGTTACAACTTGATAGCCGATCATTGATAAGCGAGTTTCCAGGATTCTCCTGATACTTGCTTCATCATCAGCTACGAGGATGATTTCTTTAGATTGACTGGCGGCCGTCATTTTTTCTGTAGCTGAGTCCGCTTAAAGAAGTTTATCTTAGACAAACCTTTAAAATCATCTAAAAAACTACTTCATTCAACTACAAAGAACTTTCTTTAGACAACCCGTGACAAGAACTAGCACTATCTATATCTGCCAAACATGTGGAGCAGAAACACGACAATATTTTGGCCGATGCACAAGTTGTGGGGCTTGGAACTCAATAGTTGAAGAAGTAATTCATACATCAAAATTACGATCCATAAACAACAAGGTACCTTCTTCAAAAAGGTTGGAAACAAAGGGTTCTCAACCAATATCATCTATCACCAATGAGCCTATTCAACGCATATTTAGTGGTTATAAAGAATTAGATCGTGTTCTTGGTGGAGGCTTAGTTGCAGGATCTCTTGTACTCATAGGAGGAGATCCTGGAATAGGTAAAAGTACTCTGCTTTTACAAAGCGCAACTGAAATGGCTCGTTACAAATCAGTTCTTTATATAACTGCCGAAGAATCAAGCAACCAAGTACAACTTCGCTGGAATCGTCTAGGAAAAGAAGAATCTTCGCTTCATCTTTTTGCAGAAACAGATCTGGAACTAATTTTGAATGAAATAGAAAATTTCAATCCAGCTGTAGCAATAATCGATAGCATCCAAGCTTTACAAGATAATAATTTAGGAGGTACTCCAGGATCCGTAACCCAAGTAAGAGAATGTGCAGCGGCCCTGCAGAGACTGGCAAAATCAAGAAATATATCCGTAATCCTTGTTGGTCATGTAACCAAAGAAGGAATGCTGGCAGGGCCAAAAGTCCTTGAGCATCTTGTTGATACAGTTTTAACGTTTGAAGGAGATCGTTTCGCTAGCCACAGAATCCTTAGAACGGTAAAAAATAGATTTGGAGCTACAAATGAACTAGGTGTTTTTGAGATGCAAGGGAAAGGATTAATAGAAGTTCTCAACCCTAGTGAATTATTTTTAAGTTCTCAAAATGCTCCTGGAGTAGCCACTATCGTAGCTTGCGAAGGCACAAGACCAATTGCAATAGAACTTCAAGCCTTAATCAATCAAACCAGCTACCCATCACCCAGAAGAACTACCACTGGGATAGAAAGTAATAGATTACATCAAATACTTGCTGTCATTGAAAAGCATTTAAATCTTCCATTATCTCGTTTCGATTGTTATTTAGCAGTTGCAGGAGGTTTAGAAGTTGAAGAACCTGCAGCAGATTTAGGAATTGCAGCAGCGATAATCTCTAGTTACAAAAAATTAGAACTCCCAAAGGGAACAATTCTTATTGGAGAAATTGGTCTTGGGGGACAATTACGTTCAGTTGGACAAATGCAATTAAGAATTCGTGAAGCAGAGAGGCTTGGATTTAATAGTGCAATTGTTCCAAAGTTATCAAATAAAGAACTCTCCTCAAAAATTGATCAGCCTATAAAAGTAAGAGAGGTTTCCAATATAAAAGAAGCATTTGAAATCGTGCTTAAGTTAATTTGATATTCAAAAATTATTTTTAAAATTATAAATACACATCAATTTTACTTCTACCAGTTGTTTTCAACCAATTTTCAATATCTAAATATCCACCAGGATAAAGTCTCACTGCCTTCGCCCAAACTTCAGCTGCCTTGTCAAACCAAATATCACTTTCATCTTGTTTCCCTTCTTGTTGCAAAGATCTCCCACGTTTTTCATATATTAATCCCATGTTCTTAAGACATGAAGGCTGTTTAGGGTTTTCATCTAAGGCCTTCATATAAGTATTCAATGCTCTTTCCTCGTCACCATTGCTCATATAAATAATAGCCATATTTTTTAGAGTCTCTCCTCTATCGATGGCATTCTCTTCAAGCTTGAGACTCTCTTCATAATTCTCTAGCGCCTCAGAATAATCACCATTATTTTGAGCTGCAAAACCTTCTCGATAATAGATATAGGCTTGTTTTTCCTTTGCCGCAATAGGCATCATCTTCACTATCCCTTCAGCAATTACTGTGAATGCCTTATCTAGAAAATTGTCTTTGTTATTACTGCTAGGCACGATAAATTAAGCAAAAAGTTCTTAAGACCATCCTGACGTGATTCTTGGTTTCTTGCTTAAAGGATTTAATTTTTTTTAAAAGCAAAAATACTTCGATACAAATACTCATTAGATTAAGAGCATGCAAAACGTAAATTGATCCTTGAGTAGTCCAATCACTAAGCCCCAATATGAATCCGTTTTAATAGACGTAGAAGGAATGAAATGTGGCGCATGCTTAAGAGCAGTAGAACAAACTCTGCTTGATCAAAAAAATGTTGAAAGTGCAAGCGTTAACTTAGTTCAGAGAACTGCCTTAATAGAGCTTAATAATAAAAATGAAAATATTGAAAGCATCATCAACGCATTAAAAAATCGAGGTTTCCCAGCAACGCAGAGAACAAATAATCAAGAACATCTCAATTCGGACTTAAGCAGTTCTAAAAAATTATGGAAGCAATTAATGATCGCACTTATTTTGCTTCTGCTTTCCGTTATTGGGCATTTAGCTGAAGGAGGGAAAATTAACGTTCCCTTACTAGGAACATTACCCTTCCATGCGAGTCTTGCGACTTTTGCAGTTTTTGGACCAGGCTTTTCAATTATCAAAAGTGGTATCAAATCAGCAATTCACTTCACCCCAACAATGGACACTCTGGTTGGGATTGGAGTCACAAGTGCTTATCTTGCAAGTCTTAGTTCTCTACTTTGGCCAAATGTCGGATGGCCATGCTTCTTCAATGAGCCAGTAATGCTTCTAGGGTTCGTTTTACTGGGACGATTCCTAGAAGAAAGAGCAAGGTTCCGTACTGGTAAAGCACTGAAAGAACTAGCGAAGTTGCAACCTGACAAAGCAAGGCTTTTGTTTAAAAAAGGTCAAATCAAAGAAATTAGAGTAGGTGCTCTTAAAGTCGGAGAACAAATTCAAGTGTTAGCAGGAGACCGCATTCCCATTGACGGAACGGTCATTGAAGGGAGCTCTGCTATAGATGTTTCAAGTCTGACAGGGGAGCCTTTACCTCTCACAGCTTCTGCAGGAACTTCAATAACAGCAGGGACACTCAATCTAGATGGAACACTAATCGTTCAAGTTGATCGAATAGGTGCTGAAACAGCCTTAGCAAGAATTATTGGGTTAGTAGAGCAAGCACAAGCAAGAAAAGCTCCTATTCAAAGTCTTGCTGATCAAGTTGCAGGAAGGTTTTGTTATGGAGTTGTTGCTTTATCAATCTGCACATTCTTTTTCTGGTGGAAGCTAGGAGGGAAATTATGGCCTGAAGTTCTAAAAAGTTCAGGCCAAGGTCTAATGCAGGGCCACCAGCATATGTTGAATTCGTCTCTTGGTGCTGAAGCCCAAACCTCTTTAGGGCTAGCAATTCAACTATCTATTGCAGTATTAGTCATTGCATGTCCTTGTGCACTAGGCCTGGCTACACCCACGGTAATAACAGTAGCTTCTGGTAAAGCAGCGCAAAAAGGCTGGCTTTTCAAAGGAGGTGATGTGATTGAAAAAGCTGCCTCGATTAATCAAATTATTTTTGACAAAACAGGAACACTTACCATTGGTCGTCCTGCTGTTGTTGATTACTTAGCAACAGAAGATAAATCTAAGCTGATTCAGATAGCTGCAAGTCTAGAAAATAACAGTAGGCATCCAATCGCGTATGCAATTCTTCAAGAATCACAAATATTGAACTTGCCTCTAATAGAGTCTTCCAATATAAAAACTATTCCTGGAAAGGGTATATGTGGGAATCTTAAAAATATTGAAGGTAGAGTCAAAATAGGAACAATAGAATGGGCCAAAAGTGAGGGAGTAATATGGAATCAAAGTATAGATAATCACTTAGAGAGATCAATATATGCTAGCCAATCAATTGTTGCAGTTTCAATTGAAAATGAACTAATAGGTTTAATAGTAATTGATGATCAAATTCGTGATGATGCAAGTCTTGCACTTGAAGAGTTAAGAAATCAGGGTCTTATATTGAGAATAATGAGTGGTGATCGTCGTAAATCAGTTCAAAAGATAGGTCGACAACTTGGGTTTCAAACTGACCTTTTAAGGTGGCAGTTATTACCAGAAGATAAACTAAATAGTTTAGAAAATTTAAAACATGAAGGAAATATTGCAATGGTTGGCGATGGCATTAATGATGCTCCTGCACTTGCAAGTTCTCATCTTGGGATTGCAATTGGTACAGGCACACAAATAGCTCAAGATTCCGCAGATCTTATTTTGCTAGGAGATCGACTAAAAAGTTTGCCAGAAGTATTTTCACTTGCCAAGAAAACCATCCGAAAAATTAAGCAAAATCTATTTTGGGCATTTAGTTATAACATAATTGCTTTGCCAATTGCTGCAGGGATACTATTACCTAAGTATGGTTTATTACTTTCACCTCCTATTGCAGCATTATTAATGGCTTTAAGTTCAATATCCGTAGTAATTAATTCATTATCATTAAAAATCTCGTGAAAGGAGTTTTTATAGTTCTTGAAGGTATAGATGGATGCGGTAAAAGCACTCAAGTAAAACATTTATCAAAATGGTTACCTCAAAGTGGATTAATGCCTAATGAAGCAAAATTAATCACTACTAGGGAACCTGGAGGCACTAAATTAGGTCATTCTATACGAGAATTACTTCTAAGTGACTTTGAAGGTATTTCTCCTGAACCATTAACCGAGCTTCTATTATATGCTGCAGATCGGGCCCAACATGTTAGTCAAGTTATACTTCCAGCACTAAATAATGGTCACTGGGTAATTAGCGATCGTTTTAGCAGTTCAACCATGGCATACCAAGGCTTTGGTAGAAACTTAAATAAAAGAATGATTTCAGAATTAGAAAGTATTGCTACTAAAGGCCTTACACCAAATCTAACTCTCCTTCTTGATATTTCAGTGACTGAGAGCCTATCTAGAAGAAAGTATAAAGCTAATGATAGAATTGAGTCAGAAGGTAAAAAATTTCTAGAGCGGGTTTCTGATGGTTTTTACTCAATAGCAAAAGCTAAAAATTGGATTACAGTTTCCAGCAATCAAAAACAAGAGTTAGTTAGTAGAGAAATTGAAAAAGAGTTAATCAATCTAATTAAAAATAATAATCTCTAATAATGAATGTTCATGAAATACTTTTTGAGGAATTTAACTATCAATCTTTAGCAACTCAAATTCTTGCTGCCTCCATTAGTAAAAATCATATAGCCCCAGCATATTTATTTACAGGGCCCAAAGGGGTTGGACAAAAAGAAATTGCTTTTCGTTTTTTAGAAGGTATCTTAACTCACTGCTCAAGCAATTTTAGTCAAAGAAATTTACGCAATCGCATAAAATCAGGTAATCATCCTGATTTCTTTCAAATCGAGCCAACCTACTTATATCAAGGGAAGTTAATCAATCAATCAATTCATAAAAATGAAAATCATAAAAGCCATGCAATAGCTCAAATACGTCTTGAACAAATCAAAAGCCTTAAAGAATTCTTAAATAAAAAACCAATTGAAGGTGCCTTAAGCATGGTCTTACTAGAAGATGTAGAAGCACTAAACGAATCAGCATCAAATGCACTTCTAAAAACCTTAGAAGAACCCATTAATGGGTTATTAATTTTAATTTCCTCTCGACCTGAAAAGTTATTAACTACAATTAAATCTCGTTGTCAAATAATTCCTTTCAAGCCATTAAATAGCACACTGCTTAAGAAGCATCTCAATGAATATACTGTAAAAGAAAGTCTTCTCAATCATGAAAGAGAGTTGCTTGTCATTTCTAATGGATCTCCTGATCTACTAAAAAAAATCCTTACGAATTTAGAAGAAATACCTGATGAGATTTGGTCTAATATTAAAAGTCCTCCAAAGGAACCATTAGGTGCATTAGAGTTAGCAAAGAGTATTACAGATAACCTTAGTCCTGAGAGTCAAATATTACTGATAGATTGGATGCAACAATATTATTGGGAGAAAGAATTTGACGCAAAGAGAATCAAAAGATTAGAGAAGTTAAAAATACAATTAAAGTCTTATATCAACCAAAGGATTGCATGGGAAATTGCATTACTTGAAATTATTATTTATTAAAAACTTAGGTATTTATATTATCCACAATAGGAGTCGGATTTTTTTCTTCATTTGATTTGTTAAGCATTATTTCCTTAACATCATCTATTTGATCACCTTTTGGTAACTCTAAACAATAACCTGCACCATATACAGTTTTAATAAAAATAGGTTTACGAGGTTCTGGCTCAAGTTTGGTTCTCAAATGACGCACATGGACTCGAATGGTCTCAATATCATCATCGGGCTCATAACCCCATACTTCCTTCAAAATTAAAGATGGAGCAACTGTTTGGCCATGCCTTTGAAGGAGGCAATGCAACAACTCAAACTCTAAATGAGTTAATCGAACAGGCTTCTCAAACCAAATCGCTTCAAATCTTTCAGGTACTAATGTTAAAGGGCCATAATTCAAAATTTCAGGATGACCACTACTGCCTAAAGGTGCAATATTAGTTCTCCTAAGCAATGCTTTAATTCGAACATGTAATTCTTCCAGATCAAATGGTTTAGTTAAATAATCATCCGCCCCTGAATTAAATCCGGTTACTTTATCCTTTGTTGCTCCTAAAGCTGTAATCATAAGAATGGGAATAGATGCAGTTCTTTCATCCCTTCTAAGGCGTTGGCAAAGAGTTAATCCATCAACACTAGGAAGCATCAGGTCTAGAAGGATTAGATCTGGCTTGTATTGCAAGGCTAATGCTTGCCCTTTAATACCATCATCTGCACACTGAACATCGAAACCGGTATGTTCAAGATGACCTGCAACCAATTCCCGCATGTCCTTGTCATCTTCAATTAGCAGAATGCAAGGCTTCATTAGATCGAGCTCAGATTAGAAAATCAGACAACAATTTACTGCATGGTCTGAACTTGTACGATTCTCTCAAGATTTCAAACTTACTGATGTATTGCTAAATTCGGGGAAAAATGAGAAAAATGCTGAGATTGTACTCCCTGAATAGGTTTCAAGAGCGATAAGAATTTTAGGAGTATTTCAAGCCTTTAGGATTTCTTCAGATTCTGAAGAGAATTCCTGGAAAATCAATGGTTAATGATAAAAAAACTCCCCGGGCGGGATTCGAACCTGCGACCAATCGGTTAACAGCCGATCGCTCTACCGCTGAGCTACCGAGGAAAGTATGAACAGAACCTAGCCTTGATACCCCTCGTAGGGCAAGTCAAATGAATTTCTGAATTACTTGATGTCCAGAAAACCATTGTCCCAGTCGACCTTGTTCCATAATTGCAGCAGCATCACAAAATGTGAGCTCCTCGAGACGATGCGTTATCCAGATAGCAGTTATTGGCGTTTTATTCGACTGTCTAGTTATTTTTCTGACAATTTCAAGAATGGATCTCTGGCTTGAGGGATCTAAAAGCGCCGTAGGTTCATCCAATAAAAGTAAATTTGCCTGACTAGCTAATGCACCAGCTAGGGCAAGGCGTTGCTTTTGACCTCCACTAAGAGTATGAATTGGTCTGTCAGCCATATCCTCCAAGCCGACTTGCCTAAGAGCTGAATTGATTCGTTCATGTCTTTCCATAGGATCCAAGTTAGGTGGAAGGCTTAAGAGCAAATCACTTGAACAACTTGGTAAAAGCAATTGATGGTCTGGGTTTTGCAACATCAATGCTGGTTTAAAAGAACAAGAAAATTGACCTTCTTGTGGAGTAATTAAGCCACTAATTAGACGAAATAAAGTACTTTTTCCACTGCCATTACTTCCAACAAGCATCCAAAGACCAGAACTTGAAATAGATAAATTGCATCTATTTAAAACCTTCTTTCCGACTTTCCAGCCATAAGAAATATTTTCCAACTCCAAGAAGCAACTAAGGCTTTTCACCTCAAGAACTTCATGTTGATTTTCTTTCATAAATCTATTCATCAAAAGAAAAGCCAGGTCGTCTAATACCGCCAGAACCAGTTGTTTTTTCATACATCTGAACCGCTTGAATCTCACTTGCCAAAACCGCTATCTTCTTATCCTCAACCTGCTCACAATGGATCTCTATAACTTTTGGATCACCATTGTTCAGGGTTTCTTTTAAGGAATTATACAAAGCTTTTGCTTCATCTAATTCTTTACGTTGAACTGAAACGGGGAGAGGGCTTAATTTCAAAGCAAGCTCAATTAAATACACAGTAAATTCTCAAACACTTTGATTTTATTGATTTTGGCTACGAAATGAAAATAATATATAAATGAATTCAGCTTCAACATTTCCATAAATCAAACAATCTACAAAGTTAATGCCCATTGCATCCGACATAACCTATTTAGTGGGGCAAACGCCTCTGGTAAGACTAAATCGTCTTCCTAAAGCCTTTGGATGTAAAGCAGAATTAATAGCAAAACTGGAAAGTTTTAATCCCACATCCTCTGTCAAAGATCGTATTGCTGGGGCAATGGTTATCGCTGCAGAGAAAGAAGGAACTATTAGCCCTTCGAAAACAGTTCTTATAGAACCAACAAGCGGTAATACTGGAATAGCTCTTGCAATGGTCGCTGCAGCAAAGGGTTATCGCTTAATTCTGACAATGCCCGACTCAATGAGTACAGAAAGAAGAGCAATGCTCCGAGCATATGGCGCAGAGATTCAACTAACCCCTGGGAGAGATGGCATGCAAGGTGCAATCAATCTGGCCCAAGAGCTAGTCATTTCAATTCCCAATGCCTATCTCTTACAGCAATTCGATAACCCTGCAAATCCTCAAGTGCACGAAACTACAACAGCAGAAGAAATATGGTTGGATTGTGAAGGGAATGTGGATGCTCTCGTTGCAGGAGTTGGCACTGGAGGAACAATTACAGGCTGCGCCAGACTTCTTAAAAAAAGAAATCCAGAGATTAAAGTCTTTGCTATCGAGCCATCATCAAGTGCTGTTCTTTCAGGAAAAGATCCAGGCCCTCATAGTATCCAAGGAATTGGAGCGGGCTTTATACCAAAAGTATTAGATACATCCTTAATAGATGAAATCATCGAGGTTGATGATGGCAAAGCAATGGAAGCAGGCAGGCAATTGGCAAGGCAGGAAGGGCTTTTAAGTGGTATCAGTAGTGGCGCAGCAGTCTGTGCAGCTCTTGAAATAGGGAAAAGGCCAAATATGGAAAACAAACGCATCGTGATTGTCTTACCAAGTTTTGGAGAAAGATATTTGTCTACTTCTATGTTCGCTAACCTTTCGACCTTTGAACCAAGAAAAGATGGATACCTTTGAATAATTTAAGAGTGATCTAAAAATGAAAAATGATCCATACAAACTTCTAGGCATTTCTGAAGACACACCTTTTGAAGAAATGAAAGCTGCTTATAGGGCATTAGCAAAAAAATTTCACCCTGATACAGGAGGCGATGCAAGTAAAATCCTGGAAATAAATGCAGCTTGGGAGGTTATTAGAAATACTGAAAGTCAACTAAAGAATGCTCAACAACAAAAAAAGAAAAGAAAATCTGGCACAAATTATAAAACGCCAGTCAATCAAGGCTCTGGAAAAGATGCAGCAATATCTCTTTGGCTCAAGGTAGTTTATGTTCCTATAGATCGATTAATGGGTGAAGTAATTAATCCATTTCCCAAAAAATTAAAAGATCTCTCAGCAGACCCATACGACGATAACCTTATGGAAGTTTTCTGTGAATACATTGAAAAAAGCCAAAAGAAACTAAAAAGGGTAAAAGATATATACCAATCTCTTATAACTCCACTAGAGGCAAAACACTTTAGTCTGAGTCTTTATCAATGTTTTTCAGAACTTCAAGATGGAATCAATGAGTGGGAAAGATATACCACAGGGTACGTAGAGAGTTATTTACATGATGGCAATGAAATGCTTCGCAAAGCAAAAAAGAAAAGATTGCATCTTAAAAAAGAAAAAATCAATTTTTAATTATAAAAAATAATTTTATTCAGTCCAAGCTTCTAATTGATCAACCCTAAACCAAGCATCAGGGACAGGCCTACGCCATCTAACTTGTCCAAAGTCCCCTTTAACAAGAAGTAACTCTCCAGGACCTTCAAAAATATAGTCTGGTAAAGACTCATCACTTGCTAAGGATTCTAGGCTATTTTTATAAACCTCACGGTTTACCTTCACCAAGGAACCCTTGCGTAAAGGTTTGGGCTCCTGAATAGAATTAACAGGTTGTTCAGTCATCAGAAGATAATCCCTCTAACATAATTAAGTATCCAATCTCTAGCACAAACTTTATAACTATCAATGACATGAGGTTTTATGCGCTTGCTACTACTTGGTTGTACTGGGTTTGTTGGTTCTGAATTAGTTCCAAGACTTCTTTCTTTAGGCCACGAACTAACAATAGTTAGTCGAATGAAGAAGAGAAAACCCAAAAGTTTTATTACTAATGCAATTGATTTTATAAATGCTAATCCAGCAACTCAAGATTGTTGGGAAAGTAGTTTTCTTCTTCAGTCATTAAAAAATGCTGAAGGCGTAATTAATCTTGCTGGAGAGCCTATTGCTGAAAAACGTTGGAATAAAAATCATTGTGATGAGATTCAGAATAGTCGCTTGCTTTCCACGCAATATTTAATCAATGCAATTTCTAAACTCAGGCGACCTCCATCAATTCTCATCAATGGATCAGCAATAGGTTTTTATGGAACAAGTTTAAAAAATGTATTCGACGAATCAAGTGGCTCCGGAAAAGATTTTTTAGCAAAATTATGTAATGAATGGGAAAGCATTGCCTTAAGCAAGCCAAAACAAACGAGATTGGTCATCATTAGGACCGGGATAGTCCTCGGCAAAGATGGAGGAGCACTTGCTAAGATGCTTCCTGTTTTCCGTGCAGGCTTTGGTGGTCCCATTGGGAGCGGGAAACAATGGATGAGCTGGATTCATAGAAGTGATCTTTGCCAAATCATTGAACAAGCCCTTACAAACAAATCTTGGGCAGGCGTCTTTAACGGTGTAAGTCCAAATCAAGTTACGATGTCAGAATTTTGTAATCTTTTAGGCAAGTCACTTAATCGTCCATCTCTAGTGCCCGTTCCAGGAGCAATATTAAAGTTTTTACTAGGCGATGGAGCACAAGTTGTTCTGAAAGGACAAAAAGTTGTTCCACAACGTCTTACTCAAATTGGTTTCAAGTTTGAGTACCCTTATCTTGATAAGGCTTTTAGCGCAATAAAAGACTCTTGATTAAGAAAGTTGGGCTCTTATTGATCTAAACCATATTGGAGTATCAACTGATTTATAGAAGAAGTTATTCGTTGTGTTCCACCTTGGCTACCTAACCTGAATAATGCCTCTTTTGCACAATCCTTTTTAAGTTGAGAATCTTGAGTTAATTGCTTAGAAAGTTCGAGTATTAAATTTGCTGTCTCAGTAAATAGCTTTCTTTTATTTAAAGAATTCTCTTGTGCACAAAAAACAGTTTTACCAAGTAATCTTCTCTGTGCCTCAGCGAAAGAATAAGTAAATTGAGGGCCTCTTCCAGGGAGCTGAATAACTGGTTTGGCCAATCCAATTGCTTGCTCTGTGGCTGTTCCAGCCATACACAAGAAGAAATTACTACTTTGCAAAAGCTCTGTAAAAGAATCCCTATGAACTTTCAAGCAACAAGATCCTTTCACCAATTTTATAAAATTAGTCTGAGAAGATTTGTCAGTACAATTCCACCCATCATTTGCAACTAAAGCCAGCAATTCTTGATTGCCTATAGCATTTACCAATGCCATATCTAAGCTAAAATTTGGATTAGATAAAAATGAATTAGGTAAACATTTCAAAACACGCAAAATCATTAACAAGTTGTTATCTAATTCTGGTCTTCGGCTACCAGGTAAAATTCCTAAACGTAAAGCTCTCTCAGTAAATTTCTTCCTAGGAGTTAATACAGGATCCATAAACGGATTACCTAAAAAAACAACGGATCTATTTAATTGCATTGTTAAATCTTCAGAAGTTAAATTATCACGGCTATAAATCTTTAAAACTCTCTTACTTCTTAAACAAATTGAAGCTGGCCATGGCAAACGTAATTTACCCTCATAATGACTAGAGTATGCAACTAAGTATACGACAGACTTTCTATTGCTTATCCAAGTTGCAATCAATGGCACTAAATCTCCAACAGCAATTAGAAGATCATAATCACTAGCTATATTTAATAAGTATAGAAAACTACGAGCAAGATAAAATATCTGACCTTGAAATAATTCAGTCAAACGACCTAGAATACTTGTATAACCTATACCTCCTGTACTAAATTCTTTTCTAAAACCATGCACCTTAATTCCTACTTTTTGATAAGCATTACCTTTACCAACCAAAGGAAATGAGTCAACTTGATGGCCTATTTTTTTTAATTCAGTTGCTAATAATGAACCAGATACATCTTCACCATGTCCATTACTTATAAGAAGTAATTTAGCCAAATTACATCCCCAGCCATGACTGAACTTTCTTTAAAGAATTCCAATCAGGCTTTCGATTTAGTCCATCTTTAATAGACTCTTTAAGTTCCTTTTCAAGCTCTGGCACTATTAATAAAGCTCTTTTAACAAAATCAATATGTTCTCTAACTCCTTTAGAATTAGTATCAAGGAGAGCAATTGTTAGGTTAATCCTAGATTGAGGATCTTGTGGATTTAACTTAACTGCAATTCGAGCAGATCGTAAAGCATTTTGATTCTCATTGCAAAGCAATTGAAGCCAAGCTAAACAAGTCCAACCTGCTGATTGATTGGGAGAGCTATTTGTAATTTCAACAAAGTCATTAATTAACTTACTTGCCTCTTCACCAGATTGATATCTGGCCATGGCTTTTTCAAACAAACTTTCGTTATCTATATTCATTGGATTAATAAGCAGATGTGTTGATTTTTAAACAGCAAAGGAACTTCCACATCCACAAGTTTGAGTGGCATTCGGGTTAGTAAAATTAAATCCACCTCCTATTAATTCATTACTAAAATCTAACTGCATCCCATAAATATATAAAAGACTTTTTGGATCGCAAATAACTCTAAAGGAATTTCCCTGAAGTGTTTGATATTCATAAACTTCATCTTCTTGATGTATATCAACAGAGTCTACAAAATCCATTGTATAACTCATTCCACTGCACCCTCCTGAACGAACACCTACCCGAAGCAATTGATTGTCCCCTTTTTCCTTACAAAGCCTTGCTAATTGCTTCATAGCAGATTCGGTTATTAAAATACCTTTCCCATCTTGGGCTGTATGGGTTTCAGGGCTTGGTGAGACGGAACTATTCATTGTTTTTAGCTGTATTCTAATCTCACTTTATTAATAAGCCCTAGATTTTGTCTTATACAACCTTTCCACTATTCCACTATTGTTAATGATGTTCGTAAGTTTATTCAAATAAAGCGATGAAAGTTGCGATAATTGGAGCTGGCCTCGCAGGACTTTCCGCAGCAGTTGATCTTGTGGATGCAGGTCATTCAGTCGAACTTTTTGAAGCCAGGCCCTTTTTAGGAGGGAAAGTTGGTAGCTGGGAAGATCCAAATGGGAATCATATAGAAATGGGATTGCATGTTTTCTTCTTCAATTATGCAAATTTATTTGCTCTTATGAAAAAGGTTGGGGCAATAGACAATTTATTGCCCAAAGAACACACTCATTTATTTGTTAATAAGGGAGGGGATGTAAAATCGTTAGATTTTCAATTTGCTCTTGGCGCACCTTTCAATGGTCTTAAAGCGTTTTTTACAACAAATCAGTTGAATTGGGTAGATAAATTAAGAAATGCTCTTGCGCTTGGGACTAGTCCAATTGTTCAGGGCCTAATTGACTACGAAGGCGCTATGAAAACAATTAGAGCGCTAGATTCAATTAGCTTTCAAGAGTGGTTCTTAAGTCATGGTGGAAGTTTAAATAGCATTCAAAGAATGTGGAATCCAATTGCCTATGCTCTTGGTTTCATTAATTGTGAAGACATTTCTGCAAGGTGCATGCTTACAATATTTATGATGTTTGCAGCAAAAACTAAAGCATCAAAATTAAATCTCTTAAAAGGTTCGCCTCATAAATGGCTTACAAGTCCAATTGTTGGGTATATAAAAAAGAAAGGTGCTCAAGTTCATCTAAGACATAAAGTCAAAGAAATTTGTTTTGAAAGTATTGAAAAGCCCGAAGTTACTGGAATTATATTGAATACTCCTGATGGGGAGAAAGTAATTAAAGCTGATAAATATCTTGCAGCTTGCGATGTCCCTGGAATTCAAAAAATTATCCCTGAAAGATGGAAGTCATTCCGACAATTTGCATGTATCGACAAATTAGAAGCAGTCCCAGTTGCAACAGTTCAGCTGAGATACGACGGATGGGTGACAGAATTAAAAGACCACTCTGCTCAACAAAACCTTAAGAAACCATCAGGTCTAGACAACCTTTTATATACTGCGGATGCTGATTTCAGTTGCTTTGCAGATTTAGCCTTAACTAGTCCAGAAGATTATCGAAAAGAAGGCCTTGGCTCTTTATTACAATGCGTTCTTACCCCTGGAGATCCATGGATTCCAAAATCTACAAGTACAATAGTTGAACATACTGATAAACAAATTAGATCTCTATTTCCATCAGCCAAAAATTTAACCTTAGTTTGGAGTAATGTTGTAAAACTAACTCAATCTCTCTATCGAGAGGCCCCTGGAATGGAACCATTCAGGCCAAGTCAATCAACACCAATACATAATTTCTTCTTAGCAGGTAGTTATACAAAGCAAGATTATATTGATTCAATGGAAGGTGCAACAATGAGTGGTCACCTAGCAGCTTCAGCAATACTTCAAGAAACATCTACATTAGAAAAAAACTCTACTGTGTCTTGATATGGGACAATGGCTTGAACATACTGTTATAAGCAGAATAGATGCTCCAGTTGAACAAGTTTGGACTGTTTGGAGTGATCTAGAAGCAATGCCTTTGTGGATGACATGGATAGAATCAGTAAAAACAATTGATAATAAAACAACAACTCTTCCAGATCTCACAGAATGGACTTTAGCCGCTAATGGCTTTCGTTTTAAATGGAAAGCACAAATCAATGAAAGAGTTGACAAGCAAAAACTTCAATGGTCATCAGTTGGAGGCTTACCTACCAAAGGTTCTGTAAAATTTAATGAAGAGGGAGCAAATTCTACACTTGTAAAATTAATAATTTCCTATGAGTTGCCCAAGGTACTAGCAAGATTTATGAAAGAAGAGATTCTTGGCAAGCTAGTAACTAATGAACTGCAAAATAACCTAGACAATTTTAAAGATCTTGTTGAGAGTGGTCGAGGTAAGTCAATTTAATTAGATATATTGGAAATAAGAACTAACTTTGAATAGCTTGGATGCAGGCATTTAATAATCCCTCAAGATCATGGGGACTTGCTTCTTGATCAAAGCGATTGAAATATTTTCTACAGCTAATACTTGTCTGAGGACCTATTGAGATAATCTTGACAGATAATAATATTGTTTTCCAATCAGATCCCAAAGCTTCCTCAAGTAAATGAGCAGTATGGGCAGCAGTTTTAGCACTAGTGAATAAAATTGCGTCAATTTTTGCATTAATCAATTCATGAAGAGTATCTCTAGGGATCTCCTTAGGGCATTTGGATTCATATGCAGAAACTTCCAGAACTTTAGCGCCGGCTCTAGAAAACTCTTGAGATAAAAGATTTCTTCCTCCAGTTTGAACTCTTGGAATCAAAATTCTTAATCCCAAAGCTGATACAGGAAAATGTTTAATTAAACTATCAGCTACAAATTTGGGCGGCACAAAGTCTGGAATAACATCAAGAGATTCAAGGAATAGAGCCGTTTTCCTCCCCACAGCTGCAACTTTGATACTTTTAGATATATATGCAAGAGAGTTTCCAATCAATTGCAATCTTTTCTCTACAGCTATTACTCCATTAGTGCTGGAGAAAATAATCCAATTAAAAGTCTCTATCTCTAGCAAAGCTCTATCTAAAGGGTCCCATTCATCGGGAGGCCCAATAACTAAAGCAGGAAGATCTAATACCCTTGCTCCTCTAGACTCAAACAGGAAACGAGCTTCTGGTTGTTGATCCTGAGATCTAGTAATAACAACTGTCTTGCCACTTAAAGATACTCCTTGCTCCAAATTCATTGGTTAAGATCACAAATAATCATGATCGAGCTTAATTAGTAAACTCTAAAGAGTTATTTCTAGAACGATTTATACCTTTGCTCTTTGCAAATAAAGTGGAAAGGATTTTGTGTTGAGCTTCTGGCATCTGTCCAGGACTATATGCTGATGGAATAGAAGGCTCTAATACGGTAAGAAGGTATTCCCAAAAATAAATGCTGCCATAAACAACTAAACCAGCCAGAATATTCCTTTTTTGCAACTGATCAATAACTGAAAACCAAGGTTCTTTTATATCTTGATCACCTCTAAAAGGATTACCTCTAACAAATAGTTGAAGCAAGAAAGGTCCAGACCCAAAACGTTCTAAAGCTAATGGTTCTTCTTGACTATCCTTCCAAGGATTAACGCCTAAAGGGTGGCAAATAATATTCCTATATCCATATTGTTGAGGAATCATCAAAGCTGGTGAAGTCCTCCTTAATTGTGAACATGGCAAAATCCCATCAATTTTAATTAAATTAACTAAATCTCCTGACCTATTAATTCCAAAAGGGTTGTTAATCTGAATTGAAACATCTACAAGCCTATGAAGTAAAGATATCTCTTTTGCTTTGACAAACTCTATCGATTCCATTGAATCTTCTTTCTTAAATTTATTAGAAAAGCTGTCCTCTAACTTAAAAATTGCCTTTCTTCGTCTTTCAAGAGATTGATCAAGTCTCGTCAAAGGAATTCTTCCTTTTAAAAAGGCTTCAAAAAGTGCATTGATTGCTTGATATGGTTTTGCAGGCATAAGAAGTAAGTCTGCCCCTGCTTCAAACGCCAATACAGCTGCTTCTCCTGAGTTATAGCGATCACTAATTGCTTTCATAAGCAAAGCATCAGTAACAACTAAGCCTTCAAATCCCATTTTTTGTCGAAGCAAATCAATTAAGAAAAATTTTGAAAAAGTTGCTGGATATGTTTGATCTATTTTCCTAAAAAGGACATGCGCTGACATAACACTATGTACACCTACATCAATTAATGCTTTGAAAGGAATAAGCTCTAGTTGTTCTAGTTTTTCAAGATCATTTTCAAGAATTGGTAATTCCAAATGAGAATCCAGTCTTGTATCACCATGACCTGGAAAATGTTTTGCACAACTCATAACACCCTGTGAAACTAGTCCTTTGTGAAATGCACATGCAAGAGCAGAAGCAATCTCAGGGTCTGAGCTCCAAGCTCTCATATTTATAACTGGGTTAAAAGGATTACTATTAACATCACAGACAGGTGCTAAGACCCAATTCAATCCACAACGTCGAGCTTGGTCTCCAATACATCGTCCATATTCTTCAGCCAAGCCAATTGAATCCTCTGGATCTTTCAAGTATCTAAGGCCCAATGCCATAGGAGGAGGCAACAAGGAACCTCCACCAAATCTTTGACCTACTCCTTCTTCCACATCAGCGCAATAGAGAATTGGATATTCAGAAAAATTACGTAGTTTTGCAGTCCTTTCCTTGACCTCATTCACAGTTCCTCCATGTAAAATCACGCCACCAACACCTTCTTCCAATAAAGTTTTCAATTCTTGATTAGACAGCTCCCATGATGGGTATTCCCGCTCGGAATCTGAAGCATGCCCACTTGCTCTAACCACTAAAAGTTCAGCAACTTTTTTTTTAAGATCTTGTTGTTGTTGAGAGTTCAAATTAAACTTGTTTTTCTGACAAATCAGTATTTTTTGCTTTTCGCTCATCTTCTAGTTGACCTAAAAGATCAAGCACAGAAGTTCCTTTCTCCATTCCTCTATCTAACTTGAAAACAACTTCTGGCGCTCTGCGCATTTGCAATCTTCTCCCTAATTCACCTTTGAGAAAAACTTGAGAAGCTTCTAATTCCGAAAAAACTGCATTTCTTTGATCTGTATTCCCAAAAATACTCACAAAAATCTTGCAATGTTGTAAATCGCCAGAGACCTCAACGTCTGTAATAGTAATCATTGTTGACTGAATACGATGATCTCTAAGCCCATTTAATAAAAGGTGGCTCATCTCCTTTCGAATAAGTGCAGCAACTTTTTCAACACGTCTACTTTGAGCCATAACTACAGCAAAGATGATGGGAAAACCATTCCTCTAACAATAAAGACCAGAGTCAAAAGACCACTAATCAAAGCACCAATTAACGATATAGCTGTAATAGGGTTTTTGCTTCGCCGTATTAATGGTTCAAGAAAAGCAGCAAAAACTCCAAGAATTATTGTTATGAGATATTTAGGATATCTAGAAACATTAGAAAAAAACTCACCCATTTTTGTCGCTATTCAATATCCTTAATAGCTATTCTGATCTATTTTGACTTAAAAACTTTATGTTGGAACTATACCAATTTCAGCATTCTACTTTTTGCCTGAAAGTCCGCATGGTCCTTCAGATAAAAAAAATGAGCTACAGAACCATTGAAATTGTTCCTGGCTTAGGGCAGGTCAACGTTTTCAAGCTTTCCGGGCAAAGAAAAGTACCAGTGTTAAAAGATGGAGAACATGTAATTACAGATTCAAGTGCAATAATTGAATATCTAGAAAATATTACAGAAGAGCCAAAATTATTACCTGAAAATCAGCAGGAATCTACAACTGCCCACATTATAGAAAATTGGGCAGACACGACTTTGGCAAAATATGTTCGCATGGAACTTATTAAGACTGCCGCAATTGACCCATCACTAAGAGAAGCTCTCTTACCTGAAGATTTCCCTAAATCCATAAAAGGCTTGATAAATAATCTCCCATGTGAACTCATGAATGGTTTATCTCAAACACTCAATACTGAAAAAAGCGCTACATTACTCAAAAGCCTTGAAAAAATATCCGATTTAGTTAGCCATAATAAGTGGCTAGTTGGAAATTCCTTGAGTATTGCAGATATAGCAGTTGCATCTCAACTATCACTACTTTATTTTCCGGCTTCCTCAGGACAAAGCCTTGTCGGGAAAGGCTGTCCTGGATATAAGGACAATCCGATCTTAGAGCCTCTTTTTCATTGGAGAGATAATCTAGAGCAACTTCTCCTTGAAAAAGATCCTGCAGAAATGTAAATCACTAAAATATATGACTAATCCAATAATTAGAGATTGTGAAAATTATTTAGTAATGGAGCCATGCAAAAACGAACAATTTCTTACAGCAGAAGAAACTCTTCAATGGATTGAAGAATGGCTGAACAAAATGGATAATCTACCTGAGGATTTACAAAATGAGCCTTCCACACGATCAGCTGCAGAAAGACTTCTTGATACATCATGTGATCTTGAAATAAGACCAGGTTTTAAATTAGAATGGTTTGCAATTCGTCTTACAAATGGGAATTTTTAGTATGAAGCTTGACTGACAATTCTTTCAAAATTAATTGAGCTACTTCTTCAGGAGTTTCTTTATTCACTGAGATATTTAAGTCAGACTCTGAATAAAAGCAATGGCGTTCTTTTATTAATTTATCTAATGATGGAATAAGAGTATCCCTTCCTAATAAAGGGCGCTTATATGAATCATCTTTTAATCTTTCAATTAAATTATCTCTACTAGGATTAATCCAGATCACTATGCCTTGATGCAAAATACCCCAGTTTTCAATGCACGTAACAACACCACCTCCAGTAGCCACTACAAGAGAATGTCTTGTGCCAATTTCTTTAATAACTTGAGTTTCAATACTACGGAAAACGCTTTCTCCTTCTTGTTGAAAAATCTCCTCAATAGATAGTTTTGTAACTTTCTCAATCAAATCATCCTGATCAATAAAGCTATATCCCAGTGATTTAGCAAGGTATGGTCCTGTCGAAGATTTACCAGAACCCATCATCCCAACAAGATAAATAATACGTCCTCCTAAAATGTGACTTAGCTCATTAGAGTTCATAAGATTCTTCAGAAAACAAATTGGAGAAGAATTAATTACAATATTTTCATTGATGTGAAAACAGAATGAAGGAAATCACATCTCAAAGAAAACATGGCAAAGGTCGACGTTGTGTAATTACCCGTCGAGCTTTATTCAGCGCTAGCCATAGATACTGGCTACCTGAATTATCAGCTGATGATAATTCAAAATGGTTTGGAGCATGTGCAATCGCTCCAGGGCATGGACACAACTATGAATTAATTGTCTCCATGGATGGAACTCTTGATGAGGATGGAATGGTCCTAAATCTTTCTGAAGTAAAACATGCAATTAAGGAAGAAGTAACCAAGCAACTTGATTTTCGCTTTCTCAATGAAACATGGCCTGAGTTTGATATGACAAACTCAAAAGGCTGCTTACCAACGACAGAGGCTTTAACACGAGTAATCTGGACAAGGTTACAATGTCATTTACCCTTAAAGTCTCTTAGGCTATATGAACAAACCAACTTATGGGCTGACTATCTAGGTGAAAATATGGAAGCTTTCCTAACTATTAGAAGTCACTTTGCTGCAGCACACCGCTTAGCTAGAGAAGAACTTTCTCAAAAAGAGAATGAAATAATATATGGGAAATGTGCAAGACCTCATGGTCATGGTCACAACTACCTTGTTGATATAACCGTTAGAGGAATAATTGATTCTCGCACTGGAATGATTTGCGATCTTAGCTCACTCCAAAAATTAGTTGATGAATTGATAATCGAACCTTTTGATCATACTTTTCTCAATAAAGACATAGAACATTTTTCTACTTGTGTACCTACAGCAGAAAATATTGCTCTTCATATCGCTGACAAATTAAAAGAGCCCATCCAAGCAATAGGAGCAAATCTACATAAAATTCGACTACAAGAAAGTCCTAATAATGCTGCAGAAATCTATGCAGACACTCACAATATAGAAAATTTAAAGATAAATAAATCCATCTAAAAATTGTTAAATTTACCAAGGGTACGTTTAGTAATAGCAATTAGTCTTGATGGTCGACTTGCCTTATCATCTGGAGGTAAAGCCAATTTAGGGAAAGAAGGAGATCGCAAAATATTAGAAGAAGCTTTAGCATGGGCTGATGCGACCTTAATGGGGAGAACGACATTAAGCATTCACCAAAGCACGTGTCTCATTCATAACAAAGGGTTAATTAAGCAACGAAGACAAGATGGGCGATCACCTCAACCTGTTTCTTTGATAGTTAGCAAACATGGGGCATTTGACAGTTCATGGAAATTTTTTAAACAACCCTTAGAAAAATGGCTTTTATCTCCAAATAAAATGTCAAAGCTAATATCAAAACCGTTCGACAATCAATTATTGATGAGTAGAACTTGGGGGGAAACACTAAATGAGTTAAAAAAAGAAGGTTTTTCAAAAATTGTCCTTCTTGGAGGAACCAAACTAATTACATCACTTTTACTAGAAGATAAAATTGATGAACTGCAGCTAACTTTCGTACCTCGAATACTTTCAGGTAAATATAGCTGGACATCTTTAACAATGAATAATTTACCAATAGGCTTAACCAAGGAAAATGCTTGGGAATTAGAAGATGCTCTAAACTTAGGTGGGAGTGAAGTGCTACTTAAATACCTAAGGAATAGAACTTGAAGTATCAAATTAAGGCTTGCTGGCATAAATCAATTAAAGAAATTTCAGAGAATCAGTGGAACGCTCTTATAGATAAACGTTATCTTCCTTTTTATAACTGGAATTGGTTATATGCTCTAGAAAAATCAGAGAGTATATCTCCTAAGTACGGTTGGCAGGCAATACATTTAACACTCTGGGAAAATAATAAAATAGTAGCTCTAGCACCTCTCTATTTAAAAAGTCATAGTTATGGAGAGTTTATTTTTGATAATATATTTGTCAAACTATCTATACAATTAGGGCTACAGTATTACCCAAAACTAATTGGAATGAGTCCACTAAGTCCGATAGAAGGTTATCGCTTTTTCATAGCAAAGGGTAAAGATGAAGAAGAGTTCACAAAAATAATTCTTAAGGTTATTGATGACTTTGCCATTAAGAATAAAATTCTAAGCTGTAATTTTTTATATGTAGATCCAACTTGGAAGAAATATGGAGAATCAGGAAATTGTTTAGCTTGGATAAACAGGCACAGTCTATGGAGTTCCATAGGGGAGAAGACTTTTGACGATTACCTTCAAAGATTCAACTCTAATCAACGTAGGAATATAAAAAGAGAGCGAAAGTCAATTAAAAAGTCTAATTTAATAATTTCAGTCTTAACCAATGATGATATTGACCTAAAAATGCTTCGAATAATGCACGATTTCTATGAGAATCATTGTGCTCGATGGGGAGAGTGGGGAAGCAAGTATTTAACCAATCAGTTTTTTGAACAATTAGAAAATAAAAGCCTTAAAGAAAACATTGTCTTATTCAATGCCCACAGAGGGGATAATAAAAAACCAGTAGCAATGTCTCTTTGTCTAACCAATTCGGAAATGCTTTGGGGTAGGTATTGGGGGAGTAAAGAAGAAATACAGAATTTACATTTTGAACTTTGCTATTACTCTCCAATTTCCTGGGCTATCAAAAAAGGTATACAGAAGTTTGATCCAGGTGCAGGAGGTAATCATAAAATTAGAAGAGGTTTTCAAGCAATTCCCTGCTTCAGCTTACATAGATGGTACAACGCAAATATGAATAATATCATAAAAACATCACTTCCTAAGATCAATAAGTTAATCATGGAAGAAATTAATGCAATAAATGATAAAGCTCCTTTCCAAATTTAAAAAAAGTCTCTAGAAAATAAAAACTATTTAAGATAAAAGCCTTACTAAGAATGAGGTAATTTCAAACGTTAATAAGTCAGTTGGAAAAATCTTCTCTAGTTTATTATGAAGTTAACAAAAAATTTATTTAGATTTTTTGTAATTGAGCTTACTGCTCTAAGAGGGTTAAAAAAATCTAATAATTATATATATTTCACTTATATTAATACATTTAATTTTACTAATAAGTCTAAAAAGCTTAATCTTAAGGAAATTCATTCATGAAGCCTAATCTGTAAATAATATATTCATAAGATCTAAATTAATAAATGTCAAAAATAAACTTCTAGGAAAGAAGTAAAATATTTTCCAACTAACAATTGTCAAAATACAACAAAAAGAGAATTATTTCTTTTCAAAAACCTCGGCTTGTCGAAATATGCTCGAATTTGTAATTTAAAAAGATGAACAGAATTATTTCCTCAAAAGAAAAGAAAAGGCTTTCCCAAGATATTGATGATTCCTACTCTTCAAGGCATATTGCTTTGGACCCGAAAGGCTATTTCTTAATTAAAGTCAATCAAGAGCAAAATGAATTAATCGTGCAGCATTTCAGTAATAGTATTGATGATAAGGGAATAGCAAGGGATCCCAATACTGGAAAAATACTCCAATGTAAAAATGGAGTAGAGCGAGTTCCAATTAATGTCTTTAAAGGAAAGACAGCAAAAGAAATTGGAATAAAATTAACGGAAACGAAGGAACCTTTGCCAATAAGCAAGCTTGATCATGCGCTTTACCTTGGAAGAGAACTTCAAAAAGCTGAATACTGTTTAATCAATGGCAAACCTTACATTCAAGACTAACTATAAAAAAACAAACCAAATGACCACAAAAGGTACCTAGGTCTGTTGTAATAAAGAAAATCTTTGCTTGGAAAATGGGAATTTTGTTTTACTTTGGACTTGTTGGCCTAGGACTAGGCGCAGCTTTTGCCATTAGCAAAATTTTAAAAGCTATTAAATTGATCTAGCACTATTTTTAAATAGATAAAGTCATTAGAGTCAGCCGCAAATTAACTTATAAAATTAATCATTTTTCAATTTCAAAATTATTTACTTCTTTCTGCTTGAACCATTTCTTTCGCGCCTATAACCTCAGCAGTCAAATCATATAACTCTGAACCAGTAATCAAACCAGGAATCATCATACCTGGGGATAGATAATGATTTTCTGGTGTCAATAGGATTCTGACCGTACCGTCAACTTCGGGTGAAAAGCGAAAACATCTGCCTAGAATCTCTCGATTGTCATCATCCCTGCTTTCAATTAATACATCAGCAGTACGGCCAACCCAGCTTTGATTTCTGATAGCAGCAATAGGCTGTTGAATAGAAATTATTTTATCTTTTCTTGCCTGAGCAATACTGAAAGGAATTTGATTATCCAAATTTGCAGCTTTAGTTCCCGCTTCAGAAGAAAATGTAAAAACCCCAATATGATCAAACTCTTCCTTTTTAACAAAAGAAACAAGATGCTCAAAGTGTGACTCTGTTTCTCCAGGGAAGCCAACAATTAAAGATGTTCTAAAAATTGCATCTGGTATTTGATCTCTAATTCTATTTAACAAATTTGTATTCAAATTAGCCTGCCAAGGACGGTTCATAGACCTAAGGATCTCAGGATGACTATGTTGTAATGGCAAGTCAAAATAAGGAACTATATTAGGAATATCTCTAAAAGCAGTAATTACATTTGGAGTTAAACCAGTAGGGTAAGCATAGTGAACTCTAATCCAAGGTATATCAACATCTCCAAGAGCTTTTAGAAGTTCTCCAAGACAAGGCCTACCATAAATATCTAATCCATAATTAGTAGTTATTTGACTAATCAAAATCAATTCCTTGACCCCCTGCTCAGCCAGATTCTTAGCTTCTAAAACAATTGATTCAATTGTCCTACTACGTTGCTTTCCACGAAGTTTAGGAATAATACAAAAAGCACAACTATAATCACAACCTTCAGCTACCTTTACATATGCAACAGCCTGAGCATTAGTTCTATATCGAGGAAGTTTTTCATCACCAACAAATTTTGGTATTTTTGAAACTTGATTGACTATTTCACCCTGCTCAATTCTCTTTAAAACATTCAATATATGTTGATAATCTCCAGTGCCAACAATCGCTTTTGCCTCTGGGATTGACTGCAACAACTCCTCCTGAAAATGTTGCGCAAGGCATCCAGCAATAATTATTTCTTTACCATCTTCTGCTAAACCAATTAATGCCCTAACAGACTCTTCTCTAGCTTCTTGAATGAAACTGCAAGTATTAACAACTACAAGCGATGCATCAGAAGGGTTAGAACTTACCAGATATCCGCCTTGGTCCAATAAACCCATCATATGTTCAGTATCCACAAGATTCTTTTCACATCCCAAATGGACAAAAGCCACACTTGCTTTCTGTTTTGAATGAAAAGCTATTTTTTCTATGATTTTTGATTGAATTTCTCTCTAATCATTATTGAAACCGGATCTAAAATCAATGATAAAAAAGAAATTATGACTGTATTAACTCAAAACAAAAGAATATTGTTATAAAAACTGTAAGAATTAGGAAATCAATCAACTAAAAGAATGGGAAAGCCTCGCCTGAAAAGTCGAAGAAGACAAGAGCAAGGATCAAAGTTAGCAAGAATTATTATTGGAATCCTCGCAACAATAGGAGTTATAGATACTGGATCAATAACCATTCAAAGGTGGGGATGGATTAGCTCTATTTCTTGCCCAGGAGCCAACCAGGGTTGCGACAAAGTTCTAAATAGTGCATGGGGAACAATTTTTGAATTTAATGGACACCCTATTCCCCTTTCTCTAATTGGATTTTTTAGCTATTTCACAATTCTTATTCTAGCAATAATACCTTTTTTACCATGGCTAAATAGGAGCTCAATAGATCTATCAAGAAAAGCTTGGTGGGGGTTATTTCTAATCTCAAATTGCATGACTATATTCAGCTTTGTTCTTATGGGAATAATGGTTTTTAAAATCGAAGCAATATGTTTTTTCTGTATTATTTCAGCATTGTTATCAATTTTGATCCTAACTTTGACAATACTTGGTGGAGGGTGGGAAGAAAGAAGAGATTTAATATTTAGAGGTATTATAATAAGCACTATTGTTTTACTAGGCAGTTTAATCTGGTCCTCTTATATTGATCCTAATAGGAGTATAATTCAAACAAATATTAAAGGAGCAGCTCCTATTGTTACTTCTAGAAGTAGTGCTTCAGCAAATAAATTAGCTGAGCATTTAACCAAAATTGGTGCAGTAAAGTACTCTGCATATTGGTGCCCACATTGTCATGATCAAAAAGAAATGTTTGGTCAAGAAGCTTCCTCCAAATTAAATATTGTTGAATGTGCAGAAGATGGGAAAGATAATAAATCAGACCTTTGTAAAGCCAAAGGAATTAGTGGTTTCCCATCTTGGGAAATAAATCAAAGGATTGAGTCAGGAGTGAAAAGTCTTAACGAATTAGCTGACTGGAGTGATTACAAGGGTCCTAGAGATTTCTAAATTTCGATTCACCTTACACTCCTTGTCATAATTGTTTTCCCTTTACTCTGAACCGAATGACATTGCCAATAAGGTAATGAAGTTGGTGCATCTAACCTAAAGTGACCTCCTCTACTTTCCTCTCTAAATAGACAAGCTTTTACAGTTAATGCACTAGTTAATAGACGATGATTTAAATCAAGCATCAAGTTTAAATTTTTCCTAGTACTTTCATTAAAGTAATTGCAATTATCTGATGCTTGTTGATGAACTAAGTCTAACAAAGGATGTCTAGATAGGTATTCAAAATTAACTTTTATCGATTTCAAGGCAACTTTCATACCTTTAGGTGTTCGTTTAACTCCTACTTCTCTCCAAAACAATTGCCTAAGTTCATCAATAGATAATCTCAAATCTTCTTCAGTCAAGGAGTCATATAAATCATTCGAACAATCGACTGCAAAGCATTTGTTGGGGACTTGGGCCTTAGGGGAAAAATCCATCAGTTCTATATGTGACATTTGCCCTGCAAACACAAGACACTCCAATAAGGAATTACTGGCCAACCGATTGGCACCATGGACACCAGTACAGGCAACTTCCCCTACTGCATATAGTCCTGGCAAACTTGTGGCAGCTTGCAAATTGGTAGCGATACCACCCATCCAATAATGTGCTGCCGGTGCTACAGGGATAAGAGTCTTCAAAGGATCAATCCCATGTTCACGACATTGTTGAATAATCCAAGGGAAACGCCCTTGGATTATCTCTGAAGGAATCCGCATTAAATCAAGCCCTACATGATTAACACCTTGAGCTTGCATTGACTGAACAAGTGCTCTACTTACTTGATCCCTAACTGCAAGGTCACGTTTTGATAAATGCTCTACTGGACTATTTCCAAAGGAATCCACTAAAACTGCGCCTTCCCCTCGAACAGCTTCAGAAATCAAAAACGAAGGTGCTCCTTCTAGCTTTAGTGCAGTTGGATGGAATTGGAAAAATTCAAGGTCTTCTATTGAGGCTCCAGCGTTCCAAGCCAATGCCAATCCTTCACCGCAAGCTTGGGTTGGATTAGTTGTATTAATAAAGAGATGACCTCCTCCTCCCGACGCTAAAACAACGGCCCTTGACTGAATCCAATAGAGAAATGGTCCATCTAAAACTTGAACTCCGCAGCAACAATTATTGTCCACCCAAAGTTGAGTAACTCTGACACCACGTCGATGCAAAACATTCTCCCTTTTCTCGACTTGATCTCTGAGGATGTCAATCAAAGCTCTTCCAGTTCTATCTTGAACATGCAATACACGTCTAAAGCTATGCGCCGCTTCTAAAGTTGTAGAGAGTCCTGTTGAATCTCGATCAAATTCCATACCTAACTTCTGGAGTCTTTCAACACATTCAGGAGCTTTCCGAACCAACATCTGAACTGCAGCTAAGTCGCATAAACCAGCCCCCGCTCGTAAAGTATCTTGCTCATGACTTTGTAAACTATCTTCTCTGCGTGTTACAGCAGCAATACCACCTTGCGCCCATCGACTGGCAGAACGTTTACTTGTATTGCGATTAACCAGTAATACCTTGAGATGAGATGGAAGCTCTAAACAAGTCATTAAGCCAGCTGCCCCAGCCCCTATAACAACTACATCCCAAGATCCAACAGCAATAGGATTTGAATCAATAGCATAATCCATACAAATTATTCATTCCTCCTATATCAATCCACTTAATTTGGGTTTTAAAAGTGTAGTAATTAAAAATAGTCCATCAACCCAAAGTGTTGTAGTTAAAGCAGCTCCAGCAACAAGCCAAGCCCCACCAGCGGGTGAGTTTAGCGTACCTCTCTTGTTCATTTCATTAGATACGAGCAATATCAATAACGCTGCCAAACTCAATAAAACCAAAGTAAAAGGATTAAATAGATTCAAAGAGGTTTCATTTAACTTCTTTGCTGCTTCCTCAATAGGCGCTGAGACCACATCAGGCCATGAGTTCATTACCCCAGTCAAAACCATCATCAAATCAGTAAAAGCCGTTCCTAACAAACAAGACAAATAAAAACCTGCACCCATTCTCCATTTAGTCGTCAAACCAACAAAAGCTAGAGGCAGCGCTACCCCTTCAACAGGTAAATGCAAAACAGGATGCATTCTCAACCAACCCCAAAACAAACACCCACCAAGCCAACTACCACTTACTCCTAAAACTAGCGATCCAATATTAAACCATTTTCCAGAAACAAATTGACCTAGCACTATCCCACAACCAGTAAGAACAAAAGTAAAAATCAATGCAGAAAGTGGATAAAAATGCACCCAAGGAGCCTGAAGAAACACAGGAAGCACTACAAGAGAAGCTGCCCAGAATCGCAATGTTCTCGGCTTAGATAAATATCCCTCTGTGAACGCTGAGGTGTCTTTAGTAGAAAAAAAGTTGCTCAGGAGTAAATAAATTTAAATTGTTTAACAAAGAAGAAGACCATGATGAGATCAAAAGCTCAGAAAGACCAAAAAAGCCAACTCAATAAAACTAAAGCAATAATACTTCTCAAGACTTTACTTTCAGATGGCTCAACTTTCTAGAGGAATCAAAAAACTATAAGGTTCTATATTTGTGGGAGTCTTCAAGCCTTTCTATTGGTAGTGGGAAAATAATCAATTGACAAAGCACGCTAAAGCAAAGATTATCTAGTCTGTGTGGAATGAACATCCTCAAGAAACAGCATTTGCTTCCCTTAGAGAGCAATCCCTAAGGGAACCTTCTTTGCATCCAGCTTTAGTAGAAGAAGTTAAAGCAAACTCAATAGGCGAAGACTTAGGCTTCCAGCCAGGAGACAAGTTATTATCTATAAATGGTAAAAGGCCAAGAGATCTTATTGATTACAAATATTTAATTGCAGAAGAGCTGTTAGAGCTTGAAATTATCGATCAAAATGACAAGCTCCATACGATTCAACTAGATAAGAATCTTGATGATGACTTAGGCCTAGTGTTTACAGAAGCATTATTTGATGGCCTCAAACAATGCAATAACCATTGCCCGTTTTGCTTTATTGATCAACAGCCCGATGGACATAGAAACACTCTCTATCTAAAAGATGATGATTATCGAATGAGCTTTTTATATGGTTCATACCTAACACTAACGAATCTAAAACAAAAAGATTGGCAAAGAATTGAGCAACAACGGTTATCTCCTTTGTTTGTTTCAGTGCACGCAACTAACTCAAATCTAAGAGCAAAATTACTCAAAAATAAACGAGCGGGATTAATTATGGAACAAATACAATGGTTTTCTGAGAGAAAGCTTCAATTACATGCCCAGATCGTTGTATGCCCAAACTTAAATGATTCAGAAAACCTTGAAAATACACTCAACGATCTATTTTTCTATGCTCATGGAGAATGGCCGACGGTAATATCTGCAGCTGTTGTCCCAGTTGGGTTAACAAAATTTCGACCAGCAGGTGATGATCTCAAACCTGTCAATAAACTGTGCGCAAAAAAAGTAATTCACTTAGTAGAAAAACTTCAAAGAAAATACCATGCTGCTATTGGAAAACGTTTTGCATGGCTATCAGATGAGTGGTATTTAATCTCCCATCAAAGACTTCCTTCAAGAATGGAATACGAAGATTTTCCACAAGAAGAGAATGGGGTAGGTAGCATTAGGTCATTTTTAGAAAATATGGAGAAGGCCACAAGTAAACTGCCAGAAAGAATCACCAAAAAGAAAAGATCTAGCTGGGTAGTAGGTAAACTAGTGGAAAAAGCTCTAGATCCTATAGCGGAAAAAATGAATCAAATAGACGGACTATCTCTCAGACTGTATGGACTTAAAAGTCCCTACTGGGGTAAGGACAATGTAGTCACTGGACTTCTCACTGGGCAAGATATAATTAACGGCCTTCAGAACAAAGAGCTAGGTGAAGAACTTCTATTACCTTCTATAATGCTAAAAAATGGCGAGCAAGCTTTCCTAGATGACATGACTGTTGAAGAAGTCGAAAAGACACTACAAATTACTATTAAAATTATTTACTCTCCTGATGATTTTGTTAACACATTGATCAATAGTTAGGTGATGAAATATAACGCTACAAGGAAGAAGTTAATGAATATTTCGAAGAATTTATTATTCTTATATATAATTTCAAATTCAACAATTGGTTTAGCAAATGCAGAAGAAGTTAATTCTAAACAAAATTATGTTTCTGATCAGATAATATGGACAAAAGTTAGTCCTAAAAACCAGAAAATAGAGAACTTAGAACTAAAAGAGAAATTTAATGAGAAAAAAAAGAAAAATGAAGAAGTCAAGAAATCTTCTCCTAAAGTTATAGAAAAGAAGTACCCCAAACCTTTAGGTATAAGTAACAAGCTTGGTGATATAAACATGAATAATTTACAACATATTGAATTAAAAGAAATCAGTGATTTGATTAAAACTAATAGTGATGAGTTGAAAATACTTGAAACAAGAATAGAGGAAAATAGATATCTACTAAGAAGTGAAATTGCATCATGGTACCCTAACCTCAATATCTCAAGTACAGGCTTTCCTAAATATTCAGAAGGTAATACATTCAACGATTTATCAACCAATACTTCAAATAAGCAAAGCAAAGCAAGTTTAAATGCTACGTTAAAATGGGATCTAATTAATCCTTCTAGAGTTCCTCAAATCGAATTAGCTAAGAATCAATTTGAAAAAGCAAGAATTGCCTATTCAGTAAAATTCCGCGAATTACTTTTAGATGCTTATATTCAATTCTTCAATTTGCAAAAGTCTATTCAGGATATTCGCATTGCACAGGATTCAATAAAATTTTCTGAAACCTCATTAAAAGAGGCGCTGGTGAGAAAAAATTCTGGTCTAGGCTCAAATTTTGATGTACTAGAAGCAAGGACTCAGCTTTCAAAGGATAAACAATTATTAGCAGAGACTGTTGGTTATAAAAAAATTAATGAGCGAAAATTTGCTCAACTACTAAATCTCAGATCAAATGTAAGTCCAACAATCCAATCAATCCCAAAAATAATTGGCTTGTGGGAAACTTCCCTCGAGCAAAGTATTATTAAAGGTTATAAATCTCGACAAGAGCTAAATGATATTATGTTAGGTATATCAATAAATAACAATAAGGCAAACATTGCTAATTCAAGTAATAAGCCCAAGGTCTCAATATATAATTCATTTGATGGTTATATCTCAAGAGGGGAGATAGGAGTCCCATCTCCAAGGGATGAAAATAAGATTAATAGTACAAATACAACTATAGGGATTCAATTTGATTGGCCCATATTTGATGGTGGTTATAGCAAAGCAAAGTATTCTGCAAGCAAAGAAAAAGTAAAAGCAGTTCAAGCTCAGCTTGCCTTAAAAAAAAGCCAAATAAGAAAAGAAATTGAAGAAAGCTTCTTTAAACTTGATATAGCCAAAGAGAGTATCAAGAATTCATACGATGCTATCGAATCAGCAAAAGAGTCATTAAGACTTTCTGTTTTAAGGTTAAAGGCAGGCATTACCACACAACGCGAAGTAGTTAACAATCAAAGAGATCTGACTCAAGCAGAAGTAAATCATATCCAAGCTTTGACTGACTATAATATCCACATAATTAGTTTGCAAAGTAAAACAGGTATAGAAAAATTAAACAGTTGTGAAAAAAAAATATCCAAAAATAATTCAAGAATTAATAAAAAAAATCAAATGATGCCTTCTAATCAATTATCATCAAAACGAGATTCTTGTCTTGAGCTTTTATAGTTTAAATTATGAATAAAAATTCAGACATTGAACTTAATCAAAAACAATTTGATGAATTGCACAATTTAGTCAATGAAGTTGCAGAGCGACAACTAAAAGATTTTGGTAAAATCAACTCTGAGTTAAAGCCTGATGGGTCCTTAATAACAAATTGTGATCGTTGGAGTGATCAACATCTTGTAACAGGAATTTCAAAAATTACTCATAATCATGAGGGGGTTTTAAGCGAAGAAGGTTCTAAAATAATTCCTTCTACAGATGCTTATTGGGTCGTAGACCCTTTAGATGGAACAACAAACTTTACTGCAGGAATACCTTTTTGGGCAATCTCCATAGCTCGTTTTGTAGGAGGTGAGCCAGAAACAGCAATTCTAGATATACCTCCACTTAAAAAAAGAATCATTGCAATAAAAAATAAAGGAGTATGGATTAATAACAAAAAAAGAAACGAAATGGGAATGAATTTTAAAAGTGATTGTGTTTCTGTTTGTAGTCGTTCAATCAGTGTTTTACAAAAACAACCTAATCAACAGTTTCCTGGAAAGATAAGGCTGCTAGGCGTATCCAGCTTAAACATGACTAGTGTTGCAACTGGACAAACTTTTGCTGCTCTTGAATCCACTCCTAAAATATGGGATATTGCTGCTGCATGGTTAATTTTGTTAGAGATAGGTTGTTATATAAGCTGGCTAGATATTGACCCATGTAATCTTAAAAGAGGTGAGGATTTAAGCTCAGTTAATTTCCCATTAATAGCAGCTAATTCAAAACATAACTTAGAAAGACTTATTCCATGGGGAGAAATATTAATGAACTAATAGACATCTTAGTAAGACTATATAACTAATTAGTTGAGTAATTAATTTTACTGATTCTAACAATATCGCCGAATACATTGATATTAATCATTTTGCAGTATTTAGACTAAAATCAAGGGATGTGATCCAAATCAAGAGTGGTAATTAACTTGAGGCTTCATGTCCAGTGGTTTCTAAAAAGTTTGTGGACAGCTTCTCAAAGGTGGAATCGTTGTGACTGCGTGGATCTAAGTGCTGCGTTTGCATATTACACATTACAATCTTTCTTTCCAATATTAATCATTTCCCTATCTTCCGCCTCATGGTTTCTAGGGAAACAACAAGGCCTAGATCAACAAATAATTGGATTAGCAGCACAAGTGTTGCCTCCCTCAGTGGTTGGACTAGTTGAAACAACACTTGCAAAACTTGTGAATCAAGGATTTGGAGCTGGAGTCCTTGGCGCACTTTTTTTAGTTATCACTGCTGGGAATGCATATTTAACTCTACAAAGAGGGGCCGATAGACTTTGGGAAGATGCGTTACCTTTAAAAACCAGCCCAATTCCATTAAGAATGCAAGCTTTTAGACTAATTAGAAACAGAGTGGAAGCATTTCTGGTTATCTTATTAGTTGGTGTATTAATGGTTCTTGATGAGATTAGTTCCTATTTGCGAATGATTCCTAGTGGAGTTTGGACAGAACTTAAAGATACTAGTCCTAAATTAACTGATGCTTTATCAAAAATACCATTGATTGAAGCTGGTCAAATAATTTTACCCTTTCTTGGATTTAGCATAATGGCATTATTGCTTCAAGCATTAGTTCCAAGACGAAGAGTGCCTATTAGACCTCTTATACCTGGAGCTATAATGATTGGTACTTTATTGACATTGTTGAACTCTGCCGTTACTAGAACAATTCTCTCTCTAGGTTCACGTTTTCAAGCATATGGAATTATTAGTGGGGTTTTAGTTTTAACTCTTTGGATTTGGTTAGTTGG
>QCFE01000011.1 GCA_003278425.1 Prochlorococcus sp. AG-363-B11 | reverse complement strand
ATATCTCTCCATATTTCTTCTGCTTCTTCATCATCTCGGAAAACACTAACAACTAAATTCTTTGGATCTAAGCGAAAAATACTTGTACTAAGCTCCCAAGCCCATTGAATTGCCTCCTTTTTGAAATAATCCCCAAAAGAAAAATTTCCCAACATCTCAAAAAAAGTATGATGCCTAGCCGTTCTACCAACGTTTTCTATATCATTTGTCCTTATACATTTCTGACTAGTAGTGACTCTTTTTGACGAAATTTTCTCATGACCAAGGAACACAGGCTTAAAAGGGAGCATTCCTGCAATCGTGAGTAATACAGTTGGATCCTGAGGAACCAAAGATGCACTAGGCATAATTTGATGCCCTCGTTCCTCATAAAAATTCAAGAATGTAGCCCTTATTTCCTGTCCTGAAAGAGATTTCATCGCAGATTTTGATGGCACTCGTTCAACTTCCATAACAGACTTGAGAGTTGGGGGGAAAAGCACCAGAAGCGGTGCAAGTTCAAAATAGAAAACAAGTAATTAGCTTCTCATAAAATCTACCTAATTACCTGCCATTATTGACTATGAAATTTTTCAAAATCACTATTGTTATTGCTTGCTACAAAGAAAGCAAAGTAGAAAAACAATTAGATGTTTAATACATCCTTAATATGAGCTTGCTACACGCCACTTGGTTGACCCAATCTGAAGATTTACCATCTGAAAAATCTCCAGTGTTATTCCTTTGGGCGGATACATGGCAAATGGTCAATCCCAAAAAACCAGAATCTAGTCCTAGTCCTCATCCATACACACTGTCTTCAGAAGAATTAAGAATTTGGTTGGAGAAAAAAAACATATTGCCTAAAGAGTCAATAAATAGAACAGCGTGCCTCACACTGCCAAGTAAATCTTCTCTCCAAACCAAAACAACTCATAACAGAAAGAACTCCGAGGGGGATCAAGAATGGGGCATCCTTCCCTTGCTAGCTGGAGAAACATCTCCAAACAACTATGAATTATGGCCATGGAAAATCAATGGTCTCGCAATATCTCCTTGGGAAGTCTCACAATGGTTAACACAATTACCCCTATCTCTCAAAGATGCTGATTTTAGTGAAGAAATACTTTGGTGGACACATTTACAGCGTTGGTCCTTAAGTCTGATAGCGAATGGATTATGGCTACCACAAATAGAATTAAGTAAAGAAGAGTCAAAGCACCATCGTGCTCGATGGGTTCCATTACTCAATCAAGAAGATGAACGAAAAAGACTAGAAGAGTTTATCCAAAAAATGCCATTGGTAGTCATGTGTGCAATTCCCTGGAGAAACAAAAACAACAAAAGCAGCAACAATGAATCAGAATCAAAAAACCCTAGTGCTTCACCAAACCCTATTGCATCATCACTCTTTAGACAGGACCGGAAAGTAGTGATAAATGTCTTAAAAGAAATTATTGATGCCCAGCTGCGAGAAGACTTTGAAAAACAAACTAAAGATTTAGATCCATTGCTATCAGCTTGGCAAACAGCACTTGGATCAGCGAATGGATACATTGATTTATGCGATGAAGATATAAAACGTCTAGAAAAAGCTACTAGCAATTGGAAAGAAGCCTTATATCCTAATCTCAAAGATGCAAAAACATGTTTTGAATTAGTTCCACCAATTGAGGATGACACTCTATGGACTTTACATTTTCTCTTGCAAGCAGAGTCCAATCCAGCACTTACAATTTCTGCAGATAAAGTTTGGGAAGCAGACTCAAATAGCGTAGAGATCGGAGAAATAAAAGTGACACACCCTAGTGAAATTCTTTTAGAAGGTCTCGGTAGAGCACTAAAAATTTTTCCTGCTATTGAACGAGGGCTCGAAACCCCAACACCTCAAGTAATGCAATTATCACCAGCTGAGGCATTTGTATTCATTAAAACAGCATCACAACAACTACGTGATAATGGAATTGGAGTAATACTTCCTAAAAGTTTGTCCAAAGGCGTCTCTAGTCGACTAGGCATAACAATCAAGGCAGAGCTAAAAGAAAGATCTAACGGTGCAAAACCAGGGGAAAATCTAGATTGGAGTTGGGATTTAAGAATAGGAGGTATAGATTTAACTTTACAAGAATTACAAATACTTGGAAAGAAAAAAAGTCCTCTAATTAACCACAAAGGTACTTGGATCGAATTACGGCCTAATGATCTAAAAAATGTTGAAAAATTTCTCTGTAACCCACCACACCTCAACCTTGATGAAGCATTAACTCTAACCTCCACTCAAGGTAATAGCCTTCTCAAACTTCCCGTACATCAATTTACTCCTGGACCAAGACTAAAGTCTGTTTTAGAACAATATCACCAACAACAATCTCCTGAACCTATAGCAGATCCGGAAGGATTTCATGGACAACTAAGACCATATCAACAACGAGGTCTAGGCTGGCTTACTTTTCTATATTACTTTCATCAAGGAGCATGCCTAGCAGATGACATGGGCCTGGGAAAAACAATTCAATTACTAGCATTCATCCAACAATTAAAAAACCAAGGCGAGCTGAAAAAACCTTTATTACTTATTGCACCAACTTCAGTTCTAACCAATTGGAAAAGAGAAGCGATCACATTTACTCCAGGGTTATCTCTTATTGAGCACTATGGCGCAAACAGAGCAAACACCGTAGAAAAACTCAAAAAGTCACTACAGGAAATTGATATCTGCATCACAAGTTACAGCCTAGCCTGTAGAGATAATGAGCTATTTAAAAATATCAACTGGCAAGGTGTTGTTATTGATGAAGCACAAGCAATAAAAAACTCAAATGCAAAGCAAAGTATTGCAATTAGAGAAATTAGCAAAGGTCTAAAACATGATCCTCTTCGAATTGCATTGACAGGAACACCCATCGAAAACCGTATCAGTGAACTGTGGGCTCTTATGAATTTCCTCAACCCAAAAGTACTCGGAGAAGAAAATTTTTTTAATCAAAGGTACAAACTTCCTATTGAACATTACGGAGATATCTCTTCTTTAAAAGATCTCAAAGCACGTGTAGGGCCATTTATATTAAGGCGATTAAAAACGGACAAATCAATTATCTCAGATTTACCGAATAAAATTGAGTTAAATGAATGGGTAAGTCTCAGTAAAGAGCAAGAAAGTCTATATAAAAAAACTGTAGAGACAAATCTAAAAGAAATCGCATCATCACCACTCAATCAACGTCATGGAAAAACATTAGGTCTACTCACTCGTCTTAAACAAATATGCAATCACCCTGCACTTAATTTAAAAGAAACAGAGATTAATAATAATTTTCTTGAACGTTCTTCAAAGCTACAAAGACTTAATCAAATACTTGAAGAAGTTTTTGAAACAAATGACCGAGCTTTACTATTTACTCAATTTACTGAATGGGGACATCTGCTTCAATCGTATCTAATGAAAGAATGGCAAGTTGAAGTTCCTTTCCTTCATGGAGGAAGCTCGAAAATACAAAGACAAGAAATGATAGATCGTTTTCAACATGATCCGCGAGGACCAAAACTATTTTTGCTTTCATTAAAAGCAGGAGGATTAGGTTTGAACCTAACTAGAGCTAATCATGTTTTTCACATTGATCGATGGTGGAATCCAGCTGTAGAAAATCAAGCTACAGATCGTGCATATCGAATTGGTCAGACTAAAAGTGTAATCGTTCACAAATTCATTACCACGGGTTCTATTGAGGAGAAAATTAATCAAATGATATTTGAAAAATCACAGCTTGCTGAAAATATAGTGGGATCTGGAGAAAATTGGCTTGGCAAGCTTAGTGTTGATGAGCTCAGCGAATTAGTTGTTTTAGACAACAAGGAATAGAAATCCAAACACAATCATGAACAAAACTGAAATAACAACAGCGCTCAGTAGAAAAGGACTAGGAGAACAATCCTGGTGGGTCGAACAATGGATGGAACTAATCAATTCATATCGATATAAAAAACGCCTAGAACGTGCCTGGGGTTATGCAAGAGAAGGAAATGTGACATCAATACGCTTCGAGGGACGAAGAGTTCATGCAAGAGTACAAGGTACAGAGGAAAAACCATACAAAGTAAAGCTTTGGCTAGATGTTCTCGATGATGAGGATTGGAATTATGTAATTGACGCACTAGCAAAAAAAGCAAAATGGTCAGCTCAATTATTAGCTGGAGTTATGCCAAAAGACATAGAAGATGCTTTTGCAACGACTGGGAAAAGGCTATTTCCATTTAACCTTCAAGAAGTAAAAAGTGAATGCAGCTGTCCTGATCAAGCAAATCCATGCAAACATATAAGTGCTATTTATTTTTTAATGGGGGATCAATTTAAAGAAGATCCTTTTATTCTTTTCCAGTTACGTGGAAAAGATAGAAATACATTGTTGTCAGATCTAGTCGAAAAAAGATTATTGCTCAATCAAGACAACAAAGAAGCAACTAAGAATTCTAAGAATACATCTTCTATAAGAAATTATGCCTATCAAAATAATATAATGAGCTCTCCAGATCTATGGTGGAAATACAAGAGTGCATTAGATGATGAACTGGTCGTCATAACACCTTCAACAGAAGAAACAACTGGTCCTTCAATTGCAGGTGCATTACCATTCGCTTCAAATCCAAAATTCCCTGAATCTCAAAATACTTTTATTCGAGATTTAGTCTCTTACAGTCAAGTTCAAGCCCAAAAAGCAATGTTAAACGCAATGGCAATAAAAACCTAAAAGGAAGTCAGCTAATAAGATTTTAATAAATCAATAGCATCGCTCGCGAACTGACAAAAGAGTCTCTATAGTTTCTGTTCTCTAGAATAAGTCTCAAATTCACTCGAGTACAACTTAAAGTATTAATCATGATCGGTAGAATCTATGGGGAACAACTCAGCAACCGTCATAGAAACATCAGCAAGCAACTCTAAGCTTTCCTTACAATGCGAAAGCATAGGGCTAAATACCACGACCATTCGTTCACTAGATTGGGAGCGCAGTCGCTTTGATATTGAGTTTGGCTTAAGAAATGGAACAACCTACAACAGTTTTATTATTCAAGGTGAAAAAACAGTTTTAATTGACACCAGTCATGTGAAATTTAAAGAAATCTGGTTAAAGCTTTTACAAGAAAAAGTTGATCCTGCAACAATTGATTATTTAGTAGTAAGCCATACTGAACCAGATCACTCTGGCTTAATCAGTGACATTCTCGACCTCAACAACAACATTGAAATTTATGGTTCAAAAGTAGCTTTACAATTTCTAGAAAACCAAGTTCATCGACCCTTCAAATCAACAGCTATAAAAACTGGTGATGAGCTTGACTTAGGGGAAAACTCATCGAATGGAATTCACCATACACTTCAATTTATCAGTGCTCCCAATCTTCACTGGCCAGACACTATTTTTTCTTTTGATCATGGAACAAATATTCTTTATACATGTGATGCCTTTGGACTCCATTACTGTACTGATGAACTTTTTGATCTAAAGCCAGAGGTTATTGGTTCAGATTTCCGCTACTACTACGATTGCTTGATGGGGCCAAATGCTCGCAGTGTCCTTCAAGCACTCAAAAGAATTAAAAGCTTGCCAGATATTAAAATCATTGCCGTTGGTCATGGGCCTTTACTCCAGCACAACATAGAGCTATGGCTGAATAATTATCATCAGTGGAGTAGTCAAAGAAATACTACAGATGGATATGCTGCTGTTTGCTATATCAGCCAATATGGTTTTTGTGATCGCCTTAGTCAAGCAATTGCCTTAGGAGCAAATAAAGCCGAAGCTCAAGTTCAACTTGTTGATATCAGAGCGTCTGACAGTCAAGAACTGAGTGCACTAATTGGAGAAGCAAAAGCTGTTATTTTACCAACATGGCCAAGTCAAGCTGATACAGAACTCCAGAGTGCAATAGGAACATTACTTGCGGCATTAAAACAAAAGCAATGGATAGGGGTATATGAAAGTTTTGGAGAAAATGATGAACCAATCGATGTAATTGCCAATCAACTCAGAGGGCTTGGTCAAAAGGAAGCATTTGCACCATTAAGAATTAAAAAGTCACCTGATGCTAATACATTTCAACGATTTGAAGAAGCAGGAACTGACCTCGGACAATTACTAAACCGGAAAAAGAATATTGCTACTATTAAAAGTTTTGATGGTGATTTAGTCAAAGCACTAGGGCGCATTAGTGGAGGTCTATATGTAGTAACTGCAAGTCAGGGTCATAATCAAGAGAGACGTCGAGGTGCAATGGTAGCAAGCTGGGTGAGTCAAGCTAGTTTCAAACCTCCTGGATTAACTATTGCAGTTGCAAAAGACCGAGCAATTGAATCGCTAATGCAGGTAGGCGATCGTTTTGTCTTGAATGTTCTTGAAGAGAATAACTACCAACAACTATTTCGACAATTCTTAAAACGATTTCCTCCAGGGGCAGACCGTTTTGAAGGCATTTCTATAATTGAAAATGTAGCGCAAGGGGGACCTGTTTTAAGTGATGCACTTGCATATTTAGATTGTCTAGTAAAACAAAGGCTAGAAACCACTGATCATTGGATTATCTATGCATTAGTAGAACATGGAAACATTTCCAATGCAGAAGCAAAAACTGCCGTACATCATAGAAAAGTCGGGACCTCTTACTAATGCCACATCCTGCGACCAGTCAATCATCAGAAGAACAAGCAAATACTAAAAGTGTCATCAATTTTTCTATCGATGATGGATTTATTTCACTGAGATGTCTAAGTCCCAAAAAACTACGATTTGAAGTTGAATATTCGCTAGGAAAAGGTACAACTTCTAATTCTTTTCTTTTTTTTAAAAAGCAAGATTTGACTGCAGTACTGACTAATCCTCCTGGAGCAAATTTTGAAGAGGTATTTATTCCAGCTCTAAACAAAATCATCTCCAAAAATCTTAAAGAACTAATAGTCATTGTTGGTCATATCAATCCTAATAGAGTTCAACTTCTTCGAAAGCTATCTAAAGAATACAAAAATCTAAAAATAATCTGCTCTAACCCAGGTGGAAAATTACTCACAGAGCTTTGGACTCAAGTTAAGCCTACAAAAGATGATAATACAACTCTTCAAGTAGATATTCCTCCAATTCCTAAAATAAGTTTAATAAAACAAGAGACGACTATATCTATATCTAATGGTTATGTAATCAAATTAATCCCATCTCCTACTGCTCGTTGGCCAGGTGGACTTATAACTTTTGAAGAAACAACAGGTTTTCTCATGAGTGATAAGCTTTTTGGAGCACATATATGTACTCAAGAATGGGAAGAAAAGAATAGAGTTAGCACAGAAGACGAACGTCGACATTATTTTGACTGTCTTATGACTCCAATGCTTAATCAAATTAATCGCATTGTAGAAAAACTTGAATTACTTAATATCCGTACGATTGCACCCAGTCATGGTCCCACTATTGAAACGAGTTGGCGTAGTTTATTAAATGATTACCAAAGATGGGGGGATCAACAAAGTAATGCATCTATAAATATTGTTATGTTATTTGCTAGTGCATATGGAAACACCGCAACTATAGCCGATACTTTAGCCAAAGGAATCAATGCAACAGGAGTTCATGTAAAAAGCCTCAATTGTGAATTCACTTCAACAAATGAATTAGCAACAGCTATTCATGAAGCAGATGCCTATCTAATTGGCTCTCCAACTCTTGGTGGACATGCACCAACACCCATTGTGTCAGCTCTTGGGACTCTTCTTTCTGAAGGCGATAGGAAAAAGCAAGTAGGTATTTTTGGTAGTTATGGATGGAGTGGAGAAGCTTTAGATCTATTAGAAAATAAATTACTTGACGGAGGCTTTGAATTTGGTTTTCAGCCCATCAAAATTAAATTTAGTCCTAATGCAGAAATTCTGAAAACCATAGAAGAAATAGGGACAAAATTTGGTCGTAAACTAATATCAGAAGAAAAGAAACAAAAACGTCGACTAAGCGGAGGAATTAATATAAGCAAAAGTGATCCTGCATTATTAGCACTTGGAAAAGTTGTTGGATCCTTATCTGTTTTAACAGCTCAAAAAAATGAAGAGGAGGGCAACATAAACAGTGCCATGGTTGCAAGCTGGATTAGTCAAGCCAGTTTCTCTCCCCCTGGAATCACAATTGCTGTTGCCAAAGACAGAGCCGTAGAGTCTCTCCTTCATAATGAAGACCTTTTTGCACTCAATATTCTTAATGAGGATAATCACAACAAATTACTCAAGCAGTTTCTTCAGCCTTTCCCCCCAGGAGCAAATCGTTTGTCAGGCCTTACACTCTTAAGAACTCCAGGTAATCAACCCATACTGCCAGAAGGTTTAGCCTGGATAGAGTGTTGTGTAAAACAGCGAATGGAATGTGGAGACCATTGGTTAATTTATGCAGAAGTTTTACATGGGAAAGTCCTAGATCAAAATGGAGTTACAGCTGTACATCATCGTCGTACTGGAGCAAATTATTAACCAAAAATTCTGATAGACCTAACAACAGAACACATGTAAATTAATGACATGAATACTATTAAAAATTTACTAGTAATAGCTGCTAGTGATGGAGAAAATCTAAAGCTTGCAAATCGATTTGTATCTTTAGGAGAAAAGATGGGAGCCAATCCTAAATTATTAGATCTGGCCAGCCTAGATCTTCCTCTATTTAGTCCCAAAAAACATGCTGAGTTAGGAATTACATCGGCAATAACAAATCTTCACTCTCAAATGATATCGAGACCTTACTGGGTTGTTTGTGCACCTGAATACAATGGTTCAATCCCACCAGTATTAACAAACGCCATTGCATGGCTCTCAGTACAAGAGTCAGATTTTCGTAGCTTGTTCAATGGAAGGCCAATTGCAATGGCAAGTGTATCTGGAGGAGGCTGCATGGAATTGCTTATTTCAATGCGAATACAATTCACACATCTTGGTGCACAAGTCGTTGGACGCCAATTAGCTAGTAATAGCAAAAACCCCGCTGAAGATTCATCCATCAACGACATACTCAATAGATTGCTTCAAATGAAACCTTTAAAGCTGTAAGTAATCAATGAATTAAAACTATATATAGGGTCTATAAAAAATATAGCAAAAGATGTAGTGATCTTCTTCTCAGCGAAAATTAGTTAGAAGAATTTCTTGAAGGTTGATATGAATAATCCTATTTTTATGAATAGAAATTTACCTTCTCGTTTGATAGACTATATATGTGATTTGAAAAATAAGAGTAGTTAATCTATCCCTTCCAAATCAAATGCATTCTTTATCTCAATCAATTTCAACAACTCAATATAAAGGTTTCCTTCTCATAAAACAAGAGAAGCAAAGTTGGCTAATTAGACCTAAGAGTAGTCCCTTAATCTTATTACCTTTTAGAGCAAATGTTTCTTCTTTAGAAGAGGCTAAACAATTATTAGACGATAGACTGTCTGATGAAGCAAAAGTTTCAAAAGCAGCTTAATTCATAACAAATTTTAGAAGTTATTCTCAAGGCTGATTATGCCATACCTTTAAAATTTCCTGAGCCATCGGTAGTGCATGAACCGATCCACCACCAGGTGTATTTTGTGCAAAAGCAACAATAACTATTTCACTTGATTCATACGGTGCAAAACACGCAAACCAAGCATGATCAGCTCCACCAGTACTATCTTCTGCTGTCCCTGTTTTACCTGCAACTGGAGGTAGTGTAGGCAAATTCAAGGTAAGATTTCTACCTGTACCTGAATCAACTACTTTCTTTAGTCCTCTCCTAATTGTCTCTAATGTGGTAGGTTTTATGTTGACTTTTGTTTTATATTTTGAAGAAAGCCAATTAATACCACCATCAACCAAATGAGGAGTAATTAAATATCCTCCATTTGCAAAAACAGCATAAGCCCGAGCTAACTGTAGAGGTGTTACTTGCACAACAGCCTGACCAATCGATGCACTAGCAATATCTTCTGGTATCCAAGGCGTTGTTCCGGGTTGACCCCAACCTCGTCCAGCAGAAGCCCACTCTTTATTCCCTACAAATCCTCGACTTTCCTCAGCTGATACCTCTATTCCTGTTCGATTATTAAAGCCGAGCTTAATTGCAGAATTATACAATTGTTCAATCCCCACCGCCGTTCCTATCTGATAAAAAAAAGTATTACTAGAAACTCTAAAAGCATCTTCAAAACCAATTTCGCCCCAGCCTTTACGATTATATTCTGGAAAACAATGCGATCCATATTTTATACATGATGTCGTTTGTAAACGTACATTTGGCGCAAATTTGCCACTCTCCATGCCAGCCATCCCAGTAACAATTTTCCATGTGCTGCCTGGATCATATGCATTCAAAGCTCGGCTTAATAAAGGACTTTGTGATGACAAAAAGATATCCTTATATTCTTTTTGAGTTCTTATTGGTTTTGTAAAAAAATTAGGGTCAAAGCCTGGCTTACTTGCCATAGCTTTAATAGCGCCAGTATTTGGTTCTAAAACAACTATTGCTCCAGCTGATAGATCATCAAGTGCTTTCTCTGCAGCCTTTTGTAACTTAAAATCTAAAGTTAATTTTAAATCATTTCCTGCAACTGGAGGTTGATAACCAAGACTACGTTGAAAATTTCCAGCTGCATCTACTTCCAACATCTCACCTCCCCACTTACCCCTTAAATAAGTTTCAAATGCAGCTTCTATTCCACTTCTGCCAATTACATCTTTTATTTTATAGCCTTTACGAGAAAGTTTTTTATATTCGTCCAATGTTATTAATTGAGTATAACCAAGAATATGTGAAGCAAAATTTCCATTAGGATAATAGCGAACTAATCCAATATTAATTTCTATTCCTGGAAAAGTTGATTCTTGTTCTTTAAATTGCAAGACTTGTTTATTAGATAGACTACTTAATAAAAGAATGCTAAAATCATTATTTAAAAGGCCATTTTGATAAGATCTACTCAAGTTATCTTCATTTACTTCTAACAAGTTTGACAGCCTTTTTAATAAACTTGGCCACTCTTTTCTAGGAATAATATGAGTCTTGGCAATTAAAGAGAATCTTAATGTATTATCAGCTAATAGCTCTCCCCCTGCGCTAGTAATTTTACCTCTAATAGGAGGATTAGCAACTAAGCGAATACGATTTTCATCAGAGAGAGTTCGATAAAATGCACCTTTAATGATTTGCAACCAAAATAATCTGCCAATGATAGATGAAAAAAGTGCAACAATAATTAAGATTAAAAGATTTATTTGATTTGATAATTGATAAGTCTTTCTATTCCTATTAATCACTTTGTAAAATATAAAGGCATTAAACTAATGAGTTGATTTAAATGAGTCATCTAGATACATCTTTAAAGAATTCATTCTAGATTCAATTCTATTTAGAATATTAGATAATTCAGTATCACTGAAGCTTACTTCATTATTTACTGATTTAGGATTCACTGATACTTTAACTTCTACAACTGGATTTCCTAGGCCAGGAATAATTTGATCAAGCTTCATTCTTACTGATTTTGCATCTTCTGATCCCTCTTCTTTTAACTTCTGAATGGGAAGATCTGAAGACACAAAACCATCAATCACCTTACCTAAAAGTCCTTTTTTAGCTCGATTAACAATTGCAAGTCCTACAGGAAGGACTGTCTCCATAAAAACAACATGATAGCTCGAAATTGATTTTTGTGGCATGCCTCAAAGATTAATTCATTTGAGTAGCATTTGTAGAGGAAAAGTATGGCGTGCAGCTATTGCTTGAAAAGCCTAATGACCAACCACTAAACATAGCTAAAGAAAAAATCGCTACAAATGGGATGAGGGCCTTTTGTGTCGTCTCATGGGAAAACCATTCTTGCCATTCTCGAACAAAGCGCTCCCTAGCAAAACGTTGCTTTTCCTGTGTCTCAAGATTCCATTTCTTTCTAAATGACTTTGTCACCCACCTTTCAAAAGCACGCTTTTTCGTTACTGCCATTTTACGTTCTATCTCAAGTAATTGGCCAGCATTTAAATCAGGATGGAAGGTGCTTATCAAATCAAGACTTTTTAGAAACATTTCTATAGCTGCATCTTTAATATTACGCTCATCTTCTTCTAAATAATTCCAATCTATTTCTGGATAAAAGCGGCTACGGTTAAGAGCAATTTGCTCTTCTCCAATCTGACCAGGCTCTCTTAACCAACGATCCATATTGCTATCAAATCTACGCCAATAAAGGAAAGGATTAAGAAAAATTGTTTTTCCTGATATCTTGATGCTGTCATACTGAAGTCTACGATCAACACCTAATTCCGACTGATTAGCTACTGTCAATGCTATGAAGAAGAAGTTAATTCAAAATAGCTATTATTCATCTTTTTACCAGTCTATAAACAATAAAAACTACTCAAACTTATGAAAAGAATTTTTTAATTACTCCCACTCAATAGTTCCAGGTGGCTTACTAGTTATATCTAAAACAACGCGATTAACTCCTTCTACCTCATTGACAATCCGATTCGAAATTAACTCTAACAATTCATTAGGTAACCTAGACCAATCTGCTGTCATCCCATCCTCACTAGAAACACATCTTAGAACAATTGGCCAAGCATATGTTCGCTGATCCCCCATTACACCTACTGAACGAACAGGTAATAAAACAGCAAAAGCCTGCCATACGTCATGATATAAACCAGCGCGTGCTATTTCTTCTCTGACTATTAGATCTGCATCACGAAGACAATTTAATTTTTGATTAGTAACCTCTCCCAGTATTCGAATTGCTAAGCCAGGTCCAGGAAAAGGGTGACGTCCAACAATCTCATCTGGCAAACCTAAAGACCTGCCAACTTTTCTTACTTCATCCTTAAATAAGGTTCGCAATGGTTCAACTAATTTAAATTGTAAATCCTTAGGTAATCCCCCAACATTGTGATGGCTTTTTATCTTAACTGCAATTCTTTCACCAGTTTTAGGATCAATATTTGTACCTGAACTCTCAATAACATCTGGGTATAGGGTCCCTTGGGCAAGATAATCAAAAGGTCCTAAACGTAGACTCTCCTCCTCAAAAACACGAATAAATTCAGTCCCTATAATTTTTCTCTTCTCCTCAGGGTCAATAATCCCTTTTAGTTTGAACAAAAAGCGATCTCTAGCATTAATATATTGAACATTTATATTAAATTTACGATCAAAGAATTCCATTAAAAATTCAGGCTCACCTTTCCTCATAAAGCCTTGATCAATAAACATGCATGTAAGTTGTTTACCTATAGCCTGTTTCAAAAGAAATGCAAGTGTAGAAGAATCTACGCCTCCAGATAAAGCCAACAAAACTCTTTTATTTCCAACTTTATCTCTAACATGGTTAATTGCTTCATCAATAAAAGTCTTTGTAGTCCAATCAGGCTGACAACAGCAAATGTTATAGACAAAGTTCCTAATTAATATCATGCCTTGAGTAGAATGAACAACTTCAGGGTGAAATTGGACACCGTAAAAACTGTTCTTATGTGACGCAATTGCAGCATCTAAAGTATTTGCTGTATGTGCCAACCGGACAAAATGATCAGGTAATTTCTGAACAGAATCTCCATGACTCATCCACATTGTCGAGCCATTTTCTACATTAGTTAATAACGCAGTTGGATCATCTACTTGTAAAGGCGCTTTCCCATATTCAGCTTTGCCAATTGCTGATCCAACAACACCTCCCAACTGCTGCACCATAACTTGCATCCCATAACAAACACCTAAAACAGGAATACCTAAATCCCAAATAGCCGGATCAGGCATAGGTGCTCTCTCTTCATACACTGAACTAGGGCCACCACTTAAAATGATGCCTTGAGGAGCAAGTTCTCGTAATTGTTTTGCAGTAGTGGTGTATCCCAAAACCAAGGAATAAACTTCTGTTTCTCTAATCCTTCTTGCTATCAACTCAGAGTATTGAGAACCAAAGTCAAGAATTACAATTGACGGCTTTCGGTCAATTTTAAAACTGGAATTGTCCATATCTAAAAATCAAAAGTTTCCTAGAAACTCAGAATAGATACAATTGCCAATGTGACTAGTCTTCTAGCTTCAAGCCAAGAGATTTCATTGTATTGAAAGCAATAGGTCCAGCCCAACGTAATTTTCTATTTCGATCAAACATAATTGCGCCTATCTCAATAGAAGAAGAGTCATATCTTTGAACATATTGCTTACTCCTTTTTTCAACCTCAGTCACTAGTCGTTCCCACAACCTTTTAGCGCTCATAATATCTTTACTTTCTAATATCAATAAAGCTTCCTCAATAGACTCTGCATTCTCAAAAGCTTTAATCAAAGTGGAAGATATGCCTTCTTTAAATGCTAAGGAAATTAAAGTTTCTAAGCGATTATCAGCTAAATGGTGATGAGTATGAAAAACACCGCCAGCCAATTTAACAAGTTTTCCATGATAGCCAAATAGCAATAACTCTTTAACATCTTCTTGAGCTGCAGCAACAAGTAAGGGTCCTAGCCAATTACCAGTTTTAATAATTTGATGAGAAGGTATTCCAAAATCCAAGGCTAAATTAAAACCATTTTCACCAATTACAAAAATTAAAGAGCCAGAGAAAATTTCATCTGAGCAACGCGAACGCAGAGATTGAATTGTCTGTTGCAATTGATGCGGTGAAGCACTTACTTGTACATCAAGTTGGGTTCCAATTAATGCAAGACCATCAACAACACCAAAAGCATGATTACTAGTTCTCTTCGCTAATTCTTTCCCGTAAGGAAATATTATCTCTAATTGCAAAAAATATCCTTTCTTAAGAAAAGGGTAAAGGTTATAACGCAACAAATCACGAGCAAATTGAGAAATAGAGATTTCATGCGATGAAGATATTTTCCCAACCCCGTAACCTGGAATAATTTGCAACCAATGCTCAGAATCTATAAACAACTTTTCCGGAAAATGGTTCTGATTAATTTTTTTGAATTCAATACAAGTCCATATTTCCAAATCACGTGTTAAATCCAATCCTTCCCCCGAATCACAATGACTGATACCAATTGCCTTTTCTCCACTATTCAATAAAGCTGCTGACCGAATAGGAACAACTATTGATTCTTCATTATTAGGAACATCAATCCTTTGCTGGACATCAACAGATTGCTCAGTTAAAACCTGAGCTGCAGCCTTAGCTGCTGCTGCTACCCAAATAGGAAGAGTGAATCCTTGCAAATCAACAAAAGAAAAAATGAGTCAAGAAATTTTCTTGATAGTTTTTTTAAGATAGCTTTTATAAGTACTTCTTCCATGCAAGACAAACTTACTTTAATGATCCCTGGCCCCACGCCAGTTCCCGAAAGAGTCTTAAAAGCACTAGGGAAGCATCCTATCGGACATAGAAGTCAAGAGTTCCAACAAATTGTCAAAAGAACTTCTGGCCTTCTGAAATGGCTTCATCAAACAAAAGGAGATGTTCTAACAATCACAGGCAGTGGAACTGCTGCAATGGAAGCGGCAATAGTTAACACTCTTAGCAAAGGTGACAAAGTCATATGTGGAGAGAATGGCAAATTTGGAGAAAGATGGGTAAAAGTTGCTACAGCTTATGGTCTAAATGTAACAACTATAAAAGCAAACTGGGGGGAAGCATTAGATCCTGAAAAGTTTAAATCTATCCTTGAAAAGGATAATGAAATCCGTGCAGTAATAATCACTCATTCTGAAACATCTACAGGTGTTATTAATGATTTAAAAGCAATTAGTCGTCATGTTAAAGCTCATAGAAATGCCATAATAATTGCAGATTGCGTAACAAGTATTGGTGCATGTAATGTTCCAATGGATGAATGGGGGATTGATGTTATAGCATCTGGATCTCAAAAAGGTTACATGATGCCGCCAGGGCTCAGTTTTGTTGCAATGAATGAAAATGCTTGGGAAGCAAGTAAAAGATCAAATCTTCCAAAATTTTATTTAGATCTTCAATCTTATAAAAAAACTTTAGATAAAGATAGCAATCCATTTACTCCAAGTGTAAATCTATACTTTGCTCTTGAAGAATCACTTTTAATTATGAAAGATGAAGGGCTGAATTCCATATTTAATCGACACAAAAGACATATGAAAGCAACTCAAGAGGCGATGAAATCAATAGGCTTAACACTTTTTGCAAAAGATGGTTTTGGCAGCCCTGCGATTACCTCTGTACAGCCTGATGGCCTAGATGCAGAGAAAATACGAAAAATTATAAAAAACAACTTTGATATTCTTCTTGCAGGAGGGCAAGACCATCTCAAAGGAAAGATTTTCCGTATTGGTCACCTTGGTTTTATTAATGATCGAGATATTATTACTGCAGTAGCTGCAATAGAATCAGCTTTAGACCTACTAAATGGATTAAACAAGCCTCTAGGAACAGGAGTTTCTACAGCTACAAGAATCCTAAATGCAGACTCCAATTAATTTATTTCGCATTCAGCTGATTGAGCTAGATTCTTCAAGCCGCAATATCATCATTTTCAATACTTTCTTCAACCCAAATCTCATCAGATTCTGTTTCATTAGACGAATTGTTGAGCAGTCCTTTGCATTCTTCCAAAAGCAGATCTACACCATCAAGCATATTAATCTCTTCATCTGACTGGACATCTTTAGATTCAGCGGACTGCAACTCTAAGGCATCTATTCGCTGCTCAAGCTTCACCAATCTTTGTGAAATTGCAGTAACTGTCTGAGCTAGATCTTCAGCAGTACGAGTTATTCTGAACGAACAAGAATTTGTCATTTAATAAACTTTGAATATAAACAGATCACAACACATAAATGGGATATTCTCAAGTCTCAATTAATGCAACCTGAACAAATGCTTTATCTCAAAAAAAATATGATCTTAATTTTTAACAATGAGTCCCTCCAAGATTAATTGAAGTATTTATTTTTCGGCAATTTATTTCGATCAGCATCAGATATTGGAGGTTAGAGGTGTTGAAGCACTCCAACATGAAACGAGAGTAATTATAAGTTACCTTTGCTTAACCTTCCTTAGATAGAGAATGGCTTCAGGCCTAGGCATATTGAATCTATAAACCTAACTAGACAATCCAAAACAGATTGATATCGTTAGAGAACAATGTGATCAATTCGTAATGTCTCCAAAGAAAAATGTATTTCTTCTACCTTTATCTATAGCCGCTATCACTACATCAACCATTGTGGGCACCATCTCAAATGCTGGCTCACAGGGCGTTGATATTTACTGTGTTATGCGAAATGGAAATAATGATCATGCCTCAAGTTGGCAAGCAGCCTATCAATCGATAAAGAATGAAAGGGGGGGGTTATTTAAAATTTCTCCTAAGCAAGCTGCCACAATTATTGTTCAACAAGTAGTTGGTAGTCCAGATCAATATAAAGATTGTGTTCAATACCTTGGTGAGCTTTATCCTAAAGATGATGAACTTCCAGAAATCAAGACTAAGCCTAAAAAATCTCAAGACAACTACATGAACGATAGATATAGCTATTAAAAGTTTGGCTATATACAAATTATATTTATTTATGAAGAGGCGTATCGAATACTACAATAGAGGAAATGAGATTATTGACTAATTTAAAAAAAAAGCGATGATGATAATAAATAAAATGATGGAATGCAGAACAGGGATGCAGTCTTCCTAGAAGATTTATGTCCGAAGTTAAGAGACAGGTGCTGGAGACAATCGCTACATAGTTTTACAGGGAAGAAATGTATTTATTGTGGAAATGTTTCTGTATCAATCGATCATGTTATACCATGCAGTAAAGGTGGCTTAAGCGTTACTAAAAACTGTGTTCCAGCATGTCTTTCCTGTAATGGAAGTAAAACTGATAGTGAAGTGTTTACATGGTATCGACAACAAGCTTTTTATGATCCAAGACGAGCTATGGCAATAAAAGCATGGGTAGATGGAGATATGAGACTATCCATAAGACTCCTTCAATGGGCAGAGCCAAAAAAAATTCCAGAGGAAAAAAACTTGCAACAATCTCAAAATATAGACATTGATGTAAAAACTGCTGCTTAATGCCTACCAAATTTGACAAGCACGGACAGTATGATATTTCTCACAAATAGAAGCAAACTGGTCAGGCTTTTCTGGTAGAAAGAAAATCGTGATGCTTACACAACAAATAAATATGCCTAAAATACATTTCAACCTGTCTCGCTCTTCAATCGCAAAAGTGCTTTGATGGATTTGTCCATCAAAATCTGGCACGAGACTAGAAGAAGAACTACTCATTGGAAAATCATTCAATAATACATTTGTACTCATGTTACCTGAAGTTGTCAAGCGATCAGCCTCTCTCCCCTCAAACACAAAGATCTTGATCTTTGGTGGAGGTTTTAGTGGACAACATCTAGCCAACGCAGCTAGAGAATTGGGAGCAGAAGTACTTTGTAGCCGAAGGGATGCAACAAAAAAAGGGGCAGATTTTGCGTTTGATAGCACTAGGAAAACAATAATCTCAGAGAAAGTTTTCTCTGGTGTTACTCATGTTATTAGTTGTGTACCTCCTTCAAAAGATGGAGCAGATCCAGTATTAGAGCAATGTGGACAAATAATTAAAAATATGCCACTAAAGTGGGCTGGATATCTGTCAACAACAGGAGTGTATGGTGACTATCAAGGAGACTGGGTAACTGAACAAAGTAATGTCCATCCTGCACAACCTAGAAGTATTAGACGTCTTGCATGTGAGCGAAAGTGGGAATCATTAGGTATACCCTTGCAAATCCTAAGATTACCTGGGATATATGGCCCAGGGAGATCAGCATTAGAAGCAATAGCATCTCAAAAAAATAGTATGGTTAATAAGCCAGGACAAGTGTTTTCAAGAATTCATATTGATGATATTGCAGGTGCAATAATTCATTTAATCAATTTATTTTCAAAAGATATCTGTCCTAAAATTATAAATGTTGCTGACAACCTGCCAGCAACAAATATAGAAGTGCTTTCTTTCGCAGCTAATTTACTCAATATCCCCGTTCCAGATATAGAGTCATTCGAAAGTGCTTCAAAGAAGATGAGTCCAATGGCACTATCATTTTGGCAGGAAAATAGGAAGGTAAGCAACCATCAGTTGTGCAATTCCCTAGGTTATAAATTAATCCATAGAGACTATAGAGAGGGATTAAAAGACTGTCTAAAGTCTAATAAGTCAATCTAAGATTCCTTATGATATTAATTGACATCATTTTCCAAGCTATCTATAAGAAACTGTGAGCAATTAAAAAAAATTTTTTAGGGTAAACTTACAAGCAACGAATATTATAAAATATTTGATTCCTGAACTACTATCCATCTATCGCTAAGGCCCAGAACTACCGAATAAGTCAAAAACTAACAACAATTACCTAAGCATGAATTCTAGCAATCCATATTCAAAAGCAAATAATCAAATAGTCATAGCCTTAGGAGATCCTGCGGGTATAGGAATCGAAATAACATTAAAAGCACTTGGCCAATCAAACTTGCCTAAGGATATGCAGCCTTTACTAGTTGGTTGTAAGAGAAATGTAGGACTTATCTATTCTCAATTACAAGCCCAAGGAATTAAAAATTTAGCAAATCCCAAAGAACTAACAATTATAGATATTCCACTAAATGAAACACTTACAGAAGGACAGCCGACTAAAAACACTGGAGCAGCAAGCTTCCACTGGTTAACTAAAGCCACCGAAATGGTTCTAAACAAAGAAGCAAGAGCACTCATTACTGCGCCAATTGCCAAATATGCGTGGCAAGAGGCTGGTTATGATTACCCAGGCCAAACAGAAAGATTGGCTGAGCTTGCTGGGATAGATAATCACTCAATGCTATTTACAGCAAAATCACCTCATTCTTCTTGGAGGTTAAATACACTCCTTGCAACAACTCACATCCCTTTAGCAGATGTTGCAAATACTCTTTCCGATGAATTAGTCACTTTAAAACTAAATAATCTTTTATCCTTTTGTAAAAAATTTAAACCAAATCCAAAATTAGCCATTGCAGGGCTAAATCCTCATGCAGGAGAAAAAGGAAATTTAGGCTCAGAAGAAATCGAATGGTTAATACCTGTTATAGAAAATTGGAGAGCTAAGAATCCAGAAATAACACTAGAAGGACCTATATCACCAGATACTTGCTGGGTATCATCAGCCCAATCATGGATCAATGGTCCAAATGAACAAAGTCATGATGGGATATTGGCTTTGTATCACGATCAAGGTTTAATACCAATAAAAATTATTGCCTTTGACTACGCAGTTAATACAACTTTAGGCCTTCCTTTCATACGGACTTCACCTGATCATGGAACTGGTTTCGATATAGCAGGTAAAGGTATTGCCCGGTCTACAAGTATGTTATCTGCACTTGAAACAGCTTGGGAGCTTTCTGAGGGTAATTAGACTAATTAGGCTTAACTTTTATTAAAGGCTGTCCAAACTCAACTGGGGTTCCATTTTCAACAAGAATCTCTATTACTTCACCAGTGACCTCTGATTCTAATTCATTCATCAATTTCATTGCTTCTAAAATACACACTGTTTGTCCAATACTGATTCTTGATCCAACTTCTACAAACTCAGGCTCTCCTGGAGCTGGAGCTCTATAAAAAGTTCCCACCATAGGAGCGGTAATTTCAATAAAATCACCTTTGTTAGAAGCTACTGCAGGAGGAGGGTTACCAGGGGCTTCTGAGGGAGCTACACCAACACCCACCAATGGATCAGCAGATGCCTGAGAAGAAACAATGGGAGGCCCCTCAATTGATGATGCTTGAGTAGTAACTAAGACAGGTGAAGAGGCAACTGATGGCAGGTTTCGCTTAATCTCCAATTTGAAACCCTTGCCTTCCAAGCAGAATTCTTGAATATCACTATCGGCCAAAGTAGCCAAAAGGTGGTCAAGTTGTTCGTGATCAAGATTCATTTTGATTAGTTCTCCCGACCTAGATAACTATCATTACGGGTGTCTACTTTGATCTTCTCACCTACTGAAATAAATAAAGGAACCATAATCTGAGCTCCTGTCTCAAGAATGGCAGGTTTTGTCCCTCCAGTAGCAGTGTCACCTTTTACTCCTGGATCAGTTTCTTTAATCTGAAGCACAACAGAATTTGGCAATTCAACCTCAAGAGGCTTTTCTTTCCATGAGACTACATTAACTTCCATACCTTCTTTAAGGTATTTTCTACTTTCGCCAATCTGTTGAGCAGTAAGTCTAGTTTCTTCATAACTGCTCATGTCCATAAAAACATAATCTCCTGATTCCATATAAGTATGCTGAAGAGTAGCTTTTTCTAGCAATGCTTGAGGCACCATTTCACCAGCTCTAAAGGTTTTTTCGACCACACTCCCAGATTGGACTGCTTTTAACTTAGTTCGAACAAATGCAGAGCCCTTACCAGGCTTTACATGTAGGAATTCCACTACTCTCCATACAGCACCATCTAGTTCAATAGTGGTACCAGTCCGGAAGTCGTTACTTGAAATCATTTCGGCTGACCATACCTCGAGATCATAAGTCTGTGCGAAAGTTGTGCATGAGAATGAAAACCACATGACAAAAAAAATCCTGATCCTGATCCTTGTAGCGCTCTTAATCCCTTCAAGTGTTATCTGGGCAAATCCTGCCAATGCTGCACTGCCTACAGGAAACAGGGTGAAAGATCCTTATTCAATTTTGAGGAACTCGCTACCTATTAATCAAAAAGATTTAAGAGATATACAACATGCTCTTGAAGATACTAGTGATTTAGTTCGAGGAAATCGTTGGCCAGCTGTAGCTAAAGCAGCCTCAAGAAGTCAATTCTTAGTAAATACACGTAAAACTGAAATCCTGCAATCAATACCTAATGAAAGCAGAACCAAAGGAGAAAATATTCTCAAAAAGCTAAAAGACAATCTAATAACTTTAAACGAGGAGGCAAGCAAAAAAAATAAAACTGAATTCATTAAGTTACGTCGAAAGTCACTGCAAGAGATAGGAGATATAGAAGCGTTGCTTCTTCCAGAAAAATATCCATATCAGATACCATCAGAGTTTGACAATTTACCTCGTCTTTTAGGTAGAGCAAGCGTAAACATTAAAACTTCAAAAGGAACCATGTATGCAATTATTGATGGATATAATGCACCTTTAACTGGTGGTGCATTTATAGATTTAGCTCAAAAAGGTTTTTATAATGGCTTGCCTATGAATAGAGCCGAAGAATTTTTTGTTCTCCAGACTGGAGATCCTAAGGGATCAGCAATTGGATATATCGACCCAGAAACCAAAGAAGAACGGCATGTACCTCTTGAAATTAAAGCTCCTGGTCAAACAGACACTCTTTATAATCAAACCTTTGAAGAGCTTGGTCTGTATACCGAAACCCCTGTTCTACCTTTTGCAACCCTTGGCACTCTTGGCTGGGCCCATTCTGAACAAGCTTTAGACGATGGGTCATCTCAGTTTTTCTTTTTTCTATATGAAGCAGAATTAAATCCTGCCGGAAGAAATTTAATTGATGGCAGAAATGCAGCTTTTGGTTATGTAGTAGAAGGGGAAGAAATTCTGAATGAATTAGGAGTCAATGATCAAATCATTTCTATAGATGTTGTTGCAGGTTCCGAATATCTTCTAGATCATGCTTAACAATAAGAATGATAATGAAAAGCTAAGTGACCTTGGTGAAGAGAGAATCCTTCAAAGACTTAAACAATATATGGAAGTTGGTCAAATTGATGACGACACAGCTGTAATACAAACGAAAGCAAAAGATTTGATTATTAATACTGACATCCTAATAGAAGATATACACTTCAATGAGACAACAAGCACGCCAAAAAATATTGGTTGGAAAGCCGTAGCAGTGAATGTTGCTGATCTTGCTGCTAGTGGAGTAGAAGAAATTATTGGTATAACAGTTGGTTTAGCAGCTCCTCCATCAACAAGTTGGCATTGGGTAGATAATATTTATCAAGGAATACAAGCTGCATTAAATGAATATGGTGGAAAATTATTAGGTGGAGACTGTTCGAGTAGCAAGCAAAGAATGCTTTCTATTACTGCAATAGGAATAAAAGGAAAAGTCAATCTACATCGATCCAATGCTAAGCCAGGGGATCTAATAGTAGTTAGTGGCCCTCATGGACTCAGCCGCCTAGGCTTAAGTTTGCTCTTATCAAACAACATCAAAGATACTTCTCAGTTATCTGATTCCGTGAAATTAAAGGCCATTAAAGCGCACCAAGAACCACAAGCTCCTGTAATAGCCCTGCAAAAACTTATTCAATGCAAACCTAAAACTGTCCCATGGAGAGCAGCAGCTACAGATAGCAGCGATGGATTATTAAATGCAGTCAAATGTATATGCAAAAGTAGTAACTGCACTGCTTTACTTGATCAAACAAACCTTCCAATTAGCAATGAATGGCCAAATAATAAAAACTGGGATGAATTGTGTCTTCATGGTGGAGAAGACTTTGAATTAGTAGTTAGCCTTCCTGCTATTTGGGCAAAAGCATGGCTAGGCTCACTTCCTGAAAGTAAAGTTATTGGGAAAATGTCTGCAGGCTATCCCGAAGCAATATGGTCAAATGGAAAAAAAATAAAGACTTCTTCTAAAATTGAATTTGAGCACTTTTAAAAATTGAATTTTTAAAAGTGCTTAAATAAAACTTAAAAAATTATTTCCAATTTTTAGCAACGACTTCAGCTAAATCGACAACTCTTTGGCTATAACCCCATTCATTATCATACCAAGCAACAACTTTACCCAAATTTTCTCCAATAGCCATAGTCAATGCAGTATCAACAATTGTGGAATCATTAGTACCTGCATAATCACTAGATACAAGAGGTGTATCGCCATACTTAATGATTCCTTTCATGGTTCCTTCAGAAGCTGTTTTTAAAGCAGCATTAATTGAATCTGCTGTAATTGGCCTTCCAGATTCAAAAACTAAATCAACAGCAGAAACATTAGGCGTTGGGACCCTCATAGCAATCCCAGTAAGCTTTCCTTTCATTTGAGGATAAACCAAAGCAACTGCCTTAGCAGCTCCAGTAGAAGTAGGAACTATGTTCATAGCTGCAGCACGGGCTCTTCTGAGATCTCTATGACTATTGTCCAGAATTCTTTGATCACCAGTGTAACTATGAATTGTTGTCATCAAGCCTTTATTAATTCCAAAAGATTGATCTAGAACTTTAACTATCGGTGCAAGACAGTTAGTAGTACAACTTGCATTACTTAAAACATTAAAATCATCATGACGATATTGATCAGCATTAACTCCAACTACAAAAGTACCTACACCCTCTCCTTTACCAGGAGCAGTAAGAATCACCTTTTTAGCGCCTACCTGCAAGTGCTTACTAGCTCCTTCAAAGGTATTAAACACTCCAGTTGATTCAATAACTAAATCAATTCCCCATTCTTTCCAGGGGAGATTCATCGGATTCCTATCGGAATAACATTTAATGGTCTTGCCGTTAATGATGAACGTATCGTCAGTGTAATCAATTTCAGCGTCCTTTATTTGCCCAAGTATGGAGTCATACTTCAGTAGATGAGCATTAGTTTTGGGATCGGAAGTAACGTTGACTCCAACAAGATCAAGGCCTGTATTTTCACCTCGACTTAACCAACACCTCATGAAGTTGCGACCAATTCGGCCGAATCCATTAATCGCAACACGCAAAGCCATTTTAAAAAATACAAAACCAGGAGGGCCTGTGATCATACAGAAAAGTGGCGCAATTGCTAAATTTTTTGGTCTTCTTCACGAAAAAAAAGCTCAAACCTCAGTAAAAAGGTAAAAATAATCCAAAAATTAAAAAACAAGCCAACATAGAATTAGAACGGTATTCTTCATGGGTCTGAGAAAAAGCAGTTGAGTAATACTCCAAACCATGATCAGCATTTTCATTTCATTGGCATTGGCGGAATTGGAATGTCAGGCCTAGCAATGGTTTTAATTCAACAAGGACATTCAGTCTCGGGTTCAGATACAGCAAATAATTCGTCTATTAGAAAATTAAAAAGAATAAATGTCCAAATTTATAATGAACAAAAATCGATAAATATTAAACATTTGAAAAAGACACAGGAAAAAGAAATTATCATTATCATTAGTTCAGCTATATCAAAAACTAATGCTGAGCTAGAAGAAGCTTATAATCAAAATCTAAAAATCCTACATCGGTCCGATATCCTTTCTTATTTAATAAATAGAAAAAAATCAATTCTAATTGCTGGTAGCCATGGCAAGACAACAACAAGTACATTAATAACAACAATAATCGCCAATAATAACTACGATCCAACGGCAATAGTTGGAGGTATAGTTCCACTTTATAAAAGCAATGCTTACTCAGGTAAAGGTGAACTTTTAATAGCAGAGATAGATGAATCTGATGGCAGTATTACCAAGTATATTGGTAATATTGCAATATTAACGAATATTGAACTTGATCACACTGATCACTATATAAATCTTAAATCATTAATAAAATCAATAAATATATTTGCTCGAAATTCTCAATTAATCATAGCAAATTACGATTGTCCTAATCTAAAGAAATATCTATCCTGCAAAGCCGCCTGGTGGTCAACAAAATCATTTAAAGAAGTTGAATTTTCGGCAATACCAACAGAAATGGATGGCACTAGGACAACTGCAAATTACTATGAAAAAGGAGAGTTAATTGACAAAATTACAATATCAATTCCAGGATTACATAATTTAAATAATACAGTTGCAGCAATTGCAGCTTGCAGAACTTATGGTTTAAGCTTTTTACAAATTAAAAAAGAGCTTTGTAAGTTAGAATCACCTAAAAGAAGATTTGAGTTTAAAGGTGTTTGGAATAATAGACAAATTGTTGATGATTATGCTCATCACCCAACTGAAGTCAGAGAAACTATTTCAATGGCTCGTTTATTAATGAACAGCAAAAAAAGTTTTCTTCCCATTAAACCAAAGCGGTTAGTTATTATTTTTCAAGGTCATAGGTATAGCAGACTTAGGGATCTAATTAAAGATTTTGCAATTAACTTAAGTAAAGCCGATTTTCTTTTACTTGCTCCAATATATAGTGCAGGAGAGACTGCAATCAAAGGAATCAATAATGAATCACTTAAATCACTAATTTCAGCCAACAATCCATCTTTATCTATTTTGAATTGTAAGACTATGGTTGATGTTAAGAACATGATTGAAAAAACAACTAAGCCAAATGATCTTATTGTGGTTATGGGTGCTGGTGACATAAATAAATTATCTACAGAACTGCTAAATAAGCAAGAGTAAAACTAATGGCAGTTAAAATAGTAAACTTACCAGAAATTAAGAGCCTAATCTCTCTAAAAAGCTTCAATACTTTTAAGATTGGAGGCTTTGCTCAATTCCTTACAGAACCAAGCAATATAACTGAGCTATCTAAAGTAATTGCTTGGAGTAGAAAACAAAATATTCCATGCCATACAATAGGCGCTGGATCCAATCTATTAATTAGTGACAATGAGCTTAAAGGACTAACAATATGTATGAGGAAAATGCAGGGATCTAAAATAGATTCAAAAACAGGTATTGTTGAAGCCTTGAGTGGAGAATCAATACCACATTTAACTAGAGAATTAGCAAAAAAAGGATTGCATGGTCTTGAATGGGCAATTGGAATACCTGGCACTATTGGAGGAGCTTCAGTAATGAATGCTGGTGCTCAAGGAGGCTGTATAGCAGATCACTTAATCTCAGTAAAAGTAGTTTCTATAGAGAAGGGTGATCTTTTCGAAATTAAAAAAAATGAACTAAATTACTCATACAGAAAAAGTATTCTTCAAAAAGAAAAGCTCATTGTCGTATCTGCCAGCTTTCATCTTGATCCTGGACACGATAAAAATAAACTAAAAAAACTAATCAATGACAATCTCTTTCACCGCCTTTCAACTCAACCATACCAGATTCCAAGTTGCGGAAGTGTTTTCCAAAACCCTCTACACCACAAAGCTGGAAAGATTATTGAAGATCTTGGTTTAAAAGGACTTAAAAAAGGTGGAGCAGAAATTTCATCAAAACATGCAAACTTTATAGTAAATACAGAAAATGCAAGAGCCCAAGATATTTTGGACCTAATAAAAACGATTCAAGAGAAAGTGCAAGAAAAGCATGGATTTTTAATGCATACAGAAGTAAAACGACTTGGATTCGAAGAAATCTCCTAAAGTATTAGTCAGATCTATAAAAAAATGGCAGGATTCGGACTTCCAAACTTTGGGCAAATCACAGAAGCCTTTAAAAAAGCTCAACAAATCCAACAAGATGCTCAAAAGCTTCAAGAAGAGTTAGATGCGATGGAGCTTGAAGGATCTAGTCAGGACGGCAGAGTTAGCATCTGGCTTTCAGGTAATCAACAGCCACTTAGAGTCAAAATAGATGAATCTCTCTTAAAAGAAGAGCTTGCAATTCTAGAAAGCAAAGTACTCGAGGCAATGCAAACAGCACATGAATCTTCTACGACTAATATGAAAAATAGAATGCAAGAGCTAACAGGAGGCCTGAATCTTAATCTTCCTGGAATTAATGATGACAATTAATCATTTCTTTGACACAATTCCGGTAATGGTCATACCTTTCCCAATCTCTAGAGATAATGCACCCAGGTTCATCTAAATGTAAACAATTCCTAAATTTGCAATTTTTATTATATAATTGTGATCTGATCTCTGGAAATAGTTTACCTAAAGAATAAGGATCAATATTAAAATCAGGATTATTAAATCCAGGAGTATCTGCAATCAAAGATTCTTCATCCAGAGAAAAAAGTTCAACATGTCTAGTTGTATGTTTTCCTCTTTTTAATTTCTTTGACAACTCACCAACTGGTATAGACATACCAGGTACTAAATAATTAATTAAACTACTTTTACCGACTCCTGAAGGACCGCATAATACACTTAATTTTAGTAATCTCAATTTATCTAATAACTTACTTATTCCATAACCAGTTATGATAGAAACAGGAAATGTATTGTATCCCCATGAGAGAAATTTATGAATATGTTCATCAACAATACTATTTGTGACTAAATCATGCTTTGTAAGAATTATACTTACCTGAGTAGAAGATTCTTCGGCTTTAATTAAAAAACGCGACAATTGTTTAATATCGATTAGAGGATTTTGAAAAGAAGTCACAACAAAAAGATCAGTGAAATTTGCTACAGATGGCCTCTTTAAATAATTTTTCCTATGCTCAACACTATTAATTACACCTTTACGTTGAACCCAGTCAATCTCTTCTACTGATACAGTATCCCCTACAATAATAGAATAGCCCTTATAAGATAATCTATTTCTTTTAGTGCAAGTTAATCTAATTATTTTAGAAGAATTTATTTCTCTATTAGCAGAAGAAAATAGTTGATTATTTCTAATTTCTACTATTATATAACTTGCCTTTAATGCTATTACTGTTCCTTTTATATCTAAACTATTTACTACCATTTACTGTCACAAGAAATCTAATCCAATTCAAATCAGTATGAATTATTTTTACATCATAACCTTCTTTCTTTAATCCACAAAGAACCATTTCCTCAGGTTCTCCTCTATCCAGATCTACTTCTAAAATATGATCTTGATTTATTTGTTCTAATGCCAAACGACAACGAACAAAATTAACTGGACATGGCATTCCTCGAAGATCAAGATATTGAGACATCAATTATCATTAAGTCTAAAAAGCCTATTAAATAAGCCACTCTTATGATGATGATTTTGAGGCCCCTTAGCTGAATAATGACTAGCTAACTTCTCTAATAAAATCTTTTCATCATCAGATAATCGTGAAGGTATATTGATCTTAACGGCTATGCAATGATTTCCTCTAGCAACAGGGTTACCTAATTTCGGTATACCTTTACTATCTAAAGTTAACACTGCATTAGGTTGGGTTCCTGCAGGAATTTGCAAACTTTCAGGACCATCGACTGTATCAACCTCTATTGAATCGCCAAGAATTGCTTGCAAGTAACTTACATTAACCTCTGAATGAATATTTAATCCTTCACGTTTTAAACGAGGGTGCGATTTAACTTTAATAAAAACATATAAATCTCCTGAAGGACCTCCTTTCATACCTGCGTTCCCTTCTCCAGAAACACGCAAACGAGTGCCAGTATCAACTCCAGCAGGAATATTGATGCGTAATTTCTTTCTAACCTGCTTAACACCCTGCCCACCACAACTTTGACAAGGGTTCGAGATGATCTGACCAGTGCCATTACAAGTAGGGCAATCAGCAACCTGCGTAAAACTTCCAAATGGTGTTCTTGTTGCTCTACGAACTTGTCCGGCTCCTCCACAAGTAGAACAAGTTGTTGGACCAGTTCCAGGCTTAGCTCCACTTCCTCGACAAACATCACACGTTTCTAAATGAGGTATCTTTATTTCCTTCTCTTCTCCAAAAACAGCTTGATTAAAATCAATAGTCAAATCATAACGAAGGTCATCTCCTTGTTGAGGACCTCTACGCTGTTTTCTAGATCCTGGGCCTGCAGCTCCTCCAAAAAAAGTTTCAAAAATATCTGCAAATCCACCCATGTCTCCCATATCTGGCATACCAGCTGAGCCTCCTAATCCAGCCTCACCAAATTGGTCATACCTTGCTCTCTTCTCTGGATCTCCTAAAACTTCATATGCACGGCCAATTTCTTTAAAGCGCTCTTCCGCGCCAGCTTCTTTATTAATGTCTGGATGATACTGACGAGCTAACCGTCGATATGCACGTTTCAAAGAGTCAGCATCAGCATCTCTACTAACTCCTAACTGGTCGTAAAAATCTGCCATCAGCTATTTATTATAAGTTGAAGAAAAGGTGAAGTCATAAAATCAACCTACCTGCTCTGATGATTCTGAATCATCTACCTGATCAGTAGCAGTAGGTTCATTAATTGATTTTTCTTCTGAATCCCTTTGTGGTCCTGGACCCATAGAAACTTTCACTTGTGCATGACGCAAAACTCTTCCGTTTAAATGATAACCACGGACTAATTCTTCAATAATTATGTCCTCTAGAACAGTTTCACTAGGTTCGCGAAGTAATGCCTCATGCAAAGTAGGGTCAAAAGATTGCCCTTCAACACGCATAGGAGCAACACCCAGTTTCTTTAATACATCAACCAATTGTTTATAAAGATTCTGATAATTCCTATGCAAAGCAATAGCTTCATCCCCTTCAGGATTCAATTGTTGTCTAGCTCGCTCAAAATTATCTACAACAGGTAAAATCTCACTAAGGGTATTGCATGTAAGCTGAAGTTTTAAATCATCTTGATCACGGCTTTGGCGTTTTCTAAAATTATCAAAATCTGCAGCAATTCGCATATATTGACTTTTTAACGTTTCATGCTCTCTCTCTAATTGCTCAAGTCGCGCCTCATTATCCAAAGGCTGCTTAATAACTGGAATATCAGAATCAGTATTTGAAATCTCCTTATCCACTACATTCTCATTAGTCTTTTCTTCATTGGAGGAATCTTCGATTTGCTCAGAATCCATACCAGTTGATTCTAATTCTAAATCTTCATTCTTTGAAGTTGGCGCATCTTCAGTCATATGGACATATTAAAACTGTAGTTATTTATCTTGAAGGAAAGAGTAAAGATCTAACAAGCTGCGGAAGCCCGCACCAACCAGAAAAATCAAGTGGATGGTTGAAATACTAAAGCAACTCCATTGTTGCAATACCTTTTACCAGTAGGACGAGGCCCATCATTAAAGACATGGCCTTGATGACCTCCACACTGCCTACAATGATATTCAGTGCGAGGAACAATTAATTTAAAATCCTTTTTTGTCTCTATCGCATTTGCTAGAGGTTCCCAAAAGCTAGGCCATCCAGTACCACTATCAAATTTTTTAGATGAATGGAACAAAGGTAACTCACAGCCTGCACATAGAAAAATTCCTTCCCTTTTTTCATCATTCAAAGGACTAGTAAAGGGTCTTTCAGTTCCTTCTTCTCTCAAAACATGAAAAGCATCAGGAGACAAGCGATTTCTCCACTCTTCTTTTGATAATGAAGAAAATGTTTTCTCTGAATTAGAAGCGGCATATACTTTTTGAGGTCGCAAAAAAGCTCCAAAAATAACTGACAAAATTCCCATCAAAAAAGTCCTTCGGCTAGACAATGAAAAGTTCCTATTCATAGGATAAAGAAAATTCGAGCTTTATAGGTAATGCTAAATATAGACAAATGAAAACTGCTGAAGGAAAAAAACCACTCCTCAAAGAAGCCTACCAATTCAGTGTTGCGCCTATGCTCGACTGTACCGATAGGCACTTCAGGGTGCTAATGAGACAGATTACCAAGCAATCACTTCTTTATACAGAAATGATTGTTGCCAAAGCGTTGCAATACAGTAAAAAATCCAAACTATTAGATTTTAATAAAGTAGAACACCCAATTGCCCTCCAATTAGGAGGCGATGATCCTGAAATTCTTTCTGAAGCAGCTGCAATTGCAGAAAGCTGGGGATATGACGAAATAAATTTAAACCTTGGTTGTCCAAGCCCCAGAGTTCAATCAGGAAACTTTGGTGCTTGTCTAATGGCATACCCCGATCAAGTTGCAAAATGCATAGAAGCAATGAAATCAATCACTAGTATTCCTATCACAATCAAACACAGAATAGGTATTGATAATCATGAAGGAGAAGAATTTCTCCTCCAATTTATTGACCGTATGGATGCTGCAGGAGTAGATCGTTTTTCAATTCATGCACGAAAAGCATTGCTTCAAGGTTTAAATCCAAAACAAAATCGTTCAATTCCCCCTCTTCAATATGAAACAGTTGCCAAAATCAAAAAGCATCGTCCAAAACTAAAAATTGAATTAAATGGAGGGTTGAAAACACCTGATGATTGTACTAATGCTCTAAAAACATTTGATGGGGTAATGGTAGGTAGAGCAATTTATTCAAATCCCTTACTTTGGAAACAAATAGATGAAATTTTTTTTGGAGATCAAGAAAAAAAAATTACTGCATCAACAGTAATCAAAGGAATTATTCCATATGCTGAAAATCACCTTAGACAAAATGGACGTTTATGGGACATCTGTAAACACACACTGAATCTAGTCCATGGTGTAAAAGGTGCTCGTAAATGGAGAAATGAACTGAGCCGTAAAGGGCAACAATCAAATGCAGACTTACAAATTTTAGAAAAGGCTGCCCGACAACTTGAAGATGTCGGGCTCTAAAAATGAAAGGTTAGCCTTCCGCTCCCCCATAATCAGCATCTTGATCTGCCTCAGAAGCACCACCCCTTCTACGTTTACTACGTGTATCGTCTCTCTCTGAAGTATCAGAAGAAGAGCCATAACTGCGATCTTCCCAGCCTTGAGCGCCTGAAGCTCGCTGCTCAGAATCTTGCCCGCCTTGACCGCCGCCGCCGTAGCCGCCTTGACCACCACCGCCGTAGCCGCCTTGACCACCGCCGCCGTAGCCGCCACGACCACCGCCACCGCCACGAGGCTCGGCCTTATTAATTCTCAAAGGACGGCCCATCAATTCAGCACCTTGAAGAGCTTCAATAGCCGCAGCTTCTGCTGCCTCATCAGCCATTTCAATAAATGCAAAACCTCTTTTACGACCTGTGTCGCGTTCTAGAGGTAAAGAACAGTTTGCAACCTCTCCATAAGGAGCAAACAATTGAATAACATCTTCCTGCTCAGCGCGGAAGGGCAAGTTGCCAACAAAAATACTCACTTGAAAATTGGACTGAAAATAAAATGTACCTAAAAGGCTAGAAGCCAGAAAATTAATGGTTTTTTTTAAACCATTAACTTACCGATTTTAATACCAAATAGACTATAAAAGGAAAATGATTATTGATTTGGTGAAATAAGCTGATTTCTCCACTTTTTTAACTCTTCTTGAACGCGTTTAAAACCTGTACCACCTTCACTAATTCGCGCAGCAACAATATTTGATGGAATTAGTTTTTCATAAATGTCCTGTTCAAAAACAGAATGTATGTCTTTCCATTGATTTAAGGTTAAATCTTTGAGCAAAATCTTCTTGTCCAGGCATACTCGCACTATGCGTCCAACAATTTGATATGCCTCACGAAAAGGAATATTTTTTGAAACCAAGTAATCTGCAACATCGGTAGCATTAGCAAAATCTGACTCCACAGCTTCTGAAAGACTTTTAATAGAAAATTCTAAACCTTCTTCTATAAGAATTGACATTGCTTTTAAGCAATCTGATGTTGTTTTTACAGTATCAAAAATAGCTTCTTTATCTTCTTGAAAATCCTTATTATATGCCATAGGCAGTCCTTTAATCATAGTTAACAAACCTTGCAAATGTCCAAAAACTCTTCCTGATTTACCTCTAACCAACTCTGGCACATCAGGATTCTTTTTTTGTGGCATTAAGCTACTACCAGTTGAACATCTATCGGTTAAAGTTACAAAAGAAAATTCCTCTGAAGCCCACAAAATAATTTCATCTGCAAAGCGACTTAAGTGAACCATAATAAGTGAAGCCGCTGCAGTAAATTCAACAGCAAAATCCCTATCACTGACAGCATCTAAACTATTAGAATAAATATTAGAAAAACCCAATGATTTTGCAGTAATTCTCCTATCAATTGGCAAAGATGTCCCTGCTAAAGCAGCTGCCCCCAAAGGGCAGATGTCAACCCTTTTTCTTACATCAGATAAACGACTTCTATCCCTATCAAGCATCTCAATATATGCAAGTAAATGATGAGCCAGAGATAAAGGTTGTGCTCTTTGTAGATGTGTATATCCAGGAATTAAAGTAAATAAATTATTTTCCGCTTTCTTAAGCAAAGCCAACTGTAATTGCTCTAATTCAATATCTAAATCATCAATACGACGACGAAGCCATAATCTTAAATCAGTACCAACTTGATCGTTTCGACTTCTAGCAGTATGTAATTTCTTACCAAGAGGCCCTAAAAGAGTTGTCAAACGTCTTTCAACAGCAGTATGAACATCCTCATCAAGAAAATCAGGTTTAAAAATACCTTTAGAAGCTTCTGAACGAATAGTTTCCAATCCAATCTCAATTTGATGTGCCTCTTGAGAAGTAATAATTCCTGTTTTCCCAAGCATTTGCACATGCGCAATAGAACCATCAAGATCTTCCTCTAATAAAAGAAGGTCAAATGAAATAGAAGCATTAAATCTTTCTATGAAAGGATTTAAACCTTCTTCAAATCTTTCGCTCCAAATTTTCGCCAAATCACAAAACCAAAACTTTTTCTAATTAAGCAGTTGGAACTGATCTTGTCAGTCCTTTGAATCATTTAAATATGGAAGCTTGACTTTTGAATGTACCTTTAAAACTACTAATGAAGCATCATCCTCTAAATTGTGATTATCTCCAACGAATTTATCTAATCGCTTAAAAAGATTTTCCAAAATATCTCTTGCTTTAACAAATTGCCTGGCAGATTCATCTAACAAAGAAATTAAGCGTTGTTCATTAAAACGCTCTCCAACCATGCCAGGAGCTTCTGTTACTCCATCTGTGTAATACAGAAGAACATCTCCAGGATGAAGAATTACTTCTTCACATACATATTCAGCATTGGATTGCAAACCTATCAATGAACCAAGGGAGTCTAAACGAGAAATTTTTTTATCTTCTTCTCTCCAAAGTAAAGGAGGGTTATGAGCAGCATTAGAAAAGCGAAGTCTTCTCTGAATTGGATCATAATCAGAGTAAAAAAGAGTTACAAATCGATGAGAGTGATCTAAATCCTCAAGGGCCAGTTGATTTAGATCATGCAAAATGCGATCAGGAGGCAAACCGCTTAAAACTTCTGCTCTTAACATTCCTCGAAGCATTGTCATTAGTAAACCTGCAGGGATTCCTTTACCCATAACATCACCAATAACAAATGCCCATCGACCACACTGTTTACTTTTACCAGTTAACTCTGGCCTCATAGGAATAAAATCATAATAATCTCCTCCAACTTTGAATGCAGGTCTACAACAAGCAGCAAGCTCTATGCCTTCAATAATTGGAAAATGATCAGGCAGTAATTGAGATTGAATTTCAGCTCCAATATCTACTTGACGATCAACACTTTCATGATATCTACTGTCTTGGAGTAATAAATAGTTTTCAATTGCAACACCAGTCAGATCGGCAATCAACTGCAGTTCTCTATGATGAACATGACTAAATGCAAAAGACCCTTTTAAGTCAAAAACATATAATCGGCCTAGATGTTTACCACGAGAAAAAACAGAAGTAGAAAACATTGAAGCATGTGGAAAATAACGATTAATCAATTTATCTAGAGCATTCAAATGAACCTTATTACTAGAAAAACCTATGCAATTGCCTTCCTGAAAATTAGATAATTGACGTATTAAATTATCTGCACTCTCTCTAGGGAGTACTTGAAGCTGGTCTCTAGAGATACGACCATCTACATGAAAAGGTACCAAAAGAGATCCATCAACACCTACCAGTCGCGAAGCTAAAACTGGTATGAGCTCTAGAAATCTATCTAAATTGGTATAGCTCCTTAAACTAAAAGCTAATGAAGCAATTAAATCTTGAGTGAGCCTTTTCTCCTTTGAAAGACTATCTAATAAATCTCTTAATGATTCATAGGGAGCTGGCAAAGATGATGGAAGTTCATCTTTAAGAAAATTTTGATGGTTAAAACTTGAAGAGTTACTATTCACTGCATTATTTCTGCAGAGCTCAAAACCTAGCAAAATTTATAGCAAGTGTCTTCGCAAATCATTTATTTGCCAAAAGAGCTTCAACAAATTCAAAACTATTAAAAGGTCTTAAATCTCGAATTCCTTCACCAGCGCCTATAAAACGAATAGGGAGGTTTGTTTGAGAAGCAACAGCAAAAGCCCCCCCCCCCCTAGAAGAACCATCAAGCTTAGTAATCACAACACCTGTAAGCTCAGCCGACTTTGAAAATGCCATCGCTTGACTCAATCCATTTTGCCCTTGAGTAGCATCAAGTACTAATAAAGACTCAACATTTGCTTCTGGTGCTAACCGATCAATAATTTTTCGAACTTTTGATAGTTCTTCCATCAAATTATTTTTATTTTGAAGCCTTCCAGCAGTATCTACTAATAATAATTCAACATTTTTAGACTTAGCAGCTCCTATAGCGTCAAATACGATCGAAGCAGGATCAGCATTTGGAGTATTATTTGATATAACAGGAACCCCACTCCGATCACCCCATACCTTTACTTGTTCAACTGCTGCTGCACGAAAAGTATCAGCAGCAGCAATTAATGTTGAAAAGCCACTCTTCAAAGCTAAATTGGCTAACTTTCCTAAGGTAGTAGTTTTCCCAACACCATTAACACCAACTAATAGCCATATATTCAACCTATTGCGCTTAGGTGCTAATTCATTTAACTCACTATTTTCAATAGGCTTATCTACAATTTGACAAAGTTGTTCTTTGAGAAATCGCAATCCTTCTTTTGAGTCGAGAACTTCTTCATTGAGTCGCGTTCGCAACGCATTAATTATTTGATCAGTTGCATTAACACCAGCATCAGATCTAAGAAGCAATGTTTCTAAATCATCTACAGTCTCAGGAGTCAGAGGATCATCACCAAATTTTTCCAATAAATCAGTAACAAATCCCTTCCGAGTCTTCTCTAAGCCTTTTTGAAGTCGTGAAAGCCAATTAATTTCATCTAAGGAAATATTATCTAATTTCTTTCCTTGAGCCTCTAAAATCTTTGCAGACCAAGTAAAGGTATCATCAAAGTCACCTAAGATAGGTTCTTCTATAAACTCATTAGACAAGTTTTCTAAAGAAGAAGTATTTGTTACAGGAACATCATCAGAAAAAGAACTTGTTTCTTCTAATGAATTGATTTGATTATTTTCTGAAGATATTATTTCTGTAGATTTTTTGGGAAGTGTCTTTTCAATTAAAATTTGTTGTTCAAGTTTTTGCTCTTCTTGTTGTCGTTTTAATTTTTCATAAGCTTGTTTAGCCCAATCTAGATTTTCATCATTATCTAGTGAAGGATTTTGGCTACTTTGATCATCTGTTTGGTTAGTCATAGAAGTTACAAAAAATAAAAAGATTATTTGCTGTTTAAAAGTAAAATTTCTAAGAAGATTTATTTTGCAATCGTCTTAGAATTCCGTTAATCATTTTACGGCCTTGCTCATCGCTATAGCGATTTGCAAGATTAACAGCCTCATTACATGTAACTGGAATAGGTGTTTTAAGATTATATATATCTACATAAGCTAATCTTAAAATATCTTGATCAATTCTAGGTAATCTCTTTAACCTCCACCCTTCCATAACATCATCCAAAGAAGCATTAATAATACTAAATTTATCAATTACTAAGTTCACTCGATGCAATGCCTCGATGCGAATATTTTCTTGATCTCTTAAAGTTAATAAACTTGCAAGTTCTATAGTGTCAGACAAAATGTTAACAATATTCTCAGATTTTTTCAAACAATTAACTAATAGTTCCCGTGAATGAAGAATTGCGTTTTTATCTAAATCTGCACAATCATTTCGAAGCAATTCTTCTTGAGCTAATGAAATCTGAAGTGCACAATCATCCAATTGTTCTCTCCAATAGTTAAAAAGAGTGTCTAAACCCATAGTAAGCATCTGGTCTAGAGAGACAATATCAAAATTATTTAATTTTTCCTCTGAAATTTGACCTAAAACTAAAAGGGCAACTTCTCTTGAAAAAGACCTAGATTCCATTAATAAGTACTTTTTATATATTAACTTTTATTAGTTAGCGAAGACTGCGATGAACGTGCTCTAAATTGCTGCAACAAACTAGAAAAGCTTGCATTCGTAGATGTAGTTCGTTCATCTGGATTTACAATACCCGCAGATATGATTGTTCTAAATGCATCTTCAACAGAAATATTTAAATCTTTAACTGAGGATTCTGGCACAAGTGTATACCATCCAGTTGTTGGGTTTGGAGCAGTTGGAATAAAAACACTTAAAAGTGGCTGGTCTAGTTCTGGTTGAAGAGATGGCCCTACTAAACCAGTAACAAACCCAACACTAAACAATCCCTCTCTAGGATATTCAACTAACACGACCCTACGAAAACGCGTTGAATTATCACCCAGAAAAGTCTCTAAAAGCTGTTTTAATGTTTTATAAACAGATCCTGCAAAAGGTATCCGTGACAAAGTGCCCTCGCCAAACTCCAGTAGCCATCTCCCAACAAAATTTCTAGCCATCAAACCAATTAAAAGAATCCCTAATAACGGCACGGTTAAACCAAGAGCAAGATTAATAAGATCTTGAAGAAGAGGGTTAAGTGTTATGAATGGGTTTAATTGCTTTGGAATAGAGGTTAAAAAAGCAAGTACAAACCGACTAACAATGGTCGAAAGCCAAATGGTTGTAGCTAGTGGAATAACCACCAGCAGACCTGCTATCAGGTCATTTTTAAGATCTTGCTGAAGCCTCGAGGGTAAAGAAAGATCTTGTCTAGGGGAAGACTGGATCAAGAAGAATCAAATACCTTTTAATTATGTTATTAAACTAAACTACACAATTTAATAGGATAATCAGGTTTGTTAATGGAAATAGTAGAAATGCGTGCCTAAAAAATTTTATAGGCTCGATCAATTATGGAACAAACTCAAGAATTTTTAACCCATGAACTGAAAGAAAAAGCCAAAAGCAAAGGGTTTAACCCTGTAGGAATTGCAGCAATTGCAGGAAGTAATCGGATCAGAATGCGAACTGAGTCTTTAGAACGATGGCTAAATGCAGGACATCATGCTGATATGGGATGGATGAAAGCGCCAGCAAGATTTGAAATAGATCGGCTTCTAAAAGGGGCGCAAAGTGTTTTAGTAGTAGGTCTAAACTATTTCACTCTCCCACCAAAAAAAAAGTTAAACAATCTTTTAATTGGTAGATATGCATGGGGTAATGATTACCACAAGGTACTAGAAAAACGATTAAAAGAAATTGGTCATTGGTTAACTGAACAAAGACCCCAATCACAGTGGAAGGTTTGCGTAGATTCAAAGCCCTTACTCGAAAAAGCATGGGCTGAAGAAGCTGGGTTGGGTTGGATTGGAAAAAATAGTAACTTAATTAATTCAAAAAGAGGATCCTGGATGGTACTTGGAAATTTGATCTCAACAGAGAAATTAATACCAGATAAGCCCGCAATTGCCTTATGCGGAAAATGTCAGAAATGCATAGATTCTTGCCCTACTCAAGCAATTACTGAACCTTTTGTAGTTAACGCTCGTAAATGTATTGCTTATCATAATATAGAAAATAGAGCGAAGGAAATCCCCATAGAAATCCAAAAAGCAATGGGTAACTGGGTTGCAGGATGTGATATATGTCAAGAAGAATGCCCATGGAATCAAAAAGAAATACCAATTAGCTATGATCCAGATACACAAGCTAAGGATTGGATTTTTAATTTAACAATTAAAAAAGCAATAGAAAGTAATGAAATAGATTGGAAACAATTATTACAAGGTTCATCATTAAGAAGAATTAAGCCATGGATGTGGAAAAGAAATGTGAATTATATTTTAAAAAACAATAAATTAGGAACTTTTAAGAAAAAAAAGCAATGAAAAATAAATCTATTAAAAATAGTTTTTACTTCTTAGTTTGTGCCATATTAAACATAAATTTATTTTCTCCTACAAGCCCCTCATATTCATTTGTACCATATACTTATGAACCAAACAAAAAAGTATTAATCAATACAAGTATTGGCATTGGTCTTACTGCATCTAAGTATATTCAGTATGGTCAAACCAAAGAAGCAATAAATCTTGCAAAACTTGCTATAAGTTTAAATCCAGATGAACCAGAATTATGGATTATTCTTTCTAGAGCTCAATTATATAGCAAGCTTTTAAAAGATGCTCTTATATCTATTGAAAATGCACAAAAAATTGATTCTTCTATTGCTCTTATTTGGCTTACAAAAGCATCAATAGAAATGCAAATAGGGGATATTGAATCAGCCATTCAATCTATAAAAACAAATATAAATCTTGATAAAAATAATAGTAACTCATATTTCCTCCTAGGTAATGCAAAATTAATGCAAAAAAATTATTCAAGCTCTCTAGAAGCATTTAAAAAAGCAACAGAAATTAACCCAAAGTTTTGGCAAGCTATCAATAATCAAGCCTTGGTTTATTATGAATTAGGCTTTAAAGAAAAAGCAATCAATATATGGAGAAAAGTACTGCTTATTGAATCAGATCCAGAACCAAAGCTCGCGTTAGCAATCGCTCTATATACTCTTGATCAAAATGACAAAGAAGCAATTGACTTAGCAAAGGAAGCACTCGGACAAAATCCAAATTACTTTTTCCAACAATTTCAAGAAGAACAATTATGGGGAGAAAAGCTTCAAAATGCAGGTGCAGAGCTTTTCAAAAATCCAAAATTAAAATCTGTACTAAATACAGCTTCTGCAAATTCAAACTTTACAAATGAAGAAGATCAATAAAACTGGTAAAAACTAAATATAGTTTGTACTGTGAAGCATCTTGGGATTTTAAGCGCACCTAATTTGAATGGGTAAAGAACGCCTTCAACCTATTTCACTGCATCAAGAAATGCAGCGTTCTTACCTCGAATACGCAATGAGCGTAATCGTAGGAAGAGCTTTGCCTGATGCTAGAGATGGACTAAAGCCTGTTCAAAGGCGGATTTTATATGCAATGCATGAACTCGGTTTAACGCCTGATAGACCTTATAGAAAATGTGCCCGAGTAGTGGGAGATGTCCTAGGGAAATACCATCCTCATGGAGATCAAGCTGTATATGATGCTTTAGTAAGACTAGTTCAAAGCTTTTCAAGCAGATATCCAGTACTTGATGGACATGGAAATTTTGGCTCAATAGATGACGATCCACCTGCTGCAATGAGATATACCGAAACTCGATTAGCACCTATTTCACATGAAGCACTACTTAGTGAAATTGATGGGAATACAGTTGATTTTACGCCAAATTTTGATGGATCTCAGCAAGAACCAGATGTTCTGCCTGCACAATTACCATTTCTAATTCTAAATGGATGCTCAGGAATAGCCGTTGGCATGGCAACTAGTATTCCTCCTCATAACTTAAATGAAATTATCAATGGTTTAATAGCCTTAATTAAGAAACCAGAGTTATCTGAAGATAAATTAATTAATATTATACCGGGACCAGACTTTCCAACAGGAGGAGAAATTCTATTAAGTAACGGAATTAAAGACACTTATTTGAAAGGAAAAGGCAGTATTCCTATGAGGGGAGTAACTCATATAGAAGAAATTAATCCTGGGAAAGGAAAACATAAAAAAAAGGGAGTTATCATAACTGAACTACCTTATCAAGTTAACAAAGCAAGCTGGATAGAGAAGCTTGCAGATCTAGTAAATAATTCAAAAATAGAAGGCATTTCAGATATAAGAGATGAAAGTGATCGTAATGGAATGAGAATAGTTATTGAGTTAAGAAGAGATGTAGATAGTGAAAAAATAAAAAATCTTTTATACCAAAAAACTAACTTGCAAAATAATTTTAGTGCTACTTTATTAGCATTAGTAGATGGACAACCAAAGCAACTATCATTAAAAGAATTATTAAATGTTTTCTTAGAATATAGAGAGTTAACAATTATCAGAAGAACTAGGAATAAGCTAGAAAAAGCCTTAAGCCGATTAGAAATAGTTGAAGGCTTAATTAAAGCATTAAAAAATCTCAAACAGGTAATATCACTTCTAGAAAATGCAAAAGATTCTGGAGAAGCCAAGATAAAAATAATGGAAACATTAAAGCTAAATGAAAATCAAGCAGAAGGAATACTAGGAATGCCTCTAAGAAAACTTACTAATTTAGAAACACAAGCATTATATAAAGAATCTGATGAATTAATAGATAAAAAGAAAAATCTAAACCAGCTATTAAACAATAGAAATGAATTAATGGTAATGATGATTAACGAATTTAAAGCTATAAAAAAGAAATACGGGAACGCTAGAAAAACAAAATTAATTGAAGGTGGTGATAATTTAGTTGCTGAAAGAAATGCTAATCTAAGGCCTAATGCAGAGTTACAAAGAAAAAAAGCATATGAAAGTTTGCCAAGAGATAGTTACTTGTTAATTCAAAATGACACCCAAGTTAAAGTATTAAGGCAACAAATACTTACTAAGTTAAATTTATCTCAAAGTTGTTTATTAGGCGATAATCCAAGCCCTGCAAGATTAATTTGGCCAATAGTAAAGCAACCTAAAGTTTTAGCAATAACTAGTAACGGAAAAGTTGGATTAGTAAAATGGGAATTTGCAGGCAATCAACCTGGTTCATTAGATAGGTTTTTACCATCTGGATTGGAAGGAGAAGTGGTTACTAATTTATTGCCTATATCAGAAGAAAAAGGTATAAACCTTGGATTATTAAGCAGTGATGGTAGGTTTAAACAAATTAAGTTGAATGAAATAATAGATATTTCAGGAAGGTCAACATCACTTTTAAAACTTAAAGAAGGAACAACGCTTAAATCAGCAATGCTTTGTCCAGTGAATGGATATTTATTAATTGTGAGTGATATTGGCAGAATAGTGAAAATAAAATTAATAGATAGTCAAATTCCTGTAATGAGTAAACTTGCTCAAGGATCAATAGTTTTAAGATTATTTCCAGGAGAGAATATTGTTGGTGGAATATCATTCAATGAGAATGAAAATGAAAGTAAAGGCATAGTTTTAATATCTAAAAAAGGAACATTGATAAAGCAATCTCTTAAAAATATAAGATTATGTTCCAAAGGAAGCCTAGGTTTGATTGGAATTAATCTTACTGTATCTAAACATAAGGAAGATAAAGTAATACAAGTTTATAAGAGCACTCAATTAGTCGGAATAACAACAAATTTAGGAAAAAATGGTAGAGTAAGTCCCACTCAAATAGATAATATCAAGGAAAATGAAGAGCAGATACAAGCATTTAACTTGCGTGAAAATGAGTTTATAGAACAAATTACCCCGTTAGTTGAAGAAAATAATTACTAATATCTATGAAAAATAATTAGATTCAACCCAATCTAAGTATTCATTAGTAATATTTCCAGTGATATAATGACCATTAAAGCAAGACATATCTAAATCATTAATATTAGAGTCATTTAAAATAGCTTTTTCTAAATCATTTATTTCTTGATACACTAATTTGTCTACAGTTAAAATCTTTTCTACTTCATTAATACTTTTATCATAAGCAATTAATTCTTTTTTGGAAGGCATATTAATACCATAAACATGGGGAAACCTTATTGGAGGAGCTGCAGAGGTAAAGTAAACTTTATTTGCTCCTGCTAATTTAGCCATTTGAACAATTTCTTTTGAGGTCGTACCTCGAACTATTGAATCATCTACAATCAAAACATTTTTATTTTTAAACTCACTACTCATTGCATTTAATTTTTGACGGACTGATTTTTTTCTTTGAGCTTGGCCAGGCATAATAAAAGTTCTTCCAATATAACGATTTTTAAAAAATCCTTCCCTATATTCAACACCTAATCCACGAGCCACTTGCATCGCTGATGGACGAGAAGAGTCAGGTATAGGCATTACTACATCAACATCACCAGAAGAAATCTGATTTTTAATTGTATTTGCAAGATAATCACCCATTTTAAGCCTAGCTTCATAAACAGAAATTCCATTCATTACAGAGTCAGGTCTAGCTAGATATACATATTCGAAAGAACACGGAAACAAATCACTATTAGAAGAACATTGCTTAGAAAAAATCTCACCCTCATTTGAAATAAAAATAGCTTCTCCTGGTAAAACATCTCTATATACTTCAAAATCATTGTTCTCTACAACTAGAGATTCACTAGCTAAAACCCATTCTTTTTTACCATTATTTAAAACTCTATGACCTAAAATCAATGGTCGAATTCCATAAGGATCTCTAAAAGCTAATAAACCAAAACCAGAAATTAAAGCAAGAGCTGCATATGATCCATCCACTCTTGAGTGCAATGATGTAACAGCAGCAAACATATCTTCTGGTGATAAAGAATTACCATGAATATGAGATTGTATTTCAGTAGCTAAAACATTCAAAAGCATTTCTGTATCGCTAGAAGAGTTTGTATGTCGTCGATCAATACTAAATAGTTCTTTTTCTAATTCTCTAGTATTAGTTAAATTTCCATTATGTACAAGAATAATTCCATAAGGAGCATTGACATAAAAAGGTTGAACTTCATCTTCTCGATGTGCAGCTCCAGATGTTGCATAACGAACATGTCCTAAACCAATATTTCCTTTAAGAGCTCTCATATCTCTTGTTCTATATGCTTCTTTTACCTGACCTTTTGATTTATGCATGTGAAAGACATTACCTTGCATAGTTGCTATACCAGTTGAATCTTGCCCTCTATGCTGAAGTAAAAGCAAACTGTCATAAATTTGCTGATTAACCTGTTCATTTGAAACTATGCCAACTATTCCACACATAAAATAAGTCCTAATAGAAAGAGAAGATTATTAATTTAGTATAAACCATTTTATAATTTACTAGATTCTATTCTATTAGGAATAGCTTGTTCGAAAGTACTAGTTATTTGACTAATAGATAAATTAATAATTTTATGCTCATCTATATTTATTTCCAATATTTCTGAGTCATTTACTTTTCCAAGAAAATTAATAGGGACTGGTTCCTGAGCGTTTTTATTTATTCTTTTTACACTATTCATAAAACCTTCGATTTTATCTGAAGAAACACTGATTAAGACTCTGGATCCTCCTTCCCCAAATAAAAGCTTATCTAAGCGATTATCGCAATCTGGAAAGTGACAAGTAACTCCCAACCCTGAACTAATACAAGACTCAGCAAGAGAAGTTAGTACACCACCATCACTAACATCATGAGCAGAGTTAATTAAATTATTTTTAATCAAATCATTCAATAGAGATTGAACTGATTTTTCTAGATCTAGATCTAAGATAGGAGGTCTCCCAGTGTTCAGACTAAAAATATTAGATAAATATGATGATGCTGATAAAGAAACTTGTTCATTATCTTCCAATAATGAAACACCAAGCAAATAAATATGATCCCCAGAAATTCTCCAACCTTGTCTAACTATGCAATCAATATCTTCTATTAAACCTACCATTCCAATAACAGGCGTTGGTTGAATTGGCTGTTTGGATCCTTGAGATAAATTTGTCTCATTATATAAGGATACATTTCCACCAGTTACAGGAGTGCCCAAAGACAAGCAAGCCTCAGATATTCCTTTACATGACATTGCTAATTGCCAATAGCCTAAATCTTCTTCGGGAGAAGAAAAGTTAAGATTGTTGGTAACTGCTAATGGTACAGCACCCACACAACTAAGGTTTCTAGCCGCTTCGGCAACAGAAGCTATTGCTCCTCTTTCAGGATCTAAAGCAACCCATCGGTTCAAGCAATCCACAACAACCGCTACACCTCGTTTGGAATTGGAGTCATCAATTCCTAAACCTCTTAATCTAATCACAGCTGCATCTGCAACTCCTGGAGGTATAAGTGTATTATTTTGCACCTGATAATCATATTGATTATAAATCCATTTTTTAGAGGCTATTGTAGGATCATCTAATAATTTCAAAAGTATTTGATTCCAGCTAAAGTGAATCTGATTTGAACTAGTTAATATACCTTGATAAGTGTACATAGGTAATTTAGATTCATCCCATTTCCAATGAATTTTGATTTCTTTAGGTATTTCTTTTATTAAAGAATGATCATTAATTGGTGTATTTTCTGCTAATGCATCAGCAGGTAAATTAACAACAACATTACTTTTATGAATAACACGAACAATATTATCTTTTAAAACTTTTCCAACCACAGAAGCGCATAAACCCCATTTTTTAAAAATATTCATTACTTGATCTTCATAACCAGGTTTAACCACAAAAAGCATTCTCTCTTGTGATTCAGAAAGTAAGAATTCATAGGCAGTCATATTTTCTTCTCTAGCAGGTACTAAATCAAGATTCAATTCAATTCCAACTCCTCCTTTAGCAGCCATTTCAGAACAACTGCAAGTCAGGCCTGCAGCACCCATATCTTGAGCAGCAATTACATAGCCTGATTTAAAAGCTTCTAAGCATCCTTCAATAAGACCCTTTTCTAAAAAAGGATCACCTACTTGAACAGCAGGCCTATCATCAAGTGATGCATTAGTAAGTTCTGCACTTGCAAAACTTGCACCACCCATACCATCTCTTCCAGTTGTACTTCCTACATAAACAACTGGAAAATCAATGCCATCTGCACCAGAACAAACAATTTCATCAGTTTCCATTAAACCTAGAGCCATTGCATTAACTAAAGGATTGCCGGAATAACTTGGATCAAAAGCGATCTCTCCTCCTACAGTTGGGACCCCTACACAGTTGCCATAATGAGCTATGCCTGAAACAACACCTTGAAGTAAACCAATATTTTTATAATTATCAAGGGGACCAAACCTTAATGAATTGAGCAAACAAATAGGTCTTGCACCCATTGTAAAAATATCTCTCAATATTCCTCCTACACCTGTAGCTGCTCCTTGAAATGGTTCTATAGCAGAAGGGTGATTATGACTTTCGATTTTAAAAGCAAGTCTTTGGCCTTCTCCTAAATCAACTACACCAGCATTTTCTCCAGGACCTACAAGAATATTTTTTCCAGTCGTTGGAAAAGCAGAAAGTAAGGGTTTTGAGTTTCTATAACAACAATGTTCAGACCACATAACACCAAACATACCTAACTCTGTTCTATTAGGGGCTCTTTTTAATCGATCACAAATTTCTATATAATCATCTTGAGTTAAACCCTCCTTGGACAAAGCAGATAAAACATCATATTCGACAGAATAAGAATTAGAGTTAATTAAAATATTAAAATCTTTAAATTCCATATTTAAATCCAAGGATCCTCTTCATTATTATTATATAGATTACTATTATTATAGTCAGAAAAAGAATTATTTTTTAAATTAGAATCATCTTTTAATTGAAGATTATCAATAAAGCGATCCTTATAATTTCTAAAAGAATTTTCTAAAGGTTTTTCATCTAACCAACCTTCAAACTTATCATTAGCTATATTAGAAATTTCTAAAAAATTTTGTTTCAGCTTTTTACTCTGTTTTAAAATATCTTGTCTAATGCTACTTTTTATTATTGGTAGTTCATCAAAAGACATTATATTAGCTGAAACACAACCTGGCTGTTGATCAATTATTTTTTTTAAATCAAATTTCCAACGACTTGTACCTGGTAATTTTGGATTAGATCTAGAAACTAAATAATATAAAATATTACCAGTATTAGTCTCAAAAATAAGATCTGCAATATAACCTAATTTATTACCATTTATATTTAGTAATATTGCTTCGATTAAAGTTGGGAATCGATTTATTGTAGCTTGATCAGATTCTGCAGGTAATCCTTTTACAAGAACATCTTTATAAGTAATCGAACTTAGTTGATCTAACCTCCATACACTTCTTTTCAAACTTAATTGTGAAGGTCTACTAGCCCATCCAAGTAGGCGATGAACAGGAGGATGCATCCATCCAATAACACCATTGCCATGCTCAAAACCCTTCCTACAACGAACATTATGCTCTAATAGTTTACTAAGTAAGTAATGATTTGGAATAGACAATTTAAGAACGTATTTGAACTGGCATAACTAAATATACAAATTGTTTATCATTATCCATAGGTGTAAAAATGGCTGGTGTTGTAGGAGCATTAAATTTTAATAGAATATTATCTGTTTCAATAAGTTTTAAACCTTCGAGTAAATATCTAGAGTTAAAAGCTATTTCAATATCATCAGCATCAAAGTTAATAGGAATTGATTCAAAACCACTTCCTAAATCTTGGGCCTCTGCTGAAATATTTAAAACATTTTCTTTTTTATTAGTTGATATCTTTAATACATTATTATGTTGCTCAGCAAGAACAGAAACTCTATCTAAAGCTGAAATAAAACTTTTACGATTTAGCTCTAATGTATATTGAAAATTATCTGGAATAAGTTGATTATAGTTAGGATAGGTCCCATCTAAAGTTCTAGTTGTAACTATTTGATCAGAAGATATAAAAACAACTTGCCCTTGATCATAAAAAAAACTTATTTCAGTATCTGAATTACATGATGATAAAAATCTTTCAACTTCTCTTAAAGATCTAGAAGGAAGAGTTACTTCAATATTGTGATTACTATTAGAGTTATTATTAGAAGAAATAACATCTTTAAGATAAACAACTGCTAAGCGATGTCCATCAGTTGCAGCAGATTTAATTGAATTATCATTAAAAGATAAATTTACTCCTGTTAAAATTTGCTTAGATTCATCTGTGCTACTAGCAAAAAGCGTTGATTTTAATGAATTAGCAAAAGAAATTGCATTGATTTTCAAAAATGACTCGTTCTCTACAATCGGTAATTCAGGAAAATCATCTGCACTCATTGACCTTACTTCATAACTTCCATTTTTACTTGTAATTTTGACCTGATCTTTAACTTCATCAAAAGTTAAACTTATAGGAGATTCACTTGATAACTTAGAAACAATTTCACCAAAAAGCTTACAAGGCAAAGTAATAGCACCACTTCTTTCTATTGAGGCTGATAAAGATGTTTGAATACCTAGATTTAAATCAAATCCAGTAAGACTCAATTTACCTGTACCAGCATCAGCCGTTAATAAAACATTTGCAAGGACAGGGTGTGTTGGCCTATTCGCAACAGCTCTGCTAACAAGTTGAAGAGCTGTATTTAATTCAGTTTGAGAGCAAATAAGTTTCATAAGCTCAAGTTAACGATGAAATAATAGAAAAGAAATGCTTCATGAGCATTTTTTTTAAATCATTTCACTTCCTTCTAATTTAATTCTAATAAAAAATAAAAGAATTAAAACAGTAGTAGTAGATCTTGGGGAAACTGTGGAAATTCTTTTTAGTTGAGTTTATTCAAGGAGTCTCATGGAATTGAACATGTGGATTTTGCATTTTGTTTTGTGGATTTTTTACCCTCTTTTCAGAGTATTGTTTCTTTTTGTTGAAAACAGACCTTTTAAAAGTCTTTTTTTCTTTTGTTTTCCCCAGTTTTTATGAATAATTTTTGCTTCTTCCTCAGTCAGAAAAACAATTGGTTTTCAAGTTTGTTCTTAAAAGCCCATACTTTTAGCCACGATTTCTATATCGGGTTCAATCCCAGATTTAAATAAAGCATCATTATTGTTTATTGCACAATCAGGGTCCTTCAGACCATTCCCTGTTAAAACACAAACGATTGTTGAATTGTTAGGTATTTCATCTTTTATTTTTAATAAACCTGCTATTGATGCAGCACTTGCAGGTTCGCAAAAAATGCCTTCTTCTTTTCCAAGTATTTTATACGCTTTTATAATTTCATTATCTGTGACTCCTGAGAATTTTCCATCTGATTCTTTTTTAACTGTTAAAGCTTTTTCTTTATTTACAGGATTTCCTATCCTAATTGCTGTAGCAATAGTTTCTGGATTGCTTATAGTTTTACCTAAAACTAGTGGTGCGGACCCTGCTGCTTGAAATCCCATCATTTTTGGCAGTTTCTTGCTTAGGCCAGCATTAAAATATTCTTTAAAACCCATCCAATACGCACTTATATTGCCAGCATTACCCATCGGAATACATAGATAATCAGGTGCATCTCCAAGTGAATCAACAATTTCAAATGCAGCAGTTTTTTGTCCTTCTAAACGATATGGATTGACCGAATTGACTAGAGTTACAGGAAGATTATTTGCTAGTTCTTGCACTATCTTTAAAGCTTTATCAAAATTACCTTTAATTGCTAAGATTTCAGCTCCATAAACAAGAGCTTGTGCAAGTTTTCCTTGAGCAACATATCCATCAGGTATTAAAACAAAACTCCTCATGTCTCCTTTTTTAGCATAAGCAGCAGCAGCAGCAGATGTGTTTCCTGTACTAGCACAAATTACAGCTTTACAGCCTGCTTCTTTTGCTTTACTTATTGCCATTGTCATGCCTCTATCTTTAAAGGACCCAGTCGGATTTAAACCATCATATTTTGCATATACTTTTACATTTTTACCTATAAGCTCATTAATATATTTTAGTGCTAGAAGAGGTGTTCCTCCCTCTTGAAGAGTAATGATGGGAGTTTTTAAAGTAATTGGAAGCCATTTTTCATATGCTTTTATTAGTCCAGGCCATTGTTTGAAATAAGTCATGTTGTTATTGCTCTATTGAATTTCTTAGATAACTTAGCTATCATAGCTTTTAGTTAGCTGGTTTCTTTAGTTTCTCTAATGGTGCATTAGAGAAGAACTTAACTAATTCATTCATTGATTCAACTTTATTAATAATTCTTGAAAGCTCAGTTACATTTATTGCAATAATATTGCTTGGATATGCTTTTAAAAACCCTAATAAGCTAATTGCTTCATTATTCTCAGATATTGTTTTTATAGTTGATGCCTTTAAAGCAAGGACACTTATCGATTCTTCAGGAATCCTATTTGGATAAATTATTTTGGCAACTTTTTTAAGTACTACTTGCCCTATTTGACTATATAGTAATCTGCTAGTGAGTTCTATGGGAGCTTTATATTCTTTCTTTAAAAAGTTTCTGATAACTTCTTTGTCTTGATTTTTAAGAATTTTTTTTAAAAATCCCTGAGAAGTTCCATCTTTTGCAAAACTTTCTAATTCTTGAATTGAAATACTTCTGCTGAAAATATTTATATAAAGATTAATTCTTTCTGCAGCATTTACTTTCAAAGGTAAACCTATAAACAACATACTTGATATAAGTGTAATTACTGTTTTCTTTAAATTCATTTATTGTTTAACTCCTGCTGCTATTTTAATAATTCTTGCGACACTCTTTTTTGTAAATTTCTGAGCAATCTTGATACTCATTGTTCTTGTATAAGGTTCTTGAATCAACCTATTTATTTTATTCAATATTAACTTAGCATTAAATCCTGGCATTTTTCTTAAAATTGTTATTAGTTTTTTAATTGGCTCAATATCATTCATGAAGTTAGATTTATTATTTATATCATCTTTAAAATTTTTAGATCTTATTCTAACAGGTAAATGATTATTTAACTTCTTTATAGCATAAAAATTAATTAGATCTATTCTTTGTGCAATTGTTTCAATTAGCTCATCTCTTAGAATTCCACCATTTTCTGAAAATAAGAAATCTAATACTTGATCAATTAGTTTATTAATATCTATTTCTGATTGAGAGGAAGCACTGCTGAGTAGATTTTCTAACCTATTCCATTTAAATATATCTCCTTCAAATAGCATTTCTTTAAGGCTTTTTCTTAAGTTTGGATTTGGATCTTCCATTAATCTTCTCGCAAAATAGGGATATGCTGCTCCTAATATTTTAAATTCAGGGTCAACACTTAATGCAATTCCTTCAAGAGTAATTAATGATCTAATAATTAACGCATAATAAGGTGGTAATTGAAAAGGGAATTTATACATTATACCTGACATATCATCTGTTACGCTTTTGAAATCCATTGTATTTACACCCATATTAACTGCTGTTTCAAAGACACTTTCAAAAGCAGGAACTATGGGCTTCAAATCAACATTTTCATCGAGAAAACCAAGTGATACGAAGTCTTCAGATAGCTTTTCAAAATTCCTGTTCACAAGATGAACAACTGCTTGAATAAGTCCTGTTCTTGATTGATCTGATACTTCACTCATCATTCCAAAATCTAAATAACACAGCCTTCCATCTTTTAAGGCTAATAGATTACCAGGATGTGGATCAGCATGAAAAAAACCATGTTCAAGTAATTGTTTAAGACTACAGTTAACGCCAATTTCAATCATTTCATTTGGGTTTATTCCTAATTCTCTAATTTCTTTGATATTTGTTAATTTGACTCCATCTATCCATTCCATTGTTAAGACTCTCTTACTTGTTGAATTTCTAAAGATTTTTGGTACCATGATGTTCTTATTATTTTTATGTAACTGTGCAAATTTTTCTGCATTATTTGCTTCATTTATGTAGTCCATCTCTTCAAATACCCTTCTACCAAGTTCATCAATTAATGCAACTAAATCACTTTTTATATAACCTATATATTTTTTAAGCCATTGTGCAATATTACGAACAATATATAAATCCAGCGTGATTTGTTCTCTTAAACCTGGTCTTTGTATTTTTACTGCTACTTTTTCTCCTGTTTTTAGAATACCTTTATGAACTTGTCCCAGTGATGCAGCTGATATTGGCTTTATTTCAAAGGATTCAAAAATTTCATCATGGGTTTTACCTAAATCTTCTTTAATGCATGCTAATGCCAAATCACTGTTGAAGCCTGGTAATTGATCTTGTAATTGAGAAAGTTCTTCAAGAACTAACCTTGGTACAACGTCAGGTCTTGTTGATAATGCCTGCCCTGCTTTTATAAAGGCTGGGCCTAATTGAACTAGAAGATTAGTAAACTCTTCTGCTCTTTCTCTAGCGCGTTTTTCATTTTTTAATCTTCCTATTAATTTATCCCAAGCTACTCCTATTAAAAATAATGCAATTGGAATTAGAGTCTGCCAAAGTCTTTTAATTAGTCTATTTGGATTTTTGGTATAAATATTTTGTATTTGATTGGGGTCATATGACTCCAATCCAGCTGCTTGTAAGAAATCACCAAGTTCATCTGTCATTGTAATTTGGTGCTTTTTACCCCCTTCTAATTTACTAAGGGATTAGCTAGCTTTTATAAGGTTACTTTAATGATGTGCTTCTCGGTCTGCGACTCAACAACATTGCTCTTATCGAAAGTCTGGATCTGAGCTTTGGAAAGGGATTGTCTGTCTTTACAGGAGAAACCGGGGCTGGAAAATCCATTTTTCTTTTTGCTCTTGATGCTTTGCTTGGAGCTACTGGCTTTTCATCTGTTTCTAGATTAATGCGGGTTGGTTCAAGTTGTTGTTCCATTGAAGGCTGTTTCCTAATTGATCGTAATATCAAAAACTGGTTAGAAGCAAACTCTTTTGATATTGAAGATACTGAGCTTTTTATTGCTCGTGATTGGAAATTGAAAGATGATCGTTTAAGTAGTCGGATCAGATTGAATGGTGAAATTATTAATAGAAAACAGTTACTTTCTTTAAGAACTTATTTGATAGATTTAGTTGGGCAAGGCCAGTCTCATCAATTACTTTCATCTAGACATCAATTAAAGATGTTGGATAGTTTTGGTGGCTCTTCTTTTCAAAGCTCTTTCAAGCGATTTCAAGTAGCATTGGTTAATTGGCAAAGCTCTAACTTAAAACTAATTAAAGTTATCGAAGAATCTAAAAATATTGAAACAGAGCTTCTCAATGCACAAAATTTTTTAGATGATCTTAATTCATTTAAAATAAATGATCCTTTAGAAGAAGAATATCTAAAAAAAGAGCAAGATCGCCTTGTTCATAAAGTTAGAATTCAAGAGTTAATACATTCATTATTTGAATCTTTAAAGGAAAGTGATAATGATTCACCCACGGCATTAGACTTTTTAATAACCAGTATTCATGACTTAAAATCACTTGTTGCATTAGATTCATCTTTTGCTCCACAATTAGATCTTTTATTGGAGTCTCATGAAAAATTAGAAACATTCCTTTTTGCTTTGACTAGGTATCAAATAGAACTATCGAATGAATCTAATGAATTAGAAGCAGTTCAGACTAGAATAGCTGAAATAAATAGAATTAAAGCCCGCTATAGACTTGATTTTGAGGGGTTAATATCAACACAAAAAAAATCCATAAATCTTTTAAATTTAATAGCTTCAAATAATAGTTTAGAAATTTTTGAAAAAGAAGAAAAAGCAGCAAGATTAACCTTAGATGAGGAAATTCAAAATATAACTTCTTTAAGAAAAAAATATGCTAAAAAATTAGAAGAAGATTTATTAAAATATCTTCATCCATTAGGCTTGGAGAATATCCGGTTCCGAATAGCATTTTCTATCACTGATGTTACCGAATCTGGAGCAGATGCGATAGAATTCTTGTTTTCTGTTAACCCTGGCCAACCATTAATGCCTTTAGCTGAAACTGCATCTGGTGGAGAATTATCACGTTTTTTGCTTGCATTGAAAACCCTTTTTTCTCAAGTCAGCGGTTCTACTACTTTGATATTTGATGAAATTGACTCTGGTGTAAGTGGAAGGATTAGTACATCCATTGCTAAATTATTAAAAGAAATATCAACGAATAAGCAGGTTTTTTGCATTACTCATCAACCAGTTATTGCTGCCTCTGCAGATTCTCATTTTTCTGTTTTGAAAACAGTTGATAAAGGGATGACGAATTCAAAAGTCCTTTTATTAGAGGAGTTTCGTGATCGTCAATCAGCATTAGCTAAATTAGTAGGTGGCAATTTTGTCGAAGCTAGTGCTTATGCTGCAAGTTTGTTGGATAATGAAGCAGCATAATAAGCATTAAGTTTTATAAGATCATATGATTGGCTATTGCAATTATGAGGCCCTCAGTGGGTAAAAAAAATCAACAATCTTTATCATCGGATTCTTCTGAAGATTTAATAAGGATTCGTGGTGCGCGTCAACATAATCTAAAAAATGTTGATTTGACTATTCCCAGGAATAAGTTCATTGTTTTTACAGGAGTTAGTGGGAGTGGTAAAAGCTCATTAGCTTTTGACACTATTTTTGCAGAAGGTCAACGAAGGTATGTAGAGAGTCTTTCTGCGTATGCTCGTCAATTTTTAGGTCAAGTAGATAAACCTGATGTTGATGCAATAGAAGGCTTATCTCCTGCTATTTCGATTGATCAAAAATCAACTAGTCACAACCCTCGCTCGACTGTAGGAACTGTAACTGAGATAAAAGATTATTTGCGCTTATTGTTTGGTCGGGCGGGTGAGCCTCATTGCCCTGAATGTGGCCGAAGAATTAGGCCTCAAACGATTGATGAAATGGTCGATCAAATTCTGACTTTGCCTGATGGGACTCGTTATCAATTACTTGCATCTGTTGTCCGAGGTAAAAAAGGTACACACGCTAAACTGCTTTCTGGATTAGCTTCAGAGGGTTTTGCTAGAGTTAGGATTAATAAAGAGGTTCGAGAATTATCGGATAATATTGAACTGGATAAAAATCAATCACATTCTATTGATGTTGTAGTTGATAGATTAATTGCGAGGGAGGGTATTCAAGAAAGATTAACGGATTCTTTGCAGACTGCTTTAAAACGAGGGGATGGATTAGCCATTGTTGAAGTTGTGCCGAAGAAAAATGAAGAATTACCAGATGGCATTGAACGAGAACGTCTTTTTTCAGAAAACTTTGCTTGCCCAGTACATGGAGCTGTTATTGAAGAATTATCACCGCGGCTATTTTCATTTAATAGTCCCTATGGCGCTTGCCCTGATTGTCATGGCTTAGGCCACTTAAAGAAATTTACGTGCGACAGAGTAATCCCTGAACCTTCTTTACCTGTATATGCTGCAGTAGCTCCTTGGAGTGAAAAAGAAAACACTTATTAT
>QCFE01000010.1 GCA_003278425.1 Prochlorococcus sp. AG-363-B11 | reverse complement strand
CCTGTAGGCACTATGTGTATTGTCCAATACCTTTATATGTATTAATTGATACCTGAAAAGCGGTTTAGCTTTTCCACCTTTTGCTCTGCTTTTGCCCCAACCTTTGATTATTCTTTCTTGGGAAAAGGGATTGTAAAATCCATTTCTGCTTCTGGCTTCTTTGACAATGCTGTCCAAATTACTCTTTGATTTAATCAGATAAGAAATTGCTTTGTCTGATTTTCAGATTTCAGTATTTTAGCCTTATTCAACTATTTGGTTATTTATACCCAGTTCTTTAAGTTATCCCTTAGCTAATAATTAATTAAATAGACAGTGCAAGTTCTTTATGGCTATTTTAAAGCGGCTACATCTTCCAAGAATATATTCGATACCTGGTCAATATAATTTACTTGAGAGAGCTTTAAATATTGCACCAGCTATTTTGGGGTCAGTTCTTGTAGCAGTTTTTCTCGGAAACTTTATGTATTCATCTTCTGGTTTTTTACAGCAATTATATTTATCACTTGTGTCAATTTCTATTGGCTAGCAGAAATCTCTTAGCTCTTTCCATTTCTGTAGTCCATTTTCAATATTTTCAATATCATTTTGAGAACCGTTGACTTTAAAGGCATTTATTAGAGACTCAGTTGCTTCTATACCTAATCTAGCTGCTTTTTTTTGATTGATACAACCCTGAATTGCATCGCCATTTTTGAGTTCTGTTTCTGCTTTATCAAGGAATTCGCTTGCAAGTTTTATCTTTTGATTCCAATTATCCATATAAATTTTAAAATCTTCGTCATTGCTTGCAATAGCAGCTTCTGATGAAAGAAAAATAACAATTGTTATACATAGAATTAAATTAGTTATAATTGAAAACCTAGAGCTCATAGAATGATAAATTTACTTTGAACTAATCTAGACTGATCTTGTTAATTGCACAAACTTGTATTTTATAGTATCAATATCCTTGCTTAAGCTTGTTAAGTTAATAAACAAGAGATTTGATAATGTTGTTTTGATTAGCTATTTAATTTCTAATCGGAACGGCGGGATTTGAACCCACGACCCCCACTACCCCAAAGTGGTGCGCTACCAAACTGCGCTACGCCCCGTTAATTTAAACTATAACAAGTTATTTGATATGTAGGATTTTTTGGAAAAGGTTTTCAAGTTGAATTGTTTTTCGATCCATTTTTTTTAGGATTCTTTTCTTTAATAAGTCTCTGCTATTTCTTGAGTAACCTGCTATCTTTAATTGCATTGCAAGTTCTCTCAACTCTTTAATACTCATTAGTGATATTTTAAGCTCTGGATTAGTCTTCCAAATAATATCCTTTTCAGGTAAACCATTATTATGACTTGAATTTTCAATCCCTAAGGTTATTTCTGCAAGCCATTCTGGAATGATTACTAGTAAAATTGCCAATAATCCATATATTTTTATTAAGGCTTTAGATGGTGGCTTAAGGCTGTTATCCTTATGGCGTTCAATTTGTTTATCCACGTTTATAATTTAACTAATTCATATTTTGAATTGTTTAAAAGTTGAAAGTGTTGAATCTTTCCATTGAATAGGCGGTGAAAGTTCATTCTTAGAGGGTAAGAAAGTAAAAATAAAAAGGAATATAAGTAATATAGTACCTATGATAATTGAAATTACTGTTTTATCTTTAAGTTCTTCATTCATTGCTTTCTGCACTTATAGGACTGTTTGTACTTCTTAACACACAATGCTTTTCTTCCCAATTGAAATTATCCCAGATATTAGGACTAAGTTTATAATTTGCACCTTTAAAATTACCTAAGGAAACATTTGTTGGCATTGCTGAGCAATATGGCCTGCTACCAGGTTTTGCCAGGTATTGCTGGTGATATTCTTCAGCATAATAAAATACTTTGCTTGTTTCAATTTGAGTTGTTATTTTACCTAATCCATTTTCCTTTAGAAGTCTTTGATAGGCCTCAAGGCTGTTATGTGAAATTTCACTTAGGTGAGAACTTGTTGTGAAAATAGAAGACCTATATTGACTGCCTGAATCATTACCTTGTCTATTAAGTTGAGTTGGGTCGTGGCATTCCCAAAACATCTTAAGCAAATCACTAATATCAATTTTTGATTTGTCCCAAACAATCCTAACCGCCTCTGCATGTCCAGTCCCACCTGTGCAAACTGCTCTATAGCTAGGATTTTCAACTTCTCCACCTATATACCCTACGGCTGTTGTATTAACACCAGGTAATTTCCAAAACCCCTTTTCTGCGCCCCAAAAACATCCACACCCAAAAAATATCTCTTCTTCTCCTTGTTCTAGGCTTTTATTAATTATACTTCCAAGTACATAATGCTTTATAGAGCAATCTTTTGAAAGCTCTTTAGATCTTTTATTTGGATTGAGCCAGCTTTGAAACATTGAAATTAAATTTCTATTATCAATCTATTCAAGAGATTGAGCTTCTAGCTGAATATGATTTAACAAAGTGGTGACAAATGCAAATAGTAGAAATGGAAGGCTTAGCACTAAAATTAGTCCAACTCCAATAAGGGCAAAAATTGGTCTTGATGATCCCATTAGCCCTAGCCCACCTGCAAGACTTACGAATATCACAGCCATCCAGGCAAGAATTTGAAGATAGATGTCCCCAAATGTTAGATTACATTTGATTGAGTAGTTGGTTGGAAAAGTCATAAAATAATCTCTTTGTGATGTTTGTCTTTCATCTAGGCTAAAGAAGTTGTTTTGATGTGCATTCGAAAAATCTCTTTTCAGTGATGAAGTTTAACGAGAGATTTATTTGACTGAATCAATTTCCTCAACTGCCTTTTCTCTTTCCCAGAGTTTTTTGTAGAGACCATTGATTTTTATTAAACTCTCATGATTGCCTTCTTGTACAAGTTGACCTTCATTTAATACTAAAATTCTGTCACAGGCAGCAGCAGCTGAAAGTTGGTGGCTTATCATCACAATCGTTTTATTTTCTTGTTGCCTTATAGAAGAAAGTATTGCGGCTGCTGTTTTGTTGTCTACGCTTGCTAGCGCATCATCTAGAACGATAATTGGTGCATTAATTAAAAGTGCTCTGCCAAGCGCTGCACGTTGGCGTTGCCCTCCACTAAGTGTTATCCCTCGCTCACCTACAAGTGTTTTGAATCCATCAGGGAAACCTTTTATATCTTCATTTAATCTTGCTTGTTGTGCTGAATTCTTTACTTCTTTGATAGATGCATTTGGTTTACCATATCTTAAGTTATCCTCTAAAGTATTAGTAAATAAATAACCTTCTTGAGGTACTATTGCGATATTCTTTCTTAATTCTTCAAGCTTTAGATCTAGTACATCATTGCCATCAAGGAATAATTGATTCTTGGATATATTAACCATTCTTCCTAAAGCTCTTGCTAAAGTTGTTTTACCACATCCAACTGGACCAACTATAGCTACTAACTCACCAGGTTCTATCACAAAATTAATATCCTTAAGAATTTCTTTCTGGCTATCTTCATAGTTTATATAAAGACCTCTCGCTTCTAATTTACCTTTTACTGGTGAAATTAAGGACCTAGTATTAATATTATCTTTTATAGTAGGGGTATTGGTTAGTAGTTCTTCTACTCTTTCAAGACTTACTTGCCCTAATTGGAAAGTATTTAATGTAAAACCTAGTAGTGCAGTTGGGAATACTAGTCTCTCAACATACAGTATTAATGCTATTAAACCTCCAATTGTAAGAACTCCTTTGGCTATAAGACCACTTCCTAGTGCAAGTATTAAAAGAAGAGAAATTGATGAAATCCCTTGTAGAAGAGGAAATAATGTACTTGCTGTTCTTGCAAGGTTTATTGCAGAATTTTTATACTTGTTGTTTAATTCAGAAAAAGCTTTTCCTTCTGCATTTTCTTGGCCGTAGATTTTTATAGCACTGATTCCAGATAAGTCTTCTTGAATTAGTTCACTTAGCTGAGATAGAGCTTCTTGTTGACGTCTTCGTTGGTTTACCATTCTTCCCCCGAAAAGACGAACAACACCAAGCATTATTGGGTAAAGAGATATTGATGCAACTGTTAGCCAGGGATTGATAGCTACCATTGCTGGAAGAGTGAAGGCATATGCAAGGAAAGTGTTGGTTAGACTTAAAATTGCAAATCCCAAAAGTCTTCTTATGTTTTCAATGTCACTGGTGGCTCTTGTTATAACCTCTCCACTGCCAATACTTTGAACCCATCCAGGGTCTTGTATAAGCATGTGATCAAATAATCTTTGTCTAAGATCAACTTCTACTTGCCTGCCAACTCCAAAAACAAGTTGTCTTGAGATAAGACGAGCTACTGCCATTAAACTTGCAAGAGAAATTATCCAAAAGGATTGTTTAAGAATATGGTTAAATGTGAAACCTTCTTGTAAACCATCTATCACTCTTCGAACTTCAAAAGGTATTGCCACACTTAAAATATTTACTAGTACTAGGCTTATTGCTCCTAGAATTAATGCCCCTCTATGAGGCTTCAAATATCTATTTATTAGATCAATACGAAAAGCTGGCATGACTTATTTAATATGAGTACTAATTTAGATTGGGGAAGGTAAAAAATGTGCTTTCATCTTTTTACCCAAATTTAGGTACTTAAGAAATGGAAGGACAAAATCATCCTCTCTACGATACTGATCGAGACCTCCTAAATCGTTTGATAGCTAAAGAAACCCCGGCAGAAGAGGATTTTATAGATCTTGCAAGATTATTTATGAGATATGATTCTTTCCCAGGAGCTAAAGATATTCAGATAGATATGGCGAAAATATTAAAATCTTGGGGTATTACGAGAGAAGAGCTTAATGAAAATACTAGGACAATTTGGTTAAAAGGATATCGGCCTGGGAGTTCTTCGGGAGAAATGCTAGGTTCAAGTTTTGATACATCGGAAAAATCTTCCAATTGATTCGATCAATCTTCCAAAATTTTGCTCGTCAGAAGTAAACTTTTAGGTAATAGTAGGTGGGATATCTCTTGCTAATTAGTACAGAGTGACCAGCAAACTCGCCTCTTTGAGTTGATTCCTAATTATGTCGATTGTTTCTTGGCCAATACTTCTCGAAAAGCTTTTGCAAGCCAACGAACTTAATGCAAACGAAGCAAAAGCCCTTATGAATGCTTGGCTTAATGAAGAGCTTTTACCAGTGCAGACAGGTGCTTTCCTAGCCGCTTTAAGAGCTAAAAAAATTTCTGGCTTGGAACTTTCAACAATGGCAGAAGTTTTAAGGGATGCTTGTGTATTTCCATATAAAATCCCAGAAAGTTTTATGGTTGATACATGCGGAACTGGAGGAGATGGTGCTGATACTTTTAATATCTCTACAGCTGTAGCATTTGTAGCAGCTTCTGCTGGGGTGACTATTGCCAAGCATGGCAATAGAAGTGCAAGCGGAAAGGTTGGATCAGCTGATGTTCTTGAAGGGCTTGGCCTTAAATTAGATGCTCCTATGCAATCAGTTGTTGATGCTATTGATAAAACAAATATCACATTTTTGTTTGCCCCTGTTTGGCATTCTTCATTAGTTAGTCTTGCTCCTCTAAGAAAAACCTTGGGAGTAAGAACAATCTTTAATCTGCTTGGACCATTGGTAAACCCTTTTAAACCTAAGGCACAGGTACTTGGAGTAGCAAAATCAGAGTTACTTGATCCAATGGTGCAGGCTTTAAAGAATTTAGGCTTAAAAAGAGCCGTGGTTGTATATGGAGGTGGAGGTTTGGATGAAGCTTCTTTAGAGGGAAAAAATGAGATTAGATTCCTTCAAGATGGGGAGATAAAATCTCAATCCCTTGAAGTAGAAGAATTAGGTTTAACCCCTATCTCTAATAATGAACTTAGGGGAGGGTCTTTGGATACAAATAAAGAAATCCTTTTAAATCTTTTGCAAGGAAGGGGAACCCAAGCACAAAGGGAGGTCGTAGCACTTAACACAGCTTTTGTTCTTTGGGCTTCTGGTTTGGAGACAAATTTAAGTAAAGGTATAAAAGTCTCACTAAGTTGTATGGATTCTTCTAAGCCTTGGAATAAATTTACTGACCTGAAAGAATTTCTAAAATGAAGCTTTATGAAAGAACTGCATTGAATTATTTGTATTTAATTGCTTTTTAATATGAACTCTTTTAAAAACAATACTGCGATTTTGCTTCTTTCTGATGGCACGTTGATTGAAGGGAAACCATTTGGAACTCGAGGCACAGTCTTTGGCGAAATTGTTTTTAATACTGGTATAACTGGATATCAGGAAGTTCTTACAGACCCTAGTTATTTTGGGCAATTAATTACATTTACTTATCCGGAATTAGGGAATACAGGAGTAAACACTCATGATCAAGAATCTAATTCTCCTTCTGTCAAGGGCGTTATTGCAAGGAGATTTTCTCACCAACCAAGTAATTGGCGTTCCAAGCAAACCTTTGAAAATTGGCTCCAAGATGAGAACGTTGTTGGTATTTATGGTGTAGATACAAGGGCACTTGTTAGACATTTAAGAAGTGCAGGTACAATGAATGCTGCTATAAGTTCTACGGGGATAGATTCTCCGGCTGATTTGTTAAAGAAAATTAGAGATACCCCTTTGATGATGGGTCTTGATTTAACTGGAGAGGTAACAACAAAAAAACCTTATAAATGGGTATCAACAACTCCTGTGGAATTTGATAAAAGAGTTAGGAGTCTTCAGAAAAAGCCTTATAAAGTTGTCGCTATTGACTTTGGAATTAAGAGATCTATTCTTGATCGCCTTGTAGCACATGGGTGTGAAGTAAATGTCTTACCTGCAAATTCAGAATTTTCAGATATTTTAGCCTTAGAGCCTGAAGGAATATTCTTTTCAAATGGTCCTGGTGATCCAGCGGCGGTCAAGTCAGGTATTGCTTTAGCAGATCGTTTGATTAAAGAAAGGGATATTCCCATGTTTGGAATTTGCCTGGGGCATCAAATTTTAGGATTAGCGATTGGGTGCAAAACTTTTAAGCTACCTTATGGTCATAGAGGGTTAAATCATCCGTGTGGTCAAACTGGACGTGTTGAGATTACAAGTCAAAATCATGGATTTGCAATTGAAGCCTCATCATTAGATAAAGAGGTTGTGGAAATAACGCATTTAAATTTGAATGATGGAACTGTTGCAGGTATAGCGATGTGTAACAGGCCTATTTTTGGTATCCAATATCATCCAGAAGCAAGTCCTGGTCCCCATGATGCCGATTGTCACTTTTCTCGTTTTGTTGAACTAATGTCAGAACGACGTTGATACGTGGTTTATATGCTTTTTGATAACTACACTTCTCTTGTGAAGTATTTAGGGGGTTTGGTCCCATAAACGATCTACAAAGATTGACCGTCTCTTTGAGAGGTGGCTTCGAACGAAAAAAAGGCTGTTTGGTTTTTTATTTCACAGGACAACTAGATGCCTATTCCGAGAAGCAATTTAGGGATTTTCTGGATGATGCATTCTCTTCCAATAAATTACCAATAGTTCTTGATCTTACAAAAATTGACTTTATAGATTCGTCTGGTTTAGGCGCCATGGTTCACTACGCCAAGAAATGCAAAAAATCAAAGAGATCTTTTGTTGTTGTTGGAAATGCGAGAGTTCTTCAAACAATCAAGTTAGTTCGCCTAGAGGAGTTTCTGCATGTTATGCCTGATTTAAATACTGCTTTAAGTCAGCTAGCAGCTTGACTGATTGGATCCGATGCCTAGAACCATCCGGTTGCCCTGATGAATTAGGTGCTTTGCAATTGGCTTGGTTGGGAGATGCTGTTTGGGAGCTGTATCAGCGCCGCCGCTTTTGCGAGAAACCTGCAAAAGGGAAAGACTTGCATCTTTCTGTGGTCTCTTTAGTTAAAGCTGAGGCTCAGGCTCAAGCTCTAGAAAATCTTGAAATTAGTTTGACAAACTATGAGAAAAACTTGGTGAGACGAGGACGTAATAGGGTTGGTCGTGGTTCTCGTAAAGTAAATCTTGCTATTTATGGTAAGGCAACTGGATTCGAAACTCTAATTGGTTGGTTATTTTTGAAGAACCCAAGTCGACTTGCCCAACTATTGGATCGATTGGAGAGTATCGATTCTAAAAATCTCAAGGATTAAAATGAGCCCTAATGATCGACGACAAGGAAAATCCCCTAGAAATTCTTTCTCTGGAGAAAGTAGAAGAAAAGGAACACGACCGTATAATTCTCGTTGGGAGAAGTCAAATAAAGTAGATAGGGAACCTGGGAGGAGTTCAAAGAAAACCTCGCGAAATGGAGGGGAATCTTATAAAGAGGAACATGATGGATTAAAACATCAGAATAGAGGTGCAAGAAATAGAAGAAATACTTCTGTTTCTAAAAAAGTTTCTTTTAATTCGAACGATCGATGGAAAGGATCTAAAGAAGATATATCAGTTTCCTCTAATGAAGGAAGAAAAGTCCCCTACTTTTCTAGAAATGTTCAAAATTCATCTGTAAGTAACAATAAGTGGCCTGTGCAACAAGAAGAAAAAGTTGTCTTTGAGAGTGAGTCAAATGATATTTTTTGGGGGAGACACTCTGTTCAGTCAATTCTTGAGTCAGGTAGACCAATTCATCGAATCTGGTGTACCGCTGAGATACGCAGTTCACCCCGTTTTCTTCAGCTACTTAAGGATGCAAAGTCAGTAGGTGTTCTAGTTGAAGAGGTCTCTTGGGCTAGGTTGGGACATGTCACAAGAGGCGGCGTTCACCAGGGTATAGCACTTCAAACAGCAGCTTCGGAGACCTTAGATCTAAAAACTTTGATTGAAGCATGTCGAACAATGGAAGAGGATCCCATTCTTATAGCACTTGATGGTCTAACTGATCCCCATAATTTAGGAGCTATAGTCAGGTCGGCTGAAGCTTTAGGGGCCCATGGAATGGTCCTTCCACAGAGGAGAAGTGCTGGTATTACTGGGTCTGTAGCGAAAGCAGCAGCAGGAGCTTTGGAACATTTACCTGTTGCAAGGGTTGTTAATTTGAATAGATCTCTAGAGGAATTAAAGAAAGTTGGTTATACAATTATTGGTCTTGCTGGTGAGGGAGGTAAAACTGTTAATGAAATTTCCTTCGATGGACCTTTGGTTTTAGTAATAGGCTCTGAAGGAAAAGGATTGTCTCTTATTACGAGAAGATATTGCGATATCCTTTTGAGGGTACCTTTGAGAGGGGTGACATCAAGTTTAAACGCATCAGTTGCGACTTCAGTTGTTTTATATGAAGTTGCCCGTCAGGGATGGATGAAAGGTTTATCTGGGCAAGCACCTTCACCTAAAATGGTGCGAGCTAAATTGGCTACGAAACCTTTTGAAGAGAAGGAGTAAGCTTGGATGAGATCAGTGAAAATTCAAAAAATGATTTAAATATATTAGATTTGGAAAAATTGTTAATTGAACACCTAACTAATAAAAACTAGCTTTCTTATTAGATTTTTCCTGCTTAAGCACTAATATTATAAAAGATCATTGTTAAACTTATGGGCCCAATTAGGGCGATTCGTAGTTTAGGCAACAGTTTTGGTTTGGCTTGGTGGGCTAAAATCGAAACAGGAAATCCTAATGTAACTTATTGGTTTGGCCCTTTTCTAACCAAAAGAAGTCTAAAAGTTAAGGTGTCAAGTTTCTTGGATGATTTGTCTAGTGAAGGGATTGAATCTGTTGATCATAGTTTTATACGTTGTCGTAAAATAGAACCTTTAACTTTCTGAACTTTATTTACCTTGTTGCGATAGTTACCTAGAGAGGTACAAAAATTATGCAGACGATAGCTCAATGGCGTCAGAAACTTATTAAAGGGGAGGTTTCTTCTTTAGAACTAGTTAATGAGAAAATATCACGTATAGAAAAAATTGATAGTTTTATTCATTCGTACTTGTACGTTAATCAAGATAAAGCACGCATGGCTGCATCAAAAATAGATGAGGCCAGAAGCGCAGGGGAAGAACTGCCTCCACTAGCAGGAATCCCGTTGGCTATAAAAGATAATCTTTGTACACAGGGGATACCAACTACATGCTCTAGTCGAATGTTGGAGTCTTTTGTTCCTCCTTATGAGTCTACAGTTACTGAAAGGCTTTGGAGGGCAGGTGGGATATTAATAGGCAAAACGAATTTAGATGAATTTGCAATGGGCAGTTCTACTGAATCTTCTGCCTTTGGGGCTACATCAAATCCATGGAATATCTCAAGAGTTCCCGGGGGAAGCTCTGGTGGAAGTGCTGCGGCTGTTGCCTCGAAACTGTGTACTGCCTCTTTAGGCTCTGATACTGGTGGATCAATTAGGCAGCCTGCCTCATTTTGCGGTGTGGTTGGATTAAAGCCTACCTATGGTCGAGTAAGCAGGTGGGGGCTTATAGCTTTTGCAAGTTCTTTAGACCAGGTAGGACCTTTTTCGAACAATGTCGCTGATGCAGCAGAGCTTTTGCAGGTTATTGCTGGTAAAGATTACAAAGACTCAACATCTTTAGACGTGCCTGTCCCAAATTATATAGAGAACTTGGCAACTCCTATCTCTGGCATGAAAGTTGGTTTAATAAAAGAGTGTTTTGACCAAGAAGGGTTAGATGTCGATGTGAAAGGATCTGTTTTGAAAGCAGCTGATAGCCTTCAATCTCTTGGTGCAGAGCTTGTTGAAATTTCTTGTCCTCGCTTTAATGATGGAATAGCTACTTATTATGTTATTGCTCCGTCAGAAGCATCTGCGAATTTAGCTAGATATGATGGAGTGAAATATGGCTATAGGTCTGAAGAAGTTGATGATCTCGCTTCTATGACTGCAGTTAGTAGAGCTAAAGGTTTCGGGAGTGAAGTTCAAAGAAGGATTCTGATAGGAACATATGCTTTGTCAGCAGGCTATGTAGATGCTTTTTACAGAAAGGCTCAACAAGTAAGAACACTTATTCGGCGAGATTTTGAAAATGCATTTAAAAAAGTAGATATTTTATTAACCCCAACCTCTCCTACAACTGCATTTAAGTCAGGAGCGAATCAGGATGATCCCTTGGCAATGTATCTTTCTGATTTGTTGACTATTCCAGCTAATTTGGCAGGTCTTCCTTCCATTAGTCTTCCTTGTGGGTTTGATTCCTCTGGTTTGCCAATTGGCCTGCAGTTAATTGCAAATGTTCTAGAAGAGCCAAGGCTGCTTCAAATTGCGCATCAGTATGAGCAGTTTGCAGAAATTATGAAATCTGCGCCTAATTGCGAATTTACAAATCCTTGATTCGATTCACCATATGTAGTGTTATGTAAAAACAGGATCGCTGTATCTTGAGTCTCTAAGTATGATGAACTGATGGGTTTCGTTCCATTACACAATCACAGCGACTACAGCCTTCTTGACGGAGCTAGTCAGCTGCCTTTAATGGTTGCTAGAGCTAAAGAACTTGGATTCCCTGCTCTAGCCTTAACTGATCATGGGGTTATGTATGGGGCAATAGAACTTCTGAAGTTGTGCAATAAGGAGGGTATTAAGCCAATTATTGGGAACGAAATGTATGTCATTAATGGTTCCATTGATGACCCTCAACCTAAGAGGGAGAAAAGATACCATCTTGTAATTCTTGCTAAGAATACTGTCGGATATAGAAATCTAGTCAAACTTACAACTATTAGTCATCTTAAAGGGATGCGTGGACGTGGAATATTTTCAAGAGCTTGTATTGATAAGGAATTGCTTAAAAAGTATTCAGAGGGGCTCATTGTTTCGACTGCATGTCTTGGGGGGGAAATCCCTCAGGCAATTTTACGAGGTCGTTTTGATGTAGCAAAAGAAGTCGCAAGTTGGTATAAAGATCTTTTTGGTGAAGATTTTTATTTAGAGATCCAAGATCATGGATCTGTAGAAGATCGCATAGTCAATGTTGCGATTTCACGAATAGCAAATGAATTAGGTATTGAGTTAGTAGCTACAAATGATGCTCACTATCTAAGTGAAAATGATGTAGAGGCTCATGATGCTCTTTTGTGTGTTTTAACAGGCAAGTTAATTAAAGAAGAAAAGCGGCTTAGATATACAGGTACTGAATATTTGAAGTCTGAAACTCAAATGAAGGAATTATTTGTTGATCATTTAGAGGAAGATGTTGTTAAAAAGGCAATTGCAAATACAGTTTTAGTTGCAGAAAAAGTAGAAGAATATTCAATATTAGGAGCATATAAAATGCCTAAATTTCCTGTACCAAATGGTCAAACTCCAACTGAATATCTTCGTAAAGTTACTGAAAAAGGATTAGTTGAAAAACTTAGATTTGAATCTATAGATTCTGTAGACAATAAATACTCAGAACGTCTATTAAATGAAATAAAAATAATAGATCAGATGGGATTTCCTACTTATTTTCTAGTTGTTTGGGATTATATTAAATTTGCAAGAGAGCAGTCAATTCCAGTTGGACCTGGCCGTGGATCGGCCGCTGGTTCTTTAGTTGCTTATGCGCTAGGCATAACAAATATAGACCCTGTAAAAAATGGTCTTTTGTTTGAAAGATTCCTTAATCCTGAGAGGAAATCTATGCCTGATATTGATACTGACTTCTGTATAGATAGACGTAGTGAAGTAATTGATTATGTTACTAGGCGTTATGGAGAGGATAAAGTTGCCCAAATAATTACTTTTAATAGGATGACATCAAAGGCCGTGCTTAAAGATGTCGCAAGGGTTTTGGATATTCCCTATAGAGATGCAGATCAGTTGGCAAAGTTAATACCTGTAGTTCGAGGAAAGCCGGCAAAACTTTCTGCGATGATTGGGAAGGATTCTCCAAGTACAGATTTTAGATCTAAATATGAAAATGATCCTATGGTTAAGAAATGGATAGATATGGCCATTCGTATTGAAGGCACTAATAAAACTTTTGGTGTTCATGCGGCTGGTGTTGTTATTGCATCTGATCCATTGGATGAATTAGTACCATTGCAGAGAAACAATGATGGACAAATAATTACTCAATATTTTATGGAAGATATCGAATCCTTGGGTCTACTAAAAATGGATTTTTTAGGACTTAAGAATTTGACAATGCTTCAAAGAACTGTGAATCTTGTTGAAGAGTCGATTGGAGAAAGAGTAGATCTAAATGATTTGGGCCTTGAAGATAAAAAAACTTATGACCTCTTATCTAGGGGGGATCTGGAGGGAATCTTCCAACTTGAATCTAGTGGTATGAGACAAATAGTAAGAGATTTGAAACCTTCTTCTTTAGAAGATATCTCTTCGATACTTGCTTTATATAGACCAGGACCTTTAGATGCTGGCCTTATACCAAAATTTATAAACCGTAAACATGGACGTGAGGCGATTGATTTCCCACATTCATCTTTGGCTCCAATTTTAAGTGAAACATATGGGATCATGATTTACCAAGAACAAATTATGAAAATAGCTCAGGATTTAGCAGGCTATTCTTTGGGAGAAGCAGATTTATTAAGAAGAGCAATGGGTAAGAAAAAAGTTGCTGAAATGCAAAAGCATCGAGGACTTTTTGTGAATGGAGCAGATAAAAAGGGAGTTGATCCAAAAATAGCTAATAATTTATTTGACCAAATGGTTCTCTTTGCTGAATATTGTTTTAATAAGAGCCACTCTACAGCTTACGGTGCTGTTACTTATCAAACTGCATATTTAAAGGCTCACTATCCTGTTGCTTATATGGCAGCTTTGTTAACAGTTAATGCTGGATCAAGTGAAAAGATTCAAAGATATATAGCAAATTGTAATTCTATGGGGATTGAAGTTCTTCCTCCTGATATTAATTCTTCTGGAATCGATTTTACCCCTACAGAAGATCGCATCCTTTTTGGTTTATCAGCTGTAAGAAATCTTGGAGATGGTGCTATTAGGCAATTAATAAAATCTCGGAATGACAATGGTCCATTTAGCTCTTTGGCTGATCTTTGCGATCGAATACCTACTAATCTTTTAAATAGGAGAAGCCTAGAGTCATTGATTCATTGTGGTGCAGTTGATGCTTTTGACTCCGGAGGCAATAGAGCACAGTTAATGGCAGATTTAGATTTAATTATTGATTGGGCTGGTTCTCGAGCTAGAGATAGGGCAAGTGGGCAAGGCAATCTTTTCGATTTGTCTTCAACTTCTTCCGATCAAGACGATAAACGTGATATTACTTCTGCGCCCAAAGGAGCTGATGTGAGTGATTATCCACCAATTGAAAAGCTTAGGTTGGAGAAAGAATTACTTGGGTTTTATTTATCTGACCACCCTTTAAAACAACTTGCTGAATCTGCAAAACTTATAGCGCCAATTAGTCTTGTTAATTTAGATGACCAGTCTGATAAATCTAAAGTTAGTGTAATCGTTATGATTAAAGAAATGCGAGTAGTAACTACTCGCAAAGGTGACAAGATGTCGATTCTTCAGATAGAAGATTTGACTGGTTCATGTGAGGCAGTAGTTTTTCCTAAGAGTTTTTACAGATTGTCTGACCACTTGTTAACAGAAGCTCGATTATTAGTTTGGGCATCAGTTGACAGAAGAGATGAAAATGTTCAACTAATAGTAGAAGATTGTCGCTTAATAGATGAAATGAGGTTTGTTTTAATTGACTTGATGAAAGATCAAATTAGTAGTATTGAATATCAGCATAAGCTAAGAGAATGCATTTACCAGCATAGACCTAGCAAGGATGAACTTGGTGTAAAAGTTCCTGTTGTAGCAGCAATTAAATCTAATAATAGTATAAGTTATGTAAGATTAGGTCACCAGTTTTGTGTTAAAGACCCTAATGCATTAATTGAATCTCTCCGTCAAAACTCTTTTCATGCTAGCTGTAGCAAAAGTCTTGTAAATTAATGCTATTCTTTAGGTGATGGTTTCTTAAAAGCACTTCGCATTCTTTGTATATTTGGACCTATATGTTCTAATCCAAGAAGGCTGCCTGGAGAATCTTCCCAGCTTGCTGAAAGTATGCCATAACTTAATCCTAATAGTCCTATAAAGAAACATAACGCTGAGCTAGTTAGAGTTAGTGAGGGCGGTATTTCTGCGATCCCTTTTACAATAACTACGTAACTTAAAACAAAAATCCCCATTCCTAAGAGTGTTGGGATTCCAGTCGTAAATATAATTCTTCTTGCCATTCTATTTGCAATAGGCTTAGGTATAAATGATTCACGTTTAGGCTTTGATTTTATTTTTTCTGATTTAGTTAATTTATCCTTCCTAGTAGTTTCTTTGTTGTTTTCAAAGCTTTTCTCATCTTTCATTTTCACTAAGGGGATTAATGTAATTAATGCTTAACCACGAATGCCTAGCTTTGTCACCAATTCATCATAACGGATTTGACTTTTTTGTTTTACGTAATTAAGTAATCTTTTCCGTTGGCCAATCATTTTTAACAAGCCTTGCCTCGAAGAAAAGTCATGACTGTTATTTTGCAGGTGCGAGCTTAGTTGTGAGATTCTTTTGCTTAACATGGCAACTTGTACTTCAGCAGAGCCTGTATCCGTGCCATGGGTTTGATGTTTGTTGATGATTTCTTGCTTTTCTTGAGTATTGAGAGCCATGTTTTTATGGGGATTTCTGTGTGAAAACTTGATGATTACTTAATCTAACTCGTCAAGCAGCAATCTATCTAGTCTCTGTATTTATTATAATAAGACTTTGTTTGAAAAGGGTGTCAAAATCAGGAATTTGAGGTGCTTGCCCTGCCTCGATAGTTTTAGATAAACTACAATTTGCACTTTTTTCATATTTTCTTAAAGCATTTTCGATTTCTGTTTCTTCATAGCCCAGATTGATCAGTGCACTTTTTACTTCATTTGCAATGTTGATATGTAGATTTCCTTCTCCAAGAGACCCAGTTGGCTTTGTATTAAGAGTTGTACAAGAAAAATCTAAAAGTTTGTTGTGGAGTTCAACTACTAACCTTTCAGCTATTCTTTTCCCTATCCCAGGACACTTGATTAATTGATCAACTCTCTTCTGGGTAATTACCTCAACAAGTTTATTTGCTTCCTTGCTTTCTAGTAGAGCTATGGCTAATTGAGTCCCTACTCCGCTAACAGTTATCAATTTCCTGAATAAATCCCTATCGGTTTTTTCAAGAAAGCCTATTAAGCATGAAGAATCTTCCCTTTGTATTTGATGAGTCCAAAGGATTACTTCTTTCTCTTCATTTATTAACTCTATATCCCTTTTAAGTATTTGTACCTCATAACCAACTCCTGAACAGGAAATGACTAATCCTGTCCTAGATGCATGCACCCAAGTGTCAACTATTTCGCCTTTTAACCAGCTGATCATGAGAGTCTTTAGTTAAAGCTCTGTCTATCCTCCTGCGGCTTCGCAACCAATAGCACTGCCAGCAACTGCACCTATAGGAATTGCCCACCAGCGACCACTGCCTCTGGACATTGCAGCACCCGCAGCCCCACCTAGTAAACCACCAGCAATTTTTCCATCACTGCAATCATTTGTATCTACGTTCTGAGGGATCGGACTTCTAACTGTTGGGGAGTGTGAATGTGAATGTGAGTGACCGTGACCACCGCCACATGGAACTTCAACACTTTCAGTCCAACTTTTTACATATCCAGGAGAATCCTCTGTCCCAGGAAAATATTCTTCTCTATATTCGTTACGTGAGCAGTTTCGGGTCCGTGAGTACCCAGCGTGAGACTCGTCGGCTACTGCGCTTGAATAGAAGCCTAAAGCGAAAACCGCTGCTAGTAAAAATTTCATGATCTTATGTTTTTTTTTTATTTTATTAGAAATTTGGCAAATCGCTAATCGAAATTAATGTTGCGCCTAAAACAAATGTTGCTCCCATGACTATATAAACCGTCAAAGGCTCTGAGAAAAATACTATTCCCCAGATACTTGAAAATAGGACTTGGCTGTAATTTATAGATCCTGCAAAACCGGCAGGTAAGATGCTAAGCCCTTTAGTTATGAGCATCTGTCCTAGTTGCGTAAATACTCCTATCCCTAAAAGCCATAACCAATCTCTCCCTGATGGGAAGACACCTTGTTTAATTAGAAAAGGCAGAGTTATTGGAATTGAAACTAATGGAAAATAAAAAACAATTACCAGGTTATGCTCTTCTTTCGATAGCTTCCTGACTGTGATGTAGGCCAGTGCTGTAAGTAAAGCGCCACATAAAGCGGTCCCTATTGATGAAATGGAAAATTGGCTCGTGTATGAATTGTCCGAGAAAGGGTGGACTACAACTTGTACTCCAATCCATCCGAGTAATATTGCAATTAGAATTCTTTTTTTTATAGCCTCATCCAATATTAACCATGCCAATAATGCTGTAAAAGTTGGGTATGTGTATTGAATGATAGTTGCAGCGGCCAGCGGTAGAGAGTTAATGGCTTTGAAGATAAAAAAGAGTGCCCCTGTTCCTAGTATTCCTCTCAATACAAGGAGCTTTTTGTTGATGCCCCAAGGGGATATTCCTGCATTGATCATAATTAGCCTTGTTATAAAAAGACTGAAGATTGATCTGAAAAAGACAAGCTCTGCAACTGGGAGGCGGCCCTTAAGTTGTTTTATACAGACCGTCATAAGGCTGAAAGCTAGGGCGCTACCAATCAGGAAGATAACCCCATTTGTTTTTCTTTCATCTTTACTTAATCCTTCCAATCTCATAAGATGTTCTTTTTTCACTTAGCGCGAGAATTGTCAGGACTATTTTTTATAATTCTTGCAATGAACTTAAGACTCATAACTAGATTCAGAACAATTACATTATGTCCTGCATAATCAAGTGATGGGAAATCCTCGTATTCATCCACGTACTTTAGACGCCGTTAAAGAAAAAGCGGACATTGTGGAGATCGTTGGCGAGCACGTTGTTTTAAAGAAAAAAGGGAAGGAGTTTGTAGGGATTTGTCCTTTTCATGATGACAGTAGACCTTCGATGACTGTTTCCCCTTCTAAGCAGTTTTACTTTTGCTTTTCTTGCGGAGCAGGTGGAAACTCTATCAAGTTTCTTATGGAGCTACAAAGGCAAAGTTTTGTTGATGTAGTTCTTGATTTGGCAAGGAAATATCAATTACCTATTGAGACATTAGATGGACCACAACATGAACGTTTCCGTCAAGAGCTTTCTCGAAAGGAAAGCCTTTACAATGTCCTGGCTTTGGCAAAAGGGTGGTTTTGTGATCAATTAAAGACTCCTTCTGGAACCAGGGCATTTGAATATTTGATTAATACCCGGAGATTAAGCAAAGGAATTATTGATAGTTTTGATCTTGGTTATGCACCTGAAGGATGGGATGGGTTAATTAAGCATATGAGTCAAGTTGAAGGAATTTCGTCTGAATTGTTATTAGATGCTGGGTTGGTAATTCCACGTAAAGGTCAAAATGGTTTTTATGATCGTTTTAGAAATCGTCTAATTGTTCCAATTAATGATCGACAAGGTCGGGTTATAGGCTTTGGTGGTCGAAGCCTTGACGGTTCAGATCCAAAGTACCTTAATTCCCCAGAGACAGATGTGTTTGAAAAGGGTAAGCATCTTTTTGGTTTAGATAAAGCTGCAAATGCGATACGTAAAGCTGATAAAGCTGTTGTTGTTGAAGGCTATTTTGATGTTATAGCTCTACATTCTGCAGGCATTTCAAATTCTGTCGCAGCCTTAGGTACTGCTCTTAGTAGTCAACAAATTAAACAGCTATGCCGTTGTAGTGATAGTAAATGCATCATCCTTAATTTTGATACTGATCGCGCAGGCGTTCGTGCTGCTAATAGAGCTATTGGCGAAGTTGAACAACTTGCTATGCATGGCCAATTGGAGTTAAGAGTTTTACAATTACCTTCTTCTAAAGACCCCGATGAATATCTTCAAGACCATTCTTCTTTGGATTATAAGATTCTTATCGATAATGCCCCTCTTTGGATTGATTGGCAAATACAGCAAGTCTTAAGGGATAGTGATCTTAAGAAAGCAGACGATTTTCAACGAGCAGTCAGTGGATTGGTTCAATTGTTAGTTAAACTCCCACAATCAGCACTACGATCACATTACCTACAAAAAGTTGCTGAATTGTTAAGTGGGGGGCAAGCACGCCTTGCTTTGCAATTGGAAGAGGATTTACGGAATCAGATTAAGGGACATCGTTGGCATGGTAGATCAAGCCGACATGCTCTCCCAAGTGAAGTCAGTTTAAGAGAGCGACTTGAAGCTCAAATTCTTCAGATTTATTTGCATTGCCCTCAACATCGAGAAACTATTCGCGTGGAATTAAAACAGAGAGAACTTGAAGATTTTGCATTGCATCATCATCGATTGCTTTGGGCTGCTATTAGTGATTTTGAGGAGAAGGTAGTAGGTGCAGAAAACTTTGAATCCATTAGGAGGGGTCAAAGTGATTCTGAGCAGTTGTCGGAAATTGATCTTTCGAAAGAGCTTTTAGATCAATTTGTTTCTGATAACAATACCTCTTTAAATTCAATCTTGGCGCGTTTTTTAGAACCTAATGAATTCCAATTAGCATTAATTCAGCAGCCCCTTCAACAGTTAAGAGGTACACTGGCTGTTTTAGAAAGACAGAAATCGCTTAAACGGTGTAGACATCTTATTGAAGCATGGAGTGGACAGAGATTAGAAACCCTGGAGACATGTATTTCTGCACTTATTGAACAAGAACAGAAGCATCCCAACGAGAAATTTGATATGGAAAGCAAAATAGAAGAAATGTTTGAAAAGTTAAATGTAGAAGCTTTGAAATTTCAAGATTTATATTATGCAGAACGCAAGCATATGCATTTTTTAGATAAGCAACGTTGTGCTCTTTCTAATCAAGATAAAGAAACATTGATCGCCTAATCGACTTTTATTATGTGTCTGTTCTAACTACCTCCGATTTTCTTTCTTGCTTAAAGCAGTAACTTTTAAGCAGTGAGATTACTTTTCTTGGTCTATCTTCCAAAGCATAGGCCTCATATTCCTTTTCTCGTTCTCCAGTCAATTCTGTTGATCCTTTTAAGGCATTGAGTTTGTAGGGGCTTATTTTTATCCCTTTGCCTTCGTTGACTTCATTAATTGGATGGCCTCCATTGCATTCTTGGGCGATGTGCACTGATTCATGACGTAGTGCTCTTCTTATCATTAGACCTGTTTTAAATGAGCCGTCTCCTTTTGGACCTTTCGCGAACATATAACCACCATACTCTTTTGCATTGTCTGTGCATATAACAACTGTTCGCTGCTTCTTTTTTAAAAAACCAAAGAACTTTCTACTTATAAGGCATAGAGGTGTATTTTCTTCTATTTTGTAATTGGCTTTTTTGATTAAACTTACAATTTCTTTTTCTGGAGAATTTAGGAATAGTATAAATTCCAACATATGCTTGTTATTTTGATGTGGTTTGTATCTTTTAAGGATTTTATTATATTGGTGATTCTTTAAGTGATCTTCTTCTTGTTTCTTATGCTTGTACGATAGGAACATCACTTAGGCGTGTTGTGGCTAAGGCACTTACATGTCTTCGGCGTACCTCCCACTTCTTCTTCATTCCACAGGCAGCCCAATAAACTGTGTCTTGACCGTAACGCTTGTTTAAGTTGTCGATTGCTTTCATTAAGCATCCTTCTTTTGACGTTCCGAAACTTTTCCTTGAAAGTAAATGTAGTTGAAGAGAGTCTGCACCTAGAAGCTCTTGCATTATTACTCCAGCTTTTATTAATAAATAATTTGGATGAAATATCTCCTTCGTTAATCCAAGGGCCGCTGCTAAAAGGATTCTCGTATCATTACTAGGTATATCGAGGCGTTTTGTTGCAGATTGGCTGTAAAAATTTGGCGTATAGAAACTAGTACGAGTGAAAATGGTTACAGACGTAGCATTCTGCTTTTGTTTCCTTAGCTTCTCACTCGCACGTATAGTATGAGTTGCTATTATTTCCCGCAAGTTTTCTATATTATTTATAGGCTTATTCAAACTATTGCTAACGCAAGTCTCCTTTTTAGGCATTGCCTGTGAAGAGAATTTTATGCAACTGTGGCCTTTTAGTTCATATTGTAATCGCATGCCTTTAACGCCAAACTTCTTCTTTAGTTTGTTGCTTGGTATATCTCGTAGTTGTAAGGCATTATGAATTCCATTGGCACGACACCAGTAAGCGAGTTTGGGACCAATTCCCCAAACGTCTTCTATTTCAACTTGTTTAAGAAAATAATCTTGATCGTTAGCAATACCTAAATCGAATATGCCTGAATGACTGGGCATTGTCTTTGCTAAATGATTTGCAATCTTGGCTTGGCTTTTATTCTCACCAATTCCAATAGCGACTGGTAAGCTTAACCTTTGATATATTATTTCCCTTAAGCGACGTGCCCATATCATTAAATTATGATCTGAAGTACGGCTGACTTTTATAAATGCTTCATCGATTGAATATACCTCAAGTTCTTCGCAATTAGCTTCTATGATGCTCATAAAGCGTTGACTTATATCAGCGTAGAGCGTGTAGTTTGAACTTCTTACCTCAGCTTCAATTTTTTCTAATTGGCGACGTATTTTAAAATATGGTTGTCCCATAGAGACACCAAGATACTTCGCTTTAGCGTTACGAGCTATAACGCATCCATCGTTATTTGAAAGTACTATTAAGGGACGATTTGCAATTGAAGGGTCTATGCTTTGCTCACAAGCAGCATAGAAGTTATTGCTATCGACTAGAGCGGTAGCCATAGATTTGACTCCATTCTTGTTTTGTAAGATTTAACTTATGAACAGAGAACGTCGCCACTCCCCAGATTTGTACGTTTTCGTAATGACTTAAATCAATTGCTGGATAATTTGGATGCTCTGCTTCTAAATAGGAAACGTTTTTGCGATAAGTGAGCCTTTTTACGATGAAAGATCCATCAATTATGGCTACTACAATATCCCCTGGCTGCGGATTTAGACTTCGATCAACAATTAGCAAGTCTCCATCTAGGATTCCCGCGTCACGCATGGATTCACCTCTGACGCGTAGGAAGAAAGTGCTTGATGGATGATGTATTAATTCTTCGTTTAGGTCAATACCCGTGTCAACGTAGTTATCGGCGGGCGAAGGGAATCCCGCAATTACGTATCTTCTAACTAATGGCAAAGACAGATTGGAGCGAGGCACTCTTAAGCACACATCTGCTATAGTACATTTCTACTATAGCAGATGTGCATGGCATGAATGTAGTCGAAGGAAGGAATTTACTCTCTGTGATAGGGCCCCCCTTTCGTTATAGTATTTGCTCTGTAAAGCTGTTCTACAAGTAGGAGCCTTGCAATTTCGTGAGGGAAAGTTAAAGGTGAAAGGCTAATGCGAATATGAGCACTAGCTTTGATGTTAGGACATATCCCATCGCTACCTCCAATAAGAAAAACAATACGTTCTGAGGCGATTGATTGGAGACGTTTGGAAAAATCAAGAGAAGTTAATGCCTCTCCATCTTCGCAAAGAGGAATTAGTAATTCACCATTCTTTAGAGAGGAGCGAATGGTTTCAGCTTCTTTAGCGATATTGCTATTTCGTATTTCAGTAATTAACAGACCAGGGAGTCTTTTCATATAGAGATTTATGCCACTTTGTATCCATGGTTTGCGGATTTTCCCTATAGCAAGTATTCGACATCTAGAAGGGTTAATCAAAATATCTATAGTTATAAAAACTAATCATCTTCTTCCAATAATAATCTCTCAAATGAAATATAAAGATCATCTTTTGGGTAATTTAAGCTTGAACTTTCATTGTTTGATTTGACTGGCTCTTCATTTGTACTTAACTTAGGCAAATTTTCTTTAAGAGCTTTTTCTTTTAGGTCAAAGAATTCGGTTTTTTTAAGACGTTCAAGTAGATGAGCAGGTACTTTGCCATCGGGGCTTGCTTTTATTAATTCACCAAAAAGTTTCTTTGGATCCTGTTCAGTTTCTATTGGATGTAGCTTTTTATTCATGGGCGAATTTTTTTTTGGAGATTTCTTATTGGGTATAGGTAGTGAACCTGGGAGTTTGCGACCTAATTTACGTAGGCGTTCCAGGCTATGGGAATCAAAACTCATTGTTCTTAGGGGAATATGAATTGGATGGGAACTTATGAATATTTAAAGCTTTATTATCCTATTTGACATTTTTGATTGTTTAAGAAATGTTTTTGCGATTTGATAGATGTATTGATTTATTAGAAAGTTGCCCAAGGAGAAAAATCAATATGTCGTTTGCAGGTCATAATGCGCGAAAACGTTTTGGCCAACATTGGCTTCGAGATGATTCTATTTTGGAAAAAATTGTTGCAGCAGCAGATTTAGAGAATTTTGACCGTGTTTTGGAAATCGGTCCTGGTCGAGGAGCTCTTACTGATAAGTTACTTAAGTCTAGGGTTGAATTGGTTCACTGTATTGAAGTGGATCTAGATCTTATTGCTGGTTTGAAAAAACGTTTTGCTGAAAATTCAAGATTTACATTGAGAGAAGGTGATGCTCTATCAGTTTCTTTAGTCCCTCCAGATGGGATACCAGTTAATAAAGTTGTAGCAAATATCCCTTACAATATTACTTCTCCATTATTGCAAAGATTTATTGGTCGATTAGGGGATCCTGTTGTAGAGACTTACGAGAGGTTGGTATTGCTTTTGCAAAAAGAAGTTGCAGATAGAATCCTATCTTTGCCTGGCCAGAGTAGTTTTAGTGCAATGAGCGTAAGGCTTCAATTGCTAGCTAATTGCCGTGGTGTATGCGAAGTCCCTCCAAGTTCATTTAGTCCACCACCAAAAGTACATTCAAAGGTAATTGTTATAGAACCATTTGGGGTAACAAAAACTTTAGGAGTTGAACTTGGTAAAAAAGTCGAAGCTTTGGTTAGAACAGCATTTTTATCTAGACGGAAGAAGCTGAAAAACACATTAATAGGACTAATGCCATTTAATCATTTAGAGACTTTGGCTTATAAGCAAGGAATTAGTCTTGATCAAAGGCCCCAAGAAATTGCGCCTATTCAATGGGTTGAATTAGCAAAAGGTTTGCAAGAATGGGAGCGAAATTAAGAGGAGATGAACATTAACCAATTAGATCAATCCAACTCTTTAAGAGCAATAGCACCAGCAAAGGTTAATTTGCATTTAGAGGTGCTCGGACTACGTAAAGATGGCTTTCATGAATTGGCAATGTTGATGCAGAGCATTGATTTGTTTGATGAAATTGATTTCGCAAAAACAAATAATGCAGGAATCATTCTTTCTTCTGATGATCCGACTTTAAGTACAGGTGATGACAACTTGGTTTTGAGAGCAGCAAAATTAATAAGTGAATTATTAAAAGATAAGCAATGTGGCATTCAGATTCATTTGAAAAAAAATATTCCTATTGGAGCTGGTTTAGCAGGTGGATCAAGTGATGCAGCCGCTACATTGATTGGACTTAATCAGTTATGGGGACTGGGCTTGTCATATAAAAGAATGGAGGAAATGGCTGCAGAACTTGGCTCAGATGTACCTTTTTGTTTAAAAGGAGGGACGCAGCTTTGCTTTGGTCGAGGTGAGTGCTTAGAACCAATATGCATTGAAGAGTGTGGCGAGCAAATGGCTGTTGTACTTGTAAAAGACCCTAAAGTAGAAGTTTCAACACCATGGGCATATGGACAGTATAAAGAGAGGAAATATAAACATTATTTGAAGCATGAAGAAGATTTTCAAGTAAAACGTCAGCTGTTAAGAGATGCTTCGTGGCTAAATCCTTTAAGCCCTTTAAATCCTCCACCATTACTTAATGATCTTCAAGGAGTTATAGAACCTGCAGTACCAGCTGTAAAAAATGCTTTGGATTTTTTGTTTTCTCTTGAAGGGGTTCTTTCAGTGGCAATGAGTGGTTCTGGACCAAGTTGCTTTGCAATCTTTCCTGAGCTTAATTCAGCAAAAATAGCGTTAGAAAATAATAGGGAGCGACTGAAGTTGTCTGGATTAAAGGCATGGTGCTGTTCATTTAGGAATAAAGGAGTTGACTTAATCCTGTGACTGATAAGAATCAAAACTCACCTCATTCATTAGAAGATCAGAATGAGATAAAAAAGAAAGAAAAAGTTCCTCAGTCCTCAGAGAAGGGACCATTGAGTTTTTTATCTGGTGCAATAACAAGTTTTTTCTTTGCATGGCTTTCTTTTCTTTTAAGTAGAAAGGTTGTCTTTTATTTTGTTCTGCACTCGCCTCATTACACATCTCAGTTTGCTCAAAGCATTGCTTCTGCTATGAAAACATTGGCGATTGGAATGTGTTTCTTAGCCACCTTTACATTTGCATTTATCGGAATAGGCCTTTGTATTGTATTTATTCGAAGTTTCTTTCCAGACAAGCCCCTTGAAGACGATTAGTGTTTGTTTGTAAATGGTGTTTATTTCTTTAATAAAGGGGGGTTTGGATGAATCTTCATGATCTTGGATTGTTGGTTCTTTTGCTTTGCCCAGGGATGTTGCTATCGGTATTGATTCTTTCTACATTTGCAGCAGGCGGATAATAGGGCACACTTTGTTATAGCTTGGCTAAGTTACTCCGGATTTGCCGGAACTAAATAAAAACAGTGGCAGGGACACTTCTATTTAACGCTCTTCGTGAAGCCATAGATGAAGAAATGGCTAGGGATCCTCATGTTTGTGTGATGGGTGAGGATGTAGGACAATATGGAGGATCTTATAAGGTCACCAAGGATCTATATGAGAAATACGGTGAACTAAGAGTTTTAGATACTCCAATTGCTGAAAATAGTTTTACAGGTATGGCCGTTGGTGCTGCAATGACAGGGCTTAGACCAATAGTTGAAGGCATGAATATGGGATTCCTTTTATTGGCCTTTAATCAAATCTCTAACAACATGGGGATGTTGCGCTATACGAGTGGAGGAAACTTCACTATTCCCACAGTGGTTCGTGGTCCAGGAGGAGTTGGTAGACAACTTGGCGCGGAGCATAGCCAAAGGTTGGAAGCTTATTTTCATGCTGTCCCTGGAATAAAAATAGTAGCTTGTAGCACTCCTACTAATGCGAAGGGATTAATGAAAGCTGCAATAAGGGATAACAATCCAGTCTTATTTTTTGAGCATGTGCTTCTTTATAATTTAACTGAGCAGTTGCCTGCTGGTGAGTATATATGCTCGCTTGATCAAGCGGACGTAGTGAAAGAAGGTAAGGACTTAACAGTCCTTACTTATTCAAGAATGCGTCATCATTGCCTAAAAGCTATTGAGCAGTTAGATAAGAAAGGTATTGATGTGGAGTTGATAGATCTTATTAGTCTTAAACCCTTTGACATTGAAACAATTACTAAGTCAATAAGAAAAACTCATAGAGTAATAATTGTTGAAGAGTGTATGAAAACGGGTGGTATTGGAGCTGAGTTGATTGCTTTAATTAATGAAAACTGTTTTGATGACCTAGATTGTCGTCCAATAAGGCTTTCTAGTCAGGATATTCCTACCCCTTATAATGGCCAACTTGAGAATCTAACTATTATTCAACCCCATCAAATTGTTGAAATGGCAGAAAAGATGATTAATTCTGAGGTTTAATTAATGGCACGTCAACAAGGTTGGTTTGCCCTTTTACTTGCATTAGTAATTTCTGCTTTTTTATTGTGTATTAATCTACCTTTTCAATTAGGATTAGATCTTAGGGGAGGGAGTCAACTTACACTTGAAGTACAACAACCTAATCTTTCTGAACAAGTTACCTCAGAGCAATTGGAGGCAGTTAAGTCAGTTTTAGATAGGCGGGTTAATGGATTAGGAGTTGCAGAATCATCTCTTAGAACAGTTGGCTCAAATCAACTTATACTTGAGCTTCCTGGAGAACAAGAACCTTCAAGAGCTGCAAGAGTTTTAGGTAAAACAGCTTTGCTTGAATTTAGGGCACAACGAGCAGGTACAAAAACAGAGATGCAAAGGCTCCAGAGAGTAAGGAACCAGCTTAGAAGTATTGTTTTATATAATGAAAATGCACAAAATAACAATTCTGATTCTCCAGATTCACTAAATGTTCAAAAGCAAATTGAAGATTTAAGAACTTTCTTGGGATTAAGTAAGAATAACTCAGGTAATGAGCAGGAACAAATTGAACAGATTAGAGGGAAAGTTAATAGTGAGATAGTAAAGCTTTTTGAGCCTTCATTCCTAACAGGAAGTGATCTAATTAGTGCAGGGAGGAGACAAGAACAAAATCTTTCTAGTTGGGAGGTTACTCTTGCTTTTAATAAGGAGGGAGGGGATAAGTTTGCAAGATTGACAAAATCAATAGCAGGCTCAGATAGGTTGCTTGGAATCATTTTAGACGGAGAATCTATAAGCGAGGCTTCTGTTGGAGAACAATTTAAAACAGTTGGAATATCAGGTGGGTCGGCAACTATTAGCGGTAACTTTGATGCAGATTCTGCTAGAGAGCTTGAAGTTCAACTAAGAGGAGGCTCTTTGCCATTGCCTGTGAAAATAATTCAAGTAAGGACAATAGGGCCAACTTTAGGAGCTGAAAATATTAGGAAGAGTCTTTTTGCTGCTCTTTCTGGCTTGTTTTTAGTTGCAATATTTATGATTTTCTTTTATAGAATTGCTGGACTTGTAGCAATTTTGGCACTTTCTTTTTACTCACTTTTTAATATCGCTGTATATGCTTTGATTCCTGTAACACTTACATTACCTGGTATCGCTGGTTTTATCCTTAGCATTGGAATGGCTGTAGATGCAAATGTGCTTATTTTTGAAAGAGTTAAAGATGAACTTAGGAGAGGGAACACCTTGATAAGATCTATAGAAACAGGCTTTTCTCAAGCCTTTTCTTCAATTATTGATGGCCATATAACTACTTTGATTAGTTGCCTCTCACTCTTTTATTTGGGGACTGGTTTTGTAAAGGGTTTTGCAGCAACTTTGGGACTTGGAGTCTTTATTAGTTTGTTTACAGCTTTAAGTTGTACGCGTGTTCTTCTTAGATTCCTTATGAGTTATAAAACTCTTAGGAAACCTACAAATTTTTTATCAGTTCAGCAACTTCCTAAAGAAATTACAATTACTTAAATCAAAGCTGTGTCATCACCTACTGAAACCATTATCAAGAAACCAAAAATCAGTGTTTTTCGCCATCGTAAAAAAGTTTGGCTTACATCAGGACTCGCAGTTCTAATTAGTATTGTTGGGTTTATTTTATCTTCTCTTGATTCATCAATAGGGCTTCCTGTTCGTCCGGGGCTTGATTTTACTGGCGGTACCCAAATCAGATTAGAAAGAGATTGCAATAATTATTGTAAGCAAATTAGTTCTGAAGTTATAAGTGAAAAATTAAATAAGATTAATCTTTCAAATAATGAGTCATCCCAGAAGCTTTTCGGTGCAAGAGTTCAGTTGCTAGATGAATACAAGTCATTATCTATTAGAGTTCCTTCCTTATCAGCAACAGAGAGCAAGAACGTCATTCAATCGCTAGAAAATATTGTTGGGCCATTGAAGTCTGGGGGACAGTATGTAGAAACTATTGGCCCAACTCTAGGAGCCCAGTTACTTAAAACAACATTGATTTCACTCCTTGCAGCATTCTCTTGTGTAGCACTTTATATTTCAATTAGATTTGATAAGAAATTTTCATTTTATGCACTTTTGGCATTGATTCATGATGTTTTAATTGTATGCGGTGTTTTTTCCTGGCTAGGAATCTATTTAGGTGTAGAAGTTAATAGTTTATTCGCAGTTGCTTTGTTAACAATAGCTGGATATTCAGTTAACGATACTGTTGTTGTCTTTGACAGAATTAGGGAAATTAATAAACAAGAAAATTCTTTGAACTATAGTCAGAAGATTGATATGGCTGTCTCTGCAACACTTACCAGGACTCTTTATACAAGTGGAACTACTTTGTTACCACTTATCGCTTTAATATTTTTTGGTGGCTCTACACTTTATTGGTTTGCGGTAGCATTAGCATTAGGAGTAGTTGTAGGAAGTTGGTCTAGTATTGCTTTAGTACCTTCGTTTCTTACGATTAGAAAAGAAAAATAGTATTGATTAATCTGGCCATTACTTTTATAAACATTATTTAAAGTTAAAGTGAAGGAATTTTTAAACAAAAAGATTAATTGGATTCCAATATTTCTTGGAGTAATGTCCCTTTGGGACCTTCGAACTGAGATACGTCTACTAGTTGAAAATTTCACTTTTATCGGTTTGTCCTATGCAATAGGTAAACATCCTTTGGCTATTAGCACCTTGGCACTTTTACCTCTGATGCTTGGAAGACAATCCAGGTTGTAAAAGGGATAATAAGTCTAGATTTAGGCCGTATTAACTTGATTCAAAAAGCTCTTTTTATCAAGTATGTCATGTATTAAAACTTCTTTTACGAGCACTTGAATAACCACTGCTAGGGGAAGAGAAAGTAGTAAACCTAAGGGGCCAAAAATTATAGTAAAAATAAATTGTGCTGTTAATGTTATAGCTGGAAGTAACCTTACTTTGTAATGCATAACAGATGGTGTTATTAGATAACTTTCTAGATTCTGAATAATTATATAGCAAAAAAGAATTGCAAAAGATTTCCAAGGTGCATCAACTAAGGCAACTGATATGGGAAATATTATGCTAACTGTTGGCCCTATATTCGGAATAATATTTAAGACGCCAGCAATTAATGCATTTGCAACAACAAGTTTAATCCCAAGTAAATATAAAGAAATCCCTGCTAGTAAAGCAACAAAAGTGGAGCTTATAATCACACCGGTCATCCAGTTACTCAAAGCCTCTCCGCACTCTAAAAGAATTTTCCTTGATCTTCTTCTGTAAAAAGAAGGCATTAGTTTTATTACTATTTCTCTATATGATTCTGGTTGGACAGAAATCATTAGACTGATTGATAATACAAAAATAGTTTGTATAACCCCAGCACCAAGATTGCCTGCAATATCTAATAATCGTTTTAAACTATCTGTAATTCCATTTGCTAAAACTACTCCATCAGGAAGTGGATCAAACTCCTTAAAAACAAAAATATCTGAAAGAACGAATGAATAATTTACACCATAGAAAATTCTTGAGATGCGCTCAATTGCTATGGTAGTTATATCCCAAAGAGCTTTTGCAGCTGAGGGGAGTTGGATTATTAATTGTTGGAATTCCTCAGTAAATTGAGGTACCACTATTATCATTGACATGCTAAATAGTAAAATAATACTGATTAGAGATATTAATAAGCAGATTTGTCTTGGTATTGCTAGGAGCTTATTTACTTGACCCGTAAGTGTACATAATGCCATTGCTATTATTACACCAGCAAATATTAAGATAACTACGTCTCTTAAACTCCAGAGTAAAAAAATCGCAGTTATTAAAGCAGTTAAACTTAACCAATTAGAGAATTTCAATGTAATTATTTTTCTGAGTACCCCATTCCATTGCAAGAGGCATAACGCTTAGCAAATCTCATGAAACGTTCGAATTCTATCTCAGTTTTCCAAACGTATGTGGATTCTATGGCACTAGGAGCGCCATTAAGAAAGCGAGCTTTTACTTCTCTTGTCTTAAGCTCACCTTCTTCATCAATCATAGACATACCTTTGATTGTTCCATCTTTGACAGCAGATAATGCTTCTGGCTCTTCAAAAGTGAAAAGAGCCTGGCCTGATCTGCCATCACGACTTCTCGTCAGTCTAATTTCTGGGACTATTGGCTCATTAATACCTTCTAAAAAGCTAATTGAAGCTGTGATCTTTGTTTCAGGCATGGTCTTTAGAGACATGTTCTAAATAGTACTTAAAATGACATTGATATTGTGAGGAAATTATTCCTTAATACACAAGGCCATTTTTTATGAGTTTCTCAGTAGCAGATTGATTGCTTAATCCTGAGAGGTCAATTGTTTCTTTCTTTACAAATTTTTGTAGTTCATATTCATAGCATTTGTCGTAATAATCAAGAATTGCTAAACATGCTTCATCCCAGCACCCCCTTTCTATTGACTTGAGTGCTTCCTTTGTTCTTTGAGGACCCAAACGTTTACTGATTTTTAAAGTTGCATCTTTTAGATCTGATCGTTTATGCAGGCTGTATTGGTCAACTAAAGTTTTTACCCTTTCATTTGTACTTTTTGTTATTTCAAGTACAGGAGCATTTTTCATTTGTTCGAAAAGTTTATTTGGAATCCTGCATTTACCAAGATTTGCGCTTTCTGCTTCAAGCCAGATGATTTTTTTGGATTGAGTTTCTGAATCATGGAGAGCTTGAGCAATCAAGTTTTCAAATTGTTCACAACTTGGTTGTGCCCCTAAACCAAGTCCTCCAAAACTACTTCCTTTATGGTTTGCAAGTCCTTCTAGGTCAATACTGAAAACCCCTTTTTTTGATAGTTCAAATAACAAAGGGGTTTTACCAGTACCAGTTTTTCCTGCCAATAGCTTTAAGGGCCATTGCTTCTCAAACTGTTTTATTGCCCATGTACGATAAGTTTTGTAGCCTCCACTTAATAAAACAGGTCTTAACCTAAGTGCATTAGCCAGCCACCCTACGCTTGCCGAACGCATTCCACCTCTCCAACAGTAGATTCTCAAGTGAGATTTAACTGATTTTGATTGTTCAAACTCTAATTTGGCTTTTATCTTTTCAAGCTTGGGAGAAGTAATCTGAAGAGCTGCTATAAAAGCGCTTTTTTTACCTTCTCTCTTATATTTTGTTCCAATTAAGGCTCTCTCATCGTCATTGAAGAGAGGCATGTTTATTGCTCCTGGCCAATGACCTTGCTTGTATTCTTTTGGACTTCGGATATCAATCAAAGGCCCTTTCAGTTTTCTGAATTTGTTGAGAGAATATGAAGTTGGTATTCCGATGCCTGACATAGTGGAATGAAGATGAATATTAGAACGTTTGAGAGTTATGGCATCTGAAACACCTGATTCAAAAATTATGAGTATTGAAGAGTTGCTTGAAAAGTTTTTAAGCGGATCAGAAAGACAGAAAAGACGTCTTATTAGTGAAGTTGAATCAAGGTCAAAAGACTTGAGTGAACTTGGCCAAAATCTATTGAACGGATTTGATCAGGAATCAGATGATTGGACAATGGGCTGGATTTTGCAAATTTTGAATAGACATCAACAACAGTTTCTTTCAGATCTTTTAAAAATAAAGCCATTGCCATGGTTTGTTACGCCTTCTTCAAATGGAATTGATTATGAACCTTTGCAGAAAAGCCTTTTAGAAGAGCGTTTTGAGACCGCTGACAGGCTTACTAGTGAAACTTTAAGGAAACTAGCTGGTGATGGCGCAGTTAGTCGTGGATATGTTTATTTCAGCGAAGTTGCTGGAATGGATGTCGAAGATTTAGTTACTATTGATCGTCTTTGGACGGCTTATTCACAAGGTAAGTTTGGTTTCTCTGCTCAAGCTCGTCTTTTGGAGTCTTTAGACGGCCGTTACGATAAGCTTTGGCCAAGAGTTGGGTGGAAATCGGACGGAATATGGACTAGGTATCCAAATTCTTTCACTTGGTCACTTGAAGCCCCTGAGGGACATATGCCTTTGGTTAATCAATTGCGTGGCGTACGCTTGATGGATGCTTATTTAACTCATCCATTCTTAAAAGCTAGAAAACTAAAGGCATAAGAGTTAGATTTAAAAAGTAGGATTATATAAAGGGAGTATTTAGGTCTTTTCAGAGGGTCTTAATTACTAGGTTCCTATTTTGTATTGGCAACGCTTTCAATCTTTTATTTTCTTTCGAGTGAGCTTCTTTCGATGGACAGAGTTTATTGTCCCGTCGAGTCTTAATCTGAGATTAGACTTGAATATGCTAATTGAGCCAGTTGAGCTTAAAGATTTGAGAGAGCGTGTTGAATTGGGATTGCATGAAGCACTTATTAACGCAGTTGTTCATGGGAACTCAAATGAACCTGAAAAGTTTATAAGAATTAGAAGAATCATTACTCCTAATTGGTTTGTTTGGCAGATACAGGATCAAGGAGATGGTATAAAATTTTCGCAAAGAAATTTTAGTTTGCCTTCAGAAATTGAGTCAGAGAATGGTAGAGGGTTATTTCTAATCCATGAATGTTTTGATGATGTTCGTTGGAGTAATAAAGGAAATAGGCTCCAAATTGCCTGTAGACGTTGGGATTTTTGCTTATCTAGATGGACACCCAGGATCTTTGACTTCTTCTCTTAGCCATTTGAGGGATTGTTCAATAAGTTCTTCAATATCAGATTCCTTTCCCTCGTTAATAATTTGACAAAGGGCACTAACTAATAATTCTGCAGCTCTTCTAGATTTATTGTTCTTTAATTTATGCCAGTTGATGTCTTTTAAAACTAATTCAGAATGAAGAGAGGTTATTAGATTGATGATCTCAGGAGTCCAAAAGGTTTTGTTTTTTGGCATTTATTTATTCGGTAGCATATTTGTAAATTGTATCTATTAAATCGCTTAGCCTATCGACTTCATAATTGTTTTCAATGCTTTGCTCAGACAACAAATGCTTAAAGCCGCTACTTGCAGGCGTAAGATGGTTGCCTTCTAAGTCAATCACTTTGGAATTATCTTTACTTCTAGCTTGAAGATGTTCTAAAAGCAGTTTTGTTTGATCAATTCTATCTTCGTTAAATCTAATTAATAAATTTCTTGGTTGAACATACTGTTTGCTAATAAGATTCATTGTCTCTAATGGACTTGGGCTAAACTCGCTCTGAATATTTAGCTTCCTTTTCAATTTGCTAAGCATAGGTATTGAGCTATCAGCTTTGAAGTTATTGAAACTTAGCCCAATAAATAATTTACTATTCCTTCCCCTATCAGGAGCAATTAAATGTAACTTGCAACCTAGGCTATGCCCAAGTCTGATTGGTTTATATGGTTCATTGCCTATTCTTGATTGAAGCTTAATTCTACATTCTCTAAATTCTTTCCATGCTTCATTAGATTGGGCTTGATGATCAAACCCTGGAAGATAGTTCCAGGCGTGTATTGCAATATTTTTTTTGCTAAGACCTTCAAGGAGTCTTTTATAACTAATATTAGGGGATAATCCAAGGTAGCTGCCACCAATCATTTCTATTAACTCTTTCGGTTTTGATGGCCAAATGCACCAAATACGATTTATTTTTCGCCATTGAGTCATGTTGAAAGGCTGATTAAAATTAAGCTAAAAGTCATTACTATAATTATAATAAATGCTAACTATAGAGTTATTACTATTTTGAATGTTGATAATTTCTTTGATTAACTATAATTAAAAGGAAGATAAGAACTTAGAAGGATGCAGAAGGAACTAGAACTATTTAGAGATGGAAGAAATTTAGAAGATGAGGCTTCTTATTCTCCTGAGTCTTTATTGATTCTCGATACAGAAACTACAGGACTTGATCCACTAGAGCATCAGTGTATAGAGATTGGTGCAATCCTTTTTCATGTTGAGAGCAGGTCGGTTCTTGCTCAGAATTCTTTTTTAATTCCAGCTATTACAAACTCAGCAGAAGTAATTAATAAAATCCCTGCTGGAATTACTCAAGTAGATCAACCTTGGGAAATTGGATTGCAATATTTTGAGGCACTTTTGGATAAAGCGGATTTAGTTTTGGCGCATAATGCTTCATTTGACCGCCAGTGGTTTGGAATTCATCCTCTACCTGAAATCACTAAACCATGGATATGCTCATTGGAAGATATATCTTGGCCATCTGAACTAGGGCTTAAAGGAAGGCCATCCTTAAAGGATTTAGCTTTAGCTTATGAAATTCCTGTTTGGAGTGCTCATCGTGCTTTAACTGATTGTATATATTTAGCTGAAATACTTAGACGATGTACCGATTTGGAGATTCTTTTAATGCATGGTCTAGAGCCAAAAATACTTATGAAAGCTGAAGTCTCCTATGAGGAAAGACAATTAGCAAAAAATTCAGGGTTTCGTTGGAATGATCCTGTTCGAGGTGCTTGGACAAGACGTATAAGTGAAAGAGAAATTAGTAAGCTGCCTTTTCCAGTTACAAATGTGGATTTTTAATTAGGATAGAGGAATGAATTCTTGCATATATATTTTCCTTATACCTTTCAAGAGACTTGGTTGATTTCTTTTAAGGGATTTCCTTCTAGTCATTGCTCAAATTGGAAAAACATTTCTTCTAAATTCAAAAAAATGCAGTTAGAGAGCCGAAGAATAAGAAGAAGTTTGAGGCATTGGCAGCAAGTGAGAAGTTGGGCGAAATTAATTAGAGAAGCTGAGATTCTTTGGAGTGTTGATCAGAAGGAACTTAAGAGGCTTGGAGCTTTGGAATTGTCTCAACTAATTAGTGAAATTCCGCCTCCTTACAGAAGACGGATAAATCTTTGGTTGGCCAAATTTTCAGTTGCTACAAGGTTTAATTGTAAGCAAAAAAAAGACTAGGTTATTTCTTCTTGGAATATCCCATCGGTTATTGATTACGATAAATTATTTTGGGTTTCAGATTTCTAATCAGATTTTTTTTTCTAGCTTTAAAAAAAGTTAAATTAAGAAGGCAAAATAAATGTTAACAGCAGCTTGAATTGAAAAACCTTCAATCGCTTCGCGGAATGATTGACCTTTTGCCTTCTCAAGCTGAACGATGGCAGAAGGTTGAGGCCTTGGCGAGAGATCACTTCAGAAGAGCTGGTCTTGGGGAAATTAGGACCCCTTTATTAGAATATACAGAATTATTTGCAAGAGGAATTGGAGAGGCAACTGATGTTGTCGGGAAGGAAATGTATTCTTTCTTTGATAGGGGTGATAGATCATGCACTCTTAGACCAGAAGGAACAGCTTCTGTTGTGAGGTCTGTAATTCAGAATGGCCTTCTGAGCCAAGGCTCTCAAAGGCTTTGGTATATGGGCCCTATGTTTAGATATGAGCGCCCTCAGGCTGGTAGACAAAGACAATTTCACCAAATAGGAGTTGAGTTTTTTGGGTTGTCTTCAGAAATGAGTGACGCAGAGCTTATAAGTATTGCTTGGGACTTCTTAAATGATCTTGGATTACGAGAATTGACATTAGAAATTAACAGCTTGGGAACAAAAGAAGACAGAAAGAAATATCGTCAGAACCTAGTTTCTTGGTTAGAAGATTTTACTGAACTTTTAGATGAAGAGTCATTGAAGCAAATGAACCAAAACCCATTGCGAATTCTTGATAGTAAAAAGCCACATATTCAGAAATTACTTAACGGGGCGCCTAAACTTGGTGATTTCTTAAGTAATGAAAGTCAAGAGAGATTTTTAAATATACAAAATATTCTTAATACTTTAGAAATTCCATTTACGATTAACCAAAAACTGGTAAGAGGCCTTGATTATTATTGCCATACAGCTTTTGAAATCACTAGCAAACAATTAGGTGCACAAGCAACAGTTTGTGGTGGAGGTAGGTACGATGGACTTGTTGAGGAGTTAGGTGGTCCTAAAACTCCATCTATAGGTTGGGCTATAGGATTGGAAAGATTATTAATTTTATTAAATGAGGATTCATTTGAGAAACAATTCACAGAAGTATATATGGTCAATAAAGGAGATAAAGCTCAAGTAGAAGCTTTGAGATTAGCCAGAGATCTTCGAATTTCTAATTTTGTGGTTGAAATAGATCCCTCAGGATCTGCCTTTTCAAAGCAATTTAAAAGAGCTAATCGTTCAAATGCTTCTTGGGCAGTTATTATTGGTGATCAAGAATTAATACAAAAGGAAATTCGTTTGAAACGCCTTAAAGGTGAAATTGTAGGGGACAATGAATATGTTGTTAAAAATTCCGATCTTAATCAGATCATCAAAATACTAAGATCATGAGGATGACTCGTTATTAAATTAATGCACATTTAACTATGAAGATATTTCTTTTTTTTGGTCTGCTATCATTTCTGCTCTATGTCTTTTACTTTGCCACTTTAAGAAAGAGTAAAAGGTCTCTTGTAAAAAAATTCACTATTTATGAGTGGATGAAAATGGGCAAAAACAATAGAACAGAATTAGATCACAAGCAAAAGCTGTTTGTTATGAATAAGAAAAGAGATTTAATAGATAGGATAAGAAAGGAATATATTACTTATAAGAAATCTTTAATTAAATAGTTTACTTTGTTAAATTGGCCTCCTATTAAAGCTTGGACAAGTCTTTACCCAATTAAGGGAAGTATATATTTTGTTGCTATTAACTATGGTGGTGAGGAGGAAAATCGATGGGTTAATTTAGTTTGTGTTGTTGATGGAAGTTTATTCTTTCGAGTTCTCTTTGAAGATTTAAATAATATTGAATTCTGGCTACCTGGGTGGCAAGAAACTGTTAGAGAAAATTATTTGAAAGAAAAGTATCCAGCTCATATTTCAAAGTCTATTGACTTTAATAATGTTTGCCTTCACCCTTCTGATGATTCCGGTCTTCTTATCTCATCAGATCGCATTGACTGCCGACCTTGGTTCATAAGCCCTAAAGATTAGAGTCTTTTAAACAAAAGCTTGTAATTACAAATATTTTGGTGCTTACCCCTTACTTCATCCAACTTTTTACGCTACTAAAGAAAAATAACTTTAATTTATTTAAATGCCTACTAACCAGTGGCTCCTTGAAGAAGATGCCAGTAGGCATTTAGGAGTCAGTAAAAAGACATTGCAGTATTGGAGAGAAATTGGATATTTAAAACCTGGGACACATTGGAGAAGTGCCCCTAGTTTAAATTATTTGCCTTGGAAGCCTCAAGTTATTTACCATCTTCGTTGGTGCAAGGAGATTATTGAATATTGGCGCGAAAAAGATGCTCCTGTTTCTGACTTGGCTGCATAAAATTAATTCTGTACTAATATAAATATCAATTGTTTACTAAAGGATTTCTATATCTCTATAAATAGATTTTGAATTTCATTAGAACTTTCTTTAATCGATAACATTTTAATCCGCTTTATTTTCTCATTACGCCAGGACACATCATTCTATATAGAAAAGATATTTTTGATTTATCAAGATCTAATAACATAACTTTTCATCTTTTTATGTAAGTTGATGGTTAGAGTTTTAATTTTCTTAACTATAGGATGAAGGTATTTTAATAAATAACTATAGATTTATTAGTCTATTTATTGTCTACTTTAAAAGTACTCATTTAGAAATCTATCTTTCTTGTTAAGGGTTCAATTTTATTAAGAAAATAGATTCCTTGTTTATATATATTTATGAATAATCTAATTTTATGATTGAATAATCTCTATATAGTTTGATTGCTAATTAAATTATTAGTTCAGGTTGGGAAACTTTCAGGTAAATTGGGTATAAATCTTTTGAAAAAAGTGATTAGGAACCATAAAATTACAATATTGCCTGCCATGGCAAGAGCAAACCTTATTCTCATATCTTTTACTAGGGGAAGAAGATATTCCCATAATTTCAAAAACATAAGTTTTACTTGAATTAATACCTTTATATTAAACCATTTAAAAACCTGAGGAATGGTGTGTTTCTTTCAGCTCAAATTATCCTTTCTTGGGAGATGAATTTAACAACATGGATGAGTGCTGGAAAAGCTATTAATTCATTGAAGGATATAGGGTTTGCTCTGTTCAGGCCAAGCTGTTTTTCTTAAAAAAGACTTACACAATGTAAAAGGTATAGCCTTTCCCAACTTTCTTTTCCCATTTTTCGTTAGTGTCACAGCGCTTTCCCACCTTCTTGCACTCTAATGCAGACCTATGGAAATCCAGACGTCACCTACGGGTGGTGGGCTGGTAATTCTGGGGTCACCAACCGCTCAGGAAAATTCATTGCAGCACATGCCGCTCATACCGGTTTGATTGCTTTCTGGGCTGGTGCCTTCACACTTTTTGAATTAGCTCGTTTTGACCCTTCAGTACCTATGGGTCATCAACCTTTAATTGCTCTTCCTCATTTAGCCACTCTAGGTATTGGCTTTGATGAGGCTGGAACATTTGTAGGGGGGACCACTGTTACAGCAATAGCAATTGTTCATCTGGTCTTGTCAATGGTCTATGGAGCAGGGGGCCTTTTGCACTCTCTGACTTTCCCTTCAGATATGCAGGATTCAGAGGTACTTCAGGCAAGAAAATTCAAGCTTGAATGGGACAACCCAGATAATCAGACCTTTATTTTGGGACATCATCTTATTTTCTTAGGTGTGGCCAATATTCAGTTTGTTGAATGGGCAAGAATTCATGGAATATGGGATGCTGCTTCTGGCACTATTCGTCAAGTTGAGTACAACCTCAATCTTTCTTCCATTTGGAGTCATCAATTTGATTTCCTTTCAATAAATAACCTTGAAGATGTTATGGGTGGCCATGCCTTCCTAGCTTTCTTTATGATTACTGGAGGCGCCTTCCACATCGTTACAAAGCAGGTTGGCGAATATACCAAATTTAAAGGTGCTGGTTTGCTTTCAGCAGAAGCTGTACTTTCTTGGTCTCTTGCTGGTATTGGCTGGATGGCTATTGTTGCTGCTTTCTGGTGTGCAACAAACACTACTGTTTATCCAGTTGATTTCTTTGGAGAGGTCTTAGATCTTAAATTTGGAATTGCTCCTTACTGGGTTGATACTGTTGACCTAGCAAATGGTGCTCATACATCTCGTGCTTGGCTAACAAATGTCCATTACTTCCTTGGATTTTTCTACATTCAAGGTCATCTATGGCATGCTCTTCGCGCAATGGGCTTTGACTTCAAACGTGTAGCAAGTGCTGTAAGTAATATTGGTACTGCATCTGTAACTCTGAATGATTGATATTTGCTCTCAGTTTTATGGAAATAATTCCATAGAATTGGTTTAAATATAAAAAAGGCTCACTATTATTGGTGGGCCTTTTTTATTATTTAATTTACAATTTTATTAAATCCACTTTGATTAATTTTTTTATTAATTCTTTGAGTTAAAACTTTTGAACTAGGAAATATGAGTCGCTTCCTTCACATCTTTGAACATACACTTTTTTTTGATTCATTTAACAATATAGTTATTGCGATTGGTTTTCTCTTTGTATTTGCAATACTTTTAACCGTTGGTAGAAGACTTGAGTCGGCATCAAAACTTGAAAGACTAGGTATACCTATATCTATTTTATTTGGAATAGTTGCACTTTTAATTGGTCCTCATGGGCCTAAACCACTTTTACCAGAATCCATTACTGATATTTGGGTCAAGCTTCCTACTCCTTTGCTGACTCTAGTTTTTGCAACACTTATGTTGAATAAACCCCTCCCCTCAGGGAAGGGGTTATGGCAACCTGTTGCTTCTCAATCACTCTTAGCACTGCTATTAGGGTTTGGTCAGTATTTGATAGGGGGAATTGTTCTTTTACTCTTTCTTATTCCCATTAAAGGTGTTGATCCTTTAATGGGTTGCTTAATTGAGATTGGATTCGAGGGTGGGCATGGCGCTGCATCTGTAATGGGCCAGAGCTTTGATCGCTTGGGTTTCCCAGAGGGAATTGATCTTGGATTGGCAATGGCAACAGTTGGACTTTTATCTTCAACTTTGTTAGGAAGTGGATTGGTCATATTGGGCAGAATTTTTGGGTGGATTAGCTTTTCCCCTGATGAATCTGTTAGTGAGATTTCCTTAGACAAGAAATTTTCATTAGGTCAAAAATTAAAGAATTTGGCTGTTAATCTTGGCCTAATAGGATTAGCTGTTGCATTTGGTTTTATCCTTCTAGTTTTTGTACGAATTGCTGGAAGAACTATAGGTGGAACTTTCAATGAGGTTTTGTCTGTTTTCCCAGTTTTTCCATTAGCTCTTCTTGGATCTCTTTTTATAAGATTTGTTTTGGAGAAGTTTAAAAAAACAGAACTGGTTTCTGAGATATTACAGAGAGAAATTGGCATTCTTTCAACTGACCTTCTCATTTCTACAGCAATGGCAGGGCTTGATCTGCCTTTGCTGCTAAATGATTGGATACCTTTGTCTGTACTTGCATTAAGTGGCTTGTTATGGAATCTTTTGGGGATGTTTTTGTTTTCAAGACTCCTATTTAGAAAGCAATGGTTTGAAAGGTCAATAATTGAATTTGGAAATGCAACAGGTGTTGCTGCAAGTGGAATTCTACTTCTGCGTTTGGCCGACCCAAGAGATCAGACAAATATTTTGCCAATATTTTCTATAAAGCAATTATTCCTTCAACCATTACTTTCAGGAGGTTTAATAACAGTTATTGCACCAATATCAATAATTAAGCTTGGTTTAATTGGATGGACTGAGATTTGTGGAGTTTTAACTTTAGCTTGTTTTGTGATTTCTATTTTAATGAAACCGAATGAAGATAATGGAACTTTTGAAGGTTCTCAAATCTATTAGAATTAAATTATTAATATACAGTTATCAATCAAAGGACCGATAATGAGACCTAACAACATTAAGGATATCCCTGCACAGGAATCTAGAGAAAAATGGTTTAAGAGCCATCTTTTAGCTAGAGAAGTTGAACTTAAAGAGTTATACGAGATGCCTCAGCAAGACTTGGACTTATTGATGGCTGAAACGGCTGAACTAAGAAGTGATTTGGGAAATAGAGAAAGGAACATAGGTAAATTTTGCACTGCTGGATATTTTCTTGAATTAGCTAGAATTATCGACAAAAGAAGAATAGAAGACTGATTTATTTAAACTAGGAACTCTCAAGGATTTAATGAGTTTTTATTTCTTTTGGAAAAATAACTTCTTGATCGGAACATTCCCAGAATTTATTTTTCATCATTAGTACAGGGTATAAGGGATGATTTAAGTGATAATTTAGCCATGATTTTATATTAATAAGATCATTGTCTTTATCAAATTCCGTTGGGTTTACCATACGGTATTGTCGAACAAAGGGCCATAAACACCAATCAGCAATAGTCTCGCTTGATCCTATAAGCCAAGGTGAGGATAGATTGCTTGATGAAATCTTAAGTCTTCTTTCCCATTCCCCTAGGATTTCCTTTAAGGATTTTTTATGATCTTCCGGAATAATATTCTCATATCTATTAGGATACTTGTATCTATCTAAATGGTATTTAAAGGTATTATCATTCTCTCTAATTAATTGATCTATATCACAATTACTCTTATCAGACTCATCTAGTAAGATATTTGTATTAGATGAGCTATCGATTGCCCAGGATATAATATCTAAACTTTCATCAATTACTGTCCCATCTTCAAGGATTAAAACAGGAACAGTTGCTTTTTTTGATGCTTTAATTAACTCTAACGGTTTTTTTGAAAGCCGTACTTCTCTTAATCTAACTTGTTTTTTACAAAGTAATATTGCCCATCGTGCCCTAATTGCATATGGACACCTTCTGAATGAATATAATATTTCATTTACCATAGCTAAAATCCTTACCTGTATAATTATAATTGTCCAGGCTGCTTTGATTAAGTAATATTTGACTTTGTCTGTAGGTCAATTATAATTAACTAAATTTATTGCGATTTTATTCCTTTGAGAACAGCTCTTTATTATTAATGTTCAATGTCGGGTCATGTTTATTTAATTAAAAAAGGTGACTTTTTTATGATTGGAAGCACCAATAATATTGATAAGCAAATGAGGAAGATACGTCCAGATGAAATCATCTCCTCCATAGAAATGGCTCATCCAGAAGGCTTTGAAGCCAGACTCTTAAGACGATATAGGGATGTGAGATTGCCAGAATCTGCATATTTTAAACTTTCGGAAAAGCAATTATCAGATTGCAAGAGGCAATTAGGAGTGAAAAGTAAAATTCCAAAGACGATAGGAGCAGAGTTTTATATAGCTATTACTGGATCTCTATTTTTATTCCTTCTCTCTTCATTTTTATTTCTTCGCATAAACCTTTCTCCTTTTTTAGAACTTTCGTTGGCTTTTGCTCTTTCATCACTCCCAATGTGGCTTTTGTTTGTTTTAGGTAACTTCGGAGGTTACTTCAGCAGCGATTTGAGTCTTTTCTCTTCTTGGTTTAATAGAGTACGCGCACTTCTAATAGCCTTAATACTTTCATGTTGCTCTTATTTTCTCTTCAGTAAGTTTTCTTTATGAATTATTTCCTCTTTAATAAAAACTCTTAATATATACTTGCACAAAAAATAAAAAATATGATTATAAAGTGAAGGCCATAAGCTTTACTCTAATCTTTAATCAACTTGATATATGAATTACTCTACTTATTTTAAATTGTTCGAGCCTGTTCAGGAACAACTCTCTGGAGTTTACTCAACAGCAACATTGGTAATTAGTATTCTTTTAATACTTTGGGCTTTAAATTTTATTGTTGGATTGATAACTAAAATATTCTCTTTAGGAAAAACTATCGGAACTTTTTATCGTAGTTTTATTCATAGATATATACGAATATTGATTTATAGTTTCTTGAATTTATTTCCAAAAAGAAAAGTCAGCTAATTAGAAGCAATTTTGTAGTATATAGCTATATAGATTTTTCAAGATTGCAATTGATATTGATTTCAAAAGGTATACAGCTATTTGGAAGCTTAAGGATATTGGAAACAATTAAACCTATGTCCTCAGGCTGAGTCATTTCCTCTTTTTTAATACTTACTACATCACTTGCCATACTTGTATTTACCCAGCCTGGATTTATAGTAGTTACTCTTAAACCTTTATCCCACCCTTCATTCCTTATAGTCTGGCATAAACCCATTAATGCAAATTTAGAAGTTGTGTAACTAGCAAGTTTACCTTTTGATCTTTTTCCACTCATAGAAACAAGTACTATAATTCTAGAATTTTTATTTGCTATTAGATTTTGCCAGCATTCTCTTGTAAGTATCCAGGGCCCCATTACATTAACTTTCCATAAATCTTCAATGTCTTTTTCTTCTTGATTCTCAAAATTAAGTGGGGTTTTTTTAAATATTCCTGCACAATGAATCAATGTATCAATTTTGCCAAATCTTTCTTTTGTTTTTGCTACCCATAACTGTGCACTTTTTTTATCTTTAGCTTCATAACTATTGATAAGCACTCTCTCATTTTCATAAAGTAGTGGAGACCCTTTTGACTCTTTAAATTTTCTAAGATCTCTTAACCCCATACTTATATTGTGTCCATCTTCTAGGGCCTTTTCAGCAATAGCTTTTCCTATACCTTTGGAAGCGCCGCTAATTAAAATATTTCTCTGAATTTTAGACACTTGGCTTAAGGAAATTCCAAAGTAACTTTAGTTCTCTCCCTTTCATTTCCATCAAGCCCCATTTAACATTAATAGGTGCCTGTTTGAACATGGTCCACATAGCATTAACAAGTTCTTTTAACGTTAAAGTATTTGTAAGAAATTTATACCATTGATTGTTGGATAACCCAAAGAAGCTTTTGAAGAAATATCTTAATTGCCCCTCTTTGAATCGCATCAGTTTCTCTAATCCAAATTGATAGAGTGCTTGCTTCCTTCTAAGCTCTTTTGGCCAAAGTGTTTGCCAACCTATTCTTGCAATTTCAGAAGGCGTTTTTGATTTGTCTTTAATGGCCTTTGCAATTGCTTTTGCTAAGGATGGAGCTCTTCTAAGTAACCCCCCAACTAAATACCCTGAAGCTGGGTGAACCATTCCTGCAGCACCACCAAAGCCAAGAATGGATTGATTCAAATCTGGAATAGGTATGTTCATAGGTAAGAAAATCCCATGCTCTTCATGATCAATTTTTAAAATCTCAATATTTTTATGTTTTAATCTGGATTTAAGTCTCTCTTTTAAGGTTCCTATTTCTACTGGAGGTGCCAATCCTAATGAGGTTTCTTCCAGAAAAAACTTCCCATCACCCATATCCATTGCATATAGAAAAGTTGGCGGATCTTTCTTTTCATTTTTGCTTAAATGATTACACCTATAATCCATTAATACAAACTGACCTTTCTTAACTGGAGGCTCACTAAATTCTCCTACTATTCCATAACATGTTTGCACAGCCACCTCGCCATCATTAGGGATACTAAGAAATACTGGATCATAACCAGAAGCATCCACTATTAGCTTTGAAATTATTCTTCTCCCCTCAGTAGTTATAACAGTACTGTTTACTTTATTAATCTCAAATTTATTAGCTTTGCCTCTATATAAATGAACAGAAGCATCTTTGCATTGGTTTAACCAATGATCTTGAAGCTTTTTCTTATCAAATAGACCATAATCTCTATTATGTTGAGTTGCTTTATTCTGAGGAGAATTTTCATCCGTCGAGCCTTCTCCTAAAAAACTAACAGTATTTGACCACCTATGCTTTAACAACTTTTGAAATCCTAATTCATCTACTTCTTCGCCCCAAATACCATATGTATAAGGCCATGGATCGGATGGATCATTTAATGAAAGGAGACCAACAGTAAGTTTTTCTTGGCCTAGTGCAGCTGCTATTGATAAGGCACTTGGACCAGCCCCTATTACCAATACATCCATAGGTGAGTTTATACTCATGCTTATCAGAGCATGCTTCCTAGGTGAAACTTCCAAATGATAAATAACTTATCTACTTTCTTAGACATGTTTTACCTCCTATTCCCATTAATTCTAAGAGGATAACCTGATGTGGTCTTTTAAGTGACATTTGCAGAATTTTAATTTACTAGATGTAGCGATTTTGTTTTTAATTATTACAAATATTTCTTGTATTCCTGATGACTTTGTACCTTAATGCTTTACAAAAACAATATTTGCCATATTAGATTTAAATTTTGATTAACCTAAAAGGACTTTTGAATTAATTAATGTAGTTTCTTTTATTTCTTTATTTATACCCATTAAAATGAATCATCAACCTGACATAAGAATATTTATAACAGGAGGAACCTCTGGTATTGGATATCAAGCAGTTCGCAACTTTCTTGAAAAGGGCTACAAGCTAACTCTTTTGTGTAGAAATTCCTCAAGAGTAGATTCCACTATTAATTTATTAAGATCAGACAATTTTTCTTTATCAAAAATAGATCGACTCGTCTCATTCCCGATTGTTGATTTATCCAATTTAAATTCAATACAAGAATTTACTGCTAATGAACTTTCAAAAGGGAGTAAGATTGATAGAATTATTCTTAATGCGGGACTTCAATATACTGGTTCAAAATTAATAAGGAGGTCACATCAAGGAATTGAACTAACCTTTGCTGTAAACCATCTTAGTCATCAATATTTATTTCAAAGGTTATTTCCTTTATTGAATAAATCAGAATCACCTAGGGTTATAATTACAGCATCTGAGGTTCACAATCCAGAGTCTGCAGGCGGTCAGATAGGTAGAAGAGCAGGCCTATGCAACCTAGAAGGGATTAAGAGATCATCAAGTTTTGAGATGATAGATGGACTCTCTTCTTTTGATGCTGACAAAGCCTACAAGGACAGTAAATTATGTAATGTTTTATTTGCTAAAGAGTTATCACGTAGAATTTTAAAAAATAATCTTCATATACCAGTTTTATGTTGGGCCCCAGGCTTAGTTATTCCTTTAACAAAAGATGGCTTCTTTAGACATAGCCGAAAATATAATGAGTGGGGACAGGTAATGTTTGCTTTCATAGCAAGAGATTTATTTAAAATAACTGAGTCACCCCAGAATGCAGGAAAGATATTATATAATTTAGCAACATCTGATTTTTACCAGAAAGAGTTATTTTTATATCTGTCTAATAACATTAAGACTTTTGGTCAAATGGTTCTAACTAAAAAAGCTATTAGTAGTGAAGCTAATGAAGATTTAAAGGCGGAACAACTATGGGATTTATCTTATAAAATAATTCAGGAATTCGTTACAATAGATCCATTCTAATTATATCATTTTACTTAGCAAGATGAATTGTCTGAGTTGGGAATGCAAATTCTATCTTCTCTATTTCGAATAGCCTCATTATCTCAAGATTAATTTTCTGCTGAGCATTCATTGCTAAAAGATAGTCATTTGTTGGAATGTAATAAACCAGTTCAAAATTGAGACTACTTTCACCAAATTCGATGAAATGACATCTGTCAAATAATGCATTGTCAGTTTGATCTATAATTTCTTTTATCATATTTGGAATTAATTGCATTCGAGAGTAACTGGTATCATAAGTTACTCCAATCTTATGAACTAAACGCCTTTGCTTCATTTCTGCATAGTTTGAAATAACTCCATTGGTTAAGTTACTATTACTCATAACAATTATTTCTCCATTAATACTTCTCATTCTTGTTGACCTAACACCTACTCTTTCTACTTTTGCTAATACACCATCAATATGGATAAATTGTCCATTCTGAAATGGCTTGTCTAGAAGTATAGTTATATATTCAAAGAACTCTTGTACCGGTTCTTTTAAAGCAAGCCCAGCTCCAATTCCACCCGCACTTAAAAGAGCCCAAATGGCTGCCATTTGGACACCCATATTGTTTAGATAAAAAACAATTCCAATACACCATATGACAGCCCTAAGCATAGGACTTAAGGATTTAAGCATTGTACTAACAGCAGCATCATTTATTTTTTCTGACCAACTAGTAAGTAGCTTAAGTAATATTCTATTTATTAATCTGACGATAAGGATTAGCAGAATTAATTTAAAAACACCCGTTATGCTTTCATTTAGACCAAAGCCAGTTGTTTTGATTGCTAATATTCTCCATGATGTAAAAGCACTAATAGATACACCTAATGGCTTAACTGTATCAAGCAGAACTTTAAGAATATAGTCATCAGTTTTACTTTTGGTTCGTTGAACTATTTTTTTGAATATACTGCTTAGGACTTTAGAGCCTACAAGAGTAATTAGGATACCTAATATAAAGATGCATCCAGAGCTGATTAATCTTGTGTACATTTAACCGTCAATCACCTTTTTAATTATGGCACTTCTATCCGTATTTAGCTATAAGTTCTTTTTTCGAGCTGAAATACCTATATCTAATGAATTATCAGAAGGTACTTTTCCTATTTTATATATTCTATATATAAAATACTAGTCATTAATTCTTTTTATAATTCTACTAATTTCTTTAAATCTTGGATGTGAAGCTGTTTTACATAGATCGAATATTGCCATTTCTGTAGATGTAACTGTAATCCCAGAATGAATCATCCTATTAATTGCTATCTCGTGATCAGTTACTCGTCTACTCATAGCTGCATCTGCAATTACCTGGACATTAAAACCCAATCTCTGAAAATCAAGAGCACTCTGTATTACACACACATGAGTTTCTATTCCACTAATTAATATATTCTCTGTTTTTAAATGTTTTAATTCCTTTATTAGTTCTTTACACCCAGCACATGAAAAACTCATCTTTGAAACATTAAATGATTCATTGGATTCCATAAGTCTTTTAACTGTTTTGCCAAGCTTATTTGGATTCTGTTCTGTTATTAACTTTGGAACTTCAAGTATTTCGCAGGCATCCGAAATCCTTTTGATGTTAAATATTATGCTATCAATATTAATGATTCCATTGATTAGCTTATCTTGGACATCAACTATAATTAAAGCAGTCTTCTTATTGTTAATAGGTTTAATCGTATTTTGGTCTTTTTTAGAAGGGCTCTTAGAAATTAAATCTAGGAAAATAGGACGAATTCTCATTGTGAAATTATAATTATAATATTCTATTTAAGTATTTAGCATTATGAACATACAACTATAGGCATAACTACTTATTGGCGTGCATTTGCCCTTCTCGCATTAGGCCAGTACTATTGAGAAAATAGTCTTGGGATGTGAACTCAAAAGCTGGTTATTCATCTTTATCCTCTCCGCTTCAATCTGGGCTTCATAAAAGTGGCCTTAGACTTACCCCTCAGCGTAAGAAGGTTTTGGATTTATTCCAGCGAATAGGTAGTAGTAATCACTTGAGCGCAGAGGAAGTTCATGCTCACCTTTTGCAGATGAAGTCCAGAGTTTCTCTGGCAACCATTTATCGCACACTTAGATTGTTGGTGAAAATGGGTTTTTTACATCAATTAGAGCTTAGTGAAGGCGGGCATCGGTTCGAATTGTTAAGCAAAGATCATCCTGATCACCATCATTTGGTTTGTATAAATTGTGGGAGGACTGAAGAGTTTGAAAGTGAAGAAGTGGTTTCTGCAGGTCGTAAGGCAGCAGAAAATAAGGGATTTAAATTAATTGAATCTACTTTGAATGTTAGGGCCTTATGCCCACAATGTATTTAGTGGAAAATGATCTCATGTAAGAGATCCACCACAACTTGAGCCATTCCCTGCAGTACAACCAAAACAATGGCTGTCTACATTAATATTATTACCTTCAATTGATATATTAGTTTCAGATAAATCTTTTAGGGTCCTAGGAAAAATATTATTTGATTTTCCTAATTGTTGATTAAAATCACAATCAAATAAATTACCTTGCCAGTCAACACTTATTGTACTTCTGCACATTACAGATTTAAGATTATTAGAGTTATGATTTCTTTCTAGCATTGATTGGTAACTATTCAACTTACCTTCTTTCTGTAAGTATTTTGAGAATCTGTTTATTGGCATATTAGCAAGAACAAGCAAATTATTGAATTTTATTCCATATCTCTCTTTAAGGATAGATTTGTATTGCTTCTCTAGTGATCCTTGCGGAGGGGGTAGGCTTGCTCCGACTGGATTGTATACAAGGTCTAATTTTAATACGCCATCTTTATTTCCGTAACCCAATTTGTTTAATTTTTTTAATACAGTAATACTCCTTTTAAATACATCTTTACCGCGCTGCTTATTTACATTTTCCTCTTCATAACATGGAAGAGAAGCAATTATTTTTACCTTAGACTTAGCAAGATATTCGGGAAGCTCCTCATAGCCAGCCTCCAAAAGTATTGTTAAGTTGCATCTATCAATAATCTCTACTTCTAATTTGCAAACTTTTTCAATTAGATCTTTAAAGAGGGGATGCATCTCTGGTGCTCCACCTGTTATGTCAAGGGTTTCGATATGATAATCATTAATTACCTTGGGTATTATTGAAATATTGAATTCATCCATCATTTCCTTTCTAAAAGGACCTGCATTTACATGACAGTGATGGCAGGATTGGTTACACTTATAACCTAGATTAACTTGAAGCGTTTTAAGTTTTCCTTTGTCTATACTTGGAAAATCCATATTTATAAAATTACTACCATATAGCTTAACTTATTTATAAATATAGACTAGTAAGTATTTTAAATATCTAACTTTTCTAGTCTTCTTTTACAAAATTCTATTATCCAGCTTTTATATTCATCGGGACCTTTATTCATTACAATGGTAAATTTTAATTCATCTTCCTCATCACTGATCCCATTATAGTTGCCATCAAGAACTGAAGGTCTATACACTTCCCCAAAACTACTATCTACAAAAATAATTTGATTACTTTTATTATAAGCTTCTCCTAACCTTTGAATTAGAGTTAAGAATCCTCTATCGCTTCCACCTCTAAGCCACTTATTTGTACCTATATCCCTTGTTGAAGTGATAGTGTCCCCTACACCTACTAGTGTCGGCATCATTTTTTGAGGAACTTTGGCTTTGCAAAGTTCTATTAGCTTTTCAATTGAGTTAGGAGCATCCCTAACACTAAATTTTTCACCGAATGGATAATTACCTGTTTTGCTAAACACATATTTATTTATTAGTATTAATAACCCAGCTTCCTTTAAGGCACCTTTTATAATTAATTGAATATCAGTACTTCCAATGTCTTTTGGAGTCGCAAATTTAATAATCTCACTTTCTTTACTTCTTCCTAGGTTTGGCGAAATATGTAAATAAAAGGAATCCCCTAATCCTAAGGATATAGAGTAAGCAATAATCTCATTCATAACATCTTGCATTATCATTTGGAGCTTTATTACTTTGTTTATTTCATTGTCAACAATAGTGAACAAGCTGTTTAAATTTATTGCAGGTGAATATCTAGTATCGCAAACAGCTATTTCTACTTCCTTATATATTGTCTCTTTTTTTAAATAGGGGAAGTTTTTTATTAATTCTACTTTTAACAGATTTTTTATTTTTAGAGGAATTTTACTAAGAAATGATTTTTCACTTTTACTTAGTCCGAAAGTTTCTACATTGCCAAAGCTATCTTGATACTCTATTCCACAAGCTGCCAACCCTGGTAAGTAGAGGCCCTTTTCTTTTGGTAATTCATCTGATCCAAATGCTCTTTCTATTATTCTATTGACCCCCCTTCTCCCTTCATGCTCACCACAAGTTAATACTGAGAAATTATTGCCAAGCTTTGAAACTTCTTTCACATAATTTGTATCTATTTCTCTTTCAAGCGGGTTCTTAACTAGAGGAATGCATACTCCATCAATATCTTGAACAAACAAGAGGTCTTTACAATTCACTAATTTGGCTAACGGATCATCTATTTTTTTTTCAAAAAGCATACTTTGATAAGAGTAATATTACTCAGAGCAGCTTAGCATCTCAACAACTTTAGATATATTTTGAGAAAATTAAAAACTTTATTTTTATAGTCTTTATAATTTTCAATGCAATTAAGTCTTAATACCCTATAATTGTAATAAATACTCAGTTTTAAATTTTTCAATACTTTTGTCTTCCTAATGAAAAATAATTTTTTTGAAAATTGTCATGATAAGAAATCTATTTCACTAAGACTTAAAGAATTGGAAGTAGGAAAGGTAGGTTTTTATAGTGTTGGTTTATATCCAGCATCACTTGCATATAACTCTGCAATGCAAACAGATGGGAATAGTTTACTTCTTGCTCCTCGTTTAGGTCGAGATATTTTCGGTGCATTTTCAGAACAATCAATGAATGAACTTAAGCCTAATATTGTAGAAAAAATAAAGAAAATGTCTTCTACCATTCAAGATGGTATTAGCAGAGTCTATACATTGAAAGATTTATTTTTAAAATGTGAATTAGTTGTTTTATCTGCAAACAGTAACCACATTGAAAATGATTTAATGGAGGCTTGTAAGCTAAGAGAGAGTCTTGGTAGAGAAAATGTTGTTATTGCTTGTTTAGTAGGTTCATTTACTTATGATGAAGAAACACATTCTCCTTCTCTACTCTGCCAGAAAAATATCAACTTAGCCTTCTTTTCTGGTTTCCATAGGCATGGAGCATTGCGAAATCCCTTAGATAGCTTTACTGCTAATTTTTGCCATCCAGATTCTTTGAATGCTTTGCTAGGCTCTCGTCTACTAGATAAATTATCTACTAATATTCAGGTTTCTTCAGGTGTCCATAATGTAGAAGGACAATATATTAAGGCCTCAAAAAATATATCATCAATTTTTGCAGGGTTTGGTCATACTTTTCACAAAGAAAATCCAGGTTTGCTACCAACATTGCTAACTTTACTATTGCATCAATGCTTAGATCAAGCGGCTACTGTTTCTATGTCAAGAGTAGATCGAAAAACTATTTATAGTAAAGAAAAACTGCCACTAACTGAAATTGGATATGGTGTTCAAATGATTGAGGCAGCACTCTCTAAAGAAGGTGCTATGGAAAAAGTTAGAGATCATACTTTTAGTCAACTTACAGCTATGATTGCTGATGTAAAAGGAAGTATGATGCTTCCTGTTTCAGGAAAACCCACTAGGAATTTTCAAGTTGGGCAAATTCTTGCTACTCAAATGCGAAGAGTTAAAAGATGTCCATTGAGTCTTCGAGAATTAATAGATTGGTGTAAATTAGAAGGACTTTCCCAAGGAGCACTAGAAGGCATTAATTCTTTAAAGTATTGGCCAGAAATACTTCGGAAGTATTCACTTTCTTTTCATGACACTTCTATGATTAATTTACTCTATTTGAGTATATTTTCAACTCAAGATGTAAAATTAGATGCCTACGATATTATGACTAATAGTAGAGAGTTGACAATGTTTTGCCAAGAATCTGTAAGACCAAAGTCCTCATTTAGAATGAATCAGCTTTTGAAAAATATAGATAGAAACGATGTCTTAGAATTTATCTCTGAGGTAGTACTTGGAAATGAATTTAATTTAAGTAAGTTTGATGATTTATTTTCTTCAAATAAAGAACTTGTTGAAGTAAAGGAATTCTCCTCATACTCTAAAATAAAAAATAACTTTTATGATTTATTTTCATAATAAAATGTTTTAAGACTTAGAATTCTTAGATGTTATTCTATTTTTATAATTGATTATTTCTTCATCAGCAGAATTAGATCTGGTAGAAGAGATAGCCTTATCCTTCTTGCCTTTTAAGTATACTCTATCTGTTAAAAGGATAGATCACGGAATAGTAAATAAAACATTTTTAATTTCACCATTAGATTTAACAGAGTTTAAACCTTTTGTGCTACAAGCTGTTAGTTCCCAAGTATTTAAAAAGCCCATTGATCTTATATTAAACTATCTTGTTTTGGAAGAATGTCTAATAGAAAATAATTCATTGCTATCTTCTAATAAAAAAAATAGTTTGATTTTACCTAATTTACTTGTTAATGTAAAAACTAACAAGAAATATATTTTTTATCAAGGTAAGCTTTGGAGGGCCTTTGATTATGTTTACAATACAACTTCATATTATTTTAGCTCCTCGTCAGATATTTCTTTTAACCTAGGAAAAGGTCTATCAATATTTCACAAATATACTTCAGTTATTAGATCTGAATCTTTATTAAAAGTTGTACATGATTTCCATAATACCCCAGTTTTGCTAACTAAATTTAACTCTATATTAGCCTCTTACGTACCTTTGAAAAGTTGCTGCAATGATTATAAATATTTCCATAAGTTAGTATCAGAGGTTAAGCGTCAAGAGTCTGATGCTTATCTTTTGGAAGAAGCTAAGCAGTTAAAGTATATCTCTTTTGGTGTAATTCATGGAGACCCAAAAATTAGTAATTTCCTTTTTGATTCGAGAACTAATAACTTTGTCTCCTTAATAGATTTAGATACGGTTCAAGCAGGTTTTTTCTTGTATGACTTGGCTGACTGCCTACGGTCATCTTGTAACCCTCTTGGTGAAGATACAAAATTAATCGAAAATATTACCTTTAGTTTAGAACATTTTAAAGAGGTTCTATTAGGTTATTTTTCAGAGCATATAAATATTCTTAATAAATACGATATATTATATCTAGCTATTAGTCTTAGAGTTATTACTTATGAATTATCTATTAGATTCTTAATTGACCATATGAATGGAAATAAATATTTTAATGTTACTTACCCTAGTCAAAATTTATATAGAGCCGATGTTCAACTCAGGCTCTTAGCAAGCATAAATGATCAATGGGGAGAAATTATTGCTTTTACTAACTATTTAGTTTCTTCTAAACTTTGATCAGATTTAATTCCAGTATTTACTGTTCTTACAATATTTAGTTGTTTTATTTCCTTTTAGTCTTTATAAATAAGGATGGTTGTTCTCTTCAAGTGGCTAAAGAATTAACTCATCGAGCAAGCGAACTAAAGGTTCTCGGATGGTCTCAACAGGATCTTGCGAGATACATTGACCTTTGGGATTACAGACAGCGTTGGGGCGCAATTAATTTGGAGAGGGAAGATCGACAATTTTTGAGAAAAGCTGAATTAGCTCTCCCAGTAATAACAACTTCCAAGCCAAGTGTTAAAAAGCCAATCAAAGAGAAATCTTACTATTGCAGATTGGTTTTCTTTCTAAATCAAATGAAAGAAGCTGAAGAATCTTTAGAAATGCCCAGTTCTTCTAAAGGTTTGTGGCCTATCTTACTCGAAGAGGAATTAAGATTACTTGATTACTATGAACCTGTTTTAGGTTTGCCAGATACACTTAAATCTAAGCTTCTCATTCCTTTTAGGGAACAAGTTATTTCTGCTTTATTAGTTGATTTTAAGGATTCAGTTCTATCATTTGATTTTGATTTCAATACGGCTTTGGATACTTTTAACCTTACTGAAAAAAAGAAATGGCAACCCCTACGTGACGGTATTGAAAAGGATGAAAAACTTTACCCTGTCATTGATGCTGATCATTTAGCAGAGTGCAGAACCTATATAAGAAATGAACTTCTACCAAAAATTAGAGACCTTTTTCCTTCATTAGCAGAAACTTCTAAGCCAAATCCACCTGACGAATGGATACCAGAATCAAAATCTTGAGCTAAAAGTAAAGATAGAGTTGATAATTTCTTTGACTACACATCGCTACGAAACTCTTCAATTACATGCTGGTCAGGAACCTGACTCTTCAACAAATGCTAGAGCAGTTCCTATTTACCAGACAAGCTCCTATGTGTTTAATGATGCTGAACATGGAGCAAATTTATTTGGACTAAAGGAATTTGGTAATATCTATACCCGTCTGATGAATCCCACTACAGATGTATTTGAAAAAAGATTAGCCGCTTTAGAAGGTGGAGTTGCTGCTCTTGCTACTGCTTCTGGTCAGTCTGCGCAGTTTTTAGCTATAGCTAATTGTATGCAAGCTGGAGACAATTTTGTTTCTACTTCATTTCTTTATGGGGGTACATATAATCAATTCAAAGTACAGTTCCCTCGTTTAGGGATTAATGTCAAATTTGCTGAAGGCGATGAAGTTGATAGCTTTGCATCTCAAATAGATTCAAATACAAAGGCTATTTATATTGAATCAATGGGTAACCCTAGATTTAATATTCCAGATTTTTCTGCTCTTTCAAAATTAGCTAAATCGAATGGAATTCCTCTTATAGTTGACAATACTCTTGGAGGGGCAGGCGCTCTGATAAGACCATTAGAGCATGGAGCAGATGTGGTTGTTCAGAGCGCTACCAAATGGATTGGAGGACATGGGACGAGTTTAGGAGGTGTGATTGTTGATGGTGGAACATTTGATTGGGGTAATGGAAAATTCCCTCTTATGTCAAAACCTAGTGCTGCTTATCATGGCTTGATTCATTGGGATGCATTTGGCTTTGGAAGTGATATTTGCAAAATGCTTGGCGTCCCTGATAATCGAAATATTGCTTTTGCTTTAAGAGCAAGGCTTGAATGTTTGAGAGACTGGGGGCCAGCCATAAGTCCTTTTAATTCATTCTTATTACTACAAGGCTTGGAAACATTGAGTTTGCGCATAGAGAGACATGCTTCTAATGCAATGGAGTTAGCAAAATGGCTTAATGATCATCCAAAAATCTCTAGTGTTAATTACCCTGGGTTATCTTCTGATCCTTATCATCAAAGAGCAAAGGAATACTTAACCGGAAGAGGTATGGGATGCATGCTCATGTTTTCTTTAAAAGGAGGGTTTGATGATGCAGTTTCTTTCATTAACTCATTAGAGCTTGCAAGTCATTTAGCAAATGTAGGAGATTCAAAAACATTAGTAATTCATCCTGCTTCTACAACCCATCAGCAACTTTCTCCTGAGGAACAAGAATCAGCAGGTGTTACTCCTACTATGGTTAGGGTCTCAGTAGGGTTAGAACATATTGATGATATTAAGGCAGATTTTTTAAATGCTTTAGATCAAATTTGATGAGCATAGGAGTAATTCCATGGCTTTAATACTGCCGCGTGGTTATCACAAGATTGAAGCAGTTGAGCGTAATCATATTTCCTGGATTGAACCAGAGCTGGCAAAGAGGCAAGATATAAGACCTTTAAGGATTGGCATATTAAATATTATGCCCTTAGGAAAGCAATACGAATTTAACCTTCTACATCCTCTTGGACTTTCGCCACTTCAGATAGAACCAATTTGGATAAGACTAAACACTCACATTTATAAAACTTGGGATTTATCTCATTTGTCTAAACATTATGTTGGATGGGAAGAAGCAATGTCTCCCAACCCCTTAGACGGGTTGATAATTACTGGTGCTCCCGTTGAACACTTGCCTTTTGAAGATGTTAAGTATTGGTCAGAGTTAGTTAAAATTATTGAAGAGGCTCGGAACTCTTGTGCAAGTACCTTAGGCCTTTGTTGGGCTGGTTTTGCACTTGCTTATTTAGCAGGGGTAAATAAACAGTCTTTTGATAAAAAACTTTTTGGGGTCTTTCCATTGAAGAGCCTTATACCCGCTCACTCAATTATGGGAACGCAAGACGATACTTTTTTCTGCCCTCAAAGCCGTCATGCAGGCTTGCCTGATGATGAGATGGAAAAAGCTCAGAAAAAAGGTTTACTGAGATTATTGGCTTATGGTGAGAAAGTAGGTTATACAATTTTTGAAACAACAGATCAGAGTCAGCTTATGCATTTGGGACATCCTGAATATAACGTTGCAAGATTAATGTCAGAAATGAAAAGAGATAAAGCACGAGGTGATGTTCCTCTGCCGGAAAACTTTAACTCTGAAAATCCACAGACACCATGGAGATCTCATCGAAATTTGATGTTTCAACAATGGCTTTGGTTTTGTTATCAGCGTGTAAGCCTAAACAATTAGAAAATTTATATGGAGCGAATTGATATATAAGTGAATAATATACCAATAAAAATCATCAGAAAATGGATTGATTCTGAAAAATCAAATCGACTAATTCAACAAATAATTAATAATATAAATTGGGATCAACCAGTGGCTACAGTTTATGGCAAGAAGTTTTTAGTCCCTCGTTTAACTTCGTTTTTAGCAACTAAGGGATTAACCTATAATTATAGTGGGGTAGAACATGTAGGAGAAGGATGGCCAAGCTGGTTTGTCCCATTATTAATAGATGTTCAAAAGTATTGTGATGTGGATTTTAATGGTTGTTTGCTAAATCTTTACCGTAATGGTGAGGATTGTATGGGCTGGCATGCTGATAATGAAAAAATTCTGGATGCATCAAAATCTATTGCCTCGCTTTCTCTAGGCATTAAAAGAGACTTCCATCTTAAGAATATTATGAGTTTAGAGAAGCATTCTTTCTCACTTGAGGATGGAGATTTATTAATTATGCAGAAAGACTGTCAGACGAATTGGATTCACTCAATACCTAAGAGAAGGAAAGTAAAAGATGCAAGAATAAACTTAACCTTTAGAAAATATTTATAATAAACAATATTTAACTTAAAAATAAAATTTTCAATCTGTCAAATCGCTCTAATCTGATGGCGGCTCTGAAGCTAGCTCAGCCGCAGCCGCAGCCGCAGCAGCTTTTTCAGCTTTTAATTTTGCTTCCTCTTCAGCCGCCGCCGCAGCAGCAGCTGAAGCAGCAGATGCAGCCGCAGCTGCTTTCTCTTTCTCTAAAGCTAAAGCTGATGATTGATTTAGTTTAAGAGTTTTATTGTCAGCAAACTTTAGCGCTGTTATGAGAATTGGTACGTGGGCAATACCACCTGCCAAAACCAATGCCTGACTGTAAGCCATTCTTCAAGATATAGCTGATTTTTATTATTACATTCTTTTATACACATATGTACCTATTAGTTGTAAAATTTTTTATTGGCTTGGTTACTTGCACCTCTAATAAAGCTATTTACTTAAATAGTGATAACAAAAAATCATTTCTTAGGCTTAGTTTTTATCCATGAGAGGGTTCCTGCCCTCCTAATCTTTCAAATAAATTGAGACTTTCATCGTTTAGACCAATAACATTCACCTTGGAACCACCAATACTTAGTTTCCTTATTACTTGATCTAGAGCCGCTACACCACTTTGGTCCCAAATGTGAGCTTGACTCATGTCAATAGTTATATCTCTAGTCCGATTATGTGTGTCAAAGCCTTGAAGGAAGTAAATCTTACTTACAAAAAATAATTGCCCAGAAACTTCATAAATTACTTCTTCATCATTAATTTTTCGGGCTTTTACATTGATAACCTTTGCTACTTTTCGGCTAAATAAAATTCCTGCTAAAGCAACTCCAGCAATAACCCCAAGAGCGAGATTATGGGGGGTTGTTAACATTGTTACTGAGAAAGTCATTAACATCACTGCGGTATCACTTTTAGGAATCTTTGATATATTTTTTAGACCATTAATGTCAGCTGTACTAATAGCAATAGTTATCATTATTGCAACTAATGCTGCCATTGGTATTTGTTCAAGCCAAGGCTTGCATAATAAAATCATTAGGAGGAGAGTTATACCAGAAGCAAAAGTTGAAAGTCTTGTCTTACCACCATTTTCAGTATTCATAACAGATTGGCCAACCAAAGCACAGCCTGCCATTCCACCAAATAAAGATGAAACAATATTAGCAATTCCTTGTCCTCTTGCTTCGGTATTCTTATTAGAGTTTGTATCAGTAATATCATCAAGAATATCTTGAGTTAAGAAAGTTTCCATTAAACCAACCAAGGATATAGCTAGGGCAGTAGGTAGAACTATACCTAATGTTTCTAAATTGAAAGGTACTTTACCATCCGATATTGAACCAAATGGTATCGCTAAACTTGGAAGTCCTAATGGTAATTGCCCAAGGTCTTTAACTGTTGGTATATCTATATTTAAACTTACAGTTATTGACGTCAATACTAATATTGCAACTAGCTGAGATGGGATTAATCGAGTGATTTTAGGAAGCAGGTATATAATTATTAACCCTAATATCACTAAGGTCCAAACAATAGGGATTTGCATTCCTGTTGGTAAGACATGATTGATATGACCATTTGTTAAATCTTCACCATAATGAATACTTAAGCCTAATTGAGGAAGTTGAGCTTGGAAGATTAATAATGCAAGTGCATTAACAAAACCACTTAAGACTCCAGTTGGAACAAAGCGCATTTGATACGCAAGACGCAAATATCCCCATAGGATTTGAAATACGCCTGTTAATAATCCCGCAGCAATTAGGTAAGACAAGCCAAGTCCTTCACCTTGGGCATTCCCAGTTGCTACTACACCTGTCATCAAAAGTGCAGTTGAACCAGTAGCTGAGGTGATCATTCCCATGCGTCCACCAACAATAGCTATTGTTATTGATAGACAAAAAGCACCAAAAAGACCGACTTGAGGGTCTACACCTGCTATCCCCGAGAATGCAATAGCCTCTGGAATCATTGCAAAGGCAACTACAAGTCCAGATAAAATATCTTTACTTGGATTAGAGAACCACTCCTCAAAAACATTTTTTTTTGATTTACTTAGCATTAATAAAACATCTCTGTTGAGACGTTATCTCAAAGAGGTAGCAAAATTCCTTTTGGATCATACTTTGATTTTAATTGGTGTAGTTCTGGTAACCATGATTTAAATGCAGCTCTTACTTCTTTTTTGTGCCATTTCAGATGAGGATGTATTTGTGCTAAATGAACGCCAGGGAAAAACTTTTCTAATTCTAGCCATCCTTGCTCAATCCAGATAAGGCTTTCTTTTCTTTGCTCTTCATTACCAGATTCCCAAGAACCAGTTATCCAAGGTTTCCACATTGAATTCCTATGAATAAATGAAGATAAGTGGTTCTTTTCATTAACAGTTGCACCTCCAAGTTGTTGCGCTGAAATATATGAGCTTGCATTTGGCCTATTCTGCATAAGATTTTCTAATGATTTTATGAGCTCATTAGAATTTTCTTTTAAAGGAGGGCCTAGAAGCCCAAGAACTTCTGAATATTTTTTTTGATTAACTGAATTAGCAGTGATTGGAAACTTAAGTTTATTTAGTTGAGCTATATCTTCGATTAAATAAGTCCTGAAATCATTTGATTTTGGTAGTGTATTAATAATTTTATTGAATCCATCATCGATATAACTTCCTTTTAATTCATATACTCCGAAGGCTTTGATAGTTTCTCCCCATACCCAATATAAACTAGCGTGATTTGGCCAGTCCTCTGAAATTGATATTGTTTGGGCTAATTGCTTAGGATCTAATGTTGTTTCCCATACTTTGAGAGAATTTAGTGGATGAGTTTTAAGTTTTATTTGTGTGATTATTGCAAGAAAAGGAGCAGCTCCGCAAAGTGCTTTCCATTGAATTAATTGATCTTTACCAGAAGAAGAAATAGGCTTTTTTATACTAAATCTCTCACCAGTTGCCCAAAAACCCTGTATCTCTTTTATTTGATCGATTGCTAATCCATATTTTCTGCTTAATGGGCTAATTCCACCGGTTAAAATGTATCCAATACCAGTAGTTCCTGATATCCCAATAGGAAAAGACCTTTTATATTCTTTAAGCTCATCAATAAGGCTTTGCATATTCACGCCAGCTTCTATTAAAACTTCATTTCTAGATTGATAAAATTCGATCTTTTTAAAATTGTGCCTTAGGTCAAGAGTCCAATGCCCTTTAGCTGCGCAACAACTTGAGGTGCTGCCAGCACAAATCATCAAAGGCTTGGGATTAATTTTGTTTGTTTTTATTAGATTTAATAAATGAGCGTCAAGATCTTTATAAATTCCTGCTATCTGATGATCTTGTGCTTGGGTGTTTATAAACATGTTTGTTCTTTCAATCATGGTTCACAATATTGTTTTTATATGGGATTAATTGAAATTCTTGTTAGATTTAGTCCTTTACACGATATTGTTTTTAGAAGTGCAAAGAAATCTTGATCCCAGGGCTTTTAGATAAACTTCATTCCAAAACCAATATAGGGATTCTCATTATTGGTCATGGGAGTAGAAATGTCTATGCATCAAATGAGTTCGCAGAATTAGCAAGGTCTATTCAGTCATTGTTGCCTTCTGTTCCAGTCTCATTTGGTTATTTAGAATTCTCTAGACCAATAATCTCTGAGGCTTTAGATAGCCTCAGAGAGCTTTCTGTTACTAAGGTTATAGCCATTCCAGCAATGTTATTTGCTGCTGGCCATGCTAAAAATGATATTCCATCTGTTCTAAATTCTTATTCAGCTCGTACAGGTTTGGAAATTATCTATGGAAGAGAGCTTGGTATCGATAATTCTATGATTAATGCAGCAGGTGCAAGGATAAAGGAGGCTATCGATTCTACTTCTTCATTTGATCTAAATGAGACACTTCTCGTAGTAGTAGGTCGTGGGTCTTCAGACCCAGATGCTAATTCCAATGTTTCTAAGATTACAAGGCTTCTAGTTGAATCTATAGGTTTTGCTTGGGGGGATACTGTTTATTCAGGAGTAACTTTTCCTCTTGTTGAGCCTGGATTGAGACATTTACTAAGACTTGGTTTTCGGAGAGTTATTGTCTTTCCTTATTTTCTTTTTTCTGGAGTTCTTGTAAGTCGAATTCGTAGATATGTGAGTCTAGTTGCTAAAGATAATCCTGATGTGGAATTTATTAATGCAGGGTATTTAGGTAATCATTCAAAAGTAAGGGAAACATTTCTTTCAAGAATCAATGAGGCTTTGTCAGGCGATACCTCAATGAATTGCTCACTGTGTAAATACCGCTCAAGCTTACTGGGTTTTGAGAATGATGTTGGTAACCCTCAAGAAAGTCATCATCATCATGTTGAAGGAGTTATGAAAGGCTGTAATTTGTGCGATGAAGAATGTACTGGCGAATGTGAGTCTATAGATAGCAAAAGCATGCAAATAGATTCAGATCATCACGTTCATGGACATAGTCATTACCCGCATGCTAATCATCCTTTAGGCCCTGTCACGCTTCACACTTACATCAACAGCGAATCTTAAAAAAAATACTACTTTTACCAGCCTCACCAGTCTCTATCTTGAAGGAGTCTCGTAAGACTCTTGGGTTATAAGTATGCCTTATAGATGTCTTTTCATTGTTTTTCCATAGATCTTTCCACAGCTTTGGATAGACTTTTCCACTGAGTTTTTGTAATAGTGGTATAAATACTTACTTTTGTGAGTTTGTTTGAATTTCCAGGCTCCCTTTTGAATCTTTCTCTTGAACTTTTATTTTCCTAATCCTTTCTTCAGCTTTGACGTAATGCATTGGTATAGCATGAGTCTCATGCTGTCTCGTGAATTGGTATAAAATCTTATTTTGCTTTGACGAATTTAAAAAATTTGTAGATATTAGTTTTGCAAAGAAAAAATTTATGCAAATAGCATGGAATTATCCCAACTAAAGTCAAGCAAAGAAGTAAATGAACAGATTCGTGAAACTGAAGCCTCTTTTGCTTTAAAGCAGGAGCTATTGGAGACCAATAATATTAAAAAAGAAGTTTCAGTGAGTCTTGAAGCTGAGATACCAGAAGAACTTTATAAAGGCATGAAAGAATTTATTTGTACTAATCCCCAATGGGATCAGTACCGCCTAATGAGCTCGGCACTAGCTAATTTCCTTTTTCAAAATGGTAGTGAAGATAGAGCTGTAACAGAAAGGTATCTAAATGATTTATTTAACCTTGCTGACTTTTGACAGATGCAATACAGGCACGCCTACAAATAGCCATCATGGTTAGTGTAGGACTCTGCCAAGAGGAGGTTGGCCAGCAAGCTCCATCAACAACTTTTACATTTTTACACCTCCATAAACTGTTCCATTTATCTAAAACACTGCTTTCTTCAGTACTTCCCATTGGAGCACCTCCTACCTCGTGTATGTAATACCCTGGTGGAGGAGGTCCTTCTTGAAGGGCAAATGATTTATTGGCAATTTGTTTAAAAAATGGTGCTTTAATTATTTCTTGAAGTGGTTTCATTTCTCCTCCAGAAATTGATATACATTTCTCAATAGTTCTATTCATATGTTCAACCATTTTTAATTCATTTTCATTCCATTTACAATTTATATGAGGAATTGCAATACCCCATTTATCTAACTTTTTTGAAAGGGTAACCCTGTTATCTTTATAAGGTAATACTTCACCATGCCCTATTAAAAAACCTGTTTTAGTATTTGGTTGACTTTTAAGGAAGAAGGGTGGTTCAAAGCGATCAATTGCACCCCATATGCCATAACCTCTAAGGAAGTCTATTTTATTCTCTGGATCTAATTTAGTTCCAAATGGTATAAAGAAACTTCCTGCTCCTGTAAGTTTTTTATTAATTTCATCAGGCCTCAATTCATTATTAGGCATAGAAAAAAAACGACAGGTAGAGATATGATCCATTAAATAACAACCTAATTTGCCTGATGGGTCAATTAGGCCATCTTTTCTATATGATTCTGATGAATTCAATAATATTTTCAGACTTTGTATCGTGGAGGCTGCTAAAAAAATTAACTGAGAATCAATTTTCATCATTTTGTTTTTTAACCTGTCAATAACCACTATTCCTGTTGCTTTATCTCTGCTTTTATTTATTACTATATGTTCAACTATATGATCAGTAAGAAGTTCAACTTTACCAGTTTTAAGAGCTTCTTTTAAAGTACTACCTATACTACTTGACCTAGGCCAAGGACCTTGTGTTTTTGAATCATGGGGACCAAAACCCCTTGAATGAATTACAGGGTAATTTAATTTTTGAACTACCTTCTTAATAAATATATCTTCAGCTGTGGTAAAAGGCAGACACTCTTCATAATCTCCATTTGGTAATTGACTTAGATTATCTTTATTACCATAAACTCTTAGAAATCTCTCTATATAAGTATAATGATTTTCTAAATCTTTATAGTTGATTGGCCAATCTGGACCAAATCCATCAATAGAAGCTGCTTTGAAATCAGTTTCTGCAAGTCTTAATGTTATTCCACCCCAAGTTAAGCTTCTTCCACCAACTTGTCTCCCCTGGGTCCATATAAATGGATTTTTCTGAGGATGAAAGTACTTATTATCATTTTCATTTATATACAATGAAGGATTTGATTTCCAAAAACCAGGATGTTGAGCCTGGATCTTTTTTTCTCCACTAATTAAACTTCTTATTCGTTTTAATGTATTTAGTGGTTCTGAACCTAATGCTTCAAAACTTGATTGTTGAGGACCAGCTTCTATTACAAGAACTCTTAAACCTTGTTGCGCTAGGGTTAAGGCTGCCATGCCTCCAGTAGCACCAGAACCAATTACTACTGCTTCGAATGGATGATTTATCACCTTAAGTTCAATCTATATTCCTTATCATATATTATTCAATTGTTTAAGAATATTCTCAAATATTTATTAATTTATTTTTAACAACCATTTATAATATAAGGAAGTTTCTAAGTAGATTTTTTAAGGAGAAATTTAACTAATTAACTCCTTGCAAGCCATGAAGGGGCTCCTGTGAACCAATTACCCAAATCATCAGGGTTAGGCTTATACAAAGAATTAGCATCTATAGGACCTAAATCCAGATCGCTAATTAACTTATCAATAGAGTCTTTTGAGTCTTCTCCAATTTGAAGCCTCTTTGCTCTTTTAAGCCAAGAATTTACTTTCTGATCTTGTTCTGCGGCTTTTTTTATGAAGATTCTTTCTTCTAGAGTTACTGATGCTCCATTTGAAAGCCGCTTTAGAATCTCTTGAACATATTTACAATTTTCAGATGAGATCATAATTAGGACTCTCTTTAATTTACTTCTTAGCTATCTTTTTCAGTAATGGCAGGTCAGTAACACAAATATTTTATTAAAGTTTAAATTGTAAAGATGATCTTTTAACAAACGCTAGAATATTACTTGTGTTTGATATAGATTTAGTAGATATTTGTTTTTGAGAGTAGAAGTTATTCCTATGATTTTCAAAGTCTTTTCTTTTTTAGTCGCTTTTGCTTTTTTCTTTATTATAGAAATGCCTAGTCAAGCACTTATTGATTATGGCAAGCAAACTTTGATCGGAGATGATTTCTCCAATCAGGATTTAAAAGGCGCTACCTTTTATTTGACAAATCTCCAAGACGCTAATCTCTCAGAAAGTGATCTGGAAGGAGCAAGCCTTTTTGGGGCAAAATTATTGAATACAAATTTATCAAACACAAATCTTAGGAATGCAACCCTTGACTCTGCTGTTTTTGAAGGAACAAACCTTAGTAATTCAATATTAGAAGATGCTTTCGCCTTTAATGCAAGATTCAAAAATGTTGATATTACTGGCACTGATTTCACTAATGTAGTTGTAAGAGGCGAAGATTTAAATTACCTTTGCTCAATAGCTCATGGGACAAACCCTATTACTAAAAGAGATACATTTAATACATTAGAATGTAGTTAACTGATATATTTTTTAGGTATTCTATTTAAGGAGTTATTAGAATAGCCAAGAGTTCCTAGATGTTTAATTAGTCTCTTAAAAAGATAAACACTATCTTCTTTAATATGATTATTAGTAACTAATTCTTTTATTGTTAGCTTTGCTAGATCAAGTTCTCGCTTTGAACCTGTCTTCTTTAATAAAAGTTGATACCCTTTGCTTAAGAATAAATCTCTATCCTTTTCAGTAAGGACTAGCTTTATGTCCGCATTTCTTTCTTTACATAAAACATAAATAAAAGCCCTTGACTCTACTTTGTTAATATAGGTTAGAGGAAAAAAATTTTTTAATACTTTGCGATTGCATAGTTTCTTTTTCTTCAAGTTAGTTTTCATATTCTATTAGCTGAATGAGATTTGTTTGATGATTCATATTTATCCCAGATGCTATTAACTTCAGCTAAGGCAAGTCTCTTTTTACAGACGACATCGTATCTTTCTATGGCCGCATGCGGTATTGAGCCTCTACTTTTCATTGACCTAAGACCAATCTCAAGACACTGGAGAGCAACACTCGAAAGATCTCTACCTTCTGCTGCAGCCCATGCTTTCATTAAATAACTCAAGCTTGACGGTACAGAAACCTGAAGCTTTGCAGAGTTCGCTGCATTAAGGCTTAAATCGTCAAGCTCATTTTCTTTCTCAATGATCTTATGTTTAATTGATTTTTTTAAAGTTTTTAACTTCTCCTCTAATTCCGCATCAGAACCATTCTTGGAAATACTTTCTAAATCATAAATTTCCGCTTCATTCTTGTTAAGTGAATCGATTGCCCATACAGATATCTCATTTTCTAGAGATGTCCTGCTAAGCCACTCATCTCTGACTGATCTCCAGGTGCTTTTCATGCTACTCATAAGTTACCTTAATTATAATAGAATCTAAAAGCATTGTCTATAGAGTCTATGCAGATTATCTATAGATATATGGAGAGCGATTCGTCAGCATGCTTGAACTTGTTTCCTTTGGGTCTTATTGGTTGAGATTGTTTTGCTAGCGGAGCTAGGTAGATACTTTTGCTGACCTGGTTTTTATCTTTCCGGTCTAATATTGTGAAGAATCCCGATTGAGATGACTAATTAATTTCTTTAAATTACTATATTAATTTTTTAACTTCAGCATATCAAAGGAGCGGTTAATTATATATAAAATTAGGCTGAGTATCTAATGCTGGCAGTAACTAAGAATACTTTTAGAAAAGTTGTCTTAAGAAATTATTATCTAAAAAAGAAAATTCTATAGATTCTTGCTTTGGTTTAAATTAATATTTATTTTTCTAGGATTAAGTTAAGTAATGGAAAATAAAAAGACCAACGATTGCTGCCATAGCGATTCTTCCATGAATAACTTCTGATCTGCTCAGCCTTCCAAAGATAGACATAGGAGTACCCCCTATCTGTGTTTAATCAAAATGATGTGTGAAGTTTGCACTTGAGCTATAAAAGCCTTAATTACAAACTAGATATTTATTCCTTTACATATAACGCATAAGATTTGAATTGTCTATAAGTTTAAAGACCGGAGCATTAGTGACAAGGTATTTATAACTAGCTTTAGGCTTTTAGTATGAGGCATTCTGACAATGGTTAAAAGCCCTTCCCTGATTTTCCTGTAGAAATACTTCTTGGTTTCATTTTTCGCTTTCTAAGGCCTTGTATGAATGAAATTCCTAGTCCTACAATTAGGACAAAAAGGAAAAGTATCATTGCCCCTATTGTCAGATTTGTTACTGAAAATATTTCAGATGAGTGAATGGTCATAGAGCTGAAATCTCATTTTTTCCTGCAAGAGTAATTGATTTGTCTGTAAATGGTTATTCAAGTAAATCATGGTTAATCTGCCAACTGTTTTTTGTATAAAACCTTATCCTTCATTAAGGTTATATTTTCATGCATACATCAGTAAGCAGATGCTATATAGGATAACCTTAATATACTTGAAGTGAGACAAGTATTTAATATAGGTCAAGCAGCAATTTTCTGGGGATAAGCATTTTTGTGATATTTGATTTTTCTTTAGCATTTAATTCTCAGACTATTCTTGATAATCCAAGAGATAATTATTGCTAACTATAAGTGAATGCTAGTCTTACTAGACAACACTTGGCGAGAATGGTTATCATTAGCAAACTAGCTTGCATCTTTGATGGCAAAATTATTGAGTCCTCTTTCTAACAAAATTTTTTTTAATAGCTTCTTTGCCCAAGGCGTTTATAAATCAAATTTAGAGTATCTGCTTATAGCAGATATGTTTAAAGATCAACATGATCATAAACTCTAGGACTTAAGTTAATAATGAAATTCAATCTTTTACTTTATTTAGCCCTTTTGCCAATTGCTACTTCATGTAGCCCAGATGGTCCTATTGCTTCTTCAATAGAAGGAAAATCAATACTTTCTATCGAATGTACAATACATTCCTCAAGACCTACATATAATTTTGATCAACAATCTGGAGAACTTTTTGATTACAATACTCAGAGTCAAAAATACATACCACTTAAAACCAGAGTTATAGGCACTACGCCTGATTACAAAATACTCAAATCTTATAGCTCTAAACTTATAGAAGATGATCTTACTGTGAAAACTTATATTTACTTTGATAATAACCCTATTAAAAAGTATGATCTTACTATTGAGAGAATTAATTTAAAGTCCCTTAGAGTTAGCTGGTTTCACCAACATGGCAATGAAGAGTTTCAAGGGACTTCAAAATGCTCTTGGTCAAAAGGTTTAAATAAAATCCAAGATCATGAACATCACAACCATTAAAGAAAAGATATAGCTCATGCTATTTCTTTATTCATTAACCTCTACTAGTACAATCATGGTAACTGCAAAAAGCAATTTAGATAAAACTAATCTTCATGGTGTTCCTGTAAGCATTTTGACAGGTTTTCTTGGCTCTGGAAAAACAACACTTTTAAATCACATATTGACCAAGCAAGATGGGCTCAAAACAGCTGTATTAGTTAATGAGTTTGGAGAAATTGGGATTGATAATGAATTAATTGTAAAAACCGGAGATGATATTGTTGAACTAACAAATGGTTGTATTTGTTGTACAATAAATGGAGAGTTACTAGATGCAATAAATAGAGTCTTAGGTAATAATAAGGATATTGAATACTTGATTGTTGAAACTACGGGTTTGGCTGATCCTTTGCCGGTTGCAATGACAATTAATGGGGCAAGGGATAAATTAAGATTAGATTCTATAATTACATTGATTGACGCAGAAAATTTTAATGATTGTACACTTTCTAGTCAAATAGCTAGAGCACAAGTAATATATGGAGATATACTAGTAATAAATAAATGTGATTTGGTTGATGAGGCTAAAATATCATTTATAGAATCTACAATTTCAGAAATTAAAAGAGATCCTAGAATCTTAAAAAGTATCAAAGGAGATTTACCTTTAGGACTTTTGTTAAGTGTTGGATTATTTGAATCTGATTTAGTCGCTAAAAACTATATAGACCATAACCATAACCATAACCATGACCATAACCATAACCATAACCATAACCATAACCATAACCATGATCATGACCATGATCATGACCATGACCATGAATCATCTTTAGAAGGGTTTACTTCATTCTCATTCCAATCTGATTCTCCTTTCTTATTAAGAAAATTTCAAAATTTCTTAGACAATCAGTTACCCTCAAATGTTTATAGAGCCAAAGGTATTCTTTGTTTTGAAGAAAGTGAAATAACTCATATATTTCATTTGTCTGGGAAGAGATTTACAATAGATGATAGTGATAGGAACCGTGAAAGGAAAAATAAGATTGTTTTAATAGGTAAAAATATCGACCACTGTTTACTTAAAAGACAACTAGAGGCATGTATAGCAAATAACTTAGACAAGTAGGGAAAATCAAGCTAAGGTTTACCTTCATGATTATTAGAAAAGGATTTTGCTATTAACCTCTTATTTTTATTTTCGCGTTTAACTTTTACTTTTGTTGAGTTTTTTGCTTATTAGTAAGATCCTACTTAATATTAAATTAAATAGATGAATATTCAATGAAGGGCTTTATCCTAGTTGTTTTTTTAACGGTAATTTCTTTTCCAGCCTTTGCTCACGTTCCTGAGGGAAGATCAAAGAAGATTGATTTTTCTGAAATGAAGGAAGCAAGGCTTAAAAGCTTAGATGAGATGAGAGCCTGTATTTCCCAATCAAATAACTTTGATGAACTCTTTGCTTGCAGAAAGAAGAAATGGAAAAAATAATATTTATATATTTCCAAGTTTGCCTGCCTTGTTTGAATTCTTTCCTTGGGATTTTTTTATATTATATAAAATCAAAAACTTACTAAAAGATCCTTTTGATTTGCTTGTTAAGGTCTTAAACATGGTTTTAAAATCTGAACAGAATTAAGATAGCTATATGAATTCAGACACAGCTATAGATTGTAGACGTATTGGAAATCGCATAGAGCGTACTCGGTGCAAGCAAAATGCAGCTCGTGAGCTTAGTAGGAACTGGATAAAAAGGCTTGCTTTTGGCCCTGAAAAAAGTAATGCAGAATTAGTTCAAATTTGGCTCAGTATTTTTGCTGTTAATTGGCGCCAACTTCCTAATCCTTCCTGGTTAAATCGCCAAATTGACACTATTGAAAAATTTCAATTTGGCACTTATCCAGAGCTATTAGGTAATATTTTAAAAGAGCCTGCAATTTTACACTCTCTAAATGGATTTCAAAATCATCGTAATAACCCTAACGAAAACCTAGGTAGAGAAGTCCTTGAGCTTTTCTCAATAGGAGAAGGTAATTATTCAGAAGAAGATGTTAAGCAAGTAGCTTTGGCACTAACTGGATTTAGGCTCAATAAAAACAATGAAGTTGTAATCGTTCCAAGAAGGAATGACCCTGGCCCTCACACAATTCTTGGAAAGAAAGCTAACTTTGATGTCGTTAGCCTAGCTACCTGGTTAGGCAAGCAACAATCTACCTCGAATTATATAAGTAAAAGAGTTTGGAGAAGGTTTATAGGAATTGATCCATCCCAAGAGAGAGTAACTAAATTTGCAACGAATTGGTATATGAATGATCTGTCCTTACCCTGGTTATATACGAACCTTCGAAAACAACCTGAAGCAATTCAATGTGCTGAGTTAGGTCTTCGTTTGCTGGACCCAATAAATGTTGTCGCTAAAAGTCTAAAATTGATCGGAAGTCAACATCCAAGTGCCTTTCAACTAGCATTTTCTATCCAATCCTTAATGGGACAACCACCATTTGCTCCTCCATCTGTCAAAGGATGGCCTTACGGTGAACAATGGCTCACGAGCAGATGGATGGCTGCTCGAAAACGTGGTCTATTACGTCTCTTGGCAGATGAAGAAGTTTGGGACAGTCGCTCTTTACCTCTTGAACTCAAGAGCGACTTAGTTCCTTTCCCTCCCATCAACTTAAAACTCCCTGTTAAGCCCAGCAGAGAAAACATCGCATTACTTTTTTCTGACCCCAGTTGGCAATTTTCTGGTCCTATAAAAATTTAATTAGAACAAAAGTGAAAAAGCTGCAAAGACGTCAATTCCTTCAACTTGCTCTGTTAACAAGTGCAAGTGTCAGCTTTGGATGGCCCAATTACTCTAAGGCAAATAAAAGAAAAGGAACTTTGATTTGGCTTGAGTTACGAGGAGGTAATGATGGACTAAATACAGTTATCCCTTATAAAGAGGAAGCTTATGAACTTCTTAGACCAAATCTAAGGATCGAAGATAGGATCCCAATCACTAATGAACTGGCTTTTCATCCAGCTTTAGCTGGATTACTACCATTATGGGAAGCCAAACAACTCTCTTTAGCATTAGGGGTTGGCTGGACAGAACCTAATAGGAGTCATTTCAAAGCAACAGATCAATGGGCAACTGCTAGTAAGGATGGAGAAGGTATTGGTTGGTTAGCAAAAGCCATAGACAGCCAAAATCTTAAATATCCATTAATTGGATTAGGTCCTACAGGAAGTAGGGCAATGGATGGAGGAGAATCAATTGCTCTGCAGTTCAGCAAAGCTGACTTTAAAAAGAATACTTCTTCTTTTAAAGAGATTGATGATCTTTTTCTTCAAAGACCTTTGCTAAAAAAACTTCTTTCTTTAGAAAAGCGAAGCTTAGAAGCGTTAAGTCAGCTTAAGAAAGAGTTACCTAAACTACCAAAAAGTCTTGATTTACCAAGAAATTCTTTAGGGAATCAGTTCGCTCTTGCTCTTCAACTAGTTGGCAGTCCAAACCCACCACCCTTCATTCAAATGGAGCATAGTGGTTATGACACTCATATCAATCAAAAACAAAGACAAGGAAAACTTTTAAAAGAACTTTCTGACGGCTTAGTTGCTTTCCATAAAGGTTTAATGGCTTTCCCAAGAAGATCAGTTGTTACTATTTTGATTACTAGTGAATTTGGTAGACGACTTGCTCAAAATGGCTCTGGAGGGACAGATCATGGAAGCTCTTCAATAGCCCTTTTGTTGGGTGATCAATTGCCTTATTCTATTCTTGGGAATTACCCAAGTCTGAAAATTCTTGATAATCGAGGAGATCTAATTAGTAGTCTTGCACCTCCAGAACTTTATCAAATTGCTCTTGATTCAGTTAATTAGATAAAGATTAAACAGGGAGTATAGAAATCTCTATAAAATAAAAATTGATAAAAAGTTTAATCAGATCAATTCTTCGCTGAGATAATATTAGTAAATAGATTATTTAGTGGGCATAAGAAAATCTTGAAAATTTATTAACTAAAGTTAGGTTGATTTAATAAATTTATAGCTGATAACTTATAATGATTTTATAGGTTTAATTAAAATTAGCATGCATGAACTTCAAATCTCAATGCTCCTAAGCAGATTTTAAAGACGAAAATTACTAATATTAGGATAAAGGTAGAACCAAAAATTGGATTAGTTCTATTTTAAAAATAGAAGTCCTAATGATTTTTTTGTTATCAAGAATTAATGGTTGTGAAAAAAACCCTTCTTTGAGTAATATAAGAAGATTACGATCAGTACTAATGAACATTTTCTATATTGGGCTAGTAGTTCTAGTTGGAATAGTGGCTACTGGCCTGTTCTTGCGTTTTATTCTTTCAAGCTCAGGGAAGTCAAATGAGGTCTTTGAAGCTATTGACGGAACTAAGTTTTCTCGCAAACAAGACTTAAATGAATATGAGTTTCTTTATGAAAGGTTGAGATGTCTCTATGAAGATAACCTTTCAGCTAATCAGAGAAATAAAAATGTTAACCTTGGACTAAGCCTCTCATTTATTCAGCAGTTAAGAGCCGATGGTTTCTCAAATCTAAATTCGCTTATTAGTAATAAAGAACAATTCAAAAAGCTTTCTAATTTATTTGAACTTTCTGAAATGTCCAGTAATTTAGATTAATGAGTAAGCAGTTAGACTTCATTCAGTCTTTAATCTTATTTCTTCTGCTAATAAATAATCACTTTTAAAGAATAGATGATTTCATCTTTTAAGAAATATGTAAAAGCAGGTCTTATTTATTTCTTATAAAACTTTGAGTAATTTTTAAGAAAAGTAGTTTTAAAAGTCTCTATTTCCTTTGAAGTTGCTTAAGTCTGCTAATTCCTCTAATGTTTTAATTCCTGAATCAATACTTCCATTAATTTCCCATGAGGGAACGCTCTTTATCCCTTTCTCTTTACATAATTTAGTTTGACTATTTTCCCCATCAGGAGCACATTCAACATTATTTAATTTAGCCGCAGCCTTCTTACCAAATAATTGGTTCTGCTCATGACAATGTTGACACCAATATACAGAATATTTCACTACTCCAGTAGAACGAAGATGTCTTGCTAGTTCTATTGAAGATGGTGTGCTTGATGAAGTTACAGTTGGAGGTTTTTGTGCAAAGAGAGATAAAGGAACTGTTAGGATGGTAATAAGTGGAATTAAAAAGTTTTTCGTATTCATTTTCAGCTGATTTACTTTTAGAAGGCTAATCTATCTTAACTAAAAAAATGATTTGTTGAAAGCTGTTAGGCTTCTTCCCATCGAAAGTGTTATTTAGAAGGAGAAGTATAGTGATTAATTGGTTTGTATGTAAACCTAGCTAATTTAAAAATTGATAATGGAACTATTTTTTGAACTAAGCTTCATTGATAAGGTTGCTTCCCAAAAAAATGTAACTGAGCTAATGGTTTTTATATTTTAAATTGTGTAAGAAAAAGTTATCAGTTAAAATAAAATAGGTACTGACTGCTAGATGAATTTTGAATCAAATGGATATGTCAAAGAACTTTGTTCAGTAATCTCCTCTATAGAAGAGGTACTTATTGGGAAAAAGAAAGTTATCTCATTAGCTGTTTCCTGTCTATTATCCAATGGTCACTTGTTATTAGAAGATATACCAGGGACAGGTAAAACAACATTGGCGGAAGCTCTCGCTATATGTTTTGGGCTTGATTTTAAGAGAATTCATTTTACAAGCGATCTTCTTCCAGCAGATTTAACAGGTGTTTCTATTTTAGATACCTCTAGTAATGACTTCAGTTTTAAGAAAGGACCCATTTTTTGTCAAATGATCCTTGCTGATGAGATAAATCGAGCTAGCCCAAGAACACAAAGCGCTCTTTTAGAATCAATGGCTAATGGAAGGGTTAGTATTGACGGGAAAAGTTATGAATTACCTCAACCTTTCTTTGTAATAGCTAGTCAAAATGGATTAGATCAAACAGGTACATCGCCTTTGCCAGAATCACAATTAGATAGATTCTTAATGAGAATATCATTAGGCTTCCCAGATAGAAAATCTGAAGAACTGATATTAAGAGGTTTTTCTAAGCCTTTAGATTCTCTTAAACCAATTTTGTCGCCAAAGGATTTAGTTCTGGCTCAAATTGATGTTAGAAAGGTTAACGTTAGTCAGGGCATAATAGACTATGTATTAGACATTGTTAGTGCTAGTAGGAGTGTAAATAATGGCTTAAGCCCTAGAGCTTCTTTAGGCTTGATACATGCAGCTAAATCTATCGCTTACTTGGATAATAGAATGACAGTTTTGCCAGACGATATTCAATCAGTATTTAGTTCTATTGCTGAACATAGATTGGATTGTGGATATTCTCAAGAAAAATCTTTAAGTATGGATTTGTTGAGTAAGATTGATGCAATTCGCTAATTTAATATTACCTAGAATCAAGAATAGAATTTTTCTTTCAGATAATCTTAGGATGAAAAGAAATAATATTTATATTTTCCCTAACATATTTTG
>QCFE01000009.1 GCA_003278425.1 Prochlorococcus sp. AG-363-B11 | reverse complement strand
CATTCAAGGTTTGCCTAAAGATGCAAAGGCCCTAATGCACAAATTAATAACCGACCCAGAAGCACTTGAAGGTTCACCAGAACTATCAATTGCTCATAGAATGAGCGTAAAAGAATATGAAAAACTAACTCCTTACTCCGTCAGATTAGAAGAGAACTGGGGAAAGCCACCAGGAAACCTAAATAGTGATGGTCAAAATCTCCTAATATATGGATGTCATTTTGGAAATGTATTCGTAGGCGTCCAGCCAACCTTTGGATATGAAGGTGATCCAATGAGATTGCTCTATTCGAAGAGTGCTAGTCCTCACCATGGTTTTGCAGCTTATTACACATATCTTGAGAAAGTCTGGGAAGCGGATGCTGTGCTCCATTTTGGAACTCATGGATCATTAGAATTCATGCCAGGCAAGCAAATGGGAATGAGTGAAACATGTTATCCAGACTCTTTAATTGGCGGGTTACCAAATCTTTATTACTATGCAGCAAATAATCCATCCGAGGCAACTATTGCAAAGAGAAGAGGATATGCATCTACTATTAGTTATCTAACTCCACCTGCTGAAAATGCAGGACTTTACAAATAGTAAATGCAATAGTAGAAACATCAAGGAAATGCAATTTAGACAAAGATGTAAAACTTCCAGAGACAGATGCCTCAAATTTACAACTTGCTGAAAGGGACTCAATTGTTGGATCTATATATGGACAACTTATGGAAATTGAAAGCAGATTACTACCATGTGGTCTGCATACCATTGGAATGCCACCTACAGCAGAAGAAGCAATAGCAAGCTTAGTTAGCATTGCATCTTTAGAACGAGAACAGGAAGGAATAAGATCATTACCTGGTTTATTAGCTGAATCAATAGATAAGAATATTGAGGAGATCTATAAAGGAAATAATAAGGGAGACCTCTTTTATGTTGAGTTAAATAAAAAGATCACAGAAACCTCAAGAGATGCAGTTAAAGCACTTGTTAGTTCATTAACTGGTTCTGATGGAAGGGTGACTCTTAAGAAAAATATGATTACATTGATATTAGATTTTCTAAGAAATCTTGGTTTCAACTTTCCTTCTCCATGGCTTAATCAATGTAGAAAAAATAAATTTAAAAATATAGATATTAAAGAGCTGGATAAATTATTTGACTATCTACGTTTTTGCCTTAATCAAATATGCGCCGATAAGGAGATGGATAGTCTTCTTAAAGCACTTGATGGTGACTACGTTCTACCTGGTCCTGGCGGAGACCCAATAAGGAATCCTGGTGTATTACCTAGTGGTAAAAATATCCATGCTTTAGACCCTCAATCTATACCAACGGTTGCTGCAGTTGCCTCAGCAAAAGGTGTAGTAGATAAACTTATTGAAAAACAAAAAGAAGAACAAGGTAACTGGCCAGAGACCATAGCATGTGTTCTCTGGGGTACAGATAATATAAAAACATATGGTGAGTCACTTGCTCAGATATTATGGTTTGTTGGAGTAAAGCCAAAACCAGATTCAGTCGGGAGAGTAAATAAATTAGAACTAATACCTTTAAAAGAACTTGGCAGGCCAAGAATCGATGTTGTGGTCAATTGTTCAGGTGTTTTTAGAGATTTATTTATCAATCAAATGGCTTTGATTGATCAAGCCGTAAAAATGGCTGCTGAAGCTGACGAACCAATCGAAGAAAATTTTGTTAGGAAACATTCCCTTGAACAGTCTCAGGCTGAAGGCATCTCAATCCGAGAGGCTTCTTCAAGAGTATTCTCTAACTCTAGTGGAAGTTACAGTTCAAATGTCAATCTTGCAGTCGAGAATTCAACATGGGAAGAAGAGAATGAGCTTCAGGAAATGTATCTTTCTAGAAAGACATTTGCTTTTAATGCAGATAATCCTGGTGAAATGAATCAGAACAGAAAAGTATTTGAGTCAGTAATGAAAACAGCAGATGTAACTTTTCAAAATCTTGACTCATCAGAAATATCTCTTACTGATGTAAGTCATTATTTTGATTCTGATCCTACTAATCTAATATCAAAGTTAAGAGATGACGGAAAAAAGCCAAATAGCTATATAGCTGATACGACTACTGCAAATGCACAAGTAAGGTCATTAAGTGAAACTATTAGGCTTGATTCTAGAACAAAACTTCTTAATCCAAAATGGTATGAAGGAATGCTTAATTCTGGCTATGAAGGTGTAAGGGAAGTTTCCAATAGACTTAATTATACTTTAGGTTGGAGTGCTACAAGTGGGCAGGTGGATAATTTTGTTTATGAAGAATCCAATGAGACATTTATAAATGATCCAGAAATGAGGAAAAGATTAATGGACTTAAATCCACATAGTTTTCGTAGAATTGTCGGAACACTCCTTGAAGTTAATGGAAGAGGGTATTGGGATACTTCTGATGAAAATATTGAACAACTTAAGGAGCTATATCAAGAAGTAGAAGATAAAATCGAAGGAGTAAATAATGATTGATTAGACAATCAATCATTTAAATTTATCACTAAGGCCATATGAAAGATGCCATTTTTATTAACTGACTAATCTCCGATATATCATGTATTCTTACAATTTTAACTTTTGCTTGAACACACTTACAAACAACTGCTGCAGTTCCAAAAAGGCGATTCAAAGGGTTTGGTTCATTAAGAACATCTCCAATGAATCTCTTCCTTGAAGGACCAACTAAAACTGGGTAACCTGAATTCGTAAAGGTTTCTAAATTAGACAATAGTGATAGATTTTGCCCAGTATCTTTAGCAAAACCAATACCAGGATCAATAATTATTTGATTTGGTGATAAGCCTACAGCGATAGCTTTATCCACTTGGATAAGCAATTCAGATAAAACATCTGCTATTACATTATCGTAGTGACATAAAGTATTCATTGTCTGGCTATTACCTCGACTGTGAGTGATAACAAAAGGAGAGTTTACGTCAGCTAATACATTTAATATTTCTGGATCTAACCTGCCCCCACTAATATCGTTAATCATATTTGCACCTAAATTCAAGGCCTCTTTAGCAACTTTAGAATGAAAGGTATCAACTGATAATATTTGCTTTGGAAATTCCTTTCGAATTAATTTAAGAGCAGGTACTATCCGGTTAAGCTCTTCTTCAGGAGTTAAAGTTATTGCTCCAGGCCTAGTACTTTGTCCTCCAATATCTAATATATCTGACCCAAAGTTAATACAATCATTTGCCTTCTTAAATGCTTTTTCAGGGTCAATATATAATCCTCCATCACTAAAAGAATCGGGAGTAATGTTAATTACTCCCATTATGTTTATTTTATTTTGAAGACTACGAAGCAAAAGTAAATTACCTTATTTTATAATTAGCAATTCTTGCAAAATCTTGCGGATCAAGTGATGCACCACCTACCAAGACACCATCTATATCACTCATTGACATGATTTCATCAATATTACCTGGTTTAACTGAACCACCGTATTGAATAAGAAGATCATTAAAACCAGACCATTTACGAATCAATCCGCAAATACGGTTAGCTTCATTTGATTCACATGTTTTACCCGTTCCAATAGCCCAAATTGGTTCGTAAGCTATGACAAGCTTAGAAAGATCAGTTTGCTCTAATCCCTGTTCGACTTGTCTTCTAATAACTCTTTCAGCTTCACCTCGCTCTCTTTGCTCAAAAGTTTCTCCAACGCATACGATTGGGATTAACCCATGAGTTTGAGCTGATTTAGCCCTTAGATTAATTTGTTCGTCACTTTCACTAAAATACTTTCTTGGCTCACTATGACCAACAATTGCATAACGCACATTATGTTCTAACAGCATAGAAGGTGATATTTCAGCTGTAAAAGCCCCTGAATCTTCCCAATGAACATTTTGACTAGAAAGATTTATTTGAGTCCCCTCTATAATCGTTGCTAAGCTCGAAATAGCAGTAAAGGGTGGTGCAATAACAACGTTACGGTCTGAGGGGAGATCCTTGAATAATGGGAGAAAACCCTCCATGAATTCCTTGGCTGATGCACATGTCATATGCATTTTCCAGTTTCCAGCAATAACAGTTTTCCTCACTCTGTGCTTCTGGGTGAATCGCTATTCTCTAACTTACGGCCTCAAGGCTGATTATTTGAAAAGATGTACTCTTTCTTTGCTAAGCGGACACGATCACCTTGAACCAGCTTTCTCCCTCTTCTAGTCTCCTCCTCCCCATTGACACTTACTTCACCAGAGACAATCAGATGCTTAGCTTGACCACCAGTGTCTACTAAACCTTGCCATTTCAGGAATTGGTCCAATTTCATTAAAGTAACTCTCTAAATTCCAATGAATCTTAATACTGAAATAAGCTCAAAAAAGATAGTTAGAAGTTTAATTCCATATTCACGTGAATTATTCTTAGGTGGTTCATTTATGATCCTATATGTCATTTGCTGGCCAATTTTAGCTTGGCTAGCTGGGATATTGATACCCGCTATAGGTAATGGAAATATACAAGAAGTTCTCAAAATAATTTCTATGGCTTTAATAATTTTCCTTATACAAAAAATAGCTCAATATATCCAAGATACAATTTTAGCTATACCAGCATTAAAGATTAGCCAACGAATAAGGCAAGATCTTTTTAGGAAAATTCAGTTTATAGAAATACAATCATTAGAAAAACTATCTTCAGGTGATCTTACATATAGATTAACTGAGGATGCTGATAGAGTTGGAGAAGTCATTTATAAAACTATTCAAGATACAACTCCATGTATTTTTCAATTAATTGCTGTTATTGGCTATATGTTTTATATTGACATCAAGCTATCATTATCAACACTATTACTCGCTCCTATTATCACTCTTTTAGTTGGGAAGCTTGGAGAAAAAGTATTATTAACTGAAGAAAAAAGTCAAGAAAAAATTAGCAATCTTGCCAGCTTGCTTGCAGAATCCATTCAAGTACTTCCCCTTATAAGAGCTTATGGTGCAGAAAATTGGCTCCAAAATAAATTCAACAAGCAAGTTAAATATCATCGACATGCTAAATATAAGGCTATAAAGCAAGTAGCGCTTCAGCATCCTGTTGTTGGCTTTATTGAAGCATTTGGCATATTAATAGTTCTCGCTATAGGAGCTCTGAGAATTAGTGTAGGAGCAATTGATGCAGGAGGATTTAGTAGTTTTTTTGCTGCTTTGTTAATGTTAATAGACCCTATAAGTCATTTAACAACAAATTTCAATGAATTACAACAGGGAAAAGCTTCTCTTAAAAGATTAAAAGAAATAGAAAATCAACCAAGAGAATCAAATGATAAATTACATCCAGTTTCAATCAATGATTTGGATTCAGGAATTATATTTAATAACGTATGTTTCTCTTATGAAGATAATGATAATGTTTTAAAGAATATTGATATAAAAATTGATCCTGGAGACAAAGTCGCTCTGGTCGGTCCATCAGGTGCTGGAAAAAGTACAATATTTTCATTACTGCTGAAATTTATTTCACCACAGATTGGCAAGATATTTATCAATGGAAATAATATTAATGAAACTATAACAAGTCAAATTAGATCCCAGATAGCTATTGTTCCTCAAAAAGTGAATATCTTATCAGGTTCAATTATTGACAGTATTAAATTTGGTAGAAAATATAGCTTAGACGAAGTTATTGAAGCAGCAAAAACTGCCAATGCCCATGAATTTATTATGTCTATGCCAAATAAGTATAATACTCACATTGAAGAAAGAGGAGCTAATCTATCAGGTGGTCAACTTCAAAGAATCTCTATAGCAAGAGCTGTTCTTGGAAATCCATCAATATTACTTTTAGATGAAGCAACCAGTGCTCTTGATGCAGAATCTGAAAGATCGGTACAAATGGGTCTTAATCAAGCAATGAAAAACCGAACAGTATTAATTATTGCACATAGATTATCAACAACCCAAGAAGCTGATAAAATAATATTGCTAGAGAATGGCTGTATAACGGAAACTGGAAAACATGATGAACTTATGAGAAAAACAGGTAAATATAGAGAACTTTGTGAAAAACAATTTATTAGAGATTTAAAAGAGTAAAAAACACTAACACTTTATAAAATTTCTATTGCCAAGGGTATAAAATAAAAAAGAACAAACAAAAATTCCTAAATGTCTGATTATAACAACAAACAACCTGATCCAATACTTACATTTGACGAAAAAAAATATAATATCAACAGCTTACCTAATGAAGTTAAAGAACTTGTAAAAGGGCTTCAGGTTGCAGATAGCCAGCTAAGGCTTCATGAAGATACTCTTAAGGTATTAGCAGTAGGAAGGCAATCATTAGCAAAAGAACTTAAAGGCAAACTAAAAAATATACAACCCATAAATTAAAAAGATCATGATGCTAAATCATGGATAATTAGTAATGAGTCTTGTGTATATCTTGCAAGGCAGAAACTGATATCGACTCATTTTGCAATGCATTAATTGCCTCAACTGCTGCTCTTGCTCCAGCCAAAGTAGTAAGTGTTGGTACAGAGTAATCCAAGGCTGCTCTTCTTAGATATTTATCATCATGGACAGCTTGTCTACCTATAGGAGTATTAATTATAAGTTGAATTTCACCTGATCGGATTAGGTCTTCTATGTTGGGTCTTCCTTCGTGCACTTTCAAAACCGATTGAACATTTATACCTGAATTCGCAATAATTTTAGCTGTTCCAGAAGTTGCAGTTAACTTAAACCCTAGCTCAACTAAGCGCCTAGCAATAGGTAGAAGGGAATTCTTATCTCGATCATGAGTAGAAAGAAATACAATACCTTCAATAGGGAGAGCCTCTCCTGCAGCAAGTTCCGATTTAGCATAAGCCATACCAAAGGTTCTTGCCGTTGACATAACTTCTCCAGTAGAACGCATTTCAGGGCCAAGGACACTATCAGAACCAGGGAATCGGCGAAAAGGCATTACTGCCTCCTTTATTGCCTGCATTGGCGGTATTGGTTCTTTAACTAAACCGACTTCAGGGAGAGTTTTTCCTATTAGCAAACTTGAAGCTAAGCGGGCTATTGGTAACCCAGTTGCTTTAGAAACAAATGGAACAGTTCTAGACGCTCTAGGGTTTGCTTCAATAATAAAAACCTTTTCATTTGCATTATTATCCCTTTGGACAGCAAACTGAAGATTAATTAAACCGATAACATTAAGTGAATGGGCCAGAGCTTTTGTCCATTCTTTAATTGTATCTATTGAAGACTGCGAGAGTGATATTGAAGGCAGACAACATGCTGAATCACCTGAATGAATCCCTGCTGGTTCGATATGTTCCATAAGACCTGCTATAACAACATTTCCTTCGCAATCTGATAAAGCATCCACATCTACTTCTTTTGCATTTTCTAGATATTGATCGATTAAGACAGGGTGATCAGGTTCAACCTTAAATGCTTTATTCATATAAGTACTGAGTTCATTATTGTCATAAACAATTTCCATAGCTCTTCCTCCTAAAACATAGGAGGGGCGAACTACTAATGGGAAATCTATTTTACATGCTACTTGTTTTGCTTCGCTCAATGATCTTGCAATTCCATTTAATGGCTGGCGAATAGATAAACCAGCTAATATTTCTTCAAATTGTTCTCTATCTTCTGCATTATCTATTGCAATAGGAGAAGTACCTAAGACTTTTGTACCAGTATTTAGCCCTTCTTCTGTCTTTAACCAATTAAGGATTGGCATAGCTAATTTCAATGGAGTTTGACCTCCAAATTGAATAATAATTCCTTTAGGTCGTTCAAGTTCTAATATGTTTAAGACATCTTCAAGTGTTAGTGGTTCAAAATACAATGTGTCACTTGTATCGTAATCAGTTGATACCGTTTCAGGATTACTATTTAACATTAAGGTATCATATCCTTCCTTCTGTAATTGATATGAAGCATGACAACAACAATAATCAAATTCAATGCCCTGACCTATACGATTAGGGCCTCCACCTAGAATTAATACCTTAGGATTATTGTTTAATAAAATTTCATTTGCTGGTTCTTGATTTATTATAGTTCCATCATGAGTAATTAACTTAAAGGTAGATTCATAAGTAGAGTAATGATATGGCGTCGTTGATTCAAATTCTGATGAGCATGTATCAACAGTTTTATATACAGGTAATATATTATGCTGCTTCCTTAATGATCTAATAGAGAATTGATCTTTACCAAGGTGCGATGCTATTTGTTCATCAGAAAAGCCTAGTTGTTTCAATTCAAACAATTGCGACTTGCTTAAGTCTTCAATTGTCTTACCAATTAAATAATTTTTTTCAACTGTTAATATATTACGTAGCTTTGATAGAAACCAAAAGTCTATATTTGAAAGTTGATTAATATACTTATCACTTTTACCTATATACATTGCTAGCTTAACAGCCATCATTCTATCTGGGGAAGGTACTCTTAACAGACGATCTACTTCTACTTCAGTAATATCTAATAATAAATTATTGCAATCATAAGACCATCCAGAAAGTCCAATTTCAAGAGACCTTAAAGCTTTTTGAAAAGACTCTTCAAAACATCTGCCTATTGACATTACTTCTCCTACAGATTTCATTGAAGTACTTAGTACAGCTGGTGTTCCAGTAAATTTTTCAAAAGCAAATCTAGGTATCTTTGTTACTACATAATCAATAGTTGGTTCAAAGCATGAAGGAGTCTTTCCTGTAATATCATTTACTATTTCATCTAAAGTGTATCCAATTGAGAGTAATGCCGCGATCTTTGCAATTGGGAAACCAGTTGCCTTACTCGCTAACGCTGAGGATCGACTTACTCTTGGGTTCATTTCTATAACAACAACTTCACCATCTAAAGGATTAATTGCAAATTGAACATTACTTCCCCCAGTTTCTACACCAATTTCCCTAATAATTTCAATAGACTGATCTCTTAATCGTTGATATTCACGGTCAGTTAATGTTTGGGCGGGAGCAACAGTAATAGAATCACCTGTATGTACTCCCATTGGATCAACATTTTCAATACTGCAAATAATTACAACATTGTCAACATGATCTCTCATTACCTCAAGTTCAAACTCCTTCCAACCAAGTAATGATTTTTCAATAAGTATTTGCGAGACTGGACTAGCTTCTAAACCTGATTTGCAAAACAATAAAAATTCCTCCTGATTATAAGCAATTCCACCTCCACTTCCTCCGAGAGTAAAAGCTGGTCTGATTATTCTTGGAAAAGATGCTATTTCTGAACCAACATTAAGAGCTTCTTCTAAATTGTTTGCTATACCTGATGGACAAACTTTTACTCCTATTTTTTCCATACATTGCTTAAATAGTTTTCTATCCTCAGCCTTTTTAATAGATTCTAAATCTGCACCTATTAATTCAACCGAATATTTCTCAAGTATTCCCTCTTCAGCAAGACTAACAGCTGCATTAAGTGCTGTTTGTCCTCCCATGGTGGGTAAGAGAGCATCCGGTCGCTCATTTCTAATAATTTTAGCTATAACCTCTGTGGTTAGTGGTTCTATATATGTTCTGTCCGCAATCTCAGGATCAGTCATGATTGAAGCTGGATTCGAATTTATTAAAATGACTTCAAATCCCTCTTTCTTCAGTGCTTTACAAGCCTGAGTACCTGAATAATCAAATTCACAGGCTTGACCAATTACAATTGGTCCAGAACCTAGAATTATTATGCGACGTACATCCTTACGTCGTGGCATTGGTTTTAATAATTTGCTCTGAGTTTCAGTTCGCTTCTTTAGCAACTGATAAGGATCAGTTAACCAAGTCGCTACTAACATTCAAATACTAGCTAAATTGTTTAAATTGAGAAGTCGAAATCATGAGTGAGCTCCAGAGGCTAAAAGGCCTATTGCCGCCAGAAAATCAAAGCTGGGTATTTGTTGAGGCTGCTGCGGCCATTGACCCCCCTTTAATTGACCTTGAAGAGATAGGAAGAGATGAAGTTGAAATCCAGATTGATATAGATCAGTGGGAAAACCTAGCTCTTGACCATAGGAATTTACTTTTCTGGCACGAAGTTGGCAGAATTCAAAACGATACAATCCCTAGAGATGGCTGGGAGATGGCAGCCCTCGCAATTGGACTTGGTGGAGCTATCGGAGAACTTTGGGTACAAGATGGTCTATTGCTCTTTATGGCATTAGGCCTATCTGGATTCGCTGGTTATAGGCTTTATCTAAAAAATAATTCTGAGAAGAGACTACAAGATGCAATTTCAGCTGACGAAAGAGCAATTGATCTAGCATGTCGATTTGGTTATAGCGTACCCAATGCATACAAAAGCCTTGGTGGAGCATTAAAGGAGCTAATTGAAAATACAAGAAAAAAGAAAAAGAGAAGTTTTTTCGAAGATAGGTTAGAAGCTCTTAGAAAAAGCGCTGAAAAAGCTAGAGCAGAGATGGCTGAGCAGCAAGGTTCTAGGCAATCCATAACAAGTGAGAATGTTTATGGATAGTCAAGCTTTAATTGAGATAGCAGCAAAAGCAGCAGATGATCTTAAAGCCAAAAATATAAAATTGATTCACATAGAGCTCGTTTCTAGCATTGCAGATTGGATATTGGTCACGGAAGGATTATCAGATGTTCAAGTCAGGTCGATTATAAAAGCGATTGAAGATAAAATTTCAGATGAAGCTAACATAATACCTCTTAGAAAAGAAGGCATAAACGAAGGGAAATGGGCCTTGCTTGATTATGGGGAAATAATAATTAATGTTTTCCAACCAAAAGAACGATATTTTTATGAATTAGAATCGTTTTGGAGTAATGGTAAAACATATAACTACTCTGATGAACTTGATTACCTACAAAAATAATGCAGAATGCAATAACATCCCCTGTACCTAAAGAACAAATACCTCTACAAGAATTTGCTGAGCTAACTTCCTCGTTTTTTTTTTCATGGCCTCATAAAGGTAATCTTATATTCTTTAAGAACTCATTCTTGTCATGGTTATTAAGCTTCCCTATATTTTTATTTATTTGTACTGGTAGTCATTCAATAAAAGGAGATCTTACAAAATTTTTTATGCTTTCAATTATATCAAGTTTAATAGTCCCAATAGCTATTGTTATAAGACAATATTTAGGTTGGAATTACATCTACAATAGACTATTATCAGATAATATTTTATATGAAGAAACTGATTGGCATGATGGTCAAATCTGGGGGAAACCTACATTATGGATTGTTAAAGATAATTTGATCGCAACTCATGAAGTTTTACCAATTCTATCTCTTATAAAAAAATTTACTATATTCTTATTAATAATGTTATTATGCTCAATCTTTATTTTCCTAGTTTATGTAAACATTAATTAATGAATTAATGACTTTTAGAACAGATTTAACCAACAAGAATAAATTGAATACTCAAATTTTAAGAGTATTTCTTAAGCGTGGTTCCTATGTAGAGTCCGTACACAATGTTCATGCCGTTATATGTGATAAGAAAGGAAGAGTTTTGATGAAAGCAGGAGATGATCAGCTTAAAACATTCATCAGGTCAGCCTTGAAACCTTTCCAAGCAATACCTTTTATTAGTAGTGGAGCTTACGAAACAGTAAAATTTGACGACAAAGTTTTGGCAATTGCAAGCAGTTCTCATTCAGGTACAAAAATACATGCTCGAGAAACATTTAAACTTTTATGGAATTCAGAAGTAGATGTAAGTCAACTGCAGTGTCCAATACCTAGAGACAAAAAAAGCCAACTTGAACATAATTGCTCAGGCAAGCACGCAGCTTTCCTGGCAACCTGCAAAAAAATGAACTGGCCACTTAAAAATTATCTACATGGATCACATCCATTGCAACTTGAGATAAACCGAAGAATATCAGAGCTCCTTGATGTTTCTCCAAATGATCTTATAGCAACCAGAGACGATTGTGGTGCCCCTACTCTTTATTTAAGCCTTTCACAAATTGCCTTTCTTTATGCTCACCTAAGTGGTTCAAATCACAATGAACTAGAACAAATAAGTAGGGCAATGATGAGACACCCAGAACTAATTGGTGGTGATGGAAGGTTTGATACTGAAGTAATAAAGCGAGCCCATGGGCAATTAATTTGCAAAAGTGGATCAGAAGGAATTCAATGCTTAAGCAAAGTAGGAGAAAGCATGGGGATTGCAATAAAGGTAGAGGATGGCTCAAAACGAGCAAAACATGCTGCTGCATTACATTTATTAAAACAATTAGAATGGATGACTCCAATCAGTCTTCAAGAGCTTGAAGAGAAAGTTTTAAAAATTAATCCAGGTGTTCAGCTAGAAGTTGAAGGGGAACTGAGATTTCAGGAAAAATGAATAATTTAATAATTTCATGCTGTATTACATGTATGCTGTTAGGTACATCGCGGGGTAGAGCAGTCTGGTAGCTCGTCGGGCTCATAACCCGAAGGTCGGAAGTTCAAATCTCCCCCCCGCCACCAATAAAAGCCTCCTTTAACAAGGGGGCTTTCTAATATATTTTAAATGTAATTATTATAGATAGGAAACTTATAACCTATTTTAATTGCTTAGCTATAATATAATATTAAGTAATTAATAATTTTCCTTAGAAATATTAAGCAGAGACTAACTTATTAAGAAAGATTGAATAGCTAGTATCAAAATATAATGTATTAATAATTCAAATTAAAACATCCTTTAAATGATTCAATTTAGATAGAAAGAAATAAAATCAATTATTGGCCTGATTATATATATTAATCACAATGGGAATTATACATATTATTGCGCTCAGCCCAGCCACTAGCAATTGCCATATTGGAAGAATATTCTCAGGCTTCATAGGGAGAACTACACCTTTCTGGCTTTGCTCTGTGCCTTCTTTATCAAAAACCTTAGTCGCTAGTTTATCTTTAAGTGACATTTAATTTGTTTTTTCATAAATATACTAGAAAAAAGGATTTTCCATTCAAAATTAAATATAAAGAAAAGATTACTAATTTTAGTTAAAAAAAACAGAGAGTAGAGCAGAAATATTTGAAGGCAAATTATTAAAATGATTTGGAATCTAAGAAATAATCAAAAAAAAAGCCCCATTAAATGGGGCTTTTTTAGCAATTTAGTTTGTCAGAGACCCACTAGTTAAGTGATGTTTCTGTTGACTCTAGGTTGTCAAACAATCTACCGATGCTTCTGAAATCAAATCCAAGGGCTCTTAAACCATGGAAGAAATGACCTTGAAGATAGAAGAATCCAATGAAGAAATGTACATTGGTCAACCAAGCACGGCCTGTGTGAGCATCTGCTGCTAGAGATGAATCAGTATCAATCCAGTAAGGAGCAATTCCTAACTTAAACTCAAGAACCTGACCATAAAGATCAACTGGGTATATGGTGGTATTTGATGCACACCATAGAGCTGCTACAAAAGCTGTATAAGCTGCTCCAGCTAAAGATGTAGAAAGCACAAATTCTGCAGAAAGGATATCAGCACCCTTAAATGAATTGTACTCACCATAATTCTTAGTGAGGATGTGGAAGATTCCTCCAGCTGCCATAAAGAAAGCTAAGAAAGCGTGACCACCCATAATGTCTTCCAAACTACTAATAGAAAGGAAATCAAACTGGTGATTCCAAATCATGCCAAGGTCAAGGTTATATTCAACCTGACGAACGGCACCAGCTGCTGGGTCATAAATTCCATGCCACTTAGCCCACTCAACGAACTGAATGTTGCCAGCAGCAAGAAATAGTAGGTGATGACCAAGGATAAATGTAAGTCTGTCTGGATCATTCCAGTCAAACTTAAATTTATTAGCTCTTGAACTTGAAGGATAACTCTCTAGTTTCTCCTCATATCTAAAGGCGTGAAGCATTCCGCCGCCAGCATATACACCTGAAAGAATCAGATGAAGTATGCCAACTACTAACAACTGATAGGTATCAGTAAACACTCCATTAGAAATTCCACCTAAACCGAGTCCTGCAAGGTGAGGTAGAACTACAAGTCCCTGTGAGCCCATAGGGACATCAGGGTTGTAACGAGCTAATTCAAAAAGGGTGTTTGCACCGGCTCCGAAGCAAATGAGGCCCGTATGCGCAATATGCGATGAAATGAATCTGCCAGATTTGTTGGTAACAGCTCCAGCATTTGCCGCATACCATGCATAGGAAACGTTGGGGTCTCCGTAGGTCTGCACGAGTAATATGTAATAGAATACCGATCTAAGATATACAGAAGTTGCCAGAGAAGGCTAAAAACTTTACATCGCTTATTGAAACTGTTATCTATCGCAATCATTTTTTATTTTCCAGATAATCTATGCTTCGAAACTCTAAAAAAATTCACAAGCTAATGGCGCAAGTCAATTCAGTTGAATCTAAATCCAACTATAGCCTAAGGAATTCATATTTAAATTAATATCTAGTAGTATAATATCTATTCAATGTAGGTAATTTACTTACAAAATAATCCTATCCTATTTGTCAATATATAAAACATCAAACTAAACGCTAAAATACCTTATATAAGCTTAATGGTATTTAATTTCGAATAGGTATAATGGATAATTATATAATATTCATAAGACATAGCTAATTATAATAATAAACCAGCAAAAAGCTTTAATTACAATGAATTCCTAATTAAATGGGGTGTAAATATAATTCTCTTATTCTTTAATAAATAGAGGAATATGGTTTTGCTACCAGTTCCCTAGACTTTTTAAATCAAAACAAAGCTATTTAGTAAAAAATACCCATTGCACAGCTATTTCAAAAATTGCATTTTTAGAAAAACCAACCTATCTAAATGGCTGTATTACCAGAGCTTATTCACAGCACACCCCAAGGAGGAACAGTGCATACCTACCAACTAACTGGTGGAAAAAGATTATTTCAACGCTACCTTGGCTGCTACTTAGGTTCTTGTAAATTCTGCAATAACATCGAAGAAGCTACAGAATATATCCGTAACAAACAAGGTTCATAAAAAGCGTTTCAACACAAGTTACCAAATCCCTAGACAATTCAATATGAAACACCTCTCTCAAGCAAAGCTTTGCTTGAGACTACATTGTTGATAGTCGTTACAGTCCTTTGTAATAACCTCCTTAAACACCTTTTGAGAGCCGTATAAGCTAGTATCAAAATTGACTTTAAGCAAAAATACAAGGCTTTTAAAGTCAAGAAAGTTATGAACGATGACGGAATTGCACAATTTAATAAGGTTAGCTTGGGCAGTGATAGCTCTACTTCTACTAACATCTCGGAATTAAATAATGAGAAAAGACTAGCCAATAACGCTCATAAGCCCTCTAATCAACTAAAGAATGGGCTTCTTGGTTGGTACGCAATATGTAGTTCAAAAGATATTAATGATGAGAAACCATATTGCACGACGATATACAATGAACCAATAGTTATATATAAAGATAAAGAATCCAATCTTAGATGCGTAAAAGATCTATGTCCTCATAGAGGTGCTTCGTTTATAGGTGGTCAAGTCATCGATGGTGAACTCGTCTGTCCATATCATGGTGCTAGATACTCATCAGAAGGAAAATGTACAAACTTAAGTAAGATTACATGTAATCATATTGTCGATGATAATTACAACAACTATGCTTCAAAAATTCATCTATATCAATATATATGTAAAGAAATTGGTGGGTATATTTATATTTACTATACCGGAAATGCTAAGACTAACTTAAGTGAGTTTAATGTAGTTGATACTATAAATAATCACTTACTAAATAACTATGGTTTTGATATTGCTTCCTATGAATATGAAGAAGTAGTTGTTGATTTCAAATGCGATTGGGCAAGAATTATAGAGAATCACCTAGACATTCTACATTTATTCTGGGTTCATGGAGATACCATACCAGATAATGACGTCAACAGAGATGTCATAACAAGCTTTAATCAGGAAATAACAAGAGAAGAGAACCAAATAGAAAGTAAATATAAACATAAAGATAAATCTCTAGGTGAGTTTATAAGGATAAAGTTTTTGCCTCCTGGAAGAATAGTTATATACAAAGGTGATCCTTCAGTTGCAAGATATATCCAAGTACTAGACCACATACCACTTTCTAAGAATCAAGCGAGGGTAATTGTTAGACATTATAGAAAGTTCATGAAAAATAAATTTCTTACGAGTTTATTATTATTTAGGCAACTGCAGCATAGAGTATTCTATAAAGTTTTTGCAGAAGACTATATGATACTAAGGACACAGACCTATAATAATCAAATGGGTTACATTGAGAAGGATAATGTTAAGTTGTTAGGCGAAGATAAAATGGTTCAATATTTCTGGGATTGGTTTAAAAGCTCTGAAACAAAAGATCATCCATGGGAATTACATCCAACCAATGTAGACACAAATAAGGTTCATGAAGACATATCGATGCTATATCCACCAGCCAACCCTAGACTTGAAAAACAGAATAAAAGAAGTATTTACTTAAATTTAGCAATTCGATTGCTTGTACCAATTGGTCTTGTACTGATAATTATATAATGACCAATAACCAAAGACCAGTATGGCTAAACTGGTTATATCTATTTATTTTTCTATTCTCTAGTGTTCAATTATTTACCATGTGGAGCAATATAATGTGATATCGACTAAATGGCTTGAAATTAAAAATACAGATATATATTATAGTGAAGAAAGCATATTTAATAATTTAAATCTGTCCTTAGATACTGATCAGCATACTGTCCTAATTGGATCTAATGGATCTGGCAAATCGACTCTTATAAAAACAATAACAAAATTAAAGTATCCGCTTTATAAAAAAAACTCGTACATCAAAATATTTAATTCTGAGAAAAATACTATCTGGGAATTAAGGTCTAAAATTGGTTTCGTATGTACAGAGATTGATAAAAGAATTAAAAGTGAGATGAAAACAAGAGATATAATCTTATCAGGTTTACAAGGTACATTTGGTTTAATAAATAATCAAAAATTAATTCCTGAACATCTTGAACTTCTTGAAGAGGTTACTGAGAAACTGAACATCTGTAAATTAAATAAATATTATTCCGAATTATCAGATGGGCAAAAAAGAACTGTTTTGATAGCAAGGTCAATTATCAATAAACCTATTATTCTTTTATTAGACGAACCAACTACTATGCTAGATATAAAGGCTAAGTATATATTATTAAATATTCTGCGTAAATTAGCCAATGAAGGTATAACATTGTTCTATACGACAAATAATATAGAAAGTATAATTCCAGAGACTAATAGAGTTATTTTGCTTAAGAGTGGTAAAATAATAGCTGATGGGAAACCGACTGAAGTCATGACGCAATCTAACATAAGTAACTTGTACGACTACAATTTAAATTTAATAAACCAAAATGGTTATTGGAATGCTTTTCCCCGTTAATAGGTTAAATTCCAACAACCAAAAAGATAACTATAAATATACAAATAATAAATAATACCGTTTTCTTATTAGCTAAGGTATTAGAAATTTTTCTAGAGTACAATTTTGACGGTGCCTTTACAGCCTGACCTCCACATCTGGCACAAACCAATCGTCCAGCCAAGGCTCTATCTGCAATTAAACTAGTCGAGCCACATCTTTTACATATCATATTAGTCATAGTGATCTAATTATTAAATCAAGTTATCTATAAATTCCAATGGCTCTGACATATTCTCAGAATAACCTAACAATCCTTTACTATAGTAATCATATAAAAGGTTTAGTTCCTCATCAACTATAAAAGTTGCTGTTCTCTGAGTTAGGTATTGATAATTTATCATATATATTTGCCAGTTTGATAAAACTTCAATCATATTTAGTAGTCTCAATGTGGCTAATTCGAAAGGCCTTAATACATTTCTTTTATCAAGATAATTAAAAAGGCTTAATTCTAATTTACCAACTAAAGGAATAGATATGAACTCATCACTCTTAAATAATTTTTTTGCATTACAATCCCCTATATAACCTCTCAAAACCTCACATAATGTTCCTGGAGATCCTATTCCCATGCACATTAATATAAGGTTTAAAAGAGGAAAAGTGGATACTTTAAGTCCTTTTTCTATAAATAAGGAGTCATGTAAGTTCGAATCACTAATAGTATGAATGTAATTACATGGTAATTTAGTATATTCACAAAATCTTTTCTTGGATTCATCGTTTCCAATACCAACTATAAATAATTCTATTCCTGCATCTTTTATTTGTACGAGAGATTTATTAATTGACTGTATATATTCAAAGCTATCGAAATCACCTAATAACCCTAATACGATGAAAAGGTATCTCTTATCTGAAAATTTCCTTTTAAATTCTTTCTCGAAACGATTGACTATAAATCGGCCATCAAGTTTGTTCATTTTTAAATTAATTGGATCAGACATATATCAATAGAGGCTTCGGGTAAAAGAGCTAAACCATAGAACACTAGCAAATAACATTGATTTAGTTCAATTTAAACACAAGAAAAGGAAGATGAATACAATTGTAAGTATAAAAACTACAATAATAATAAGCAATGTGAAATGCTATTCATAAATTCTTTAATGGTCAAATAATTTTAAAAAGCCTTAAATAAAAACTCTCGTGCAGACATACGGGAACCCAAACGTTACTTACGACTGGTACGCGGGTAACTCAGGAGTGACAAACCGTTCAGGTAAATTCATCGCGGCACATGCAGCTCATGCAGGCTTAATGATGTTCTGGGCTGGAGCGTTCACTCTTTTTGAACTAGCTCGTTATGACTCATCAATTCCGATGGGTAATCAAAACCTAATATGCTTACCTCATCTTGCTGGTCTTGGCATTGGTGGAGTCTCAAATGGTGTAATCACTGAGCCCTATGGTTGCACAGTGATAGCAATTCTCCATTTAATTTTTTCCGCTGTATTAGGTGCAGGTGGTTTACTACATTCCATGAGGTATGAAGGTGACCTAGGAAAATACCCTGACAAGTCAAGAGCTAGAAAATTTGATTTTGAATGGGATGATCCAGATAGATTGACTTTTATACTTGGTCATCATTTGATTTTTCTTGGCCTAGGAAGCATTCAATTTGTTGAATGGGCAAGAATTCATGGAATTTATGATTCTGCTCAGGGGCTTACAAGAAAAGTTAACTACAATCTTGATCTTGGAATGATCTGGAATCATCAAGCAGATTTCTTATCAATTACAAGTTTGGAAGATGTAATGGGAGGTCATGCTTTTCTAGCATTCTTTCTAATTATTGGTGGAGCATTCCACATTGCCACTAAAAACTTTGGAGAATATACTGAATTCAAGGGAAAAGGTTTGCTTTCAGCTGAATCAGTTCTTTCATACTCTCTTGCAGGAGCTGCCTATATGGCATTTGTTGCGGCATTTTGGTGTTCGTCAAATACAACAATCTACCCAACAGATCTATACGGAGAAGTATTAAAACTCCAATTTGAATTTGCACCCTATTTTACTGATACAGCCAACCTTCCTGAAAATATTCATACAGCAAGAGCTTGGTTATCCAATGCACATTTCTTTATAGGATTCTTCTTTTTACAAGGTCATCTATGGCATGCCCTAAGAGGAATGGGCTTTGATTTCAGAAGAATAGGTCAAGCATTTGACAACATGGAAGATGCCAACATAACAGCAGGTTAATTACTTCTAAAGTAAACTTGCTAACAATAAAAGGGAAAGGGACTTAAAAAGCTCCTTTCCCTTTTTGTTTGCAAATTCTAAAAACCCCCAATCTTTGTATATTTAGACACATAAATTATGTATAAAAATTTACTGCTATGTGTTCATTATCGATATTCTCGCAACTAGCTACTTGCTATTGAGAATCGGTTGCAAAAAGGCTCTTCGATGGTGTACTTTGATAATTATTCTCATTAGCAAGTAGCTGAGAAAATAAATGAACTACCGTTTTCTACCTGACGGTCCTGTACCCAAAGTAAGGCTATCTGTTGGTCAAACTGTTCTTATTGATCCTTCAAGTCGAACAGGACGCTCATGTCTTGAAGTTCTTGAAGGAATAGCAAGAGTTTATTGTCCTTGCGAAGAAACAGAGGGCATGACCTTAGCCTTCCTTCAATCTGGAGATCAACTTAGAACTGATAGACTCTGTAGTGAAGGAATATGCGTAGAAGCTCTAACTCAACTTTCCTTTAGAAGTGATACAGAAGCATCTGAAACACTTGGCTTTGATGCTGTTAACGAATGGACACTTCAATTACTTAGGATTAGGCATTTAGGAAATGCCGAGCAAAGACTTCAGGCTCTATTTGCGCTCTTAGTTAATAGGCTCGGTAGAAGGTGTGGTGACTGGTGTCAATTACCCTTCAGACTTACTCACGAAAGAATTGGTGAATTAATTGGTTCTACTCGTGTTACATCAACTCGTTTAATAAGCAGACTTAGATCGGCAGATCTACTCCTAGCTCCATCTGGTGAAAGCACCTTAAGCCTTGCCCCGGAATTTGTAGAAGATTCACCTTTATCCGCATAAAATTCTATATGAATAATTCATTGACAATTTCTGATAGTTTAATTGGCGGTTTATGTAGAGAAATCGATTACATTCGTCAAAGGTACAAAACTGTCTCAATTTCCCTTACTGTTTCCAAGGACATGTTTCTTAGGAAAAGGCTATTAGCAGAAATATTGAATCTTGAAACAAGGAGACAAGAGTTAATTGAAATATCAAGAGATTTCTATTCCTATCATAAATCGAGCATTTCTATATTATTTTTGTATGAATTATGCAACAGGCCACTAGAGTTAAAAGTATAAGTAAAATTATTTATTCGAATTTACTTCACCATCGATAATCAAAATTGCTGATGGTTGATTATTTGCAAATTGAACCCTTGATAATATATGCGCAAAATTATCTTCTGACTGTGTTTGACTTTCAATTATTGGATCCAAAAATACATTTGTTCTTGTGTCACTAGATCTTTCAGCTGATGCATAGATTTGATGAATAGAAGTCGTAACATCAGCCTCCATTTGAAATGAATCCGCTATAACTGATTCAATACTATCCCAATTTTGTTTAGGGGCGTTTAGATCATGTAGGACTACAGTTTGTCCTCTAGCAACTAAATAATTAGCAAAATTAGTAGCGTGTTCATGTTCATCAAATGATTCTTGTTTGAAGAAATTCGAAAACCCACTTAGGTCCCTTTCAGCAAACCAAATGGATATAGCAAAATATTGAGCACTTGCTCTTCTCTCAAGAGTTAGATGTTGATATAACATCTCAACTAATTCTTCGTCCATTGGCTGAGCTATTGCTCTTCCTGAGGGACTAGATTTTAAATTCAGTCGTTTTAGAATTGAATCAGTCATACCAGAAAGGGAAATAGTTTAATAGCAAGGAAATAAGTAGGAAAATTGAAAGGAAGAAAATATAACCTTGGTGATCAAATGATACAACAAAAAGATATAAAGAGATACAAAAACAAAGATAAACATATTCTTATATATGATAATGAATCTCAATTACAATTCATAATTCTCACCACAGATGGAATTTCATAAGTCTGGCGATTCATCCATAAATAAAAATAGAATTTTTATTTATGCCCTAAAGAAGAAAAAATGCAAGCAGCAGAAATGTTCTAATTGGAAGGGCGGTAAATGCCAATGTGGAAGAGCATGAAAAAATTAATGTTTAGATATTAATTACTTCAGAAGACATGAAATACACCCTGGGAACATATATCCGTATTTTCCAGTTACAAACCTCAAATCACAATTATCACCTATATTGATCTCTGAGTCTAAAGGTGCTGAGACTCGTAGAATTTGATTTTGATATTCAATCCGGAAAATCCATTCTGTGTTTCGGAACTCCTTACCTTTGATAATACCTATTCCACACTTGTTAGAAACAATTTCAAAGGATTGATCATCAACCATAATAATATTAGGAGTCTCTTTAATAAGATTTGATTTTACAAATATATTTCCAAACGGTGTAGAATAAGATGGCTTTCTCGAAGTTATTTTAATTAAATTTTGTTGTAACACAAAATTTCCAATAAAGGGGGTTTTAGGCCTTGTTAATATCTCAAGAGGGGGTGAGCATTGATGAATTACACCGTCTTTCATTACTGCAACTCTATCGCATATACCAAGGGCTTCTTGTGGATCATGAGTCACCAAAATACCTGATGCCGAACATGTATTCAAAACCCTAGATAATTCGTTTCTCAATCTGAGCCTAACTTCCACATCAAGACTACTAAAAGGTTCATCCAAAAGTACTAATGATGTCCCAGGGGCCAAAGCTCTTGCCAAACCAAGTCTTTGTCGTTGTCCTCCAGACAGTTCGTGAGGAAACCTCCTATGTAAATTCTCAAGACCTAGCAATTCCAAAAGCCAACTGGCTCTACTTTTGTCAACTGAATAGGCTAATCCAAAGCAAACATTGTCCCATACATTTAAGTGGGGGAATAATGCATAATCTTGAAATACCATACCAATTCCTCTTCTCTCAGGAGGTAATAGATATGTAGGAGAAGAGATAGTTTGTTCTTCAAAGAAAATAGATCCTAAAGAGGGCCTCTCAAAACCAGCAATTAAGCGAAGCAAAGTGGTCTTTCCGCAACCCGAAGGACCAAGTAACCCTAATAATTCTCCTTTGTATAGAGATAAGTTGACTGAATTTAAAGTTTGGCCATTACTAGTAGGATCCCCATAGTGGTGACTGAGATTAGTAATTTCTAAATGTAATTCATTCACAACTTAAAAGGATACGAACACATGAACAAAATGCAGAGAGCTAATCTCATCATGAGAAGACTATCTGAAAAATATCCTAATCCCCCCATCCCCTTATATCACAAAAATGAATACACCTTGCTTATTGCTGTTTTATTAAGTGCTCAATCTACAGACAAGAAAGTAAATGAGTTAACACCTAATTTATTTAAGAATGGTGAAAAAGCAAGTGACTTATATAATTTTGGGGAGCAGAATATCTACAATTGTATATCTCAGCTTGGATTAGCTAACACAAAGGCTCGAAATATATATAAGTTATCAAAGATTATAATGCAAAAATATAATAATAAAGTTCCAAATGATATAGAAGCTCTGAAAGCATTGCCTGGAGTGGGTCATAAGACAGCAAGTGTTGTCATGGCTCAGGCTTTCGGGTTAGAAACATTTCCAGTTGATACTCATATACACAGATTAGCCCAAAGGTGGGAGTTAACTTCAGGTAAAAACGTTAGAGAAACTGAAAAAGACCTTAAGAATCTTTTTCCTAAAAGAAATTGGAATAGTTTACACTTACAGATGATTTTCTATGGTAGAGAGTATTGTAGAGCAAGAGGTTGTGACGGAAGAGTCTGTGAACTTTGCAAAGAAATGTTCCCTTTAAGAAGAAAAGCAGTTGTTTGTAATAAAGCATAAATAAAAAATTTATATACATTCTCAATTAATAGAAAAAGTAGGTTAAAGTATAACTAAATTATTAGGTTTTAATGTGAAAGTTGCAGTAAGTGGTGCTTCTGGCAAAACAGGCTTTAGGGTAGCAGAGGAAGCCCTGAAAAAAAGATACGAAGTTAAATTAATTACAAGACAGGCTTCAATTGTACCTCCTTCTCTCAAATCATGTCAGGTAGAGAGATTATCATTATTTAATAAGGATGAATTAGACAATGCACTTTTAGGAGTAGATACTCTAATTATTGCTACAGGAGCTAGGCCTAATATAGATTTAACTGGTCCAGCTAAAATAGATGCTGTTGGTGTTGGTAATCAGGTTGAAAGTTGTAAGAGAGTAGGAGTAAATCGTATTGTCCTTGTAAGTTCACTATGTGTTGGTAAATTTCTACACCCATTAAATCTATTTGGACTTATTTTACTTTGGAAAAAGATAGGAGAAGATAAAGTAATTAATAGTGGTATTGATTGGACAATTATTAGGCCTGGTGGTCTAAACGAATCAGAAGAAGGGTTGCAATCACAAAATATATTGTATACAGAAAAGAATTCACAAGAGGAGGGATCTATCCCTAGAAGATTAGTAGCTAGGACTTGTATCGAATCATTAGATATAAAAAAAGCCAATAAGAAAATTATAGAAATAACTAGTAGTGAAGAAAACAAGTCATTATCAATGAAAGAGGCCATTGAAGGCTTTTATACTGTTAGTAATAATAAACTTTATAAATAGATCCTATGGAAACCAATCCTAAGATTGATTCACTTCAGCTAATGCTGACCGACCTTAGAACAAGGAATGAATCTATACGCCATAAAGCTGCATTTAAAGGTTGTCAACCAGAGTTTCAAGATCTTGTTTCCAAGCTTATCAAGCAACTAGAGAATGAACTTAGTGAAGAAAAAATGATACTTCGTAATAATACTTGAACCTAAATAAAATTATCCTAGCTCTAGACATGCTAGGCCGTATACCTCACTCATAGTTATAGTTGGTTGCTTACCTTTATACATTCTAACTGTATGTGATATAGGATTGAATCCCAATGATTCCATTAATTTACTGGCTTCTACGTTTAGACCAGGTGTATCTATTAAGGTAAATCCTGGAAAACGCATTACAAGGCTTTTAATTAGATATGATGCAAGAATTGGGCTATCAGCAATTAATGGGCCAATCCTATATCCATTACCATGTCTAAATAGACAAGGCCTAATCCTACTAAAGCCTACACACAAACCTTTCTTATTAACAATTGCCAGCACAGTTCCTGATTTATGTGAAAGCCAATCAGATAAAAAATGTGGTCGAGGAGTATATTCCTTGTTTTCATCATAGTTTTGAATAATATTTTTAGGTATCTGATTACCTTCTAATAGGGAATACTTATTCATTAAATTATTAAAGTCATCGACTTTAAAAAAACTATCATTTACATCTAGCTTCCATCGAGTAGTTTTAGAAGAGACTTTGAAACCCCATTTTTTATAATCTGTGATTCTATCTGGAGCAGCTTCAATACCTAAACAACGTACTTCATCAAGGTTATTTATAACATGGCTCCATAGTTTTACACCATATCCATTACCTCTATAAGCTTTATCAACAATAAATAAACCAATAAAACCATATAATGAATTATACTTAACTCCTGCAATACAACCAATTGGTAAGTGATCAATAGTCCCTACCCATAGTCCTTGATTCTCTGTATTCTTATATATAGCTACATCTCCTAACCCAGGAGCAAAGCCTTCATTTCTTGCCCAATATGTAACCATACTTACATCACTGTCTTCTAAGGCTCTAATAAAAAACGGGCTAGATATCAAATTATTATTCACATTCATTTATATCTTGATTAAAATTTGGAGCAAGAAATAGGAATAAATACCACCAAACAAAAATTGGTAATACTAATAAAAATTTAAGCCAAAGAAAAGGTATAAATAAAAATAAAATTAGAATAATAGATGCCCCTGATAGGAGAATGGACCAAGGTTGACACCATGGTGGCTTAGAGCTCCAATATTTACTTGACTTTGTATTCAGAAATTTTATATTCATTTTTATATTTTATTAGTTCTCAAACAATTTGCCAGATGAAAAAAGCGATAGAAATTCTGTATAACCTCCAATATATTTATCGTAAAAGAAAACCTGAGGGAAGGTACTGCTTCCACTTCGGTCTCTTATGATTTTAAAAAGGGCATCATCTTCTATTCTAATATTTTTATATGGAATACCTTTTGATTCTAGGGTCCTTATAATTTTTGCTGACCAAGGACAATTAGGTAATGTGGCTACTTCTAGAATTTGTTTTGGTCTACTTATAAAGCTATCGAGTTTAGTTTCTAATAAAGGTTCAGTGTCAGAGGTTATTCCTATGAGGATTTCTGCTCCCTTTAAAACTATTGATCCATGCTCTAGATGTCCGCCCCAAACTTGGCAGTTTGTATCAGAAATACTTAAATGAAGATGTACTAAATCAGGACTTAATGAACCATTTAATGTAATAATTTCTAAATTTCCTTTTAAAGTAGTTTTACCTTTTCTTTTTGGGCATTGAAAAACAGCAGTTGAAAGATCTCCGACAATTCCCAAGACAAAGCCATCAATATTAGTTTTCTTACTAAGGTTCTCTAAAAAAAATTTAATATCTGATCCTTTTTCTAATTTTAATCTAAGTGTTTTCATAAAAGTAGAGATTAATAATTGATCAAGCAAATGAGTATTGAGTTCAGTTTAGCTAGGGACCAACTACTAGCCATCATCCTCTAATCGACGAACAATATAGACCATCGATACCAAAGAAGCCGCTAATGCAAATAAAAGGAAATAAGTCATCTATGAAAATATTATTTATTATAATTATAGTCGCATCAGCTAAATATTTTACATAACTCAATAGAATGTTAACTAAATTATAGTTATACTATTCTTCTATAAATATCGCTTTCTTTTACAACTCCCTTAAATAGTTATGCTAAATTTATAAGAATAATCATTATAATTAATTAATATGCCTATAATAAGGAACTTAAATTATAGAAATTCTGCAAATCTCCTTAGTATCTTAAGACTATTTCTTGGATTACCCTTAATTATTTTACTTTCTCAAGACAAGCTCTTGCTAGCTTGGTTTGTATTGATTCTAGGCGCTATAACCGACTGGCTTGATGGTGTACTTGCCAGAAAAGCAGGTGGAGGTTCTGTATGGGGAGCAAAAGTTGATCCTTTAGCAGACAAAATATTTATCTTGGCACCTATTCTATGGATATCACAATTCAATAGTTTTCCACTATGGGCTATATGGATATTGATCAGCCGAGAGCTATTTATTACTGCATGGAGGTCTAATTCTCTAAAAGAAGCTCCCGCTTCTATGGATGCAAAAATTAAAACCACTCTTCAATTTACAAGCATCTTACTAATCTTATGGCCTAGAGAGTTATCAATCGATAATTTTCTCTTCTCAACTAATGAATTAGGATATTTTTTACTCTGGCTATCAATTATCATGTCTATTATTTCTGCAATAAAATATATTAAGAACCAATAATACTATTATCTAAGCTGAAATCTGGTTTTTTGGATGGATTTATTAAATAATCATTCTTATAACTATCTAATAAACCTTCCTTAAGATCATACTTTGGGGTCCAATTCAAATCTTTCTGTATCAATGAAATATCTGTTAGATAATGATTAAGCCTAAGAGGGAATATTTTTCTTTCTTTTGTATCAATATCTTTTGGATCGTAGTAAATTAAGTCCAACGCTTTAGGATCTTTTCCACAAACCATTGAAGCCACTTCAACTAGACCATTAAATGTGATTCCTTTTTTGCCTGAGCAATTATAAATTTTATTAATAGCATTATCCTTCTCAAGGCTTATAGTCATAGCTTCTGCTAAATCCTCTACATGACCAAGTTGTGTAATAGTTTTTCCATCTGAAGGTATTGGTATAGGTCGATTATTTACAATTCTATCAAAAAACCATTCTTCTATTGAATTATAATTACCAGGTCCATATATATATGTAGGTCGAAAACTTGTAAATGGGATTTGTGATTTTTTAAGCCATTTTTCAGTTTGAGCTTTACCAATATGCCTACTACATTGATCAATCTCAGCACTTTCGTCTAGAGGCCAAGTATTACGATCTTTATAAATTCCAGCTGAACTTACATATAAAAAGCGTCGTAAAGGTGGTCCTATAACATCAATTACTTTTTTTGTCTGGTCTAGGTTCCTTCCTGAACTATCAATAATAACGTCAAATTTCAAACCCTTTAATTTATAGATGTCATCGGAGTCCCTATCCCCTTCAATATGGCGAATATTCATGGGTATAGTTTTCCTACCCCGTGTAAAAAGAGTTAGGTCATATCCCTTCTCGATTAAACGTCCAACCAAGGCCCTCCCTACAAAGCGAGTACCTCCCATAACAAGAGTTTTCAAGGTTTCAAAGCAGGTTCTTATCTATTCAAGCGCGTTAAGTGCTTTGCAAACAAAACAAAAGCAATGCAGGATATAAGAAGATAAAATATTGATCGTGATTGAAATCATTCCAGCCATTGATCTCTTGGATGGTAAGTGCGTAAGACTTCATCAAGGCAATTACAATCTTGTAACTGAATTTAGTAGCGATCCGATTCAACAAGCACTTATTTGGCAAGAAAAAGGGGCAACACGATTACACGTAGTAGATCTTGATGGAGCTAAAACAGGAAAACCTGTAAACGACCTGACTATCAAAGCTATTAAAAAAGAGTTGACAATACCGATTCAAATTGGAGGAGGTATACGAAGTAAACAAAGAGCTGAAGAATTAATTGAGGCTGGAATTGACAGAGTTATTTTAGGAACCATTGCAATCGAAAAGCCAGATATAGTTAATAAACTTGCTTTAAGATACCCAGGAAAAATAATCTTAGGCTTAGATGCTAAAGACGGAAAAGTTGCCACTAGAGGATGGTTAAATCAAAGCAAAACAAAAGCATCGGAATTAGCAAAAGCTCTTTCTGAGAGTGGGATAAGCGCAATAATAAGTACAGATATTGCAACTGACGGTACCTTAAAAGGGCCCAATCTCAATTTTCTAAAAGAGATAGCCACTGCCTCAAAGGTTCCTGTTATTGCTTCTGGGGGTATAGGAACTATTTCAGATGTCCTCTCGCTTTTACCATTAGAGAGTTATGGAATATGTGGGGTAATTATTGGTAGAGCTCTTTATGATGGGCAAATAGACTTATCAGAAGCTATACACGTGGCTAAGAATCAAACCATTAACGATTTATCTACTGAAAACATGAACACCTGCTAAGTAAATATCTAAAAAATTAGAAAAGGACGATTTCAGGAAGGTTAGGACTGGAAGGAAAGAGGAAAATTGGTTAGATTTATAATAATAATCTTTTGGGAAAGGATTTGATTGAAGGCGCATCTAAAAAGATCTTGCTTATTGCACCAGATCTACTTGGTGAAACACTATCACTTCAATTAACATCAAAAGACAAAGATATAGAGGTTTTTCTTAATCAGAAGAACCTAACTAGGCATCCTTCACTAGTGATATGGTCAATCGACAATTTAGAATTAGAAAGTACTACATCTATTGAAATTAAACATCTTAAAGAAAAATGGCATCCGTCGCCAATTCTTCTTTTACTTCCATCTAAATTATCTTTAAAACCTTCTCAGATACTAAATTTTGAATGTGAGGGAATTCTTCAAGATCCTGATATAGCTTTACTTAATAACTCTATAAACAAACTCCTTAAAGGTGGAAGGGTTGTTAGACTTAATGAATTAATAGTAAAAGATCATAAAAGAGACCTATCCCTTTACAGTTTAGGAAGTTGGATGCTTAAAAATAGCCTTGACAACATAAATCAAGAAATCAGAAGACTTGATGGAATAAATAGATTTCAGACTAAAAATATTTTCTTATTACTCGCAGTTAAAGGAAGAAAGCGAGAAGTAGCTATGGCTAAATCATTATTAATTTGGTTCTGGGCACCCATATATATGTCTTTACTTACTAATGATGAGAATACTCATAGCAAAGAAAGATCTTACTCAACGAGTATAAATATATCAGAAAAAAGTTCAAAGGCTGTATGGAATGAAATTTATATTCGAAGTAAGAAGTCTATTGAGGATGGAATAGCAAATAATTCAGAAACTATATTTGCTATTAACAGTTTGAACCATAACAAGCAGAAGCTCCTTCTTTCTATCCTTTAAATCAACTTGATAATGTTTTCACTAGACTTGGAGAGATCGGCGTTAATGAGGAAAATTGTCTTGAGAATTGGATTTCACTAGAGAAAGAGCTTAGGAAGCAAGTGGTTAGAGATATTTGCGGAACTTATATTAGGCTTGCGAGAAATGGTGAATTTATATCTGTTTCAGATAAATTACTAAAAATTATTGACTTATCAGAAACCGATGAAGAACTTCCGAATCCTTCATTAATTCTTGATACATTAATACTTGACAAAAATATGTTAGTTGAAGGCAACTTACTTCCTAGCGATGATCCTAGAGCACTAATTAAACTTGAAATTTTAATAATGAATTGGGTCTTACGAACAAGTGAAATTATAAGTGCTGAATTAATAAGTGCTTGTTCAGAGTGGTCAGAGCTTAGAGAATACCTTCTAAAACCATGCTTCTTCTCAACTAGAGAGCTTGAAAGGCTGAGGAATCAGCTTAATAGTCAGCGTCGATGGCAATACATGATTGAACGCCCTATACAACTTTATGAAAGTAAGCGACAGTTTTTACAATTAAATAATGGCAATATAGAAACATTGTTAGTTAGTGAAGCCAGGGATAATGATTTAAAGCAACTTGGTTGGTGGCAAAAGCAGGTAACCCTTTTAGTTGAAGCAAGGGATGCTTTAGCACCTCAACTCCAAGCAATGTTGAAATATTTAGGTGATTTAATGGTTATAATTTTAACTAATGTTCTTGGCAGAGCAATAGGACTAGTTGGTAAAGGTATAGCCCAGGGCATGGGAAGAACTATTTCAAGATGAAAAAATTATATAACAATTCAATTAATACCGAATATATTAATAAATATTGAAAATTAAATAATGCACATCTTAATTGCATCATTAATAAGCCTGATAATTCTCATTATAATATCTGTTCAATCCGTTTCTGCCGCAAGAGATACTAATAGCTTCGACGGTAATATATTCCCTATATATGCAGGCAATGGTTCCTTAGTGCCTCCAGCATCAACGATATCTGAATCAATTAAAAATAATAGGACAAGTGTAGTATTTTACTATTTAGATGACAGTTCATCCAGCAAAATATACGCTCCAGTAATATCTGGCTTGAAATTACTCTGGACAAATTCCATAGATATAATTCCATTAACCACAGATGAAATACAAGGCATAGATACAGATGATAAAACCAATCCAGCATATTACTGGAAAGGGAATATTCCACAAATTGTTGTTATAAATGGGGATGGTGAAGTACTCCTAAATGAAGAAGGTCAGATTCCTATAGAAACAATAAATACTGCCATAAGTAAAGGTTCTGGGCTTAAACCTCCTGATTTCAATATCTCTATAAAAAGCTTCAACGAATATAACAGTGATGCCTCAAAAGATGGATATACAGATCCAAGATGAAAATATTATAATTATCTAATTTTATATTAAAGTTATAATTTTTTTATTATAATATAGAACAATAGCTAATATAAGTTTATGACTATTACATTGATAATAACCTTATCTGTTTTAATTTATCTAATATTCAGTTATGTAATAAATAGGGAGTCTCCGCTTGAATTAATGCCTAAAAAAGTGAATATACTTAAGAAGAAAGAATCTATAGAAATAAATGGTGTACTAGAAATTACAAATCCGCATAAAAGAATGGAAGTAATGATACCTCAGTTTAAGATGTTTCCATTGGTTCTTAGTGAAGAATCTACAGATAATATTAAAACTAAAATCAAGCTAAAATCAAATAACCCAGAGTTAAAGAAAAGAAAAGATGGTTACTGGCAAACTTTTATAATAAAAAATAAATCTAAAGTGATTATTGATTTCTTTTTAATTTTAGAAAATGTTAATAATACTAATTCCCTAAAGGATATAACTAGTGTATGGTTTGATATTATTTGGATAAACTATGGTCCATTTGGTATAAAAAACTGTAGACATGGCTTTGTCACTCCAATAAAATTTCCAGAATCAAATAAAAAGGCTAACAATACTACCACTAACGATTATACTTCAATACCAATAAGGACTCATAAGCTTGGTATACTCGATGATCCAGTAAGTACGTTATATAAATATACTTCAGAAAAAATATTACCCGGAGATATAGTAACGATAGGTGAAACACCATTAGCAATTATGCAAGGTAGGTATATTCATCCGAGCATGATAAGGACATCACCTCTTTCAAAGCTTTTATGTTATTTTTTTCACCCAACAAGTAGTTTAGCCACTGCATGCGGTATGCAATCACTTATAAATGAAGTTGGAGTATTAAGAGTTATAATTGCCTGGTCAATAGGTTCTTTCTTTAAGATATTTAATATAAAAGGTATGTTTTATAGGCTTGCTGGGGAGCAAGCAAGGCTTATAGATGATATAACAGGTACAACAGTTCCTTATGATCAAGTGATCGTTCTAGGTCCTAAAAATGTTAAAAGTTATTGTCAAGAAATATCAAATAATTTAGGTGTCCATGTCGCGGTGGTAGATGTTAACGATTTAGGTAAAGTTAAAATTCTCGCATCAAGTCAAGGTGCTAACAAAAGTTTAATTATTTCAGCATTACGCTCTAACCCTGCAGGGAATGCAGATGAACAGACACCTCTAGTTATTATTAGACCCAACTAATATAATGACGATTAGAGCTATAATCTTTTAATAAATTGCGAAGAAACCTTATTCCACTTTTAAAAGAAGGTTCAGAGGGAACTCTTAGAGTAGATTATCTTCGTATACATCATCTTTACACTCTTGGTAGAGAACTAGAACAAGTACAACTAACAAATCTTCATTTTCTCCTTTTTAGAGGTTGGGTATCTAAACTTGAGGAATCTTTATCTAACTTACTTGCTAGCAAGCAACCCATTTGCTTAGTTGCTTCAGAAGGCAACAGACTTATAGCTTCGGTTATAATAAAGCCAATAAATAGAAAAGGTAATACTTGGTCAATTTCATTTCCAACTATCTATACAACTCCAAATTATAATACCTTAAGAGAAGTAAAGCTAAAGCTTTTAAAGTATTCTCTGAATGTGAAGGCAAATAATATTATTAATTGGATAATTAAATATCCTTCTGATAGTATAGATGAACTTTCCTTGGTAAGAGAGTTAGGCTTCCAACCACAGAAAATGATAAGATCATGGTCAACAAATAAAAACAATAAATATAATTATAATTCAATTGATAATAATATTAACTTCAAATGGGATAAAATAAATGCTGCTAATTCTGAAGATCTTTTGAGAATTGAGAATTCAGCAGAATCCTACCAATTAAGAAGTATAATGGGTCATAAATCATCAGACATACTAGAATTAAGTAATAAGCTTACAGGTATACTTTATTTTTACAATCAAGGAAAGGCTATTGCAGCTGCTGGCTTACTAAAACAAAATTTCCCTGAAGATATTAATACTTTTAAACTTATTCGAGATGTAATCTGGGATGAGAGATTACATTTTGCCATACCTAAGATTATCCAGGATACAATTAATAAGAAAAATAGATTAATCATAGAGTGTGATAGTAAAGACGATTACTTAAATAATCTATTAGAGAGCATTGGACTAGACGAAATTAATCAGAAAATACTTCTAGGTAAGTCCAACCTAAAAAGAACAGAAAAAAGGTACTCTCTATCACAGACCATTTCTTTTGAAAATATGCTCGACAATCTAAATCCTCCTATTCCTTCACCATAATTAGCTCATATTCAAAAACATTGATAAAACCTACACCAACATCAGTTCTAAGTATCGATTTCGGTCGTAAGAGAGTCGGATTAGCAGGATGTGACCCTCTTGGCATAACAATTACGATGCTCCCAGCTATTAATAGGATTTCTTTTCAGAAAGATTTAGAGGCTATAGAATCACATTGTGTATATAGGAAAGTTAATGGTTTAGTTGTTGGATTACCTCTAGATGAGAATGGCAAATTTACACCCCAGGCAAAATATTGCCATAAATTCGGAATAAAAATGGCAATTAAACTTGGTTTACCATTAGCTTGGGTAAATGAACACAGCAGCAGCTGGGAAGCTGGGCAAAAGTACAAACTTCAAAATGATCGAACTGGACAGCTTGATAGTGCAGCTGCTGCTCTTCTTCTTGAACAGTGGTTAAGAGAAGGTCCCGATCTTCAACCAATATCAAAATTACAGTCGCCTTCTAAAGCCTCTTAGCTCTTATTAAACCGTAAAAATCCTATGTCAGAAACAGAAACTTCAAATAATAATGAAGTACCAACTCTTCTAGTGAAAGACAGTCATGGGAATGAACTTCTTTGCTTTTTAGAACAAATAGTACCGATTAGTGGCATTGAGTATATTCTGCTCACACCAGTTGATACCCCTGTATCCCTTTTTCGATTAAGGGAAGACAAAGACCCTGAACTTATTAAAACCATTGAAAAGAAAGAACCAATTCTTGAAGTTGCTGATGTTGTCCTACAGGAGTATGACTTAAGACTGATCCGTTCAGCAGTAACTCTAACTATAACTGGCGAGCTAGAAGAACCAGAACCAGAAGAACTCGAAGAAAAGGACTTTGACGAAGACTCTGAACTATATGAATTACTTGTAAATTTCAAGGTCGAAGACGAAGAGTATGGGCTTTATATTCCTCTAGATCCCTTTTTTGTTGTTGGTGAAATAAAAGATGGTAATGCAATAGTTCTTGAGGGAGAAAATTTTGATAAGATTCAACCAATGATTGAAGCAGAACTAGAGAAAAGAGATATTTGAATTCATGAAGGTTAAATTACTTAAACCTAGATGGGATAGTGGGGTATCTATAATCAACCTCTCTCACTCAGAAATACAATCAAGAGGCCTAAAGACACTTTTTCTAGATGTTGATGGAACACTCATTCCTAGACATGAAAATAATATTAATCATTTAGTGAAAGACTGGATAGATATTGCAAAAAATCATTTCTACTTACATCTTATTAGCAATAATCCATCAAGAAGCAGAATCAAGAATATTGCTGATCAACTAAGTCTAACTTACTCATACAGAGCATCTAAACCTAGTAGAAAAAAGCTTTTAGATTTCATAAATACATCTGGAATAAGTAAAGATGGATCGGCAATTATTGGAGATAGATTATTTACAGATATACTGGCTGGTAATCGTTTAGGATTATATACAATTTTAGTTAAACCTACTAATTCAAATGGACTTACATGCTTGAATAATAATATACAAAATATTGAGATCAAAATAGCTTCTATAATTGGAGCTTTTAAATAATGAAATTATGGACTATTAAAATTGGAACTAGTTTGCTTAGAGGTTCTAAAGAATTTGATACAGAGTATATGATAAATGCATATTGTAGGTGTATTGCTACAGCTAAAAACAAAGGAGATCAAATTATCATAGTTTCCAGTGGAGCTGTAGGATTAGGTTGTAATCGTCTTGGGCTAAAAAAAAGGCCAACTGACCTAAATGCATTACAAGCCTCTGCAGCTGTAGGGCAAGGATATTTAATGTCACTTTATGAGAAAGCAATGAAAAAATATGGCTTCAATGTCGCTCAAATACTTTTAACTCGTTCAGATTTTGAATCTAAGAAATGTTTTAATAATGCTTCATTAACAATTAAAAAACTACTTGATTGGAAAGTAGTTCCCATAATTAATGAAAATGATTCTATTGCTAATGAAGAGCTAAAATATGGTGATAACGATACTCTCTCAGCTTTGGTTTCAACTGCAATTTCAGCAGATCAATTAGTTCTTTTAACTGATATCGACCGTCTCTACTCTTCTGATCCAAAAACTAATAAAGAAGCAAAGCCTATTATGGAAGTTCATAACACTCAGGAATTAAAAGACATTCAGAAAAACTCTTTTAATTTTAGTAGTTGGGGAACAGGAGGCATAAAGACAAAGTTAAGTGCAGCCGAAATAGCGACAAAAAATGGTATTACAGTTCAACTTACAGATGGTAGAGAACCCAATATTTTAGAGAAAATATTAAATGGTTCAAGAAGCGGGACAATATTTCATCCAAGTCCTAAACCCTTAGGGTCTAAAAAAAGTTGGTTAGCCCATGCTCTTCATGCACATGGAATTATTTGTATCGATGAAGGTGCTTCAAATGCAATTCAATATAATGGAGCTTCTCTTCTACTAGTTGGAATAAAAAGTGTAGAAGGCACCTTTTCAGCAAATCAACCAGTAGAAATTTATACTACTGATGGGAATGAACTTGCTAAAGGCATAAGCTCTTTTAGCAGTGATGAAATAAGAGATAGAATTATTAACCCTATGAAATCAGAGCAATCTCCTGTTGTTGTTCATAGAGATTTTTTAGTACTTTCAAGTGACCTAATTTTTTAAGATACTGGTTTTCTTTTTCCAACTTACCTAAAACAATGTTTTTCAACCAATTAATAGAGATCCTAAAACAAGGCGATTCTGGAGTTGAGAGATACTCGATTCTTAGTAATCCAAAAATAACTTCTGCAGCCTCATTAGAAAATGCAAAAGAAACTGAGATTAGTTTTTTGGAAAAAGACAGCTATTTATTGAATCAATTTGAAGACTCATCAGCCTCTGCCGTAATAATTCCTCTTCAAGAATCACTAATTCAAAAAGCTATTGAAAAAAATATTGCTTGGATTGCAGTTAAGGATCCAAGGATAGCATTTGCAGAAATCCTAGAAAGTATTAACCCTATATTACTTCCTAAAGAAGGAATACATAAATCTGCTGTTATAGAAGAAAATGTTGAACTAGGTAAAAATATATCTATAGGAGCAAATGTATGTATTGAATCAGGATCGAAGATTGATAATCATACTATTATTTATCCAGGAGTAGTAATATATAACAATGTTCATATTGGAAAGAACAATATATTACATGCAAATTCTGTTATTCATCCCTATTCAAAATTAGGTGATAACTGTGTAATTAATTCTAATGCTGTAGTTGGATCAGAAGGTTTTGGCTTTATTCCAACAAATAAGGGTTGGAGAAAAATGCCTCAAACAGGAATTGTAGTCCTAGAAAACAATGTAGAAGTTGGATGCGGAACAACTATTGATCGTCCTTCAGTTGGGCAAACGCTTATAAAGGCAGGAACAAAAATAGACAACTTAGTGCAAATAGGTCATGGAGTACACATTGGTAAGAACTGTGCTATGGCATCACAAGTTGGAATAGCAGGAGGAGCAAAAATAGGTGATGGAGTCATTCTTGCCGGTCAAGTTGGTGTTGCCAATCGAGTAACAGTTGGTTCAAGAGTTATAGCGAGTTCAAAATGTGGTATCCACACTGATATTGAAGATGGGCAAACAATTAGTGGTTTCCCAGCTATCCCTAACAAGCTTTGGTTGAGGTGTGCAGCTAATTTCAAAAAACTTCCAGAAATAGCAAAAGCTCTAAGGAAACTCAAACAGTAACTTAAAATCAGATTTTATAGATACGCAGAACACAGCTAAAGCACCCATGAAGTCTTACAAAATCGCCCTCCTTGCAGGAGATGGTATTGGTCCTGAAATCTCTAGAGTAACTCAAAATATTCTTTTAGCTTTATCAAATAAACATGGTATTTCTTTCCAATTCCTAGAAAAAGATTTTGGTGGTAGTGCTATCAAATCAACTGGCAGGCCTTTGCCTGAAGACACACTTAAGACTTGTGAGGATTCTGATGCTGTTCTTTTAGCTGCAATTGGGGATCCAAAATTCGACTCTTTACCAAGAGAAAATAGGCCTGAAACTGGTTTACTAAAACTTAGATCAGAACTTAATTTATTTGCAAATATTAGGCCAGTAAAGATAAGTGAAGCACTAATTAAATCAAGCACTTTAAAAGAACAAATCATTAAAGATGTTGATCTAGTTGTTGTAAGAGAACTAACAGGAGGCATTTATTTTGGGGAACCAAAAGGAAGAATTAGTCTTGAAACTGGAGGCGAAAGGGCTTTCAATACAATGTCTTACAGCAGCAAAGAGATAGATAGAATTGCAAAAATTGCTTTTGAAATAGCTAAGAATAGAAGAGAAAAGTTATGTTCAGTTGATAAAGCAAACGTACTAGATGTAAGTCAACTCTGGAGAGAAAGGGTAATTAAAATTGGAAGCAATTATCCAAATATTGAGGTAAATCATCAATATGTAGATAATGCCGCAATGCAACTAGTAAGGAATCCTGCCCAATTTGATGTAATTCTCACAGGGAATTTATTTGGAGATATTATCAGTGATGAGGCAGCAATGCTGACTGGTTCTATAGGTATGCTGCCCTCTGCATCACTACCTTCCTCAGGCCCAGGTGTCTTCGAACCAGTACATGGATCAGCTCCTGATATAGCAGGCAAAAACCTCGCAAACCCCATAGCCATGATTCTCTCTGGGGCAATGATGTTGAAAATTGCTTTTAATGAAAAAGAAGCTTCGAATGACTTGGAAAATGCAGTTGATAAAGTTCTAGAAAAAGGTTTCCGAACAAGTGATTTAATGAGTGAGAGTTCAAATAAGGAGATAGGTTGTAATGAGCTTGGTGAAGAAATTATCAAGGTCATCGAGGAAGTCTAAATAAATAACAAGATTAAGAAACTGTCAAGAACAGGCAACTACACAGACAATGACCTGCGAAAATCTATAAGTAATTTTAATAGCAAAGTCGGAGATGTCGAAGCGTCATCCAGTTGTAGCAGTCACCGGTTCGTCAGGAGCTGGAACTAGCACAGTAAAAAGAGCTTTTGAGCATATTTTCGCTCGAGAAGAAATCGTTCCAGCAGTTGTTGAAGGTGATAGCTATCACCGTTTTGAAAGAAGTCCTATGAAGCAAGCAATGGCAGAAGCACTTGCTAAGGGGGAGAACTTTTCTCATTTTGGTCCGGAAGCAAATCTATTCGATAAGCTTGAAGAACTCTTTAAATCTTATGGAGAAAATGGTGGAGGAAGCAAAAGATATTATCTTCATAGCCAAGAAGAAGCTGAAGAACATAACGCAAGATTAGGTACTGCATTAGGTCCAGGGCAATTTACTCCTTGGGAAGAAATCCCCCAAAATACAGATGTACTTTTCTACGAAGGACTTCATGGTGGTGTCGCAGGGGATGGATATGATGTTGCTAAATATGCTGATCTACTTGTAGGGGTTGTACCAATTACAAATCTTGAATGGATTCAGAAAATTCATCGAGATAATGCAGAAAGAGGATATTCAGCCGAAACAATTGTGGAAACAATGCTAAGAAGAATGCCAGATTATATAAATCATATTTGTCCTCAATTTAGTAAAACAGATATTAACTTCCAAAGAGTTCCAACCATTGATACTTCAAATCCATTTATATGCAGAAACATACCAACGCCAGATGAAAGTTTTGTAATAATTCATTTCCGTAAAGGAGCTAGAGAAAAATGGGGTATTGACTTCCAGTTCCTGCTTGGGATGATTAATGATTCATTTATGTCAAGTCCAACAAGTATTGTCGTAAATGGTGGCAAGATGGGATTTGCAATGGAATTAATCCTTACACCTATTATTCATCGATTAATTGAGGAGAAGAAATCATCGTAATAAATAATTTGTTTTTTAAATTAAAATAAACCTGATCAATAAGAATATTTTATAAAACTCCCTAAAAGTTTTTACTCTTAAAACTATATAATAAAAATATGCACACAAAAGGAAATAGTGTTTGCATTTTAGGCTCTAAAATACTTACAATTGCCATACATTTACTATTATTTCTATATAGCATATATAATAATTACTCCTCAAATAATGCACATTTAATATATACAATAGATTTATCAATTACAATTTTACTGATATATATTTCACTTTACGATATTGAATATATGGCTATCAGCAATATAGCTCTAGCAATTGGTACTACAATGCTTTTAGCATTTCTAATTATAAATCTATCTAATCTTAGTGATAAACAAATCATAGACCATCTAACTGCTTCAATTGCATTATTAACTATTGCTGGACTGATTTCCTTAACAACAAAGAAAATTACTCAATTAACATTATTGGGATATGGGGATGTGAAATTATTTGCTTTAGGAGGAGCCTTACTAGGAACAGAAAAAGCATACGCAGCTTTTGCAATTGCATTTATAACAGCTGCTTTGTTTAGTTTTTCAGCACGAATAGCTAATAAACTTAAGCCATGGCAGCCGTTTCCATTTGCTCCTTTCATTTGTATAGCCATTCAAAGTGTCTGGATTTTGGGCAAAGAGTTTTGGATTGTACAGTTGTTTGTAAGATAGGTTGATTACTAAAGTAAGAACACTTTTATCCTGTGTCTCTTTTTGATTGGTTTGCTGCAAGAAGAAAAGATCAGTTTGTTGGAAAGGTAATCCAAGAAACAGAGGAAAGTGATGGCCTCTGGGGGAAATGTCCAGAATGCGGCCAAGTTGTATATAGGAAAGATCTACTAACCAATGCCAATGTATGCAGCAACTGTGGCCATCACAATAGAATTAACTGCGAAGAAAGGATCAAACTATTGGTTGATGAGGGCAGCTTCGAACCTTTAAACAATAACCTATCCCCTGTAGATCCACTTGGCTTTAAAGATAGGCGAGCATATGCAGACAGGTTAAGGGAAAGTCAAGCAAGTACAGGAATGAAAGATGGGGTTTTAACCGGTCTTTGCCAGGTAGAAGAAATCAAATTAGCCCTTGCTGTTATGGATTTTAGGTTTATGGGTGGATCAATGGGATCTGTAGTTGGAGAAAAGATAACAAGGCTCGTAGAGAAAGCTACTTACAAAGAACTTCCTTTGCTAATTATTTGTGCATCTGGAGGAGCCCGCATGCAAGAAGGCATGTTAAGTCTTATGCAAATGGCAAAAATTTCTGGTGCATTAGAACGACATAGAGAAGCCAAACATTTATACATGCCACTTCTTACTCATCCAACAACAGGGGGAGTTACAGCCAGCTTTGCAATGCTAGGTGACTTAATTCTCGCTGAGCCAAAAGCTCTCATTGGTTTTGCAGGAAGAAGAGTTATAGAGCAAACATTGAGGGAGAAACTTCCTGAGAATTTTCAAACTGCTGAATATCTTCTAGAACATGGTTTTGTAGATAAGATTATTCCTAGAACTCAATTAAGAAAAACACTTGGAACCTTGTTAAGGTTGCATGGTTATCAAAAAATAACTGTCTAAGTGAAGATAAATCAATTGATTGTATTACGAATTTACTTGTTTAGAATATTAATTTTATGCTTACTAATAATACCTGCAAATCCGTTATTATCAATAAATTCTGACTAGGTAGAAGTCACCTCAAATATAAGTGGTATTCAAAAGATAGACTTAAATAGTTTAAGAAGGACAGGTATAAATAAGGTGTCAGTAAATAGTATATATATTCCTACTGAAGTAGAATATTCTGATAATAATAAATTCCTATATAGCATGGAGATCAATTGTCAGAGCAAGCTTTACAAAGACAAGTCAATCAATGGCACACCTCAATCAACAAATAATTGGCAAAGTTCTAATGGGGATTTACTTATAGATGAGACTATAAGAATAGTATGCTTATATAAATAAGAAAAGAAAGATGCCAGTTTCTCTTCAAATCTCAAATTCAAAGATTAATGTTGCTTTAGCTGGCTTAGGTTTTGGGGAGAAAGTACATTTACCTGCTTTATATAACAGCCAGGAGTTACAGCCAGTTGGCATATGGCATCCAAGAGAAGAACGATTAGGTGAAGTTATTAAACATAATAATGATCTTCAAGCCTACAGTGACTGGTCATCGCTAACAAATGATCAAACAATAGATGCCGTTATCATTGCAACTCCTCCAGAGCATAGATTCAGATTGGCAAGTGAGGCTTTATATGCAGGCAAGCATCTTTTGCTAGAAAAGCCAGTTGCTTTAAATAGTCAAGAGATTATGGAATTGCAACGTATTGCTATTAGAAAAAAACTTTCTGTAGCTGTTGATTTTGAATATAGAGCTGTTCCTCTCTTTATGAAGGCAAGAAGAATCCTTGAAGATAACTTAATAGGAACAACTTGGTTGGTAAAGCTCGATTGGATTATGAGTAGCCGAGCAGATGAGAATAGAGAATGGAACTGGTATTCGCAAAAAGAAAAAGGTGGCGGAGTTATTGGAGCACTTGGCACTCATGCTTTTGACTTATTACATTGGTTATTTGGACCAACGATTCAAGTTAAAGGGAGTACATCAACCTCGATAAATCAAAGATTCTCGCCAGTTGATAATAAAATGAAGCAAGTTACTAGTGAAGATATTTGCTTAGCTCAACTAAATTTATCTGACATGCACTCTAACTCAATTATTCCTGCTCAAGTAACTCTTTCATCTGTTTCAAGACATGGTAGAGGGTGTTGGCTTGAAGTGTATGGAGAGAATGGGACCTTGATACTTGGAAGCGACAATCAAAAAGATTATGTACATGGCTTTGGTCTTTGGTATGCAGAAAAAGGCAAGAAGCTATCTTCAATTAAACCCGATGATGGTTTGACCTTTGAAAAAACTTGGGAAGATGGAAGGATTGCTCCAGTCAAGAGAATTCAAACTTGGTGGGCAGAGAGTATAAATAATGGTTTTCCTATGATCCCAGGACTTAATGAAGGGATAAATAGCCAGAAAGTTTGCGAGAAAGTAATAGATTCGGCAAATTCAGGTATGAGTATTAAATTATAATTACTTTAAAAAATTATCAAGATACCCCTAGCTGAACACTAACAAGTAAATTTTTATACATCTAAGTGAATAGAAAATAATATTTATCTTTCCAAGTTCTGAAAAAATCTACTGATGCTTTTACATATCAGCTATCCATGACACTTAGCTATTACAAAGAAGAATTAAAAAAGACCGCAACTTCCCTAGCATCGTCAGGTAAAGGAATATTAGCTGTTGATGAATCAACAAAGACAATAGGTAAACGTCTTGCTTCAATAAATGTTGAAAATACAGAACAAAATAGAAAATCCTATAGAGGTTTGCTATTTACAACTGCTGGGCTTGAAGAATTCATAAGTGGTGCAATTTTATTCGAGGAAACTCTTTATCAGGACCATATAGATGGCGAGTCTATGGTTAAGAAATTAGAAGGAAGAGGAATTATCCCTGGCATTAAAGTTGACAAAGGGCTCAGACCACTTGCAGGGGGACTGAACGTGGAGACGTTTTGTTCTGGATTAGATGGACTCATAGAGAGGGCTAGTGATTATTATGCACAAGGGGCAAGATTTGCAAAATGGAGAGCGGTTCTTCAAATTACATCAGATGGTTGTCCTTCAAAGTTATCAATAAGAGAAAATGCATGGGGTTTAGCTCGATACGCAAGGTCAGTTCAAGAGTCTGGATTAGTACCAATAATTGAGCCAGAAATCCTTATGGATGGTTCTCACGACATTTACAAAACTGCTCAAGTACAAGAAGAAGTAATCAAAGAGGTATATTTGGCTTGTGGGCAAAATGGTGTTTATTTAGAAGGCTCTCTCCTTAAACCTTCAATGACTGTCCAAGGAGCCGGATGCAACAACAAAGAAGATCCAGAAGAAATAGCTGCAATGACAATCAGAACAATGGAAAGAGCAGTTCCAGCGGCTGTACCAGGTATTGTTTTCCTTTCTGGTGGATTAAGTGAAGAAGCTGCTTCAGTTTATTTAAACTTAATGAATAAAATCGTAAGAAAAGCTAATTGGAATATTGGATTCTCCTATGGGAGAGCTCTTCAGCACTCTTGTCTTAAAGCATGGAATGGTAAAAATGTCCCAGCTGGCCAAAAAGCCTTGTTAGCAAGAGCCCAAGCCAACTCAGAGGCTTCAAAAGGTTGTTATATAGCAGGATCTCAACCCTCATCTGATGAAGCTTTATTCATTGCCGGTTACAAATACTGAAGTTTTTTCTTCTTTAAGAAAATAACTTTTACTCAAAAAAGCCATTTTTGTCTCTGAAACACGTGACATTTCATACCTCTATCTTCTAAAGTCCTGTTCCTTTGGCCTAACAATTTTCCGTTTAGGCTTACCTGACTTTTCTGAGAAACCAATGGCTCTTGTTCCACTAAGACTCCTACTTGACCATGCCGCTGAAAATGGCTATGGCATTCCAGCCTTCAACGTAAATAATCTTGAGCAAGTGCAGGCAATTATGGAAGCTGCATCAGAAACAGATAGCCCTGTAATTCTTCAGGCCTCTAGAGGTGCACGTTCTTACGCAGGTGAAATTTTTCTACGCCACTTAATCATTGCTGCAACAGAAACTTATCCAAATATTCCTGTAGTAATGCATCAGGATCATGGGAATGATCCATCAACTTGCTATTCAGCGGCAATAAATGGATTCACATCAGTAATGATGGATGGTTCTTTAGAAGCCGATGCCAAAACACCCGCAAGTTACGAATATAATGTTGCGGTTACAAAAACTGTTGTTGATTTTGCTCATTCTGTAGGCGTAAGCGTCGAAGGGGAGCTTGGATGTCTTGGGTCTCTAGAAACTGGAAAAGGAGAAGCAGAAGATGGACATGGCTTCGAAGGAGAATTATCTAAAGACATGTTATTGACTGACCCTGCGGAAGCCGCTGATTTCGTAGCCAAAACAAAGGTTGATGCTCTTGCAATTGCCATAGGTACTAGCCATGGTGCTTACAAATTCACCAGAAAACCAACTGGTGAAGTATTAGCTATTAGCAGAATTGCTGAAATACATAAGGCAATCCCAAATACTCATTTAGTTATGCATGGTTCGAGCTCTGTGCCACAAGAATGGTTAGATATGATAAATAAATTTGGTGGAGCAATTCCAGAAACTTATGGTGTTCCAGTAGAAGAGATTCAAGAAGGGATCCGTAATGGAGTGAGAAAAGTAAATATAGATACTGACAATCGTCTTGCTTTCACTGCAGCAGTAAGGGAAGCTGCTGCAGCAGATCCTACCAATTTTGATCCAAGACATTTCAATAAGCCAGCAAGGAAATATATGAAACAGGTATGCCTAGATAGATATCAGCAGTTCTGGTGTGCAGGCCAAGCAAGTAAAATCAAACAAGAAAGTATAAATTATTATGCAGGGCTATATGCAAAAGGAAATCTAGATCCTAAAACTGCAGTCACTGCCTAAAAAGTCAAATTAAAAAGGACCTTTTATGGTCCTTTTTAATTTTCTATAATTAATTATTTTTCTAACAAAGCTTGCAAGATATTCCTTCCATCAATACCACCTAATTCCTCATCGCATGCACGCTCTGGGTGTGGCATCATTCCCAAAACATTACCTTCTTTATTGGTAATTCCAGCAATATCACATATAGATCCATTTGGATTTTTAGAGTATTTGAGAGCTATTGAATCATCATCTTGAAGTTTCTTAAGTATATCTGAGCTACATTGATATCTACCTTCCCCATGGGCAATGGGTAAATAAAGTTCTTGCCCAGATTGAAAACTTTCAAACCATTTGGTTCTTTTACTAGAAACAAATAAGGGAACGGTATCACAAATAAAATGAAGGTTCTGATTTCGAGTTAAAGCACCCGGGAGCAAACCCAGTTCGGTCAAAATCTGAAATCCGTTACATATTCCAAGAACCTTTCCACCATTCTTTACAAAATCAATAAGAGAAGAAAGTACAGGTGCAAAGCGAGCAATTGCACCGCATCTAAGATAATCTCCATAACTAAAACCACCAGGAAGAACTATTGCCTCAAGGCCATCTAAATCAGTTGATTCATGCCAAAGGAATCGCGAAGATAAACCAAGACATCCCTTAGTGGCCCAATAAACATCTCTGTCGCAGTTTGAACCAGGGAAAACAACAATACCTACAGTCATTAGGACACCAATTAAGTATTAGAAGAGTCGACTGGGGAAATCTCTAAAGTCCAATCCTCTATTACAGGATTAGCCAATAACCTATCACTTAGAAGTTCGAGTTGAGTCTTTGCATCTTCAAAATCAGAAGCTTCAATTTCAATATCGATAGCCTTGCCGATTCTTAATTTATTAAGTCCTTTGATTCCAAGTTTATTGGCTGCTGATTTAGTTGCTTCACCAGCAGGATCTAATACTGAAGTCCTTAGACTTACCTGAACCTTGGCATTAAAATTGGGCACTTTGTATTTTGAAAATAATTTAAATTGAAACTCCAGTTAAAACATTCTGAGAGTTAAAATAAAGGTTAGTCCTAAAAGAAATAATATCAAGATTTCTAGATAATTTACTTGGAAACTTTAGGTATCACACCTCTTCCAAGACACTCTAAACAAGTATGATAGCAATTTGGATTAGTCTTCATATAACCATTTCCACCACATTGGTGACATAAAGAGCAATCGACTGGTCTTGAAGGTGTTCCTTCTTTCTCTTTTTTTGCGAAAGATAAACTCACTAAAATAGAAGATAATAGAAAACTATAAAAATGAACATTTAAATTCATTTCTTCAAGGTTCGCGGATTTTAAAAGATTAAACAACTGAAAAGTTATATAAGTTTCTATTTAAGTTGTTAAGAAAAGCTTTCGTTTAACATTTTTCTCATTTTAGCTTCTGAATCCTCATTAAGACTCAAAATGATTAGTTCAAGTCCAGCGCCATTATCAGGCTTCCATGCACTGTTAGGAACAGCTTCAAACCATGTAGAAAGCCTTGGCCCAACCATTTGAATTTGTAACGGCAAATTTTTATCAGAGAACCAAACACGGCCTTTTAATCTTAAGACTTGAAAGTCCTTGGAAAAACTTTGTAAAAGCTTTTCAAGTTTTAGTTGAGTAAGATTTAATTCAAGTCTTATAGCGCTACTAAAGACCTGAGCGTGGTCGTGGTCGTGGTCGTGGTCGTGGTCGTGGTCGTGGTCGTGGTCGTGCGAAGCATCAAAATCATTCTCAGTACGAAGCCCAAGAATTAAGGAATGATCTATTTGCCCCATAGAAATAGAAATAACCGATGTTCCAGGTCTTATATCTTTGGATATATTTTTCTTTAACAGTTCAATTGATGCAAAATCCAGAAGATCGGCCCTGCTTAACAAAACCAAGTCAGCACTGGAGAGTTGGTCTAAGAAAAGGTCCTCTATAGGAGTTAAATGATCTAGTTTTTCATCTTCATTTCGTTGTCTCTGTAAAGCTCTAAGATCAGCAACAGGACTCCCCTTAACCAAAGCCTGACTATCTACCAAAGTAACAACTCCATTCACGAATACTTTTGAGCGTATTTGAGGCCATTCAATTGCTTGAAGCAATGGCTTGGGTAATGCAAGTCCACTAGTTTCTATAATTATCCCATCAATGCGATCAGAGTGAAGGAGTAACTTTTCCATTGTTGGAAGAAAGTCTTCTTGAACAGTGCAACACAAACATCCATTATTTAATTCAATAAGCCTTCCTTCCACTTCCTCATCAGAACAAAAACCACAACTCCTTATCAGGTCTCCATCAAGGCCAACACTTCCAAATTCATTAACCATTACAGCTAATCTTTGATTACTATTTTGTAAAAGATGTCTAAGAAGTGTTGTTTTACCTGCTCCAAGAAATCCAGTGATAATAGTTACTGGTATGCGCTTGAACATAAAAGCTTTATTTGCTAAAAAATACTTTATTAACAACCAAGACTATAAGTTGTTTCTACTCCTGTAGAAGAGTTAACTCCACTAGCAATAGAACAAAGTTGCTTTTGCTGAATTCGACTCAAGACAGCATCAGTAAAGTCAGTTCCAACAATAAGAGCATTATCAAAACTGCTTTCCATTAACAAAGAATTAGAAAGGTTTGCATCGGACAAATCAGAATCTTCAAAATTGGTTGCATAAGCCAAGGCATCTTGGAGATTGGCCCCATGCAAATCAGCTCCATTTAATTGACTGTTATTAAAAACAGCACCAGTTAAATTTGAGTCGCTAAAGTTAATTCCTCTTAAATCAAACTTAACGAATTCATACCCGCTCAAATCCTCTCCATGCATATCCTGGCGTATATTTAAATCATCCTGGTTTCTTATTTCTGGTGGCCTTTTAGCGGAAGCCTCCGGAACTGATGTAAAGACCATTGCCACAAGAAGAAGTAGCGCGAAAAAGGCCTTAAAACGAGATAAAAAGGAAAGACTTTTAGCCATAGATTTTTAAATAAAGCAAAAAGCTAGTAATTTATCTATTCACGTTATTGCAAAGAAGAGGAAAACGGCTTATGGCGATGACACTACATGTTGTAATTCCACCGCATCCATTAATTGGACATTGGCTGTCTATTCTAAGAATTGACAGTAGTCCTCCACCGATCTATTCAGCAGCATTAGAGCAATTAGGAAAGTGGCTAACATATGAGGCTCTAAGAGACTGGCTACCTAATTCGAAAAAGGAAATTCAAACAGAGAGAGGAATTACTGAAGGTGTTCTTATTGAAACTGATATCCCTTTAATAGTTATCCCAAACCTGCCTGGAGGCTTGCAGATGTGGCAAGGGGCTAGGGAAATACTTCCTAATGCAAAATTATCGTTGAGAGGAGTTCCCGAAGTTATTGAAGATAACGCTGGCATAATTATATATTTTGATCAAATAGATTCTGGTGAGAATGTTTTGCAGACAATGGAAAAGCTTAAAGATCAAAATATTGATTCAAAACGAATAAGATTGATAACAAGCCTTGCCTGCAATACAGGTTTACAAAAAATTGGAGAATCATTTCCAGACCTACGAATTTACGCTTCATGTATAGATCCAACCCTTTCAGAAGAAGGAGAAATAATCCCTGGCATAGGAAATCCGACACTTCGACTTAATACAATAATTACTTAATCGCATTATTATTTAAGAAAGTGAAAATTTCCCTATGGATCCATACCGTGAGTCAACTAATGGCAGCTTAGGTTCTCTTTTAAGTGGTGCCATATTAGGAGCAGCTGGACTTGCTTGGTGGCTATTCTCAGAAGCTGAAAGAAGACAACAAACAAAAAAACAAAAAGCAATGCTTTATGCTCCTCGAATTCAAGACGGCTCAGAAGCATTTGAAACATCATCAACATCTATTGGAGAAAAGAAAAATGACAAATTAGAAGAACGTGTCGAAAAATTAAATGCTGCTATTGCAGATGTAAGAAAGCAACTTGAAGAGTTAGGAGAAAATGATTGATTTAAAACTCAAACAAAGCGGAGAGTAAAATTCCTTATCAAATAAATCATGCTTAGATCAAGTGCTATCACACAAGGAGTGCAAAGAACACCCAACAGAGCAATGCTCAGAGCAGTTGGCTTTGGTGACGAAGACTTCAATAAACCAATAATTGGAATAGCCAATGGATATAGCACTATTACACCTTGCAATATTGGGTTAAATCGCTTGGCTCAAAAGGCAGAGTCAGCTATTAAAGAAGGCGGTGGAATGCCACAAATGTTTGGAACAATAACAGTAAGTGATGGAATATCTATGGGAACAGAAGGTATGAAATATTCCTTAGTTTCTAGAGAAGTAATTGCAGACTCAATAGAAACTGCTTGCAATGCTCAAAGCATGGATGGTGTACTTGCAATAGGAGGATGCGATAAAAATATGCCCGGAGCAATGATTGCTATGGCAAGGATGAATATCCCTGCAATATTTGTTTATGGAGGGACAATAAAACCTGGAAAACTTAACGGGAAAGATCTAACTGTTGTAAGTGCTTTTGAGGCAGTTGGACAATTAACTAGTGGGAAGATTTCAAAGGAAACATTGCTCGCTGTTGAAAAGAATTGCATTCCAGGCGCAGGAAGTTGCGGAGGTATGTTTACAGCAAACACAATGTCTGCAGCAATTGAAGCAATGGGTCTAAGTCTCCCATACAGCTCATCTATGGCAGCAGAAGAAGATGACAAATTAATAAGCACTGAAAAGAGTGCTCATGTTCTTGTCAATGCCATAAAGAAAAATATTCGACCTCTTGATTTATTAACCAAAGAAGCTTTTGAAAATGCAATAACAGTTGTCATGGCTGTTGGTGGTTCTACGAATGCTGTACTACATCTTCTTGCTATTGCAGGTTCTGCTGGTATTGATCTTTCAATAGATGACTTTGAAAAAATCAGACAAAAGGTACCTGTACTGTGTGATTTAAAACCAAGTGGAAAATATGTGACTGTAGATCTACATAGAGCCGGCGGTATCCCTCAAGTAATGAAGATACTTCTTGAAGCCGGTTTGCTTCATGGGCATTGCAAAACAATAGAAGATAGGTCAATAAAGGAACTGCTCGAAGAGATACCTGTCAAACCATCAATGAACCAAGAAGTAATTCGCCCAATAAATTCCCCTGTGTATAAAAAAGGTCATTTAGCAATTCTCAAAGGTAATATTGCTAGTGAAGGTAGTGTTGCCAAAATTAGTGGCATAAAAGATCCAGTGCTAACTGGCCCAGCAAAAGTATTTGAGAGTGAGGAAGATTGCCTTGAATCTATTCTAAAAAAAGAGATCCGTGCAGGAGACGTAGTCGTGGTACGTAATGAAGGTCCCGTTGGAGGTCCAGGCATGAGAGAAATGCTTGCACCAACTTCAGCAATAGTTGGACAGGGTCTTGGAGACAAGGTTGCTTTAATTACCGATGGACGATTTAGTGGTGGAACTTATGGACTTGTCGTTGGCCATGTTGCTCCAGAAGCTGCTATTGGTGGGAATATTGCATTAATTAAAGATGGCGACAGCATTACCGTAGACGCTAATCAAAAGCTTATCCAGTTAAATATTGATGATGAAGTCCTCGATGAGAGAAGAAGGAAATGGATTAAACCATCTGCAAAGTATACAAAAGGTATTCTTGGGAAATATGCACGTTTAGTTAGTAGTTCAAGCAAAGGAGCGGTTACTGATCAAGGCTAAGAATTGCTTTTTACTCTTCCTTTAAAAAAATAGACCTAAGTCTTCTTGCCAATGCCTCTAAAGAAGCTCCATCATCAGGAGTCTTAGAACGTTTACCATTTGCGGGATCCATCCATATTGAATGCCTTCCATGCCAAAGCATTGACTTATTAGGATAAGAGATCCACGAGAGAGTAATGCTTAAATCCGAACCACTTTTATAAATTTCCACTTCAAGATCATTACCTGGATAACGTTGACCTTTCTCACACCTACATTCTACTTTTAAAATTAAATCAAAAGCATGATCCAATGAGTCATATGACGAATTAATAGAGTTATCTATAACAGAATGCCTCCATGGCTTAAGGCAATGGTCACATGCCTTAGCAACTATCCCTAAGTAATCATCAGTAGGATCAAGAGTATGCACTTATAGAATGGAGAAGTATAGAAAAGGGTCCTGGTTTAAACCCTAGGTTTTTACCTCCATCAGTTCCAAACCTGGAATGAAGTAGTTGAATTTGTGTAATTGAACTAGATTTGAAACTTAAAGGGAGCCCTATAGGTTTAGCTCGAATAGTAGGGGAAAATATTTCAAAAGGAATTTCACAAATTGTGGTTTCTAATTTTTTTGTTTCTATTTCCGCTACCCATCGAATGCCAGCTGAGAAAAATTGTGTAAAACGCTGCAAATTACCTTCGCAACCAATTGCAATCTTAAGAGTTCTACCCTGCCCATCAATATTAATTTGAATTCCACGAAAGTCTGAGAGATCTAATGGTGGAGAGAATAAGGGAGAGCAACAGCTAACAAACCCCCCATTTTCCTCAATCAAATTTCCTACAAAAGAAAGCCCATCAGAAGTTACTTTGCATTTTGCTTCACTAGCACCACCCATAATGGTGTCATTGATAGTTCTCCAGTTTAAAAAGTCTCTAGAATCAGCAATAAGACAATGGCTTTTAGACATTTTGTTATCCTTTTAATTACATAATTAAAAGGTAAATGGGTTTAACAACTTGAACAATATAATCGGGAAATAATTTATTTTCAAATCAAGGCTGCTGCAGCCTGATCAACAAGTATCAAAATTTCCGAATCAGGATTTACCAATTTTGCCGGTGTTCTCTCATATGATTCATTTGGATCTAATAAACGCTTAAGTGCCATTTGCTTACTTTCCCCACTCACTAAGAAAATAACTTTTGAAGCAGAGCTAAGAACACTGGCTGTAAGTGTTATACGTTCATTGCCTTTACCAGTACTAACAGTTGCTAAAGAATCTCTAACATTCAGAGAATCTGTGCCAGGGAATAAAGAGGCAGTATGACCATCATCACCAAGTCCTAAAACAATTAAGTCAAATAAAGGTTGCTCGTAATTACATATTTCTCTAATGAGTTTAGAAAATTCTCTAGCGCTCTCTTTAGGAGTTTCAAATTCTACGGTAGGGGTGGGATAAAAAGATGCTTGAGATCCAGGCCCTGATGCAAGTAAAGTTTGTCGGAGCATTAGAGCATTACTCGACTCATTATCATAAGGAACCCACCTCTCATCGCCTAACATTATTTGAACTCGATCCCAAGAGATTCGTTCTTCTCTCAACAATTCATATGTCTTACGAGGAGTTGAGCCTCCACAAAGAGCCATCTTGAAAAAATCTTTGTTATTTAAACCAAGTTTAATTTCTTCACTTATCACCTGAGAAGCCAAACTAGCTAACTGATCTTTATCATCAACTTTATTTATATCAAAAGTAGCCATCTTAATCTACCCACTCAGTGTGGAAAGAGCCTGTTTTATCTGTACGTTCATAAGTATGAGATCCGAAGCAATCACGCATTGCCTGAACTAAGTTTTGAGGTAAGCGAGAAGATCTGTAGCTATTTATATAGTCAAGCGTACTACTAAAACAAGGAACAGGTATACCTGCCTGAGCTGCAATAGACACGACTCTGGTTAATCCCGGTAGTCTACGGAGGACCTGCCGTGCAAACCAAGGGTCTATTAAGAGGTTCGGCAAACTTGGATCAAGCTTAAAAGCGTCCTGTATTCTTTTTAGAAGAGACGAACGAATGATGCAGCCCCCCTTCCAAATCTGAGCTATGTCAGGCATCTGTAGATTGTAGTTATATTCTTTAGATGCCAACATTAGAATATCCATGCCCTGAGCATAACTAGCAATAGTAGACAATACAACAGCATCCATTATTGGTTCCATGCCGTCTGAAATAGATCCTAAATTATATCCGCTAGAAGTATTTGAGCCTAAAATACTTTCTGCATTCTCTCTTTGGAACTTCATTGAACTCATAACTCGAGCATTAAGAGAAGCATAAATAGTTGGAACAGAAGACCCTAGTTGCAATGCACTAACTACAGTCCATAAGCCTGTACCTTTTTGACCAGCCTTATCCATTATCTTTTCGACCAGATCAGAGCCATCTTCTGGATCTTTTGTTCTTAAACAAATTTCTGTTATCTCAACAAGATAAGAAGATAGTTCTTCACTGGAATTCCAATATGCAAAGACTTCAGCAATATCATCACAATTCATTCCACATGCTCTTTTCATTAAGTCATAACCTTCAGCAAGAATTTGCTCAATTCCATATTCAATCCCGTTATGCACAGTCTTAACAAAGTGTCCTGATCCACCAGGGCCTATATAGGTAACACAAGGGCCATCGTCTACCTGAGCTGCCATTTTAGTAAGCAAAGTTTCAATAGCTTCATAAGAGGATTTTGTGCCACCAGGCATCATACTTGGTCCTTCCAACGCTCCTTTCGATCCGCCAGAAACACCCATTCCGATATAACCAAAACTTTTGCTTTCCAATTCTGCGACTCTTCTTTCAGTATCTGAAAATAAAGAATTTCCGCCGTCAATCAAAAGATCACCTTCTTCCAAAAATGGAGAGATCTGCTGAATAACCGCATCGGTGGCAGAACCTGCCTTAACCATCATCAAGATTCTCCTAGGTCTCTCTAACTTATTAACAAAGTCCTTAAGATCTACTGCTCCTGATATTGCTTTAGATAAGCCTCTCCCTTTCAGAAATGCCTCAGTTTTTGAATAAGTACGGTTATAAACAACACTAGAGAAGCCATTCCTCTCAGCATTAAGAACAAGGTTCTCTCCCATTACGCCAAGACCTACTAAGCCAAAATGTGCCTTGGACATGTGAAAGACATTTATCAACTTTGACAAGTGTGACTAAGGCAGGAAAGATGTGCTGCCATTTCAGTTTGAATGTCAGGAATGAACCATTCTCAGAATTAAATATATTTGTGTAAAAACTTTTCTTCCAAGCTCATCTCATATTTCCCCAGAACGAATCAAATAATGGTTCCATCAGAAATACTTGCATTTTTTACAACAACAACTATCCCATTGCGAATATAAAAACCTTGATCTGAGCGGTCAGCTTCTTCAACATTATCCTTATTAACTATTGTCACATTTTCTCCAATCCGAGTATTTTTATCCAAAATTGCTCGTTTAACAGTAGTACCCTTTCCAACCCCTAAAGGTATTCCCCCACCATTCCTCAAAGCAATTCTTTCTTCTCCAGATTCATAAAAATCAGAACCCATAACAAGTGAATCTTTTAAAACCACATCACTCTCTATTCTGCTTCTAACACCTAAGACGCAATGGTGAATGCTACATGACTTAAGGATAGAACCTTCTCCGATTATAGATTCTGTTATTTGAGCATCAACTAATTTGGATGGTGGCAAATATCTTGCACGCGTATAGATAGGGAATTTTTCATCATAAAAACTGAAAGGAGGCTTTGGTTGTTGAGTGAGAGCTAAATTTGATTCATAAAATGCTCCAATAGTTCCAATATCTTCCCAGTAATCGTCAAAGACATAACTTTTAAGTACATCACCTCTACTCAATGACTCAGGGATTACCTCCTTTCCAAAGTCCTTGTGGGCTGGATGCTTATTAAGCAGATCAAATAAGGTTGCCCGACTAAAAACATAAATGCCCATTGAGGCAAGATAAGGTCTTTGGCTTGCAGACTCTTTAGTAAGTCCAAAACGAGAAGTATCAACCGCCATTGCTTTAAGAGATTCCCCTGAAGGCTTCTCTCTAAATTCTTTAATATTTCCATTTTGATCAGTTCTCATCAAACCAAAGCCTTCTGCTTGTTCACCATCAACTGGCAAAGCTGCAACTGTTAAATCAGCTCCAGTCTCTCGATGATGATTAACAAATAAGCTGTAATCCATTCGATAAAGCTGATCTCCAGATAAGATCAAATACTCATCAACATCCCATTCCTGAAATAACCACTGATATTTTCTTACTGCATCTGCAGTACCTTCAAACCATGAGGGACTTTCAGGTGTTTGCTGAGCAGCTAAGACTTCAACAAAACCTTGAGCGAAAGGGGAACTTAAGTTATAAGTCTGAGCTAAATGCCTATTCAAAGAGGCACTATTGAACTGCGTTAAGACGTACATCTTAGTGATGTTCGAATTAATGCAATTACTTATAGGAATATCAATTAAGCGATATTTGCCTGCTAAGGGAACGGCAGGCTTAGCCCTCATTTTAGTTAAGGGATAAAGACGTGAACCTTTACCACCACCAAGAATGATGGCCAGTACTCTCTTCATGCCGACCAGAAAAATAGACTTTGCAAACCTACTTGAAGATCGTCCCAAATACTAATTAAATAGACAGTTAGGTCAGGGTTCCATAAGTTCAAAAGTAAAATAATGGAAATTACTAAGGATCAATCTCTGAAACACCAAGGTTAAAAAGGGATTCAACAAGCTTTATTGATTCTTTACGCTGAGCACTTGGTTGAGGAGCCCTTAAATTTGTTACAGGAGTATGAAGAATCTTGTTAATTATCCCCTTGCTTAAAGCTTCAACAACTTTCCTTTCCCTTGCAGAAAAATCTGGCCCCATGCGACTTAAAGCTTTTTGTAATTCTTCTTTCCTTATAGCTTCTAAACCAGAGCGCAAACGATTAATGATGGGAACAGCCTCGAGGCTCGCCCACCATTCTAAAAAGGTTTTTGCTTCATCATTAATTATTGATTCTGCCTCAAGAGCCATCTTCTGACGTGCATCCTGGTTTCTTGCTACGACCTCTTGTAAATCATCTACATCATAAGCTTCAAATCCCTTCACTTCAGATACATCTGCTGAAATATTCCTTGGGACACCAATATCAATCAAACGTAAAGTGGTTAGCCTTTCGCAATTCTTTAAGCGATCTGCTGTAATAATTGGTGAGTCTGATGCAGTACTAGTAAATATAAGTGTTGAAGAAGTAAGGCAATTATCCAGATCATCTAAAAGTCCACATTTAACCTGTATATCGGGAAAGTCAGAAGCAAGAGATTCTGCCCTTTTTAGAGTTCGATTTAAAAGTGTCAATTTTGAGCATCCTTTTGATAAAAGATGTTGCAAAAGTAATCGGCTCATTCTTCCAGCACCAATAACTGCAACCTCTTCTGATTCAAGGCTTATCAATTGATCTTTTCCCAAAGATTGACCAAGCTTTAGTTGAGCAAGTTCTACAGCTGCTGAACTAATTGAAACAGCTCCTGTACCTAAATTAGTCTCTGAACGTACCCTCTTACCTGTACTAACTGCCTGAGTAAGTAAACGATTGAATATTGGGCCAAGAGATTTATTTTGTTGTCCCAGCCGAACCATTTTTTTTACTTGGGAAAGGATCTGTCCTTCCCCTAAGACCAAACTATCTAAACCACCTGAAACTCTCATCAAATGATTAACTGCTTCAGCTTGATTAAAACTAAATAAATGCGGGTATAACTCTTCGTTATCTAATCCAGAATGATTAGTTAGAAATTGTTTAATTGCAGTAATGCCCAACTCCTGATCTTTCACTAACGCATATATCTCAAGCCTATTACAAGTACTAAGAATAGATACCTCTAAAACTTGTTCATTTGCCTTTAATGAATCGAAAGAGTCATTAATATGATCATCAGAGATACTTAGCTTTTCACGGACTTCGACAGGTGCTGTCCGATGACTAAGACCGACAACAGCAATGTTCATAAGTAAATTTAGTAAATAACGGTTTAGGTGGCTTTTAACTTAAGGCAATGCTTTTTGCCCCTTCTTTAATGTGAACAGTATTAGTGAAACGTGCAGTGTTATCAAGAGTACTAATCACAAGGCTACTAGTGCGAGTACAATCCTTTTCAAACTTAACTCCATTAAATAAGAGGCCATCTGTAATACCGCTGCCAGCAAATACAACATTTTCTCCTGATGCCAATTCATCTGCTTCATAAATTTTATCTCCATCTGTTATCCCCATTTCATTAAGTCGTGCGATATTACCTTCTTTTGTATAGTCAGCCCATTCTTCTGTCATAGCAATAGCTGGGTCATAAACTAATTGGCCTTGAAAGTGTCCTCCAAGTGCTCTCATTGCAGCAGCAGATATCACACCTTCAGGAGCAGCGCCAATTCCCATTAGGCAATGAGTACCTGTACCTGCAAAACCACAAGCTATAGCAGCTTGAACATCTCCATCAGATATAGGTTGTACACGTGCACCTGTAGAACGAATTTCTGAAATCAAATCTTTATGACGAGCTCTATCCATAACAACAATTGTCAATTCACTTGCTGCTATTCCAAGACAATCACTAAGGATTTTTATATTTTCAGTAGCAGATTTACGGATATCGACTTTCCCTTTTGCAGCTGGAGGTGCAGCTAATTTCTTCATATAAAAGTCTGGAGCATTAAACAATCCTCCACGATCTGAAGCTGCTAAAACAGCCATCGACCCACGTTGGTTGTTAGCACAAAGGTTTGTTCCTTCACATGGATCTACAGCAAAATCAACTCCAGGGCCAGAACCACTACCTACCTCTTCACCTATATAAAGCATAGGAGCCTCATCCCTCTCGCCTTCTCCTATAACAATTCGACCTTGCATCTGAATTGCTCCCATTCGCTTACGCATAGCTTCGACTGCAGCTGCATCGGCTTCATCTTTCTTACCTAAACCTGTTAGTTCGGCAGAAGCTATTGCTGCCTGCTCGACAACTTCGAGAATTTCTTGAATGAGAGTGCGGTCCACTTTTTAAACGTTGGATAATTGAGGGCTAAGCAAATGAACCCATAATGGGAGGACTATAAATGATCGAAGAAACTCTCTGATCAAAAATATGCCTAATCTAATTTTGTCTGCTGATTTTAAAATTTTATCAGTGGATCGAGTTTTCCTTTAAAGAACCACCATTTAATAGAATCAAAAAGTAATTTTTAAAATATCGATGAGTTCTAAATCACTTGTGATAGCGCCTTCGATCCTTTCCGCGGATTTCGCGAGATTAGGGGAAGAAGTTGAAGCAATCGACAAAGCTGGTGCTGACTGGATTCATGTCGATGTAATGGATGGAAGATTTGTTCCAAATATCACGATTGGTCCATTGATTGTAGAAGCACTTAGACCTGTAACCAAAAAGCCATTAGATGTTCATTTAATGATCATAGAGCCAGAAAAATATGTTGGAGATTTTGCTAAGGCAGGAGCTGACCATATTTATGTTCAGGTTGAAGCTTGTCCTCATCTTCATAGAAACCTAGCTCAAATAAAAGATCTAGGTAAGAAAGCAGGGGCAGTGCTAAATCCCAGTACTCCTCTAGATACTCTTCAATATTGCTTAGATTTATGTGATCTGGTTTTAATAATGAGCGTGAATCCTGGTTTTGGAGGGCAAAGCTTTATTGAGAATCAAGTTGATAAGATTCGTGACCTTCGCCGAATTTGCAACGAGAGGGGCCTTGACCCGTGGATAGAAGTTGATGGGGGTATTAAAGAAAACAATGCTTGGAAAGTAATAGAAGCTGGCGCTAATGCAATAGTTAGTGGTTCAGGTGTATTTAATCAACCAAATTATGCAGAAGCAATTAAAGGAATCAGAAATAGCAAAAGGCCCTAATTAAAGGTTATCAAGAGTTACAAAAACCAGCCATAACTATGGAGCCCAATACCAAGAAGATTTACCCCTATATAACAAATAAGTATTACAAATAAGCCACCTATTGCAATAAATGCAGGTCTCCTTCCCTGCCAACCACGACTTAATCTAGTGTGCAAATAGGCGGCATAAACAAGCCAGGAAATAAAAGCCCACGTTTCTTTTGGATCCCAACTCCACCAGCTCCCCCAGGCTTCATTCGCCCATACAGCTCCACTTATCAAGCCGAAAGTTAGTAATAAGAATCCAAAAGATATTGTTCTATAGCTTAGATTGTCAATTTTCTCTGTCGGTGAAAATACAACAGGCGTCAGATCTTCAATATTACCGATTATCTTATCTTTGTAACCTTTTTCGCGAAATTCACCAACTCCTATAGAACTCCCACGAAGTTGAAGCTCTTCTCCATTATTAGAAATTAATACTGCAAATGATAATAAAGAACCCAAAATTAAAGCAGCGTAACTGCACATAATCACGCTGACATGCATAACCAGCCAACTAGATCTAAGAGCAGGAACTAAAGGAGAAGCAGCTTGAAGATCTTCTGGAAGAACAAAGCTAGCAAATGCTATGGAAATTAATGATATAGGAGTAAGGGTAGCTTGAACAAAGGCCGTTGGGATAACTCTTTCTATTAATAGTTGGGTTAAAGTTAACCCCCAGGTCAAAAAGCACAAAGACTCGTAAAGATTACTTATAGGGAAATGTCCTGATTGCCACCATCTAAGTATCAATTGCGCAGCCAATATAATGTTCGCCAATGAAATAATAGTGCGAGAAATAGGTGAACTTGCTTTATCTCTAGCATTCCAAAAAGTAATAGGAAGAGATAAAAGAAGCAATAGGAAGGAGAGAAGGCCAAGTGCTATTACTGGATCAGAAAAATAAGCTTCAAAATTCATAGTTTTCATAGAATTTAATAATTAGTTTTTATCGTATATAAAAATCAACTGTCCGCCTCTTTTAATAGATAAAGGCCTCCTGAGAGTGAAATAAATACAGGTAGCCATGCACTGATTAGGGGGCTTACAGATCCTGAAACTCCCAATGAACTAAAAACAAAGCTTAGTATGTAGTAAAAGAGAATAAGAATTATACTTAATATAAATCCTTTACTTTGACTGGATCTGGTCTTAGAAGAGCAAGCAAGAGAACTACCTATCAAGCTAAAGACTAAACAAGCAATTGGCAGAGTAAACCTCTCCTGAATACGTACTTTCATTCTTCTCTCCTCCTTAATATTACCTGAGATTTTATAGAAGTCCTTAGCCTTAAAAATATCTGATAGTCTCATATAACTTGGGTCTTTAGGAAGATCAGATAACTTCTTCAAACCAGAATCTAAAGGGTAAGTATAATTTTCAAAAGTAATTGAGGTAGAGCCGCCGTCAGGTGAAATTGTTAAAATCTTACCATTTGAAAACTCCCAATTTGAATCTGTCTCATTCCACAATGCATTCTTTGCAATAAGCATTTGCTTATATCCAAGACGAGAGAAGTCCAAGACTGTAACATCAACCATTTTTCTATTCTGAAATTCCTTTGAATAGAATAAATGAGTCATGCCATCAATTTCCTTATTAGAATCAGGATCACTAATCTTGCCAAAACGAGAATAAATTATGTCTTCGACATAATCAGAATGCATTGATACTCCCAAACCTTTTCTTAAAACAGCCTCTGCATTTTTATTTGAAATTGGGACAATCATATCATTAAAAATAAATGTAATTGATGTCATTAAAAGGCCAAATAATAAAGAAGAAACTATGATTCTTTTTGTTGAAATTCCAAGACTTTTAAGAGCTTTTATCTCACTATTAGATGACAGCCTACTAAAAGTTAGCAATGTTGCCATAAGTATTGCCATTGGAAAAGAAAGAACAAGAAAGCTAGGAAGCTTAAGAAAAAATACTTGTAATGCAAATTTCAATGAGAGCCCTGACTCGACTATTTTTCGGACAAGATCAAACATTACCCCCACTGAAAGTGATACAACGGTGAAAGCTGAAACTGTAAATAGAAAAGTAGGGAATAGTTCTTGAAAAAGCCATCTATCTAGAAGAGGTATAGATCTCCATTTAGAAAAAAGAAATTTTGGAAATTTTCTCAATAATGAGTCATCATAAAAATAGTTGTAACGAGGAGATGAATTCAAAGCTGAAATCCCTCTCCTAAATAATGTGTTTTAACTAAGGAGTTCTTTGAGATCTGAGCAGAAGTACCTGAAGCAAGAATCTTTCCATTGCTAAGAATATAAGAGCGATCAGTTATTGCAAGCGTTTCTCTAACATTATGGTCAGTAATTAAAATCCCCATTCCATCCATACGCAATTTCTGTATAAGGTTTTGAAGGTCAACAACTGCCTTGGGATCTACACCTGCAAAAGGCTCATCTAATAGAAAGTAATTAGGACCTTTACGTCCCAATGCCAAAGCCCTTGCAACCTCACATCGACGTCTTTCACCACCAGAAAGCTTATAACCAACCCTATCCAAAAAGGAATTTAAATTGAACTCATTAATTAACTTTTCTCGTCTAATTCTTCTATGTGCCGGATTAGAAAAAGCCTGTGAAAGCGCTATATCAAGATTTTGAGCTACAGTAAGACTTCTAAAGACACTCGCTTCTTGAGGAAGGTACCCAAGACCCAATCGAGCTCGATAAGTCATCGATAATTCTGTGACCATACGATCATCGAGAATAACTCGACCAGAGTCAGCAGATAATTGACCAATTGCTAGGTTGAAAGTTGTAGTTTTACCAGCACCATTAGGTCCAAGCAGCCCTATTACTTCTCCGGGTTTAACTTCCAGGCTGATCTGATCAACAAGGTTTTTACCTTGAATCGATAATGAGACTTGATCAAGGATAAGACTCATAACTAGCAGAAGAAAGAATTAATCCTTTTTGGAGTATATATTTTGATCATAAGTTATTCATCTTGAGGAGCAGCTACAGGTCAGCAAAAAAGGGGCCCGCTCTCACTCTTTTCAGTATAACTAGTTAATAGCAATTTAATTCTAAAGAAATACCTTCTCAAACTATTTAATAATTATATATCAAAGGGTTTAGAGTATCAGTAAAAAGTTTCAAACTAGTAAAAATTTAATTACTTAAAAAGTGGTTTAGTTTTGCATTTTCTAATCAACTTTGGAAGACAGATGTCGGTCAAATCTCCACCAACTTGTAAAATTAATAGCCTTTTTTTTATAGCCTTAATAAATTCGTGAAGATCCAAGCCCAAGTCTGGGACTTTGTTATTATTGAGTCTACCTAAGCCTTCTCCATACAAGATAGTAGCCCCATTATAATTATCATTTGATAGATGAACCTGGGCAACAGCAATCTGTAAAATAGCTTGAATAGTTATTCTTTCCTTCCCATCTGTTTTATGCCAAATAGCTTCTAGTTCATCATGAGCTAAATACCATTCCTGATTATTAAATAACTCTATTGCATTCTCAAATGATTCATCTGCATTACTGAAAGGAATGAAATTATTCATAAAAAGTCTAACGCTTTATTTTCTTGTTATCAGGCATCTTTCTAAGCCTAATTGACTCAGGGGTCACTTCTAGCATTTCCCCAGGTCCAATATATTCTAGTGCTCGTTCTAAAGTAATATCTATAGGCGATTGCAAACTATCAAGCTCTTCTGCACCAGCTGATCTCATATTAGTTAGCTGTTTTGATTTACATATATTAATTTCCAAGTCTTGGGGTCGATTATGTTCACCAATGATCATTCCTTTATATACTTTTGTTCCTGGATTAATAAAAAACTGCCCTCTATCCTCTGCATTTTTTAAAGAGTAGAAAGTTGATACGCCTTCTTCAAAAGAAATTAATACACCATTTCTCCTAGACTCAAATTCTCCTAACATAGGTCTATATTCAAAAAATGAATGACTCATAATTCCTTCTCCTCTTGTTGCCCGAATAAATTCACCTCTAAAACCTATTAAACCTCTAGAAGGGATTAAAAACTCCAACTGAGTTCGCCCATCATTTGTATTAACCAAATTTTGCATCTCACTTTTTCTAGTTCCAAGTTTCTCAATACATGTACCTACTGATTCTTCTGGTACATCCAGGACTAATGTTTCTACTGGCTCACAATTTATATCTTCAATTGTTCTAAAAATAACCTGAGGTTGAGAGACCTGAAACTCATAACCTTCTCTTCTCATTGTTTCAATCAATATCCCTAAGTGGAGTTCTCCTCTACCACAAACGGCAAATCTATCTGGCGAGTCAGTTTCATCTACTCGAAGGGCGACATTTGTAAGTAGTTCTTTAAATAATCTTTCTCTTAACTGTCTACTTGTAACAAACTTTCCTTCTTTTCCTGCAAATGGTGAGTCATTTACAACGAAGGTCATTTGTAAAGTTGGTTCATCAACTTTAATTAAAGGGAGAGCATTTGGTTCATCAGGGCAAGCTATTGTTTCGCCAATATTAACATCATCAAATCCAGAAACTGCGACAATATTTCCAGCAAATGCTTCATTTATTTCAATTCTTTTTAACCCTTCAAAACCCATCAACTTAGTTATTTTCCCTTGCTTTATCTTCCCATTCTCTTTAATAAGTGAAGCTCTTTGACCACTTCTAATAACACCATTATGAACCCGTCCAATTATAATTCTGCCAAGAAAATCTGAATAATCTAAAGATGTAATTTGTAATTGTAAAGGTTTGCATTGGTCTCCGATAGGTGGCGGAACATGTCGGATAATTGCATCAAAAAGGGGCTTCATATTTTCACTTTCTGTTGCCATATCAGGTTTTGCGTAACCTCCTATTCCACTTCCAAATAAATAAGGAAAATCACATTGATCATCATCAGCACCAAGTTCAATAAAAAGATCTAGAACTTTATCAACTGCAGTCTCTGGATCCACTCTTGCCCTATCAATCTTATTTACAAAAACAATTGGCCTAAGTCCTTGCTCAAGTGCCTTCTTGAGAACAAAACGAGTTTGAGGCATAGGACCTTCGTTCGCATCAACAATCAGCAAACAACCGTCAACCATTCCAAGGACTCTTTCAACTTCTCCGCCAAAATCAGCGTGTCCAGGTGTATCAACGATATTTATTCTTGTTTCGTTGTATATAACTGCAGTGTTCTTTGAAAGTATTGTAATGCCTCGCTCTCGTTCTAAATCATTGGAATCCATTACACATGTTGGTACTGCCTCGTTATCTCTAAATATTCCCGACTGACTTAAGAGAGCATCTACAAGAGTTGTTTTTCCATGGTCCACATGGGCAACAATTGCGATATTCCTAAGAGCTTGTTGATTAGAAATCATTTAAAAAATCAGCTCTAAAAAGAAAGAAGAGCTTAACAAAGCATAGATATTGAAGGTATCCCTTTTGAGTGATTTCATACATAGGGAGCTACTTACTTTTAGAGTTTCTTTCTTGGCGAAGTCTCTTATTGGCAGGTTCAAATTTCCTTAAAGCATCAACTGTTCCTTCATATCGCCAATGCCATGGCTCATAACTTACACCTTGAGAATTATCTTTTGGAAATGAAAGCACGAAGTGAAATTTTGCGGCATTTCTATTCAGCCATTTAAATGCGGGTGTCCCTTCGAAACTCTCTTCAAAATCTGTTTCTCGCATAGTTGCATCACCTAGATCAATTGCATATCCAGTACTGTGCTCAGAATATCCAGGTGGCGCAGAGACCTTTGCCCGTTCAATTGCAATTTGATTTCGGAGTGATTTATTTTTGTAAAAGATTTCTTCCTGAAGATCTATAGAACGATAACCACTCAACAAAACCAAGCTAACCCCATCATAAGCGGCAGCAGCTCTCATATCCCTTAAAGCTATAAAAGTATCTCGATGCAGCTTCAAACCCGCATAGGCGACCACCAGTTCACCACTTGAAGCTTCAGGATAAGGGAAATGGCCCAATAAAAGTCCGTCTGATGAAATCAATGAATTCAGATGTTTTTGTCTCGCTGCAATTGAAAATCTTTCAAAAGAATTTGATGTAATAGTAATAAAAAGTGAAATTAAGGTTAAGAAAAGTGATCCGAAAAATAGATACTTAAACCTGGCACTAAAAGCCCCTCTAACAGGTTTAAACCTTCTTGCGAGTGGGATCTCGCCATTATTATTAGCTTTAGAGCGTTCTGCTCTACTCACAAAATAAAAAATCAAATCCTATTTCGATCGTAACGGTCTTAGCTAACTAGTTCATACAGTAAATCTTCTTGATGTAGGTTTTAAAATAAGAATATAAAAATTGACCAAAAAAAGATGTTGCGTGTTGCAGTGATCGGTGGAGGCCCAAGTGGTTCCTGTGCAGCTGAAATCCTTGCAAAAGCAGGAATCAAAACTTGGATTTTCGAAAGGAAGCTTGACAATGCCAAGCCTTGTGGAGGAGCAATTCCTTTATGCATGGTTTCTGAATTTGATCTCCCTGACTCAATCATTGATAGGAAGGTTAGGAACATGCGAATGATTTCTCCTTCTAATAGAGAGGTGGATATCAGCCTTGATAAGGTTTATGGAAAAACTGAAAACGAGTATATCGGGATGTGTAGACGAGAAGTCATGGATGCCTTTATGAGAGATAGAGCAGCTGAATTAGGTGCAAATCTAGTTAATGGACTGGTCACCAAGATAGATACAGGTACAAATAAAGAGGGGCCCTATAAACTTAGTTATTCCGATTACTCTAGTGGGGAATCTAAAGGAGAAGCTAAAACATTAGAAGTTGATCTAATTATTGGTGCAGATGGGGCTAATAGCCGAGTAGCAAAAGCAATGGATGCTGGTGATTACAACGTTGCGATTGCTTTTCAAGAAAGAATAAAGCTTCCGGAAAAAGAGATGGGCTATTACCAAGACTTAGCTGAAATGTATGTAGGGACAGATGTTTCACCAGATTTTTATGGGTGGGTATTTCCCAAATATGACCATGTAGCAGTTGGAACAGGAACAATGCAAAAAAATCAATCTCTTATAAAGGATCTACAAGAAGGAGTAAGAGAACGTGCAAAGAAACGCCTTGTTAACGGAGAAGTTATAAAAGTAGAAGCTCATCCAATACCAGAACACCCTAGGCCAAGACGCGTTGTTGGAAGAATGGCCTTGGTTGGTGATGCGGCTGGTTATGTAACAAAGAGCTCAGGTGAAGGAATTTATTTTGCAGCAAAAAGTGGCCGCATGTGCGCAGAAGAAATTGTAAGTGCAAGTCAATCTGGGGTTAAGATTCCAACAGAAGGAGATCTTAAGCAATACATAAAAAAATGGGATAAAAAATATGGTGCAACCTACAAAGTTCTTGAGATCCTTCAGAATATCTTCTATTCAAATGACGGTGCCCGTGAGGCGTTCGTTGAAATGTGTGATGATCTTGACGTTCAACGTCTAACCTTTGATAGCTATCTATACAAAACTGTTGTTGCAATGAAACCACTGCAACAATTAAAGCTTACATTCATGACACTTGGTTCTGTACTAAGAGGAAGAGCTCTTGCACCAAAAACATATAAACCTGTTCCTAGTACTGTTAGAGAAGAAGATGAAGTCAATAAGATGCTAGCTGTAAGCACCATTAAAGGTGGAATCAAAGTTGGAAACAAAAAAACAGACAATTAATAATTAGTCTACTTTTGTTAATTAACCAAAAATTTAAAATCTGCGATAAGTTGTGCCTGATTTGTTAGAACTGACAATAGGTTAAGTCTGTTTTTACGAATATTTTCATCATCAGCCATGACTAAAACACTCTCTTCACCATCAAAAAAGTTTGAAAGAGCCTCAGCTCCATCAACCAAACCTTCAACAAGCTTTCTATAACGCTCAGAAGAGTTGCTTTTTGCTATTGGCTCAAGTGAATTAATGATTTCAAGCATTCTTTCCTCGCTTTTCTTTTCAAACAAATCTGGATCTACTACCTCTAAAGCACTAAGTACATCAGGAGATAAATCATTTTTCTGAGCTAATCTTGATGCTCTGTTAACTACAGAGTGAATAGCTAACAATTTCTTGTTTGCCCGCATTTCAGCTAACAACGATGCTCTCCTGAGTGTATCTGTTGGATCTAATAGAAGACGTTTACTTTTAATCGTCTCTCCTGATACGGCATGAACGATATCAATATCAAAACCTGCTTCTTCTAATAGACTGGAAATTCTCTGATGAAAGAAATGCAGCAGATCATTCAAAAGCAATTGAGGATCTACATCTAGGGAAATAAGGTTTTCAGTCAAATATTCTATGGAACAAGAAAATAAAGCGACTAAATTAACCTTCCAATCTTGATTCCAAATAATCTGAATGACACCATTAGCAGCCCTGCGTAAAGCATAAGGGTCAGAAGAACCGCTTGGTCTTTCACCTTTTGCAAAAATGCTTAACAAAAGTTCCAATCTATCAACTAAAGCAAGTGCAGACCCAGCAAAGGATTTAGGCAAGTCATCTCCATGTCCACGAGGCAAGTATTGCTCCAGAACAGCTAATGAGACCTCTCTAGATTCTCCCTCTGCAAGAAGATATTTAGCTCCTATGATGCCTTGAAGTTCTGGAAATTCACCAACCATTTGACTTACCAGATCATGCTTGCAGAAGTATGCAGCTCTTTTCAAAGTTTGAGAATCAAACTCTGATAAATCCTCTGAGAAGTAATCTAAAAAGATTCCAGAAAGCCATTCAATTCGCTTCTGTCTATCTAGCAATGTCCCTAAACCATCAGCAAATGTTACTTTGCTCAATTTCTCCCTTCTTTCTGAACTTTTTAAGGAGCGATCAGCCTTAATAAAGAATTCTGCATCAGAAAATCTAGCTCTCAAGACTTTCTCATTTCCTTCTCTGATTAAATCATTTGCCTCAGGTAACCCATTGCAGATACAAATAAAGCGAGGTAAAAGAATCTGATTGGCATCCAAAGCAAGAGGGTCTATCACAACATCATTATAAAAAAGTGGAATATATCGTTGATGAACCTTCATCACTGTAGTAAGGACTTCTGAAGGTAGGTCTAAAAAAGATTTCTTAAATTCTCCAATTAAGGAAGTTGGTGTCTCAACTAAATCAGTTAGTTCATTTAACAGATTACTTGTTAAATCAGCTCTAGAGTCCAACTCCTCTGAAGCCTTTCTTACCAAATCCTTTATCAAAGAGAGTCTCTCATCCCGCCTAACAATTACCCCTGCAGTTCTCATCGTCTCAACATAACAATCAGAAGAAGCAATAGGCACCTCTTTTTTTAGCAGTCTGTGTCCTCTTGATGTGCAGGTGGAAACAATAGGAGGATCAGATTCTGAAAGTGTCAAATTAATAGTTTTAGCATCTAAAAACGCAAGGATCCACCTGATAGGACGAGAGAACCTTACGTCCCCTTCGCCCCAGCGCATAAATCGTCTACCTTGAATGCTATTAATCCATTTAGGGATTAATCCAACTATCAGATTTTCAGAAGGCTCCCCCTTTACAAATATTCTTCCAAAGACGAATTCACCCTTAGGAGTATTTCTTATTTCAAGATCATCTAAAGATAGACCATATCTTTTAGCAAATCCAATTGCGGTTTCTGTAGGTTTTCCATTTTTAAATGCTTTTGATGAGGGGGGACCTTTGCGTTCATCAACAAAGTTTTCTGAAAAGTCAGCTAATGAATTAACAATGACAAATATGCGTCTAGGGGTGCTTGAGCAATAAATATCGTCAAACTCAAGCCGGCCGTCCTTAAGATCATTTCGTACTAATTGCTCTAACTGACAAATAACTAATCTGGCAAAATCCGCAGGAAGTTCCTCAGTGCCAATCTCAAGTAAAAAGTTAGACACAAAAATAAAAAATGTTCGTTAATAGTGTATTGAAGATACAATTAAAAAGTATGATTCGTTTAGATACGGTGGTCAAAAAAATTAATTCGTGAAAACAGAAGGAACAAAACCTAATCTTTTAGATGACTCAGGTCTTTACCCATGTGTTGCCAATGGACAGGATCGTTCTAAATTTGAACAATTTAAAGCTGATAGCAATTTTCTTGCAGATCCTCTGAAATCAGAGCTAAAAAACACATCAAATAATTTTACCAACGATGCTGTGCAACTTCTCAAGTTTCACGGGAGTTATCAGCAAGATAATAGAGAAAAACGAAATAAAGGTTCTGAAAAAGACTGGCAAATGATGCTTCGACTTAGAAGTCCAGGAGGTTATATACCTGCTCAATTATTTATTGCCCTAGATGAATTATCAAATCGACTTGGCAACAAGACATTAAGGGCTACGACAAGACAAGCATTCCAAATGCATGGTATTCGGAAGGAAAACCTAAAAGAAGTCATAAACAAAATTGTCACCTCAATGGGATCAACACTTGCTGCTTGCGGAGATATTAATAGGAATGTAATGGCACCTGCTGCACCTTACAAAAACGATGGTTACCCAGCAGCAAGAGCCTTGGCACATGAAATCGCAGATTTACTTACTCCTGTTTCTGCTGAAAATACCTATCTTGAACTATGGGCAGATGGAGATCTATCGTTCAAAATTTCTTATTCAAAAAAAATTCAAACTATTAGAAAAGCACAACGTTCAAAAGGAATTTTTAGCGGTCATTCTAAAGAACCTCTTTATGGTGAAACATATTTGCCTCGTAAGTTTAAGTGTGCCGTCACTGTCCCTGGAGACAATTCTGTTGATCTTCTAACTCATGACATAGGTCTAGTCGTTTTTACAAAGCAAAATGGTGACATAAAAGGATGCAATGTCTATGTAGGTGGAGGGATGGGAAGAATGCATAATAGTGATACTACTTTTGCTAGAGCTGCTGATCTACTCGGTTATGTTAAACAAGAAGATATTTTAGACTTAGTTCAATCAATACTTGCCCTTCAAAGAGACTATGGAAATAGAAAACTAAGAAAAAATGCTCGCATGAAGTATCTACTACATACTAAAGGTCTCAAATGGTTCAAAGATATACTTAGAACAAAATATTTCAAGAAAAGAATTGAAGCTCCATATCCCGAACCCCCAGCAAAGCTTAAAGATTACCTTGGTTGGCATAAGCAATCCCCAGGGTTATGGTTTGTAGGTATCCCTCTTTTATCAGGCAGGCTTTCAGGTATAACCAAGGAAAAAGTAAGATCCCTAGTTGAAAGATTTCAATTAGATCTAAGGTTAACACCAAATCAAGATCTCTTGCTTTGTAATATAGGAAGTTACCAACGCTCTTCAATAAAAAATGAACTTCTTGAGATCGGTATAGAAAAACCTCCATCGCATAACAGTGTTGCTAGACATGCCATAGCTTGCCCAGCCTTACCCTTATGTGGCCTCGCAATTACTGAAGCGGAAAGATTCCTCCCCACGCTAATTAAACGAATAGAAACTCAATTAAAACAACTGGGAATAAATAAATCAATCCTCTTGAGAGTTACAGGTTGTCCTAACGGCTGTGCAAGGCCATATATGGCAGAAATAGCATTAGTAGGTAGTGGTATTAATCAATATCAACTTTGGCTAGGAGGCAGCCCAAATTTGCAAAGATTAGCAAAACCATTTCTTCAGAAAGTGCATATAGACCATCTTGAACAAACACTAAAACCTTTGTTTGTTGCCTGGAGGAACAACAATCAATCAAAAAGTTTTGGTGACTACATTTTTAACTTAAATGATCAATCAATAATGAAGTTACTCTCTGAGTCATCCACAGCTCCATAGAATCCTGCCTTTGCATTACTAGACCAAGCCCATAGTTGATCACCATAACTGAAATGCCACCATTCATTTGGATGCTGAACGAATCCGGAAAACTTCATCACTTTAGCTAAAAGAGTTCTTCGCAATTGCCAAATACTCGCAGAAGAATCATTGCCATGCTGGGCGCTATGTAAATAGTAATCAGGCTCAGAAACAGGTCCTATATAATCTATGTCTCCTCCCATATCTAAGAGGTGACCATCAATTGCTGCCAGTGTTAAATCAATAGCACCACCAGTACTATGAGGTGGTGGCATTGATTTATCCAAAGTAGGTAATGCCCAAAACTTACTAACTAGTTTAACAATATCTTCCAACTCAGCAGAACCTTTATCTAAGTTAGGGTCGAGGCCCTTAGAAAGACATTCCTGTTCTATTGTATAGTCATACATAAATTTCTGAACTCTAATAGGACGCCATGCATCAAATACAGCTAGGCGGAACTGAGGTTGAATTTCCTTAAGGTAATCATTAGCAATTAGTAAACGTCTTAAAACTCCTTTTCTTAACATCCAGGGAGAAGCAGACTCACCATAAGGGGCACCTAGTGACTCATATGCATGTGGCTCAAGACAGTAAATTTCTTTTGGGAACCTTATGAGAGGTTCCATAGAGAACAAAATTGGTATTTTATTCCATTCCTTTAACACTGGTTATAATAATAAAAAACAACTTTAAATAAAAGATAGTTACTTTAGCTAATTCATTAAACCCTTAATTAAAAATTATAAGTGTTTTTTAGTTTAGTTGTGTTCTAGAGACAAGCTTAGTCCAGAAATCATTCAACATCCTTCCCAATAAAATATTGTCTTTTAGTTGAGGGTCATTTTCCAGAATTTGAGAGGCTTCTTTCCTGGCACATTCAAGGATACCTTCATCATTAACTAAGTTTGCCAATGCAAAATCTGGAAGTCCTGATTGTTTAGTCCCCAAAACTTGTCCAGGTCCACGTAATCGTAAATCAATTTCGGCAATTTCAAATCCATCATTTGACTTCACTAATACGTCTAATCTATTTTTTGACGCCTCTGAGCTTGCACTATCAATAAGTATGCATTTAGATTTTCTTGTCCCTCTCCCAACACGCCCACGTAATTGATGTAATTGAGCTAAGCCAAATCTATCAGCATGATCAATTACCATAACAGTAGCAGATGGGACATCCACTCCTACCTCAATGACAGTTGTTGAAACAAGTATTTGAAGCATATTCGATGAAAAATCACTGATAATATGTTTCTTCTCACTACTTTGCATTCGTCCATGTAAAAGACCAACTTTATAATTCTTAAAAACGATAGTAGATAATTCTTCATATACATCTATAGCTGAACGAAGATCTAATTTTTCGGATTCATCAACCAATGGAAGTACCACATATGCTTGTAAACCTCTATCAATTTCTTCCTTAATAATGTCATATGCTCGTCTCCTCTCAGAGGATGAGAGCAAGAGGGTTTTTACAGGCATTCTCCCAGGTGGTAGTTCACTGATCTGGCTAACATCTAGATCACCATGGATAGATAGAGCTAATGTTCTTGGTATTGGTGTTGCAGTCATTGTTAAAAGATGAGGATGTAGACCTTTATTAATCAAAAGATTCCTTTGATTAACTCCAAATCGATGCTGTTCATCTACAATGACGAGGCCTAAACGATAAAAGGATACTGAATCTTCTATAAGAGCATGCGTACCAACAAGTAGCTTCAAATTACCAGTTGCAAGATCTGCGAGAATTCTTTTCCTCTCCTTTAATGAAGTCGATCCTGTGAGCAGTTCCACAGTGACATGTAACTGCGGCATCCATTTGCAGAGAGTAATATAGTGCTGATGAGCAAGAACCTCAGTAGGTGCCATAAGTGCTCCTTGCCAACCAGACTCAACAGCAGTTAGGAGAGTGGCAATTGCTACCACTGTTTTACCACTCCCAACATCTCCTTGAATTAAGCGAGACATTGGTTTTGATAAAGAAAGATCTCTTTCAATTTGCTTCAAAACTTCCTTCTGAGACTTGGTTAGAGAAAAAGGTAGAAGCGATAGAAATTGACTAACTAAACCTTTATTAGCATTACTAGTAGCTAACTCTGGAGCTATGGATTCCTTAAGTTCTAGCCTACGCCTCAAAAGACCTAATTGTAAAAAAAGAAATTCCTCAAAAACAAGTCTGCGTTTTGCAGCTTTCAAAGATTCTGCAGACGAAGGAAGATGTATTTGATATATAGCTTCACTTTTCTGCATAAGAGAAAGTGAATTAAGTGTATTAAGAGGTAGTGGATCTTCCCAAGACGTTGAACATGAAATTAAAGATTGAATAATACTTCTAAGACGCTCTGCTGTAATTCCATCTGTTAACTGATATACGGGCAAAAGGCGGCCTATACTTTTTGATTTAACTAAAGCATACTGACTTTCTAAGACCTCAATAATCGGATCAGTAAAAGACTTCCCAAAACCTTTTGAGTCCTTTACTAAACCACTAACTGCAACCAAAGCACCTTTTGGGAAAAAAGACTCTTGCTTCTTTAAAAAAGACCTATTACAAAAACGTTTCCCAACAAAGAACTTAGTGACTTTTATTCTGCCAGAGACATCTTGAAGATGAAATTCAACAATAGATAAATTACGGTTACGTGGACTTGTATAGGAATTTGTACGCCTAATTGTCGCTACAACAGTAGCTGTTTCTCCTGGCTCTAGTGAGCTTATTCGCTTTAAAGAAGAATAGTCAACATAATCTCTAGGGAAATACAATAGAAGGTCTTTAACACTTAACAGTCCTAATGTCGTAAAACATTCAATCATTTTGGGTCCAATGCCCTTTACATCTCTCAAGGAACTCTCTAGAGAAACAGATCCTTTAGATGCCTTATGAATTTTTTGTTGTCCATGAACAATATTATCTAACCTCAACTTAGGAGGAGCTAATGGAGCTCGACTAAGATAATCTTTACTTAAACGATAGAGAAATTTTCTTGTATCAATTACTAGCCTACGCCTGTTAGAAAATTGAAGCATAGGATATTCATCAAATAAATCTGCTAATTTATTGAGTTTTTGGTAAACCTCATCATCAAAAAGAGGTGATCTGAAAGATCTAATTTCTCTGAGGACAAAACTATTAAAGTGTTCGATTCTTCCATATAAATTCTTAAATCCATTATCAGCTTCGATTGTTAAAGCCTTTTGTAAAGGCCTAACCCATTCATTTAACTCATTAACGAGCTTTATGGAGATTTCATTTGATTGGCTTGAGAATTCCTCCACCACTGCTCTTTAACTTCCTTTGCGAGAGACTGACTTTGCCAATAGCGTTGTTGACGAATCAATTTAAGCAAAACATTTCTTTGCTGTGTAATTTTCTGTCTACATTGCCTAAGCTTTATGTGATCAAATTCTAATTCAGATGGTCTAACTAAGAGACATTCGATATCTATTTCATTATTAGAAGCTGATGAAATAGGCAAGCGAAGCTTAAGAATGTTTGAGGGAGCATTTATCGAAGCGATCTGACCAGCCAAAACGGCATCTAAAAGATTGGTAGGAAGAAAGCTATTAATTATCCCCACACGAATTAATTCAATGTTAATTAAATGAGAAAGATTTCTTAGCCTCCTTAATAGAGCTTCATCTATAGTTAATAACCAATTACATAAATCCTGGGGAGTTTGTGGCAAGAAGGAATCAATTTCGTTAATATTCTCATAAATAATCTCATCATCATCTTGCGAATTACTATTATCCTTATCATGCAATTCCTTGGAAACTGGTGAAGAAATATTACCTGCTAATTTAAAAATAGATTTTAACAAGTCGATATCTTTTTTTTCTGTTGATGAATCAGTAGTACTATCATTCAATTCGCCACATTCCTCGACAATCACTTCGTCATCATATTCTTCAATCTCCTTAGATTGATCAACAATATCCTCAAAATTAAAATTAAGAGAATTTAAATTATCAGAATTCGAATCCCATGATTTAAGATCAATCTGACTGTCAGTAGGCAATGAATAACTTAAGTCAACTGAAATAGAGTTACTTGCCAATTCGTTAGAAAGGTTAGTTCCAATTTTATCTGATGACTCATTGGAAGAATTTACTAAATCATTACTTTCCATTTGCCTATCCTTATCTAATTTTTCTGCCAAAGCATTTAAATTCTCAACTGTCAATAAAGAAAGGCAATTGGATAAAGTCGCATCAACCCTTTCATAAAAAGTATCCTTTTTAGAACCTAGAGTTAGGGTGCCTATGCTATTTTTATTAGAAATAATTAACTGATAAATAGCATCTTTAATAGCAATTGGAAGTATTGACCTAACTAGTTGTAGATAAAAAGCTAAAGACTTATAAATATCTGGACCTAGAGAAATGCACTTTAAATTTATAAGCTCCAACTGCCTAGAAGGATCATAAGTGGAGTTATTATTAAAATTAGGAGTCAACTTTTCTATGAGGACATTGATGCTACTTCTGCAGCAAAATCAGATTCCATAACATCTATCCCTTCCCCAAGAGTATAACGAGTAAACCTTCGAACTTTTAGGTTCTCTCCTATCTGACCAGCAACTTGTTTTACAAGTTCTTGAACAGATATTGAGCTATCTCTTATAAAAGGTTGTTCAACTAATGCTAATTCCTTAAGTCTCTTTGCTATTCTACCTTCTACAATTTTTGATTTAATTTGTTCTGGTTTTCCAGCCAAATCATCCCTACCCAATTCTATAGATTTCTCACTCTCAACTATATCTTTAGGAATATCTTCAACGGTGACATATTCAACATTAGGGCAGGCTGCTATCTGCATAGCCACATCTCGAAGTAAACCCTGAAACAATTCACCTCGTGCTACAAAATCAGTTTCACAATTAACCTCTACAAGAACACCTACTCTTGCTCCAGTGTGAATATAGCTTCCTATAGCTCCCTCAGCTGCAACTCGTCCAGACTTTTTCTCAGCACTTGCTATTCCTTTTTGGCGCAACCATTCAATTGCTTTTGATATATCACCATCTGTATCGGCCAGTGCTTTCTTGCAGTCCATCATTCCTGCACCTGTCTTGTCTCGGAGTTCCTTAACAAGCTTTGCTGTTATATCAGCCATGTTTTTTATTGAGAAGAAAATAGGGAAAATACCGTTTTTATATTTAAGGCAACGGAAAGCCGAAAATAAAAATTATTAGGAATATTTTTGTCTTCCACGCTGCTCATTTGAGGCATGGCGACCTTCATTTATTGCATCTGCAAGTCTCCCAAGAACAAGTTGAACTGATCTGACAGCATCATCATTACAAGGGATTGGAACTTCGCACAAGTCTGGATCACAGTTAGTATCTAACATTGATATCAAAGGGATATCAAGCTTTCTAGCTTCTAAAACTGCATTGGTTTCTCTACGTTGATCGACCAAAACAACAACATCTGGTAAACGTTTCATTCCCTTTAACCCACCAAGGTATTTCTGAAGGCGTTCTAATTCATGCCTAAGAACAGAGGCTTCTTTCTTAGGCCTCATAGCAATAGCTCCACTTGACTCCATACGCTCAAGGTCTTTAAGGCGATCAATCCGTGCCTTCATTGTTGTCCAATTAGTAAGCATTCCCCCTAACCAACGCTGATTAACATAAGAAGCACCACATCTTGCTGCTTCTTGAGCAACTACTTCAGAAGCTTGCTTTTTTGTCCCTACAAATAAAAATCGTTTTCCACTTCTAGCCGCATTCCTTGTCCACTTGTATGCACTATTCATGCATACTGCAGTTTTAACTAGATCAATGATATGCACTCCATTTCTCGCACAATAAATGTATCGAGACATTTTAGGGTTCCATCTTCTGGTCTGGTGTCCAAAATGTGCACCAGCCTCCATCATCTCTGAAAGAGTTACAACAGCCATTTTTTAAAGGTTTCGGGTTGGCCTCCACCTGACAGGGATACAAATCTCTTAAAATTAATTAAAAGTCTTTGATCACCCGAAACAGCCAGATGTGCGGAGTTTTATTACCATCTCAATTTAGCATTCCTCAAAACATCAGATCAAGAAAAGCCCTTAATTTTTGCTTCTCGATAAATTTGCCTTACACAAATAAGATTTAAAGGAATTCGAAAGAGTTCCATTGCCAAGCCTGGAAAACCTTTTTGAATTAAAAATTTCAATAAAGGGCGTAGGGTTAACTCATTAAGTATTCCACAAAGAGTTAGAGTTTCCCATAGTAATCTATGGAATAAAGTGTATTGAATTATAAAACGAACTCTAGTAGTAGGATGTTTACGATAAAAAATTATTGCCATTTTAGCTCTTTCTCTCTCCACTCTAATTAAAGAGTTTACTTGATTTAAGTTAAAGGGTGCATGCCAGTGATAGCCAACTGCTTTTGGGCATCGTATTAATTTTGTGCCCATCTTCCTTAAACGTTCGCCAAGTTCTAAATCTTCCCAGCCATATAGCCTAAAAGAAGGGTCAAAAAGTCCAGATTTTACTAAAGTATTTTTATCAATAGCAACATTTCCAGTTGCAAAATAAGCCCAGGAAAGATCACTTAATTTATGTGGTTCAGATGTAGGATTCTCAAAATTAGCTGTATTTATGACAGCTCCATAAGTAAAGCATAGCCTATTACCATTATTTATCCAAGCATTCTGCAAAGCAAATGAATGATTCTCGAGGAAAGAGTTTGTAACGACTAAATCACTATCAATGAAGACAATTACATTACCTTTTGAATGCGCAACTCCTTTATTTCTAGCTATTCCTGGACCACCGTGTTCTTGTGTTATTAGACGTAAATGTGGAAAGAAGTCAGAATTACTTTCTAACCAAGGTACAGTGCCATCATCAGATCCATCATCAACAACAATTATTTCAAAATCATCAAAATATTCAGAATCTGTCTGACTTTCCAGAGCTGATAAACATTTCTCTAGAATCGGCAAACGATTATATGTTGGTATGACAATACTTATAAACATGCTAATGACCCCTGGTTTTTACAATGACTTTCTGCATATCTTCTCCGAAAGCTAATTATTTTTATTTGACAAAATAAAAAGCTAACTAATCAGCAGCTCCACCATTATTTGCTGTACCTGTAACTCCGTTGCCAGCACCCGCTCCATCAGAACGAAGCTTACGTTTTTTAAACTTCCTGGCATATGCACGATTCCTTTCTTGTTTCTCTTTTTTGAGATTTCGTCGCTTTGACATAATCCTAGAAAAAATGTTTATTCACATAGCCTACTCAACAACCGGCAAGATCTTGCCATCTTCCATTTTTAAAAGACGATCTGCTACATCAAGAATTCTTGGATCATGTGTAACCATTAAGACAGAACAATTCTGTTCTCTTGCAAGACGCTTAAGTAAAGACACTATTTCACGGCCCGTCACACTATCAAGAGCCGAAGTTGGTTCATCTGCAAGTAATAGCTTTGGACTTGCGGAAAGTGCTCTAGCAATAGCAACTCTCTGTTTTTGACCTCCCGATAAATCATGAGGAAGTTTGTCCATTTGGTCTTCAAGACCAACTTCTCTTAACCAATTTCTGGCATTGTCTCTGCGTTGATTAAATGAAAGTCCTTTTAATAAATCGGCGCCCATTTGAACGTTTTGTTCAGCAGTAAGACATCTAAGAAGGTTATGACCTTGGAAAATCATTCCAATATTTTTCCTAAGAAATTGCCTCGTTGTCCTTCTAGAACTTCTCAACTGGAGACCTAAAACAGACAATTCTCCTTTTTGAACTTTGCGCAAGGCTCCTATGAGCGTCAATAAAGTTGTTTTTCCGCAGCCTGATGGACCTGTTAACAAAACCACCTCGCCTGGGTCTATTTTCATAGAAAGTGAATAAAGTACTTGTTTTCTTGTCATCCCCTCTCCAAACCAATGGCTTAGTCCATC
>QCFE01000008.1 GCA_003278425.1 Prochlorococcus sp. AG-363-B11 | reverse complement strand
GTGGTTTATTTTTGGAAGCAAGTGCTTTGATTGGTTCAACTTTGATTGCTGGATATTTGTCATTAACGTTAGGCTTTTTGCTTGGAAAGACAATTAAGCAAGTATTTGCGTCTCTATAGACATAGGATGTTTATGCCCTTTTGGTGCACCAATGAATGAAGGGATAGGAACATCTCTTGATGGTGACTTATCGGTAAATGGCCCGCTTGTTGCTGAAGTCGTAACTCAGCAACTTGAAGCCATGCTGTCTGCTGGTAACTATGACGGCGTTAAAATGTTGCTAGAGCCTGTTCAGCCAGTTGATATTGCTGAGGCGATAGGTAATTTGCCTCAAATATTGCAGGCATTAGCTTTTAGGTTATTAAGTAAGAATGAAGCTATAGAAGTTTATGAATATTTAGATCCTGGGGTTCAACAGAGTCTTCTTGATCGACTTCGATCAGGAGAAGTTTTGGAATTAGTTGAAAGGATGTCCCCTGATGACAGGGTGAGCTTGTTTGACGAATTGCCTGCCAAGGTGGTCAGAAGATTGCTTGCAGAACTCAGTCCTGAGGAAAGGCGTGTTACTGCTCAGATGTTGGGATATGAAGCTGAAACTGCAGGAAGGTTAATGACGAATGAATTTATTGATTTAAAGGAATTTCACACTGCATTTGAGGCTCTAAATATTGTTAGGCGCCAAGCTCCTTATACAGAAACTATATATAGTCTTTATGTTACTGATAGAGAGAGACACTTGACAGGGATTCTTTCTTTAAGAGATTTGGTGACTGCTGATCCGGAAACAAAAGTTGGGGATGTAATGACTCGAGAGGTGGTTAATGTTCGTACTGACACTGATCAAGAAGAAGTTGCTAGGGCGATACAAAGATATGATTTTTTGGCTTTACCTGTTGTTGATCGAGAAAAACGTTTGGTTGGAATAGTTACTGTTGATGATGTCATTGATGTTATTGAGCAAGAAGCAACTCGTGATATCTACGCTGCAGGAGCTGTTCAGGCTGGTGATGAAGATGATTATTTCCAAAGTAATTTGTTTGCAGTAGCTCGTAGGAGAGTTGTTTGGTTATTTGTGTTGGTTCTTGCTAATGGACTCACCGCAAAAGTAATTGCAACTAATGAGGCTATTACCAGTCAAGTTGTATTGTTAGCAGCTTTTATACCCCTCCTTATAGGTGCAGGAGGAAATGTTGGTGCTCAGAGTTCAACTGTTGTTATTAGAGGTTTAAGTACTCAGAGAATTCAGGCTTTGGGACTTTTGAAGGCTGTGTTTAGGGAAGCTATTGCTGGAGCTTTGCTTGGCTTGTTGATGCTTTTGTTTGTTGTTCCTTGTGCACTGTGGTTGGGACAAGGCGGAGAAGGCGTTTTAGTGGGAACTGCTGTGGGGATAAGCCTTTTAGCGATAACAACTCTTGCGGCAACAGCAGGAGCATCTCTTCCATTATTGTTTCAAAGAATGGGATTAGATCCAGCGTTAATGTCAGCCCCTTTTATTACTACAGCAACTGATGTTGCAGGTGTTTGGATTTATTTCACAACAGCTTCTTGGTTGCTCACAAGACTAGGCAATTGACTTCTATAGGTATTTATACCTAATCTTAGTCAATACCTGATTATTGCTTTGTGCTTTACAGTTCTTAATGATATTCTTTACAAAACTCAATAGAGTTGTAATCGTGGCAAGTTCTCAAAGTAAATCCAATCAATCATCTGTGCTTTCTTCAGCCAAGAAATCGGTAGCTGAGGTCGACTTAGTTCGTTCTTATTTAAGGGATATTGGGAGAGTTCCACTCCTAACAAATGAGCAGGAAATCACATTAGGACGTCAAGTGCAAGATTTGATGTCTCTTGAAAAATTGGAAAAGCAGCTAGAAAGTGCCAATGGTAAAAAACCTTCCAAGGAAGAATTGGCTAAAGAGGCTGGAATAATGCTTGAAGATTTGCGCAAGACATTTCGAAGAGGAAATCGCGCGAAAGAGAGAATGGTTGCAGCTAATTTGAGGTTAGTAGTAAGCGTTGCCAAAAAATATACAAAGAGGAATATGGAGCTTCTCGATTTAATTCAAGAAGGGACTATTGGGCTTGTGAGAGGTGTGGAAAAATTTGACCCAGCAAGAGGGTATAAATTTTCCACATATGCATATTGGTGGATTCGTCAAGGAATAACTAGAGCGATTGCTGAAAAGAGTCGCATTATTCGTTTGCCAATCCATATCACTGAAGTTCTTAACAAATTGAAGAAAGGACAAAGAGAACTTAGCCAGCAGTTGGCTAGAACCCCATCTATGCAAGAACTCTCAACTTATTTAGATATCCCAATTGAAGAAGTTAAGGAATTAATGTTTAGGGCTAGTCAGCCGGTCAGTTTGGAATCGAAGGTAGGAGATGGAGAAGATACGGTTTTATTAGATTTACTTTCTTCAGAAACTGATTTGCCAAATCAAAAGATTGAAATGGATTGCATGAAAGGAGACTTAGAAGTTCTTTTGCAAAAATTGCCTCAATTACAAAATAGAGTTCTAAGAATGAGATATGGGATAACTGGTGAAGAACCTATGACTTTGACTGGGATTGGTCGTATTTTGGGCATTAGTCGAGACAGAGTAAGAAATCTTGAACGTGATGGACTTAAAGGACTTAGGAAATTCAGTAATGCTGTAGAAGCTTATGTAGCTTCTTGAATTAGTTTTAATAAAATAGGATTAACTAGCTCTGGGCTTTCATCATGAGGGCAATGACCTGAATTAGGGATTACTTCTAATGAACGAATACATTGAAAATATGAGAACCAATACTCTGCTTCAGAAATTGGTTCCCAAGGATCTTCTTTGCCCCAAATCATATCTATGGGTATATCAAGTTGTTGCATTAGATCAGGTGCTAAGTAATCATTAAAGATATTTATGAAACCGTGAAAAGCTTCCGGAGCCCCTATTCCCTTAGTGGGTTGATAAAGTATATTAATTAACTCTTCATTTATATTTGCGCCACTTGGATAAGCTTTTTGAAGAACTTTTTTTATAAAATCAGGATTAGCAGCATTCCTAAATAAGTTTTTACTAAGCCATCTTTGCCGAGTGAAAAATTTTAATAAAGGCCTTAAACCTTTTTGAAATAAGGATCGTTTTATAAGTTGCTTATCATCCATTAACCTTTGAGCACAATTTATTAAGATAATTCCTTTACATTTAGAACCAAGAATTTTTGCTGCTCTTAGTGCAATAATCCCTCCAATTGAATTACCAATTAGTATTACTGGTTGGTTAATAACTAATTCTGTAAAGTCAGCAATTTGTTGCCCCCAATTATCGAAGTTGTAGCAGAAGTTACTTTGGTGTTCTTTTTCCCCTTGAATACATGCATTTGGTTGACTACTTTCCCCGAAACCAATTAAATCTATTGAATAACAGTCGCTAATAGTACCAAGGACAGTTTGATTGTGACGCCAATGATCTTTGTTAGCACCAAAACCATGAATTAATAATGTTGATAAAGGGGAGTTAGTTAACTTCCCTTGCTTCTTCCAGGCAACATCTAATCCATTCCAATTCAAAAAATGTGTATTCGCATTAGTCAAGATCATAGCTCCATGAAAACTCTGGGGAATATTGAAAAGATCGAAAGCATGAGAGTTGATCTATTGAAATGGTATGCATCTTATGGACGACATTGGATCCCTTGGAAGCTTAAACCAGATGGTAGCGTGCCTAAAAAAGTAGAAAAACTTCCTGTTTATCCAATTTTGATTGCAGAAGTAATGCTTCAGCAAACTCAATTAAACGTTGTATTGCCTTATTGGGAAAACTGGATGAAGGTTTTCCCAACTGTGTTTGATTTAGCTAGCGCTTTAGATCACGAAATCCTAATCGAGTGGCAGGGTCTTGGTTATTACTCACGAGCTCACAGAATTCACCAAACATCCAAAAATTTAATTAATATATTGCGCGACAGTGATCATTTGAATCCAGAGGCTTGGCCTATGGATATAGAAACTTGGATTGCTTTACCTGGGATTGGGCGAACTACTGCTGCAAGTATCATTTCTTCTGCTTTTAATATTCCTGAAGCTTTGCTTGATGGAAATGTTAAACGGATTCTTACAAGATTAATCGGGAGTCAAGAAAGTTTTTCTACAGATTTGAAAAGGTTATGGAATTTGAGTGATCTTCTTTTGGATCGTGATTCTCCTAGAGATTTTAATCAGGCTCTTATGGATTTAGGTGCAACAATTTGTACCTACAGGAATCCGAAATGTTTTTGTTGTCCATGGAAAAGATATTGTTTTGCTTATCTTGCAGGAAATACATCTAAAATCCCAGTTAAGGCCTCTCGAAAAGTTTTGCCACATTCAGTTATTGGTATTGGTGTAGTCATCAACGATTTCGGACAAGTACTTATTGACCAAAGGAAAAATGATCAAAGTATGGCTGGTATGTGGGAGTTCCCTGGTGGGAAACAAGAGATAGGTGAGGTTGTTGAAACTACAGTTATTAGAGAACTTTTTGAAGAATTAAGTATTAAGGTCAAAATTGGGAAGAAACTCCTAGAATTTGATCATTTTTATTCCCACAAGAAGCTGCACTTTGTTGTTTATACATGTCATTTAATTTCTGGTGATCCCAAGCCTTTAGCCAGTGTTCAAACTAAATGGGTTCACCCTTATGAATTAATAAATTACCCTTTCCCTGCAGCGAATCAAAAAATGATTTCTGCAATAAAAGATTATCTAGTTTTTGAGAAAACCTCATAAGGTTTGTATTTTTAAGGTATTTTGCATTTACATATAATGTTTAGGAAGCACTACAATGAATAACCCTAAAGTAATTTGCATTGGTGAAGCTTTGATAGATCGTTTAGGCTTACCTGGTGGTAATCCTGCTTTAGATAAGGATGTTGATGATTGCTTAGGTGGAGCTCCTGCAAATGTTGCATGTGCTTTATCTAATTTGGGAGTAGATGCAGCTTTTCTTGGAGGTTTAGGTAATGATTTTATTGGCAAAGAGTTTTTTGATTTATTTACTTCTAGAGGTGTAAATACTTCTGGCATACAGTTAAATGATAAATTGCCAACTCGTATTGTTCTTGTCCATCGAGATATTAATGGAGAGCGTTCTTTTGGAGGTTTTATTGGACGATCTAATAATTTATTTGCTGATCAAGAGTTGAACTTAAATAAAATAAAAATGATATGGCCTTCTCTCACAAAAAATGCAACTTGGGTGTTAATTGGCACTATTCCATTTGCATCAGAATCGTCAAGGGAAGCTGTTACTTGGGTTTTTGAGAATGCTAAGAGAAATAATCTTAATATTGCAATTGATTTGAATTGGCGTCCAACTTTTTGGGACTCATCTTTTGATTCAGATAGTCCTCCAACTTTTCAAATTTCCTCTTTATTGAAACCATTTTTTAAGCAAGCATCGCTTCTTAAACTTGCTAAAGAAGAAGCGATATGTTTTTTTAACAGTGATGATCCGATATCTATTTCAGAATCTTTACCCAATAGGCCAAGTGTAATTGTCACTGATGGAGCACAACCTATAGGCTGGATATTAGGAGATTTCTCTGGTTATACCGAAGCGGTATGCCCTTCTAAAGTGGTTGATACCACTGGCGCTGGTGATTGTTTTACAGCGGGTATTATTTCTCAACTTCTAACGCATTCTTTGTATCCTAAAAATAATTTGGAAGCAGATAAAATTATTCGTTTTGCAGCTGCATGTGGAGCTTTAGTGTGTGGTGGAAAAGGAGCAATTGATCCTCAACCAAGTTCTTCAGAAGTTGATAAACTTTTAGCTTCTTTAGATGAAGTTATAAGTTGAATTTCCCTACCTTTATCAGGCAAGTAACTTATAGATATTTTACAAGCATCATCAATTGGAAGAGTTAATCGTGATGGCCATTCAATAACTATCAGACTGTTGAACTGTTTAGATATCTCTTCTTCTTGAAGGAATAATTCATTTGCTGCATTTGGTTCTTCTAGCCGATAAAGATCTAAATGAAATAATGCCTTTTTCCCTTTGAGATAATGATGAGCCAAAGCAAAACTAGGACTTGTAATGGGCTCATTTATCTCCAAACCTTTTCCGATCCCTTTGACTAAAGATGTTTTGCCTGCCCCTAAAGGTCCCTCTAGTAAGAGAATTTTTGTACTTGAGAGGGCTTGTGCTAGTGATTCCCCAAACTTTATTGTGCTGGCATAATCCTTAAGAACCCATCTTGATTCGTTAGAGTGTTTAGTGATTATGGTGGGAATTTTTATTTTCTGAAACACCTTACTTCTTGTTAATTATGGTTTCTTCTACAGTATCAAGTTCAAAATTAGCTGATGATTCATCTTATGAAGTCGCAGATATCGAACTTGCAGATTTTGGTCGTAAAGAGCTAGCTATAGCTGAGAAGGAGATGCCTGGTTTAATGGCACTGCGAGAAAAATATAGTAAAGAAAAGCCTTTGCAGGGTGCTCGTATTGCTGGAAGCCTTCATATGACAATTCAGACTGGAGTATTGATTGAGACTTTAGTGGAATTAGGTGCCCAAGTGCGATGGGCTTCTTGTAATATTTTTTCTACGCAAGATCATGCAGCTGCTGCGATTGCAAAAAATGGAATACCAGTCTTTGCTAAAAAAGGAGAAACATTATCAGAATATTGGTCTTATACCCATCGAATCCTTGAGTGGGGTTCATTGGAAGGACCGAATATGATTTTGGATGATGGTGGTGATGCAACTGGGCTAGTCATTCTTGGAGATAAAGCTTCTCAGGATCTTTCAGTACTTGATCACCCTTCCAATGAAGAAGAGATATCTTTGTTTGAGTCTATTCGCAAAAAGTTGTCTGAAGACCCATTATTTTACTCGCGAATTAAGGAGATGATTCAGGGAGTTACTGAAGAAACCACTACTGGAGTTGCAAGGCTATATCAAATGCAAAAGACAGGTGAGCTTCCATTCCCTGCCATTAATGTTAATGATTCAGTTACTAAGAGTAAATTTGACAATCTTTATGGTTGTCGTGAATCTTTGGTTGATGGAATTAAGCGAGCTACTGATGTAATGGTTGCTGGCAAAGTGGCTTTAGTTATTGGATATGGCGATGTTGGTAAAGGCTCTGCTCAATCTTTAAGAGGACTTGGTGCATCAGTAATGATTGCTGAAATTGACCCAATTTGTGCTTTGCAAGCGGCAATGGAAGGTTACAGGGTTGTTCGATTAGATGATGTTGTTGACCAAATTGATATTTTTGTTACTGCTACTGGTAATTTTCAAGTGATTTGTCATGAGCACTTAATTCGAATGAAGGATGAAGCAATAGTTTCTAATATTGGACATTTTGATAATGAAATTGATGTTGCTTCTTTAAAGTCATATGAATGGGAGAATATTAAGCCTCAAGTTGATCACATAACTCTTCCGAATGGAAACAAGATTATTCTTTTAGCTGAGGGTCGTTTAGTTAACTTGGGTTGTGCTACTGGGCACCCTAGCTTTGTAATGAGCAATTCATTCACAAACCAAGTTTTAGCTCAGATAGAATTATTTACTAAAGGAGATGATTATCAAAATAATGTTTATGTATTACCTAAACATCTTGACGAGATGGTTGCTCGTCTTCATTTAGATAAAATTGGTGCTAAATTAACAAAACTCACTGAAGAACAAGCCAATTATATTAATGTTCCTTTACAAGGTCCTTATAAAACTGAGCAATATCGTTATTAGTATAGTTTACTTTCTCAAAATCAATAGATGAATATAGCAGATATCTTACTTTCTTTACCTGATCTTATAGGGAATGCCGTTGAATCTAATCAGTGGATTGGTTATGGGGCAATTTTAATTGCCATGTTTTTAGAAAATTTATTTCCTCCTATTCCCTCTGAATTAATTATGCCCCTTGGTGGTTTTTATATTTCTCAAGGTCAACTAAGCTTCTTGCCAGTAATTCTTGCTGGACTTATTGGGACCATTTTAGGTGCATTCCCTTGGTATGGATTAGGTAGATTAGTAAACGAAGAAAAGATTGAGATTTGGCTTAATAAATATGGGAAATGGTTGGGAGTTACATCTAAGGAGTTATACAAAAGTCACAATTGGTTTTCTAGGTATGGCACAGCACTAGTTTTTTGGGGAAGGTTAATTCCTGGCATACGTACATTGATTTCTGTGCCTGCTGGCATAGAGGCAATGCCTCTAACACCTTTTCTTGTTTGGACAACTGCAGGGAGTTTGTTATGGATTATTTTTTTAACTATTGCAGGTATAATTTTAGGTGAAAGTTATAGTGTAGTTGAGCTTTGGATTGAGCCGTTTTCTAAGGCAGTTAAATTAATCTTGGCTTTTTCACTTTGTATTGCATTTTCTTGGCTATGTATACGTTCGTTTTTTCTCAAAAAGTAAGAAATCAGAATGGAATATTATTATTTTGCTGATTGTTAAATGATTCATTATTAATAGAATCTCTTTTGGAACCTAAAAGATCTAATCTATCAACTCTAATAACTGGCTTAGATTTATTTTCCCCAGTAGTTTTATCTTTCCATTGATCTAATTTGAAACTACCACTTATACCCAAAAGTGAACCTTTTCTTACATAATCAGCAGCAATTTGAGCTTGTTTACCCCATATTTCTAAATTAAACCAATCGGGCTCTTCATTTTTACTGCGTCTATTTACAGCAAGTGTCAAATTTGCAACAATACTACCTGATTCAAAATACCTAACTTCTGGGTCTCTACCTGCTCTCCCTACCAGATTAATTGCATTAATACTCATTACTCAACTCGAGTGACTTTTAGAATTATAGCGTTGTATTTCAGCAATTAGAAAAGTGTTGTTTTTGCAAAGGGGATTTGTTTTTCCTGGAGATTCTTATACTCTTAATTACTAACAACATTTCTTTTAAAGAATCGTGCTTTTAAGACGTTTTCGTTTATCGCGAGATATTGGAATAGATCTAGGAACTGCAAATACCTTGATTTATGTACAAGGTAAAGGGATTGTCTTAGAAGAGCCTTCTGTCGTTGCAATGGATCTAGAGGAAGGAGAGCCGCTAGCAGTTGGTGATGACGCTAAAATGATGCTAGGCCGTACTCCTGGCAATATTAGAGCAGTGAGACCGTTAAGAGATGGAGTAATTGCTGATTTCGATGCAGCAGAGCAAATGCTGAAGACTTTTATTCAAAAATGTAATGAAGGACGTGGAATTCTTGCTCCAAGATTAGTTGTGGGAATACCAAGTGGTGTTACTAGTGTTGAGCGTCGTGCAGTTCGAGAGGCTGGTCTTGCAGGAGCGAGAGAAGTTCATTTAATAGATGAACCAGTAGCAGCTGCTATTGGTGCACATTTACCTGTAACTGAGCCAATAGGGACGATGATCGTTGATATTGGTGGAGGCACTACAGAAGTTGCAGTTTTAAGTTTAGGTGGAACAGTGCTCAGTGAATCTGTTCGTGTTGCTGGCGATGAGATTAATGACTCTATTGCAACTTATTTGAAGAAGGTACACAATTTGGTTGTTGGTGAACGTACTGCAGAAGAAATCAAGATTCGTATTGGTTCTGCTTTTCCCAGTAATGAATTTGACTTGCAAACAATGGATGTTCGAGGACTTCATTTGCTTTCTGGGTTACCTCGTTCGATTACTTTGCAGGCCGGAGAGCTGCGTGAAGCAATGTCTGAGCCACTTAACAAAATTGTTGAGGCGGTTAAAAGAGTCTTAGAGAGAACACCACCAGAATTGGCAGCAGATATTGTTGATAGAGGAATTATGCTTGCTGGTGGTGGAGCGCTAGTAAGAGGTATAAGTGATCTAGTAAGCCACGAGACAGGTATTTTTACCCATGTAGCAGAAGATCCTTTGTTATGTGTGGTCAATGGCTGTGGGCATGTTTTAGATGACTTTAGACGTTTGAAAAGAGTTGTTGATACTCCAGATTTTGCTAGAAATGCAGTAAGAGACTGATTTTATGGTGAATATTCGACGAAAAGCAGCTTTTCGTTGGTGGTCTAGAAAAAATTTTTGGTATTGGTTTTTTATAAGTACATTTTTGCTTTTTATTCGTTTTTCTAAGGGTGCCTTTATCCTTGATGCTTTTTCTACTCTTTCTAGACCTTTTTGGCCTGGTACTGCTCAGAGGGAATGGATTGTAAATGGTATTAATTTGGAGCAACAAATCAGGATTGATTTACTAGAAAAAGACAATCAACGACTTAGGGAGATATTAAATTTACAAAATTCTAGTAAAGAGAATCAGGTTTCTGCTGCTGTGATTTCTAGAAGATCGAGAGACTTTTGGCAACAATTGGAGCTAAACAAAGGTGCGAAAGATGGAATACAGGAAGGAGATGCAGTACTTGGTCCTGGAGGGTTGCTTGGGTTCATTGAAACTGTGACTCTTACAACTTCAAGGGTGAGATTGTTAACAGCGCCTGCAACTAAGCTAGGAGTTTGGATAGAGCGTTCAAAAGTGCATGGAATTTTAACTGGAGTAGGTACTAATCGACCTCAGTTAAATTTTTTAGAAAAAACCCCTGATGCAGAATTAGGGGACATTGTTAGTACTTCCCCTGTTAGTACTCTATCTCCACCAAATCTTCCAGTTGGAGTAATTCAGTCAATTAATCATCAAAACTTGCCTGCCCCATATGCTTTTGTTCAGTTAATTGCTTCGCCAGAAGCTATTGATTGGGTTCAAGTACAAAGTAGAAATGAAAAGAGATAAGAAAAGAGCCTTATATCAGTTTTTAGGGTTGTTAGTACCTTTTATGACCCTTGTTTCTCCAACTTGGCTTTCTATTTCTGGAGTTGGTCCAAGATGGGCTGAATTGTGGTTATTGCCTTGGGCGTTAGAAGAAGGCCCTGCTGCAGGATTATTTGGTGGATTTTGCTTAGGGATTGTTTTAGATGGAATTAATCTTGATGGCTCTACACAGTTACCTGCATTGATATTTCTTGGCTATTGGTGGGGTTGCTTAGGTAGGAAGAGAAAATATTCTAATAAAAGTTTTATACTTGGTTCCCTTATTTTCTCTGGTTCTTTTCTTAGTGGCTTAAGCATATGGCTTCAAAATTCTTTTCAAGTGAATGGAAACTTTTTTAATATTTGGGCTTTTTATACTTTACTTGCAGGATCAATCGTTTCAGGATTGATTGCTCCATTGCTTTGCACCCTATCTTTAAATATTTTTTTTAAAGGAAATTTTAGCAAAGTAAATGGAGAGCATGACTAATAAATTAAGATATAGCTTCAAATAAATCTTTCATCTCACCTAGTCAACAAAGCCCAACTGGTTTGCTCTGGTAGGTATAAGTACCTGGCAAATATTAAAAAATTTGGAAAAATATTATATTTGTAGCTATAGCAATTGCGTTGGGTTGGGGGTGTAAGGTTAGGGTTGAATGGCTGAAAGAGATCATCCTCATGTATGAAGAAGGTTCATCCATGCTTCAGAAGAGCAATGATGGGCCAGTATTAGCTTCATCACGCAATAATGCAACTATTTTGGTTGTTGATGATGAGCCCGCAGTTTTAAAAGTCTTGGTGACTAGGCTTGAGTTATCTGGTTACACAGTAGTTTCTGCGAAAGATGGAGAAGAAGCTTTAGATGTATTTCATAAGGAATCTCCTGATCTTGTTGTATTAGATGTAATGCTTCCAAAGTTGGATGGGTTTGCTGTTTGCAGGCGATTAAGGGCTGAATCAATTGTCCCAATAATCTTTCTTAGTGCTCTTGAAGCGATTTCTGAGCGAGTGGCAGGTCTTGATTTAGGAGCAGATGATTATTTATCTAAGCCATTTAGTCCAAAAGAGTTAGAAGCTCGAATAGCAACGATATTACGCAGGATGGGTCCAGGGGCATCTGTTGCTGAACCAAGGGAGATCCCAGCAGGTCAAGGTGTTATGAAATTAGGGGAATTAGTGGTTGATACGAATAGGCGGCAGGTAAGTAGAGGTGGAGAGAGAATTGGATTAACTTATACAGAATTCAGCTTGCTTGAATTGTTGTTCCGTGATCCAGGGAAGGTAGTTCCGCGAGCTGAAATTTTGGAACAGCTTTGGGGATATCCTCCTCGTCGAGCTGCCGATCTTAGAGTTGTTGATGTCTATGTCGCACGTTTAAGAGGCAAACTTGAACCTGATCCTCGAAATCCCGAATTAATTCTTACTGTTAGAGGGATTGGTTACTCTTCTCAGAGGTTGGGGGAGTTTCCTCCAGTTAGCTCTTAAATATAAAAAATTGCTTTTTTTATTCCGTTGACTAACTACTCTCAATATAAATATCTCAGTTAATTTTCCTTTGTCTGACTTAAGAGAAACTCGTATAGCTAAGGCTGCTTCATTGCAAAAAGTTGGTAGGGAACCTTATGCCATTGGCTTTAAACCTACTTCTACTGCTGCTCAGTTACAGCTTGAGCATAAGGATTTGCCAAATGGTCAAGAAAGAGAAGTTAATGTATGTCTTGCAGGACGTGTTCTTGCTCGTCGTGTTATGGGAAAGCTTGCTTTCTTTACTTTGTCTGATGAAAGTGGATCTATTCAACTTTTTTTGGATAAAGCCACTCTTCAGCAATTTAGTCTTGATGGGGAAGAGCCTGGCGCATTTAAACAAATTACAGATTTTGTTGATACAGGCGATTGGTTAGGAGTGCAAGGAGTCTTGAGACGAACAGATCGTGGTGAATTATCTATAAAAGTTCATTCCTGGACGATGTTGTCAAAATCGCTTAAACCATTACCTGATAAATGGCACGGCCTTTCAGATATAGAAAAGAGATATAGACAGCGTTACCTTGATCTAATTGTGAATCCTGACTCAAGAAAGACGTTTAAGAAAAGAGCTTTTGCTATTAGTGCAATCCGAAGATGGTTGGATGATCGAGGTTTTTTGGAGATTGAAACACCTGTTTTGCAAGCAGAAGCTGGAGGTGCTGAGGCAAGACCCTTCATTACTCATCACAACACTTTTGATGTTCCTTTGTATCTCAGGATTGCGACCGAACTTCATTTAAAGAGGTTAGTAGTAGGAGGCTTTGAACGTGTTTATGAGCTTGGGCGAATTTTTAGGAATGAAGGAGTTAGCACAAGACATAACCCTGAGTTCACATCAGTCGAGATTTACCAAGCATTTGCTGATTACAACCAGATGATGGATTTGACTGAACAACTGCTGTCCTCAATTTGTTTAGAGGTTTGTGGATCAACAAAAATTTCTTATCAAGAAACAGAATTGGATCTAACTCCCCCTTGGCGTAGAGAAACTATGCATGATTTAGTTTTAGAAGCAACAGGCTTGGACTTTGATAATTTTGGAAACGATAGGGAAAAAGCTTCTTCTGCAATGCTTGAGGCCGGGTTGGAAGTCCCTGACGAAGCAAATTCTGTTGGCAGACTAATGAATGAGGTTTTTGAACAATCAGTAGAGTCAAAATTAATTCAACCTACTTTTGTAATTGATTATCCAATTGAAATTTCACCATTAGCTAGAAAACATCGTATTAAGGAAGGGATGGTTGAGAGATTTGAATTGTTTATTGCTGGACGTGAGACTGCAAATGCTTTTAGCGAATTAATTGATCCTGTTGATCAACGAGAGCGCCTTCTGGAGCAACAGAATCGTAAAAATGATGGAGATTTAGAAGCTCATTCAATAGATGAAGATTTTCTTAATGCTTTAGAGGTTGGTATGCCTCCTACTGGTGGTCTTGGTATTGGTATTGATCGCTTAGTAATGCTTTTAACAGATAGTCCATCAATACGAGATGTTATTGCTTTTCCTTTGCTTCGACCTGAGGCCGGTTCTCAGTAATCAAAAGGGACCATCAAAGTGGATAATAGATCCAGTATGAAGTCGTCTAGGGATGAGCGGAGAGCGCGTTGGTTTCAGGTTTAAGCACACTGATGCTGTGGTTAAGCGCAATCCTCAAGGTCGTTCTAGACGGGGTTGGGTGATGGAGCCTGTAGAACAAACCACTAGTCGTGGGACTAAAATGCCTGCCTATCGCATCAGATGGAGGGATAGTGAGCGCCCTGAAATTGTTTTACAACATATGTTGATAGCTGACCCTGACCCAACCCCTCCTCCTGACAATGTGAGCCTAGAACCCCCTTCAGCTTCACAATAACTTTTAGATTTCAAGAGGATAAAAGTTCGATATTTTGTAGAAAACTTGATTTTTCTCTCTAATTTCAGGCTCCTTGAACAAAGAAAAATGTTTTTCTTTGCAAGGAATTGCTGACATTTCAGTCTTTTTGGAATTGCTAGCTGAAAAATATATTTTTTGCCACTCTCAATCAGGCTTATTCTTTTTGAGGTGATTGAGTGATGATTGGTTTTTCTATTTCTTTTTCTAATGCATTAAGAGCTGCTTCTCTAGATAAAAGAAATCTTTGTGAAAGTTTTGCTAATGAACCTTCTTCTATATCTAGATTACAAAGTTTATCAAATGCATTTTTGTATACTTTATCTAGTTGCTCAATTAGTTTTTCTCGTTGCAACTTTAAAATCATTCTTTTTTGCTCTCTTTGCATCTTGAACAATAATAATATATTAATTGACTTATTCTAGTAGCGTGAAAGAGCTTCTTTTGTTTCTTTAGCAGTTTGTTTCCTTTTTTCAGTTTCTCTTTTATCATGAAGTTTTTTACCTTTGCCCAGGCCAATTGTTATTTTGATCCATGAGCCTTTTAGATATACTTTAATTGGGATAAGAGCTAGTCCTTTTTTAGTTAGATTTGACTCTAATTTATTTATTTCTTTTTTGTGGGCTAATAATTGACGAACTCTTAGTGGTTCATGATTGAAAAAATTACCTGCATTATTAAATTTCGATATATGAACATTATGTAACTGAAGATTGCCATCACGAATTAAACAAAATCCATCTCTTAAATTAATATTTCCTGCACGTATTGATTTAACTTCTGTTCCCAAAAGCTCAATACCTGTCTCTATTGTTTCCAAGATTTCATATTGATATCTAGCATATCGGTTCTCAGCCAAGTTTTTGTTGACCTTGGCTTTTGATCTCTGTGACTTTTTTTTATTACGCGCTTTAGCCATTTCCCGACATTACTCTTTTGAGAGTACACAACTGTCACTATCCTTTGAATATGGCAATTGTGTCTTCTGGCTCTCAAAAATCTTCTTCATACAACCTTAATGGAAAGACAAGGTTATTAGATCCAAAGAGGCTTGAGGCGGAAACAAAAAAACGTAAAGATGATTCTTTGAGGCCACAATGCTGGAATGAATTTATAGGACAGTCTGAATTAAAAGAAGTGCTTTCCATTTCCGTTAAAGCATCTTTATCAAGACAGGAAGCATTAGATCATGTCTTGTTATATGGACCCCCAGGATTGGGAAAAACAACTATGGCTTTGGTTTTAGCAAAGGAGCTAGGGGTTGAATGTCGTATTACAAGTGCGCCAGCTTTAGAAAGACCAAGGGACATTATTGGTTTATTGCTTAACTTAAAACCTCATCAACTATTGTTTATTGATGAAATTCATAGACTTACAAAGGTTGCGCAAGAGCTTCTATATCCTGCCTTAGAAGATTTTCGACTAGACCTAACTGTTGGTAAAGGTACAACAGCAAGAACAAGAGAAATAGCACTGCCTCGTTTTACTTTGGTTGGTGCAACTACTAGTCCTGCTTCCATTAGTTCACCTTTAAGAGACCGTTTTGGTATTACACATCGATTGAATTTTTATCATTTGGAAGATCTTGAGAAGATTATTCAAAGAGCAGCAGATCTCTTAGGCTTGTCATTATCAGCAGCTGGAAGTTTGGAAATTGCACGTCGTTGTAGAGGTACCCCACGTATTGCTAATAGATTGCTTCGTAGAGTAAGAGACTTTGCCACTGTTAAGGAGAATATCCAAACTGTTGATAAATCTGTTGTGGATGAATCTTTAAAGTTGCATCGAGTAGATGAGTGTGGACTAGATCAAACAGATAGACGGTTCTTGTCATTCATTATTGAAGCGCATGATTGTGGCCCTGTTGGATTAGAAACTCTGGCTGCGGCATTAGGAGAGGAAAGTTCGACATTGGAAACTGTTGTGGAGCCATTTCTTTTACAGATTGGTTTTTTAAAAAGAACACCTCGTGGAAGAATTGTTACGTCTGCAGCCATAGAGCATCTTAACTTTGATGAATCTATGCGGGTGTCTAGTTAAATCATGAAGAATATTTGCTTTACTTTTTTTGTATGTTGCTTATTTTGCCTAGCTTTCCCTTTATGTGCTGCTGAGCTAGCAGGATATGAATCGAATTCGTTGTTATTTGAAAAGGCTTTAAATGAAAGTAGACAAGGGAATTTTGTAGATGCATTAGAAAGTTGGGATCTTTTTCTAATGTCGTCACCAAACGATTCTGCTGCTTTAAGTAACCGTGGCAATGTTCGTTTAGTTTTAGGTGATTCTAAAGGTGCGATTCTTGACCAAACAAGTGCGATCAAGATTCTCCCTTTGGAAACTGACCCTTATTTAAATCGAGGTATTGCTGAGGAAACTTTAGGGCAATGGAATGAAGCTATTAATGATTATCAATTGGTTCTTTCTAGAGAGCCTGAGAATTCCTTTGCTTTATATAATTTAGGCAATGTTATGGGATCTGTACGAGGTGATTGGTTTCAAGCAAAACAGTTCTTTAATCAGGCATCAATAGCTAGTCCAGGAGATATTATGGCTCGATCTAGTAAAGCATTGGCTTCTTATCAATTACATCAATTTGGTCAGGCGGAAAAAGAGCTCAGAGGATTGATTCGCAAATATCCAATGTTTGCAGATGCAAGGGCAGCCTTAACGGCTCTTTTATGGAGGGAAGGATCACTTGGTGAGGCGGAAAGTCATTGGAGTGCAGTATTAGGATTAGATAGTAGATATAGGGAAGAAGAATGGCTTACAAATGTGCGACGATGGCCCTCGGAGCCGATAAGTGATTTGATGGCATTTTTGGATTTGAAGAGCGTATGAGTGTTCTTAAGCAGCCAGTTGTGAGTTTAGAATCTTTTTTGCCTGAATTAATTGAACTTAGGAGGCACTTACATGCACATCCTGAATTAAGTGGTGAAGAGCATCAAACTGCTGCACTTATTGCAGGTGAATTAAGGAAATATGGATGGACGGTCACAGAGTCAATAGGAAAAACAGGATTAATTGCTGAATTAGGAAAGATATCTAGTCCTTTAGTTGGGTTAAGAGTAGATATGGATGCTTTGCCTGTAGAAGAAAAAACAGATCTTTCCTATTCTTCGTTAACGCAAGGAGTGATGCATGCATGTGGCCATGATATTCATACTTGTATAGGTTTAGGTGTTGCAAGACTATTTGCAGAAAATAAAAGTCAAGTAACTGGTATAAGACTCTTGTTTCAACCTGCTGAAGAGATTGCGTCTGGTGCAAGATGGATGAAGAAAGATGGAGCAACAAAGGGATTAGATGCTCTTTTCGGTGTTCATGTTTACCCAGAACTTCCTATTGGTAGCATTGGTGTTCGCAGTGGAACATTAACGGCAGCTGCAGGTAAGTTGGAAGTAGAAATTATTGGTAATGGAGGGCATGGTGCTAGGCCACATCAGACTATTGATTCCATTTGGATTGCATCAAAGGTTATCAGTGGAATTCAAGAAGCGATTGCAAGGCAACTTGATGCACAGATGCCAGTTGTAGTAAGTTTTGGAAAAATTGAAGGTGGCAAAGCGTTTAATGTAATTGCTGATCGAGTTAAGCTTTTAGGCACAGTTCGTTGCTTGGATTCAAGTTTAAATGAAACGCTTCCAAAATGGATAGAAGATACTGTTCAGGGGATTGCTCGTAGCCTAGGGGCAGAGGCTTTGGTTACATATACATCTATTGCACCTCCTGTTTTTAATGATCCTGGCTTAACATCGTTAGTTGCTCAAGCAGGGCAATCTTTGCTCGGACAAGTAAATGTGAAGCACTTAGAATTGCCTTCATTGGGTGCAGAGGATTTTGCAGAATTGTTAGAGGATGTTCCTGGGACAATGTTTCGCCTTGGTGTAGCACCTCCTGAAGGGTGTGCTCCATTACATAATGGTTCTTTTTCTCCTGATGAAAAAAGTATTGAGATTGGAATCCGTGTGATTTTTCAAACTCTAATGCTTTGGATGAACAAGCAACAGTTTCATTCTAGAGATACCTTATAGATGAAAAAACCTAAAAAGTTTTGGTTATCTTTAGCTGCGCCAGTCTTAGTTCTTCTTGCAATTCTTGGCTTTTTTCATCGCAAACAAAATGATCGAGTTCAAGCAATACCAGCTTTAGTTGTTGGAATGGGACTCATTGTTTCTAGTGCTTATCGCAGAACTAATCGTAGGAAAAAATTGTTAAATCAAATGCTCAATAGTAGAAATACTTTGAATTAACAATTTTTATTTTACAGAAAAGGAACTATTGCTTGAAAAATCGCTAGTTTGAATAAATCACTAGGGGTGCCATATATAAGCTGTTGCTTTTGGCTGAGATCACACCCTCTGAACCTGATACGGTTAAACCCGGCGAAGGAAAGTGAAAGAGAGTGATCACGGCATGGTTGTAATTCCCTTTTGAATTTTTTATAGCTTTTGTGGTTATGCGCACTTCTTGGGTTGCTTCCCGTAGAGGACAGAAAAATGTTTCGCAAATGTATTTTGCTCGCAAGGAACTGATCACAGAAGAAATGGCTTTTGTGGCAAATAGAGAGAACCTTCCACCATCTTTAGTGATGGAGGAGGTTGCAAGAGGAAGAATGATAATACCCGCAAATATTAATCATCTGAATTTGGAACCTATGGCAATAGGTATTGCATCTAAGTGCAAAGTGAATGCCAATATAGGAGCATCTCCTAACGCAAGTGATATAAGCGAAGAACTTAAAAAGCTCAATCTTGCTGTGAAGTATGGCGCAGATACCGTTATGGATCTTTCTACGGGGGGAGTGAATCTTGATGAGGTCAGGATGGCAATAATTGATGCTTCACCAGTTCCAATTGGTACAGTTCCTGTTTACCAAGCTTTGGAGAGTGTTCATGGCTCTATAGAGAAATTATCAGAAGATGATTTTCTTCATATAATCGAAAAACACTGTAAGCAAGGTGTTGATTATCAAACTATTCATGCTGGTTTGCTGATTGAGCATTTACCAAAGGTAAAAGGAAGAATCACTGGAATAGTTAGTCGAGGGGGAGGTATTTTGGCTCAATGGATGCTTTATCACCATAAGCAGAATCCTCTTTTTACTCGCTTTGATGATATTTGCGAAATCTTTAAACGTTATGACTGTAGTTTTTCGTTAGGAGACTCTTTAAGACCAGGCTGTCTTCATGATGCATCAGATGAAGCTCAATTAGCTGAGTTAAAGACTTTAGGTGAGCTTACTAAGCGTGCTTGGACTCATGATGTTCAGGTAATGGTTGAAGGACCTGGACATGTACCAATGGATCAGATTGAGTTCAATGTTCAGAAAGAGATGGAAGAATGCTCTGAGGCGCCTTTTTATGTTTTAGGACCTTTGGTTACAGACATAGCTCCAGGGTATGACCATATTACTAGTGCAATTGGAGCTGCAATGGCAGGTTGGCATGGTACAGCGATGCTTTGCTATGTCACACCAAAGGAGCATTTAGGCTTACCTAACCCAGATGATGTTCGAGAAGGATTAATTGCTTATAAAATTGCTGCTCATGCAGCTGATATAGCTAGGCATCGATCAGGAGCAAGAGATAGAGATGATGAATTAAGTAAAGCTAGATATGCTTTCGATTGGAATAAGCAATTTGAATTGTCACTTGATCCAGATCGGGCACGTGAATATCATGATGAGACATTACCTGCCGATATTTATAAACAAGCAGAATTTTGCTCTATGTGTGGACCAAAGCACTGTCCGATGCAGACGAAAATTACAGATAAGGATTTAGAGGAATTAGAGGATATTCTTTCTTCTCAAGATGAAATCAAAGTTCAATCTATTTCATGACAAAAAAAGGGGGGTTAATTCTTTGAATTAATCCCCCTTTTTATTCTTTTAATGAAACTTAAGTAAGAAGTTTATTCGCTTTATTTAATACATTCTCAACTGTAAATCCAAACTTCTCCATACATGTTCCTCCTGGGGCAGAAGCTCCAAAACTACTCATAGTGACACTATCGCCATCAAGACCAATATATTTATGCCATCCAAAGGTTTCAGCTGCCTCTACAACAAGCCTTTTTCTTATATTCGACGGTAAAACTTCTTCTTTATAAGAGTCACTTTGCTCTTCGAAAAGTTCTATACAAGGCATTGAAACTACTCTAACTTTTCTACCTTGATTTCTTAACTCCTTGGCAGCCTCCACGCACAAATGTAATTCACTACCGGTCCCAATAAAGATTAACTCAGGAGTTCCAGAGCAATCTTCAAGTATATAGCCACCTAAAGCGACTTTTTCTATTGATGAATTGGCTTGATTTGGCATCCCCTGCCTACTTAAGCAGAGTGAACTTGGACGTTTGCGATTGCTAATTGCTACTTTGTAAGCGCCACTAGTTTCATTACCATCCCCAGGTCGGAAAACCATCATGTTTGGTATTGCACGCAGAGATGGAATAGTTTCAATAGGCTGGTGAGTTGGCCCATCTTCACCAACTCCAATTGAGTCATGAGTAAGTACATAAATTACGCCTAGCTCGCTCAACGCAGATAATCGCATTGACCCTCTCATATAGTCAGCGAAGACAAGGAATGTTCCACCATAAGGAATTAAACCACTGTCGTGATATGCAATACCGTTTAGAATTGCTGCCATAGCATGTTCTCTTACTCCAAAGTGAAGGTATCTTTTTTCTGGAGTATCTGCTTGGAAAGAACCAGTCTCTCCTTGAATGTCGGTATAGTTTGAATGAGTTAGGTCAGCTGAACCACCAATTAATTCAGGTAGATTTGGCCCAAGAGCACCTAGGCAAATTTGTGAATGTTTTCTTGTAGCTAAACCTTTATCTTCAGATGTATAAGTGGGTAGGTCTTTGTCCCAGTTTTCAGGAAGTTCTCCTCTCAGTGAACGTTCAAATTCCTTTGCTTCTAGAGGATACTTGGCTCGATAGTTCTTTAATTGTTCATTCCAATCGCGTTCTAGTGCTGCACCCTTTTCTATGGCTTTTCTAAATTCTTTATATGCATCTTCTGGTATCTCGAAAGGACCGTAAGACCAACCTAATGATTCTCTAGTTAAATCCGCTTCTTCTGAACCAAGTGGAGCACCATGCACCCCTGCAGTATCACTTTTGTTCGGCGATCCATACCCGATAGTTGTAGTGATTTTGATTATTGAGGGTTTATCAGTAACTTCTTTTGCTAATTGAATAGCATTAGCAATTGCTTTGACGTCTGTATTTCCATCAGGGACATGTTGAACATGCCACCCATAAGATTCATATCTTTTGAGTACATCTTCAGTAAAAGAAACATCAGTTCTTCCATCAATTGTTATGTGATTGTCGTCATAAAGAGCAATCAATTTTCCTAATTTAAGATGCCCTGCTAGTGAACATGCTTCTGAAGCTACTCCTTCTTGGTTGCATCCATCTCCCATGATCACGTAGGTGAAGTGATCAACAATTTTTGAATCCGGTTTATTAAATTTTGCAGCCAGATGCTTTTCTGCTATGGCTAGCCCTACTGCATTAGAGATACCAGCTCCTAATGGTCCTGCTGTTACTTCAACTCCAGGAGTTTCAAATGTTTCTGGATGACCTGGTGTTTTGGCTCCCCATTGTCTGAACTGTTTTATATCTTCAATAGTTACTGAGTCATAACCAGTGAGGTGTAAAAGTGCATAAAGCAACATGCAGCCATGTCCAGCTGACAAAACAAAACGATCTCGGTTAAACCATTTTGGATTTTTGGGATTATGACGGAGAAATTGGTCCCATAGTGTATAACCCATAGGAGCGCAGCCCATTGGCAGACCTGGGTGGCCACTATTAGATTTATTTACAGCGTCAACTGCAAGCATTCTGATGCTATTTATGCAGAGTGATTCAAGGGAGGCGGGCGCAGCGACCATTTTGTTAGTTTGTGATTGAAAGATTCTGACTGATTGAGGGTTTTTCTCGTTAAGTCATTTTACGGAATGCCAGGCAAACATTGTGTCCGCCGAAACCAAACGAGTTAGAGAGTACAACATTTGGTTTGCTGTCTCTAGCATTGTTTGGTACATAGTCCAGATCACAGTCAGGATCTGGTTTGGAATAATTAATTGTAGGCGGGATTAAACCATTCTTGATAGAAAGTACACATGCTACGGCTTCAATGCCACCAGATCCTCCAAGAAGATGACCTGTCATAGATTTTGTTGAGCTAATTGGGATTTGCTTTGACCTTTCCCCAAGTGCTGTTTTGATAGCAGAAGTTTCATTTCGATCATTGGCTGGCGTGCTAGTGCCATGAGCATTTACATAATCAACGTCTTCGGGGTTAAGTTTCCCATCTTGAAGAGCCTCTTTAATGGCTTTCGCTCCACCAATACCTTCTGGAGAAGGTGCAGTTATGTGATGAGCATCACATGTAGAACCATATCCAATAACTTCCGCATAGATTTCAGCTCCACGTTTCTGAGCGTGTTCAAGAGTTTCAAGCATTAGTACACCGGAGCCTTCACCTATTACAAAACCATCTCGATCTGCATCGAAAGGTCTGCTTGCTGAGCAATGATCTTCATTTCGGAATGAAAGAGCCTTGGCGCTAGAGAATCCTGCAACTCCTAATGGAGTAATACTGGCTTCTGCTCCACCACATATCATTGCATCTGCTTTACCAAGCTGAAGAAGCCTAAATGAATCACCAATTGCATTAGACCCTGCTGCACAAGCTGTTGATACGGCTGAGCTTGGACCTTGCGCACCAAGAGCAATAGCTGTTAGGCCAGTTGCCATATTGGGGATCATCATTGGAACGGTAAAGGGGCTTACTCTTCCTGGACCTTTAATGTTCAAAACTTGGGCTTGTGTTTCCATAGTCAGTAATCCACCTACCCCAGAACCAATAATTACTCCAATACGCGACGCATTTGTTTCATTAATTGTTAGCCCTGAATCTGCAAGTGCTTGCTTTGCAGCCACAACACCAAACTTTGAAAATCGATCCCATCTTTTTGATTCTTTAGGTTCGAGAATTCCAGTTGGATCAAAGTTGGAAACTTCAGCAGCAAACCTACAGGCATGCTTAGAAGCATCGAATAGGGTTATAGGCCCGACCCCATTGAGGCCAGACTGTAATCCTACGAGATAATCTTTGACGGTATTGCCAATAGGCGTAATAGCGCCAAGACCAGTTATTACAACTCGATGGAGGTTCTCCATCATTAGATCCTCAGGATTGCTTGTCTTCTATGTATTTAACGGCATCTCCAACTGTGGCAATGCCTTCTGCAGCTTCATCTGGAATCTCGATATCAAATGCTTCTTCGAGAGCCATCACCAATTCGACGGTGTCAAGAGAGTCTGCTCCAAGGTCGTTCTGGAAATTTGAATCTGGTTTGATTTCGCCAGAATCAACACTTAGTTGCTCTGCAACGATGGAACGAACTTTTTCGAGAATTGCTTCTTGAGACATAATTCTGGATATTTGTTCTTATCCTACGAGTTAATGGTCGCGAGTTAACAAGAGTGAAGCCAGATGCATGAATCTCTTTATGTTGTACCAAATTGAGTAAAGTTTTTTACATGCAACGTTATCTATAGGGCTTTATGTCCCACGCAGTAAAGATCTACGACACATGCATTGGATGCACCCAATGTGTAAGGGCTTGCCCCCTCGATGTCCTTGAAATGGTTCCATGGGATGGCTGTAAAGCCGGTCAGATTGCGTCTTCTCCACGAACAGAAGATTGTGTTGGATGTAAGCGCTGCGAGACCGCATGCCCTACTGATTTCCTAAGTATTAGAGTTTATTTAGGGGATGAAACTACACGAAGCATGGGACTGGCTTACTAGCTCCTTTTGCAAAATTAGGTTTTCGGGTATGTTCTTTACAGTCCGTAAGTCTATGGATTTAAGTTCATACTTTTATATATGTGTGGAATAGTCGCATTAGTTGGTTCTAGGGAAGCATCTACCATTCTTGTTGAAGGGCTAAGAAAGCTTGAATACAGGGGTTATGACTCTGCTGGGTTAGCAACTGTAAGTACTCATAAAGGTAGTAAAAAAGGTTTTATTACCTGTAAAAAGGCTGAAGGTAAATTAGTTAATCTTTTAAATTTAATTGCTACAGATGGTGCACCTGGTCATATAGGCATAGGCCATACAAGATGGGCTACGCATGGTAAGCCAGATGTTAAGAATGCTCATCCTCATGTTGATACTTTAAGTCAGGTGGCTGTTGTTCAAAATGGGATTATTGAGAACCACACTGTATTGAGAGACAATCTTCAGAAACAAGGAATTCAATTTTGTTCTGAGACTGATACCGAGGTTATTCCTCATTTGATATCAGAAGCATTGATTCGATTACAAGAGGAGGGTGTTACTGCTAAGGAGGAAATGCTTTTTTTAGCTGTTAGGGAGACTCTGGACTTGTTGCAGGGATCTTACGCTCTTGCAGTTATCTGGGCCGAGACCCCAGATGTTTTAATTGTTGCCAAGAATAAAGCCCCATTGGTAATAGGATTTGCTCAGGGAGAGTTCCTTTGTGCAAGTGATACTTCAGCTTTTGCAGGATTTACAAGAACTATTCTTCCTTTGGAAGATAGAGAATTAGCTTTGCTTACACCTTTAGGAGTTGAGATTTATGATTCGTTGGGGAAACGTCAACATAGAACCCCTTCATTGATTGTTGGATCAGAAAAAGATGTCGAGAAAGGTCAGTTTAGACATTTTATGCTTAAAGAAATTTATGAGCAGTCTGAAACTGCTGATCAATGGATTAGAAGATTTTTGCCTAATGGATTATCACCTTCTTCTCCAATTGCTTTGTCATTTGAGGATTCCTTTTATGAATCGATAGAAGCGATTCAAATTTTAGCTTGTGGCACGAGTCGTCATGCAGCAATGGTTGGCGCTCATCTTTTGGAACAATTTGCTGGTATTCCCTCAACAGTTTTCTTTGCTAGTGAATTTCGATATGCACCTCCTCCTTTAGCTCCCAATGTTTTGACTATTGGCGTTACTCAATCTGGAGAAACGGCCGATACTCTTGCGGCTTTAATAATGGAATCTGAGAGACGTTCTTCTTTAAAGAACAATCTATTTTCTTCTAGACAATTGGGGATAACTAATAGAATAGAGAGTTCTTTGGCACGTCAAGTCAGTAATATTATTGATATAGGAGCTGGATTAGAAGTTGGAGTTGCTGCTACAAAAACTTTTCTTGGTCAATTATTGACTTTTTATGGCTTAGCCATAATGTTTGCAGCAAAGAAAAAAAGGAGATCTTCGAAAGAAATAAATGAAATTTGTTGTCAGCTGAGGTTAGTTCCAAATCAATTAAGAGATTTAATAAAAACACATAATAAATTGACTGAAAAGTTAGCCCATCAATTTGTCAATACTAAAGATGTTATATTTTTGGGTCGAGGTATTAATTATCCAATAGCATTAGAGGCGGCGTTGAAACTTAAGGAGATAAGTTATATACATGCTGAAGGTTTTCCTGCAGGGGAAATGAAGCATGGCCCTATCGCGTTGTTAGATTATAAAGTTCCTGTTATTTCAATTGCCACTCAAGGAGTTGTGTTTGAGAAAGTTTTGAGCAATGCACAAGAGGCCAAAGCTAGAGATGCTTGCTTAATTGGAATTGCACCTGAATCATCAGAAACGGAAATATTTGATCATTTGCTACCTATCCCAAAAGTAAGTGAATGGATCAGCCCATTATTAACAGTAATTCCCTTACAATTATTGAGTTATCATATAGCAGCTCATCGTGGACTAGATGTTGATCAGCCAAGAAATCTAGCAAAAAGTGTAACAGTTGAATAAAGATTAATATAAATGGCAATTAGTATCATTAAATCTCACAATATCATCTTCTTCAATAGAGCTTTCATTTGTATTTCTATTAAATAAAAATGTTTTAATTGAACTTATAAGTTTAGATCTTTAACTTAAAATTTTAAGGTTATTTTTTCTATAGATCTAAGAGACCTGGCGGTGGAGAAATAATTGCCCATCCTTCCAGAAGGTCAATTTTAGGCACAATTTCTTTTACAAAGGGTATTAAAACTTTTTTGCCTGAAGTTAACTGAACTTCTAGAAGATCATTTCCAGGACTTGTTAGGTCCACTATCTCTCCAATTTCAAGACCATCTGAAACTTGCTTTACTTTTAACCCAACAAGGTCTAAAAGGTGGAATTCTCCTTCCTGAAGTTTAGGCCTTTGATTTGAATTAACCAATACTTTTTTACCAACTAATAATTCTGCTTTAGCACGATCATCTATACCTAGAAAAGAGACAACATAAATAGATTTACCTGGGATTTGCCTCCCAGAGAGTAATTCAACTTTTTGAGGCTCTTCATCTTTGCTCTGTAGCCATCTTTGACCAGACTTTAAAAATCGTTCTGGGAAGTCGCTACTAGGATTAATCCTTACTTCTCCACGGAGACCTTGGGGAGCAACAATCTCTCCAATGATTAACCAAATGTTTTCTTTATACATCTTTAGTTAAGAGAGATTTAAAATAACAATTGATTGAACTATAAACGTGAGCAATTCAGAAGACATAATCCTTCCAGGATCATCTGTCATTGTAAATAACCCTGCTTCTATTTATAATGGATACAAAGGTTTTGTACAACGCATTACTGAAAACAAAGCAGCCGTTCTTTTTGAAGGAGGTAATTGGGATAAGTTGTTGACTATTCCATTAAAAGAACTCGAACTTATTTAGTTATTTAAACTTTTAAGTGCTTCTTTTGCAGCTTCTTTTTCAGCTTTTTTTCTTGAACTACCCCATCCCTCCCCCATTAGATCTTCCCTGATGAGTACTTTGCAATAGAACCTTCTTAAGTCACCATGTTGTTTTGAGATTTCTTTAATTTCATATATAGGTTGATTTAACCCTTTACTCTGGCTCCATTCTTGAAGAGCTGATTTAGCATTTTGCTTATGAGGATCAGAAAGGATTTCTCTACTTTCAATTTTCCAATAGGGTTCTAGCCAATCTTGTATTGATTTAATACTATTTAAACATTCATATAATGCTCCAATTAATGCTTCAGTACCCTCTGCACAAATTGTTTCTGCAGCAGCTGCATCTTTTAATGCTTTAGGTGCTATTCGCATTACTTCTTTGATTTTTATTTTATTTCCTACTTTAGCCAGCCATTCGTCACTAACTAATTGAGCTCTTAATGCTGATCTATCTCCTACTTTAAGCTTAGGAAAATGACTATGAATATATTCTGAGGCAGCTAGTCTTAGAACTGCATCTCCATGGAACTCTAGTCTTTCATGATTCACTGATAAGTTTTTAGAAGTATGGGTTAAGGCTTCATTAAGAATTTTCATATTTGCAGATTCATTCTCTTTGATTTTATTTAAATCTTTGACATGCAAATTGCTATCTTTAAGCAACATATAAATATTTTTAATTCGTGAAACTGTTATAGCTTCTTTTTTCTTAAGAGCCATTTTTTATTATTAGGTACATTTATTTGGTTATTAATAATGAAATTAAGTGAAAGCAGGGCATAAGCCGGGTTCTGTTCACTATCTAATCTTAGATAGTGGGCAATCATCTGTCTGGGACTGTTGTTGCCAACAGCCTCTAGCGGCCTTTATATAGGAGATAGGCAAGATGGTCATCCTAAAACCTTTGCCTTGCACCCAACCGGGGTTTACCAAGCCAGTACCTCTCGATACTGCTGGTGCGCTCTTACCGCACCTTTGCACCCTTGCCTGTTCTTGTTATGAGCATTGCTCATAAAAGTCATCGGCGGTGTGTTTCTGTGGCACTATCCTCACGGTCACCCGCACTGGGAGTTACCCAGCAAGTTCGACCATTTGGGAGCCCGGACTTTCCTCAATCGAGGCTTTATTGTGGAAATCCAACAAATCTCGATTGCGATCACCTCTCCTGCTTTCAGATTCCATAATGCCTTGAAGGAGGGAAATCTTCCAGGGGGCTGTAGCTCAGTCGGATAGAGCGACGGTTTCCTAAACCGTAGGTCGTGGGTTCGAATCCCCCCAGTCCCGTTAGATTCCAAGATGGTTAGTTTTTCAGGCTTTCCCCACAAGATGGGTGAGCCAATTGTTAGGTAAAAGCTTTGATTTGCTTTTTCAAAAACTCTCTTACCCCTAAAGCTGCATAGTGGATCAATCCATCAAAGAAAACAAAAGGCATTCTGGTTACTTAAGCCTGGCAGATCATTCTCTATGAGTTGTAAGGCGATCTCCATGAAAAATTTATGTCATATGATTTTTGTGCTTTTTGTAAAAACCTATCCCTGCATGGAGTACCTCCATATGTCGTAATCCAGGAAATTAAAAATATATCTAGGCAGGAAGCTATAAAATTTGGGGATAGTTAAAGAAGGTCTGCAATACATTCAATCTTGATTGCTAGACTAAAAGCAATGAACGAAAAAATATATCCTGACAATGACTCATTAGATCCTTCAGAGGAATACTGGAGAGAGCAAAATCCTGATGAAGAGATTGAACCATATTTCCCTTTAAATGAATCAAAGCCGCCTCACTATTGAATCATCTCCATTCGCAATGTTTAAGAAATAAAAAACATATGGAGAAGAAGAACTCGTAATAAATAGCTAGAAAGAATTTTGCTATTGAAGTTCCTGGGCTCAAACCTCCTGACTCAAAGGTTTGCCATGATTGAGCAAACAGCGATTTATAAAACGTGCATCTTTACTTTGCTTAGCTTTATCTGATGCAAGTATCTTTTGAACTGAATTTAAGTAAGAGTTTTACTCTCAATAAGAAAAGCCTTTCCTAAAGGCGGAATCTGAATAACCTTGACAGGTATACCTCTTCAAATTTTCTAAAATCTTCCAAAATATAAGGTTGAAATAATTTCACCGCAGTAAGACTAATTATTCAGACTGAGAACTCCTGGTATGAAAGACCTCTAACAAAGGTTCCTTAAACGTAGGCAATTTCTTCGAATCTCCTTATCTACTTAAATGATAAAAATAGTTGCACAACCTATATGTAGTAGGTGGCCAAACCCCTAACTCTCTCGCTAGCGTGTATTTAGGGAAAGAGATTAGATGACACAGCTTCACGATTTACGACTTCGTCTTTTGGTTCAACAAGAGAGTGAGCAAATTGCTAAATCTCATCCTCCTGATTTAGATCTTTCGATAGTGCAGGCTAGATGCTTGTGTTGGTTAGCCCTTTTGGCGGAAGCACATGAAGATCAGGCAACTGAGGCAGAATCAAGAGGTGATACAGAGCAGGCCATGGGTTGGTTTGCTGATTCAATGAGATTGCGAGATGTGATTCAAGTTGTTACTAGTATTGAGGTCCCAATCCCAGAATGTTCAGAGGAATCAGAGTAGACATAAAATTAAGTTAATTCTTAGATTTTTGTTTTTAGTGGCCTTCATGATGTCATGATGGTAATGAGATATAGGGAATCAGGTGCCTGAAGAACCTTGCCAATGCCCTGACTGCCAAAGGTTCTATAAAGAACATGACCGCTTAGTTCGAGAATTTCCTACACTTCGTCAACAACAAGAGCTGAATTGGGCAGCTCTACAGTCTTTTAGGACTTTGGCTGGAAGAGTTTTAGAGGATTTGCAAAAGCAATATGGCTATAAAAATAATGAATCTACTTTGGGATCTAATGGAGAATTTTCTGGTGAAGATGAAATGAATGAGGAATTACATCAAGCCTTAACTGATCTAGAAAATATTAATGCCCATCTTTTTTCTATTGAAGTATTAATGGAAAAAATATTTGATGTCAGAGTCCCAGAGGTTGTAGAGGATAAATTCAAAGAATTAGCTGGAGAATTAGCCCCTGATCCCTTAAATCCTGATCGTCTTAGATTGAACCGTCTTTTGCACCAGACTCCTGACCTACCTGACAAAAGTTCAAATTAAGCTAGCTGATATCGCAGGATATCTCGACATCTAAAGGATTCACTTTCCATATTGATTTACAGTATTCTCGAATGGATCTGTCTGAGGAGAAGAAACCTGATCGAGCAGTATTTAGAAGCGCCATTCGATTCCAATCTTGAGGATTTTGCCACGCTTTATTTACTTCATCTTGAGCTCTAAGATAATCTGTAAAATCAGCCATCACAAAAAATGGATCATTTCCCGTCAAGCTATGAAGTAATGGTAAGAATAATTCATTATCTCCATTACTAAAATGACCTACTTCTACCAATCTCAACGCCTCAGATAATTCTTGGCAGTTTTCAATATATTTTTTAGGATTATAACCTTCATCTCTTAGTTTCATTATTTCGCTTTCAGTTTTACCAAATAGAAAGAAATTTTCTGGACCAACTCTGTCACGAATTTCTATATTTGCCCCATCAAGTGTTCCGATTGTAAGAGCACCATTCATTGCAAATTTCATATTACCTGTTCCCGATGCCTCTTTACCTGCTGTAGAAATTTGTTCTGAAAGATCAGTAGCAGAATAGACTTGCTCACCAAGCTTGACATTATAATCTGGTAGAAATATCACTCTTAATCGACCATCCATATCAGGGTCTGCATTTACAACTTCAGCAATTCCATTAATGAACCGAATCATTAGTTTTGCCATGAAATATCCAGGTGCTGCTTTTCCTCCAAAAATTACCGTTCTCGGTGCAATATCTTTAGTACATCCATTCTTAATGCGTAGATACTGTGTAATGATTTGCAAGGCATTGAGGTGTTGACGCTTATATTGATGAATTCTTTTTACTTGAACATCAAATAAGCTAGATGGATCTACGAGGACACCTGTTTGCCTATGAATGTAACCTGCAAGTTTTCTTTTTCCAGAAAGTTTTGTTTTAGCAAATAAATCTAGGAAATCAGCATCGTTTTCTTTTGCTTCTAGTTTTTTCAGTAGTTCCATTTTGGTGATCCAATCTTTTCCAACTTCTTTATCAAGTAGGGAAGATAACTCAGGGTTTGCTAAGCCAACCCATCTGCGAGGAGTAACTCCATTAGTAATATTGGTAAATTTTTCTGGCCATAATTGAGCAAATTCAGGCATCAATTGTCTTTTAATAAGATCCGAATGTAATGCTGCTACTCCATTAACATGGTGAGCACCAATTGTGGCCAAATGTGCCATTCGCACTGCTTTGCATCCATCTTCATCAATTATTGAGAGCTTCCTCAAGACCAAATCATTCCCTGGATAACGAAGACGAACTTGTTGAAGGAACCTTTTGTTTATTTCGTAAATTATTTCTAAGTGCCTTGGTAGAAGACTATGAAATAAATTTAAATCCCATTTTTCGAGTGCCTCTGGAAGCAAGGTGTGGTTTGTATATGCAACAGAGCTTGTAGTTATTTCCCAGGCTTTTTCCCATTCGAAGTGATAATGATCAATTAGCAATCTCATTAGTTCTGCTACTGCGATTGCTGGATGAGTATCGTTAAGTTGGACTGTCCAATGTTCTGAGAAATTGGCAACTTCAATCCCTCGTTTTTCAAGGCTTCTCAACATGTCTTGAAGTGAACAGCTTACAAAGAAGTGTTGTTGTTTTAGCCTCAATCGCCTGCCTTCATCAGTTCCATCATTTGGATAAAGAACTTTGGAAATAGTTTCTGAAGCAACTTTCTCTTCGACTGCGCCATAATAATCACCAATATTGAAAGCATAAAAATCAAAACTTTCTGTTGCGTCTGCTCTCCAAAGTCGCAGTCGATCGCAATTGTTTACTCTGTAGCCAAGAATTGGTATGTCATGCGGAACACCAATTGCATGCTCTAAAGGAATCCATCTAGAACGATATTTACCTTTGTCATCTATATAACTTTCTGTACGACCACCAAATCCTACAAAACATGATTCATCGGGTTGAGGTAACTCCCAGGGCCAGCCACCTTTAAGCCATTTGTCTGTTACTTCTACTTGCCAACCATCTCTAATGATTTGATTAAATATTCCAAATTCATAACGAATTCCATAACCAATTGCAGGCACTTGCAAACTGGCAAGTGATTCCATGTAACAAGCAGCAAGTCTTCCTAAACCTCCATTGCCTAATCCAGGCTCTTCTTCTACTTCAAGAATATGGCTTAAAGATTCAATGCCAAATCTACGTACTGCCTCTTCAGCTTCTTTAGTTATTCCAAGGTTAAGGAGATTATTGTTTAGTTGAGGACCTATTAAAAATTCAGCTGACAGATACGCAACTGTTTTTTGAGGTTTAGCTCTAATTGCTTCTTGAGATGCAAGATATCTAGTCATTAGTCTATCCCTAACGGCATAGCTCAATGCCATATAAAGATCTCTAAGACTTGCAGTAGTAGCCAGTTTGCCAAGAGTAAAAAATAGATGCTCAGTCATACCATCAAAGACTGCATCTGCATCAATACCTGCCTTTATTGGATCTGCGTAGCATCCTGGGGTGGGCAGACGCAGATCTTTAGGCTGTGAGCTGCTCATGTTCGAGATTTATATTGATGGACGCTAGCTAAAGTTTTCGTTTCATATCTTTAGTAACTTCAGATCAACACCTGAATGCTTCAAACTTTTTTTAAGCACCTTTGTCAAAAATGGTTATCTAGTAATTTATGCTTCAGATATAATTAAGGCCTGAATTTTCAGATCATGTTGTTATCGCCAGTTTTTTCTGTATTAAGTACCCACGAGATAGAAGTTGCAGAAACATTAATTGGGGTTATCCGCTTTTTACTGATTTTTCTGGCAGCTAGGACTTTAGCTGAGCTTTTAGTTCGACTTAGCTTGCCAACAATTGTAGGAGAACTTTTAGCAGGTGTCTTGATTGGTGCTTCTGGATTGCATTTACTTATTCCACCTAGTGCTCATGTAGCTTTGAATCAAGGTTTTATTAATGTAATTAGTTCTCTTGCTGCGATTCCTAAAGAGGCAGTTCCAGATTTGTATTTTGAGACTTTCCCTTCCTTGCAAGCTGTTGCAACTCTTGGACTGTATGCATTGCTCTTTCTTACTGGTTTAGAAAGTGAATTAGAGGAATTGGTTGCAGTTGGAGCTCAGGCTTTTACGGTTGCTATGGCAGGGGTAATTTTACCTTTTGCATTTGGTACATTTGGTCTTATGTTCATTTTTCAAGTGGAATTAATACCTGCAATTTTTGCTGGTGCTTCTATGACAGCAACTAGTATTGGAATTACTGCAAGTGTTTTCGGAGAGTTAGGTTATCTAAAGACTCGAGAAGGTCAGATAGTCATTGGTGCTGCAGTTCTTGACGATATTTTAGGGATTGTAATTCTTGCTGTTGTAGTTGCATTAGCTACAGGGGGCTCACTAGAAATTGCACCAATTGTCAAACTAGTTGTAGCCGCAACGGTTTTTGTCATAGCCGCTATTGCTTTAAGTCGGACTGCTGCTCCGGCGTTTGATTGGTTGCTGGAACGATTGAAGGCTCCCGGTGCAGTCGTAGTGGCTTCTTTTGTAATACTTGTCCTTAGTTGTTTTGTCGCTACAGCAATAGGCTTGGAGGCAGCGTTGGGTGCTTTCGCAGCTGGTTTGATCTTGAGCAGTTCGAAAAATAATCACGCAATTCAACAATCTGTTCTTCCTTTAGTTTCGCTATTTGCGACGATTTTCTTCGTCTTAGTTGGAGCTGGAATGGATCTTTCAGTTATTAACCCTTTAGATCCTGCTAGTCGTTCCGCTTTGATTGTTGCAGGTTTCCTTTTGGTTGTTGCAATTATTGGGAAAATTGCAGCTGGCTGGTCATTTGTCATTGATAAGCCAACTGATCGATTAGTTGTTGGATTAGGAATGATGCCTCGTGGAGAAGTGGGCTTAATTTTTCTAGGACTTGGTACTAGTGCTGGTTTGCTTACACCTTCTTTAGAAGCTGCAATTTTGTTAATGGTAATTGGGACAACTTTCTTGGCGCCTGTTCTACTTAGGATTGTTCTTAAAGATAAGAAACCTGGTGGGGGTAACTCAATTCCTGATGAAGTAGCAGCTGATCCAGTGGGTTTAGTTTAAAAAGATATTTATTTTGAAAATCTTGTAAAGGATTTAGAAGCATTGAGTTTGCTATTCTTTTTTGCAATCTGGTCAAGAAAGTAAGTAAAATTTTATTCAATTTATTTATTTTTTTTTGTTGTGACGTCTGTTCAAACTCAAGAAAAAAATAATTTTTGGAGTTATTTAGGCCATTCGGTTTATTGCTGTAGTACTACACCAGATCTCTCCAGAGATGATTTAGCAAAGTCTCCTGCAGTACTTTTGATTCATGGGTTTGGAGCTTCTACTGATCATTGGAGGCACAATATTCCTGTAATTAGTAATTTTTGTGAAGTACATGCTATTGACTTACTTGGATTTGGAAGAAGTTCAAAACCAGCCAGCCTCGATTATGGAGGGCCTTTATGGAAAGATCAAGTTAGCGCTTATGTTCAAGAAAGAATTGGGAGACCAACTGTCTTAGTTGGTAATTCTTTGGGAGGATATGCTGCCTTGGCTGCAGGATGTGCATTGGGAGATGAAGCTGCTGGTGTTGTATTACTAAATGCAGCTGGCAGATTTAGTGAAGAAAAAGTTTCTGTTCAGGGGTTTTGGTCGACTGCTCGAAAAACAGTTGGTGAAATTTTTTTGAAGAATGCTCTCTTTCAGAGAATACTTTTTGAGAATCTGAGGCAACCTTCCACTATTAGAAGAACATTGAATCAGGTTTATATCGATAGTAAAAATGTTGATGATGCACTTGTTGAATCGATCAGAAGACCTTCTCTTGATAAAGGCGCATTTGGTGTTTTCCGTAGCGTATTTGAACCGGCTGGACCACAAGGCAAGCCTTTAGATGAGTTATTTTCAGAGTTATCGGCGCCACTTCTTCTTCTTTGGGGCAACCAAGATCCTTGGATGAATGCTCCAAGTAAACGAGCTATGTATTCACGCTATGTCCCCTCTGCTACAAAAGAGGTAGTTCTAAATGCTGGTCATTGTCCTCATGATGAAGTCCCTGAAAAGGTTAATTCTGTTCTTATTGATTGGTTAAAAACTCTTTAGATAATAAATTTTAAAGGAATGCAGTTTGATTTTAAAAAGAAGACAGACCCTTATTCTCATTGGGAATGTCGCGATAAAAACAATACATGTCGATTACGGGTAGTTCCTGAAAGGGGAGGATTGATTAGTGAATGGCTTGTTGAGGACTACGATGTTCTTTATTTCGATTTAGAACGTTTTAAGCAAAATGAATTGAGTATTCGAGGAGGAATCCCTGTCTTATTTCCAATTTGTGGAGATTTACCTGGAAACTGCTTGCGATTACCTCAGGGAGATTTTCTTATTAATCAACATGGCTTTGCCAGAGATCTTTCTTGGAATTTTTACCCTCTTGAAGATCAACGAGGTTTTAATTTAAGTTTAAATGATTCAGCGATAACAAGGGCTTCATATCCATATAGCTTTTTGCTTGAAATGCAGGTTCGACCTTCAAGTGATTGTTTAGAGATAAAAATTACTCTTCATAACCTTGGTGAACAAAGTATGCCTTTTAGTATTGGACTTCATCCGTATTTTAATGTTGTTAACTTGGAAAAAGTTTCCATCAAAGGATTATCTCAAACTTGTTTTAATCATTTGAAGATGAAACAAGATATTACATCTAAGCAGTTAAATAGCCTCTGTGAAGGCGTTGATTTTATCTCTGATAGTGAAGGTGAAGGGCTTGTTGTATTAAATGATTTATTAGCGTTAAAAAGTATTGAGATGAAATCCCAAGCTTCTTTTGAAAAGACAGTTGTTTGGACTGATCCACCTAGACCAATGCTTTGCTTGGAACCTTGGACTAGCTCTCGAAACGCAGTGAATATAGAGGAGAAAAAGTTAACTCTTAATCCAGGAGAACTTCAAGAATTTTCATGTAGTTTCAGAATTATGTAGCTGCTAATGTTGCTGCATTTATTAGGATTAAATACAAAATGAACTAGCTTTATAAGAATCTCCTTTTAAGATCATAATACAATAGTTTTAATATCTAAAAACCTGAATTGCATATGGAAAATGTTTCTTCTTCACTTTTCACTGAAAAATTGATCTCAATTGTAAGTAGAAGTAATATTTTATTAGATAAAGAAAAAATACTTCCTTATAGCACTGGTATAAGAGTAGGAGGAGGCTTTGCGTCTATTGTTGTTTTTCCAAAGACATTGCTTCAACTTTGGGAAGTACTAAAGGAATGTATTTCTTTTAATAAAATAATAATTATGCAAGCTGCAAATACTGGATTAACGGGTGGCTCCACTCCAGATGGTGAAAATTATGATAGAGATGTAGTAATTATTAATTGTCTTAATATTAAAAAATTAACCTTGCTTAATCATGCTTCGCAAGTAATTGCATTTCCTGGAACAACTTTATATTCATTAGAAGAAGAACTTTTGCCTTATAATAGAGCTCCGCATTCAGTTATTGGATCTTCTTGTATTGGTGCATCAGTGATTGGAGGAGTATGTAATAATTCAGGTGGTAATTTAGTTAACCGTGGACCTGCTTATACAGAGCTCTCTTTATATGCAAGATTAAACAAACAAGGAAAGTTGGAATTGATTAACCATTTAGGAATTGATTTAGGTTCATCCCCGGAGATTATTTTAAAGAATCTGGAAGAAAGTAATTTTAGTATTAACCAGGTCCCAAATTCAACAAGTATGGCATCTGATAGAGAGTATAAATCTCGTATTAGAGAAATTCATTCCATGTCACCTGCAAGGTTTAATTCTGATCCAAGGCGTCTTTATGAATCCAGTGGATGTGCTGGAAAAATAGCTGTATTTGCTGTGAGAATAGACACTTTCCCGATTTCTAAGAATGAGAAAGTATTTTTTGTTGGTACAAATATTCCTGAAAATTTTACTTATCTTAGAGAAAAGATACTTACAGAAAATAACTTTTTACCCGATATGGGTGAGTATATGCATTCTAGTTATTTTGACGGCTCTGCTAAATATTGTAAGGACACTTTCTTGTTTATTAAATATTTTGGAACAAAATCATTGCCAATGCTTCTAGAATTAAAAAGAAATTTTGATCAGATTATTAATAAAATTGGATTTTTACCATTACATTTATCTGATAAAATATTGCAGTTTCTTGCTGATATTATTCCTAACCATTTACCTAAGAGGTTAATTGAATACAGAAATAGATTTGAGCATTATATGATACTTTTAGCTAGTGATAAATCCATTGATGAGATCAGAAATTTGCTTAACTCTCTAACTAAAGATGCGAAAGACTATGAATATATAGAATGCTCTGAGGATGAAGGTAAAGATGCTCTCCTACACAGATATGTTGCTGGAGCAGCACCTAATAGATATAAAATTATCAATCAATTTTCATCAGGAGATCTTTTACCTTTAGATATTGCTCTGCCTCGTAACTATAAAGATTGGAACAAAATATTTCCTAAAGAAATTTATGATCAAATGTCTAATTCATTTCAGATGGCTCATTTTTTATGCATGGTATTTCATATAGATTTTGTTGTTAGAAAGGGTGAAGAATCAGAAGTCTTGAAAGATAAGATTCTAAAGATTTTAGATTTAAACAATGCTAAATACCCTGCTGAACATAATGTAGGACATTTGTATAAGGCAGATCTATCATTAGTTAATTTCTACCGAGAACTTGACCCTACAAACACCTTTAATGCAGGTATAGGAAAAATGTCGAAAAGGAGGAATTATGCATAATTTACTTATACAATGAAGATTTTTAATATTTATGATAAGAATAATTCACTTAATTCTTCTCTATTTTCTTTATTGACACTCTTATCTTAGAATAATCTTTTATTCAGCCTAGCTTTATTGATATGGAAGCTAATGTTTCATCACCTGCAGTCGTAAATATTAGTGATCTTCGTCTCTTAGCAGAAAAAAGAGTTCCCAGAATGGTCTTTGACTATATAGATAGTGGTGCTGACAGAGAGCAAACATTATCTCAGAATTGCTCAGCATTTCAAGAAATATTTTTTCGTCCAAGATGCGCTGTTGCAACCCCATCTTGTGATTTAACTACCTCCGTTTTAAATCAGGAGTTTCAACTGCCTTTCATGCTTGCCCCAGTAGGAAGTAGTCGCTTGTTTTTCCCTAAGGGGGAAATTGTTGCAGCGCGTGAGGCTGGTATTGCTGGAACAGGTTATACACTTTCTACTTTATCTGGATGTAGGTTGGAAGAAGTGAAGGAAGCTACAAAATTCCCTGCTTGGTATCAGCTTTATTTGCTTGGTGGGCGTGATGTTGCCTTAAAAACAATTGAGAGAGCAAAGAGAGCAGGCTTTTCTGCCATAGTTGTAACAATTGATACCCCTGTTTCAGGATTGCGTGAACGGGACTTGCGAAATGGCACCAAAGAATTGCTTTCAATGAATCCGATCAAGATGCTTCCTTATCTTGCTCAGATTCTTGTTAAGCCATGTTGGATGACTCAGTGGTTAGGAGATGGAGGCTTAATGGATTTTCCGAATGTTGAACTAGAAGATGGTCCGATGGGTTATACAGAAATTGGACCTGCATTAGAAGCATCAGTTGTAACATGGGATGATCTCAAATGGATTAGAGAAGCATGGGGAGGAAACATTGTAGTTAAAGGCGTTCATATTGGCGATGATGCCCGGAAAGCGGTTGATTTAGGTGTAGATGCCATTGTTGTATCTAATCATGGAGCTAGGCAGCTAGATAGTGTTGCACCAACTATTAGGGTGTTGCCTGAAGTTGTAAATGCAGTAAATGGGAAAGTAGATGTTTTATTAGATGGGGGAGTTAGGCGTGGAGCTGATGTTGTTAAAGCTTTGTGTCTTGGGGCTAAAGGCGTTTTGATTGGTAGGGCATATGCATATGGATTGGCAGCAGCTGGTGGACCTGGGGTTGCTAGAGCAATAGAGATTATTAAAACCGATGTTTTACGGACAATGAAATTACTAGGTTGTAAATCTGTGAAGGATTTAGATGATTCTTATGTAACTATTCCTGATAGTTGGAAATAGCTTGTATATGGCGATTAATGAAAAATTCAAGGAAGATTATTGTTTTTGATGATGACCCAACTGGATCTCAAACTGTTTATGGATGCCCTTTACTCTTTCATTGGGATAAAGAAATACTGAATAAGGGAATCAATGATCCTTCTCCATTACTTTTTTTATTAACTAATACTAGATCTTTATCCCCTCAACATGCTGAGAAAAGGCTAAGAGATATATGTAATAATCTGAAGGAAGTATTTAAAGAAAATAATTTAGGATTAGATGAAATACTTTTTATTAGTAGAGGAGATTCAACATTAAGAGGGCATTCGATTTTAGAACCAAAAATAATTAATCAAGAACTAGGGCCTTTTGATGCAACTTTCCATGTTCCAGCATTTTTTGAGGGAGGGAGAACTACAGTAAATGGTATTCATTTACTAAATAATATTCCAGTCCATCAAACTATTTTCGCTAAAGATAAAATATTTGGATTCTCTACAAGTCACTTAATCTCTTGGATAGAAGAAAAAAGTAATTTTGAAATAAAGGCCAAAGATATAGCTTCTATTAATATTAACCAATTGAGAGATGCAAATAAATCTCTAGTAGGTAAAGAAAAATTAATTGACTTTTTATTGACATTATCATCTAATAAGAGCGTTGTGGTTGATGGCCAATCTTCTTTTGATTTTGATATTCTTGGATCAGCTATACGGTCCTTAGGTAATAAAAAAAGGTTCCTTTTTCGCTCAGCAGCAAGTTTAATTAATTCTTTATCTCAAATTTATTCTGAGAATAATAGTCTCAAAAATTTTTCTACTTTAAGGCTTAGAGGTAAAGATGGTAATTTTAAACCAGGTATTGTACTTGTTGGTTCTCATGTACAGTTAGCAGATGATCAACTACAACTTTTATTGGAAGAAAGTTCCTGTATTGGTGTTCAATTACCAGTCAAAAAAATCGCTAGAATTTTTGAGGAATCGTCAAATGAATCCTTTCTCTCTGATTTAGAGAATCTATGGAATAAGCAGTTACTAGATATTCTCGATAAGAAAAAGACACCAGTTTTATTTACTAGTAGAGGTGAACTTTCTTTCTCTTCAATGAAACAAAGAATGATATTTGGTGTTTTCCTAGCGAAATTGATGGGTCGCTTAGTAGATAGAGTTTCTAATAGGTTGGGATATATTATTAGTAAAGGAGGTATTACTACTCATATATTAATATCTGAAGGTTTAGGAATTAAATCTGTTAATTTGAAAGGACAAATTTTGCCAGGCTTATCTGTTGTATGTCCTTGTGAAAAAGATAAAGAAGATTTACCAATAATTACTTTTCCTGGGAACCTAGGTAATAAAGAGACTCTATTAGAGTCTTTTAAAATTATGGAATCTGCTTGAAGTTATTAACTTTTAAGAAATTTTTAGAATCTTTCAATAATAGCATCAGCAAATTCACTACAAGACAAGGGAGTTACAGGCGGTTCCATAAGCCTAGCAAGATCATAAGTCACCTTTTTCTCAGAAATGGATTGACTTAAACCGTTGGTAATTAGATTTGCTGCTTCCTCCCACCCTAAAAACTCAAGCATCATAACGCCACTAAGTATTACTGACCCTGGATTAATTTTGTCTAGCCCTGCATGCTTGGGAGCAGTGCCATGCGTTGCTTCAAATATTGCAGCTTTATCCCCAATATTTGCACCTGGTGCCATACCTAAACCCCCAACTATTGCAGCAGCGGCATCTGAGATATAATCACCATTAAGATTTAATGTTGCAAGGATTGAATATTCTTGAGGTCTTGTTTGAATTTGTTGAAAAATACTATCTGCTATTCGGTCATCTACTAAAACCATTTTTTTCCACTTGCCATCCCCATGTGTTTTATTAATATTGTTAATCACTGATTGAACTTCATTGCAGATAATATCTTTTTTTTCTTGGGTCAATGATGAAAACCCAGGCTCAATTTTTTTTGCATTATTCTCTATATTTAATCCAGGATCTTTTTCAAGATTTGAGAGTATCCAGCTTTCTCTTTCGGTAATACAAACATTACGAAATTCAGTTGTTGCTAATTCATAACCCCAGTCTCGGAATGAACCTTCTGTAAATTTCATAATATTACCTTTGTGGACAAGAGTTACATGTCTTTTCTTTCCCTCAAGTGTTAGAGCATGTTGAATTGCTTTTCTAATATGTCTTTGGCTTCCAGTCTTGCTTACTGGTTTAATTCCAATACCCGAACCATGAGGAATTCTTCTACTTTTAATTGATTCACTAGAAGGTATAACTTTATTATTAAGATGATCAATTAACTGTTTCCCAATTGGATCATTTGCTTCCCATTCGATGCCAATGTATATATCTTCAGTATTCTCACGATAAACAATTACATCCAAGTCTTCTGGATGTTTGTGAGGGCTTGGTGTACCTTTGTAGTAACGACATGGACGCACGCAGCTATATAGGTCGAAGATTTGCCTTAAGGCAACATTTAAAGATCTAATCCCTCCACCAATTGGGGTTGTTAATGGTCCTTTAATGGCCACGCCATATTCTTTAATTGCATCTATGGTGTCATTCGGAAGATACTGATAAGTGCCATAGAGATCACATGCTTCGTCACCTGCGAATATTTTGAACCATTCAATTTCTCGTGAATTTCCATAAGCTTTACTTACTGCGTTATCAATTACTTTTTGTGTTGCAGGCCAGATATCTACCCCGGTACCATCTCCTCGAATATAGGGAATAATTGGGTTGTTAGGAACTAATGGCAATCCATTCTTAAATTCAATCCTTTTTCCTTTTTCTGGGGGAAAGAGCTTTTCAAAATTAGCCATTGAAATTTGAATATTCTCTATATGATCTTTCTAGAGAATATGACTTTTTGGCAACTCTTTGAATAAATGCGCATTTCAGAACCGATCTTTAATACTTTCTTGATGAAATATGCAAAGAGTTGATTTGCATGGCATCTTCAGTCCGATGGGGAGGACATTTTCTTGAATGCTGCGGATCAAATAGAAAGCTTGGGGTTTGCTCAGGTTTTAGTTTCTTCAGAGAATCTTCTAAAGCATTTTTTTCCTGCTGCATCTATTAATTTCAGTCCTTGGAGAGAAGACCCTATTACGAGATTATGGTTTGAAGAAGATAGCCTTGATTTAGCAATTGATTTTCCTGGTTGGAGTCCCAGACTTCAATGCAGGAGTCTTTTGATACAACTTATTGTTCTTAAAAGTCAGCCAAATGGACCTCCTCGATTATTAGGTGTAATTATGAGAGGAGTGACATTTCATGGAGAAAGATGGAGGTTCGCAACCATAGGTGATTGGAAGCTAACGGGCTCACACTTACCTCAGCCTTCTGCAATGGATCAGTTGCATTCTTTAACTCGGGAAATATTTGCTCTATTTCCTTCAGATTGAGTGCAAGTTTTGGAACCTCTTCTTTTTCTTCAGAAAGCTTATTAGAGTAGATTATGTATTTTTAAACCTCAAGCCTTTTGCAAGTTTCCCAATGCCAGTAGCTCTTGCAACACAACTTAGAGAAGGGACAAAAAAGTCCCATACAATGGCTGAGAATACAGGCTTTGTAAGTTGTTTTTTAAAAGGTGTAGTTGATAAATCAACTTATAGGAAATTGATTTCAGACTTATATTTTATTTACTTGGCAATGGAAGATGAGTTTTCTAGACTAATCCAAGAAGAACACCCTGTAATTTCTTTAATTGACTTTGAGGAACTTAATAGATGTCAATCTCTTAAAGAAGACCTAATCTTTTACTTTGGAGAAAATTGGGAGAATTTATTATCTGCCTCTTCTTCGGCCAAAGCTTATCAAGATAGGATTAAGCATATTGCTGTTGCACAGCCTGAATTATTAATAGGCCATCACTATACAAGATATATAGGAGATTTGTCAGGCGGTCAGATTCTTAGAAGAATTGCTAAAAAGGCAATGAATATAACAGGAAATGATGGTTTAAAATTTTATGATTTTGAAAAGATAAAAGATCAAAAAGAGTTTAAATTAAAATATAGTAAAACACTAAATTCATTACCTATAGAACAAAAGATGGCTGATTTGATTGTAGATGAAGCTAATTTAGCTTTTAAATATAATATGGACATGTTTAAAGAACTTGAAGGTAATCTTATTGCAGTCATTGGTAAACTATTCTTTTCCTTTTTAACAAGTAAATCACGTATTGGGAGTACTGAGCACCCTTGACTCTATTACAATTCTAAATTATTTTCTTTTGGAATTTACAAATGAAATTTTCATATGTTCTTTTGTATTTCTATATACATTTAGATCTTATATAGAAATGGATACTTATGTTTAATCAAATTTTAGAGGAATTAAATTCTAGTATTGTTGCCCATGGAGGTTTAAAGGTTGAAGTTGAGAGCAGGTTTAAGGAATACTATTCTACGAAAAAAGACACTGTTATTAGAAGTTTTTTGTGGGATGTCCCTGGCTTTAGACGATGGAGAGTAACAAGGATGGATGCTGGGGATAAACTTCAAGTCCTTAATTCTGTTGCCTATCCTAATTACTCTAATGATTACCCAATTTTGGGCATTGATCTTTTATGGTTTGGGAAAAAGGGTAAACTTGTAGCAGTGCTTGATTTCCAGCCTCTTATACAAAACGATTATTACTTCAAAAGGTATTTTGAAGGCCTTAAGGCCTTAAAGGAGAATTATCCTGAGTTTTACTCTAATAAACCAATGAATTTATATGATTCAAAAAAATACTTTTCTCCATGGGTACTTTTTTATATAGGAGATGGGAATAATTTTAATTATTCTTTAACAGAAGTTGTTTTAGATTTCTTGGATAAATATTGGTCACTACAGTTAATTAATGACCAGAATAATAGAAAATTATCTTCTCTCGAGGTTAATAAATTACAAGTTGACTATGATCATTATAATGCAGAGATTGATCCTGCTCATGGCTTATTTAAGAGTTATTTTGGGAAGCAATGGGCAGATGATTTTATACAATACTTTTTGTTCCCCCAGTGTCATAACTAAATATAAAAATGAACTTAATAAGATCAAATAGTTTATCACCTTTAGATTTAAAAGAATGGTTATGGCAGCCCTTTTTTAATGATATGCTTGATATGCTATCTATTTTTAAGCTTGAAACTTATTCAATACCTGCTGAGTTCTTATATAAGAAAGTTGTTACTGGAACTCCCAAAAAATCAGTTGAAGTGACTACTTCAACATGGGCATGTAAATTCAATAAGATTAAACAGGTTCGTGCTGCTTGTATTCAGAGCAGTAGCTCTTTATCAGTTTTTAACTTAGTAATTAAACCCTCGAATGATTATAATCTTCCTTTTTTTGGCGCTGACTTCGTGACATTACCTAATGGTCATTTGCTTGCATTAGACTTACAACCTGTTTTGAGTCGTGATCGATTTCATACAGAAGATGTTTGGACTAGGTTGATACCTATTCATGAGAAATGGCAAGCTTTAGTTCCTGATGGTGGAGATATTCCTTTTGAAGCAAGACCTTATTTCTCTCCTGGATTTTTATGGACAAGATTACCTTTAGGAAGAGAGGGTAATTTGATGATTCAAAAAGTCATTAAGCCAGCATTTAGAGAATATCTTTCTTTATACCTTCAACTGGTCTTGAATGCTGAGAGAGTATCTACAAAATTCTCTTTAAAACTTCTTGCGGGACAAAAATCTTATTTAAATTATAGATCTCAAAAAGATCCTGCGAGGGGAATGCTGACCCGTTTTTATGGAAAGGTCTGGGCTGAGGACTATATTCACAAAGTTCTTTTTAACATGGACCAGTCTTAATTTAAACTCTAATTTACTCATGCATTGATTCGTTTTAATGAAATTATTATATAATTATTAGTAAATAGTTTTATTTCTTCTAAAATATCTAATGAAAAAAAGGATCCTATTTGTTTGCTTAGGCAATATCTGCCGTTCTCCAGCAGCAGAAGCTATTCTTTTATATAAACTTAAAGAACTAAAATTACTTGATCAATTTGAAGTTGACTCTGCTGGTACTGGTAACTGGCATGTAGGAAAAATGGCAGATTCTAGAATGAGAGAAGCTGCATTAAATAGAGGCATTAATATTAAAAGTAGGGCAAGGCAAATATCATTGGATGACTTTAAGAATTTTGATTTAATTCTGACGATGGATAATGCTAATTTAGAACATGTTAAATCACTTTCTAAAGATTTAGATCCTAGATTTAAAGCTAAAATTAAGCCCTTACTCGAATATGCTATTGATAAAGATATTATAGAAGTGCCGGACCCATATTATGGAGGAGATAATGGCTTTGATCTAGTATTAGATCTTCTTGATGTTTCTATTGATGAATTAATTAGAGATATTAAAGTTGATTAGAAGGCCAAACTTCTTCTGGTATTTCTTCCCTAAACATTCTTGTCAAGGTATCTATTACTTCGTCGATGGTCATTCCATCAGTTGCTAATTCTTTGGCATCCATGGCTTGTATTAAAGGAGCTATTTCTCTAGTACTATCGATTTTATCCCTTTCTTGTATTTGATGCTCTAGTTCTTTTAGATTTGGTACTTCAAAACCTTGATTCGCCAGGTCATCTGCTCTTCTTTTTGCTCTTTCTTTTGAACTTGCAGTAAGAAATACTTTTAATTCAGCATCTGGAAAGACAGTGGAACCAATATCTCTACCTTCTGCAACTATGCCACCTTTTAACCCTATAGCTTTTTGTTGTGCTGTCAGCTTTTCTCTAACAGCTGCTTTGGAAGCAATATTTGAAACTGCAGCAGTCACTTTTGGCGTACGAATTTCTTTACTAATATCTTGACCATTTAGCAAGACTTGCTGAATTCCCGAATCTGCCAAATGGATATCAAGTTTGATATTACTTAAAGCTTTAACTAGCTCCTTTTCATCATCAGGATTTATCTTTTGCTCTTGAATAAACCAGGTCACAGCTCGATACATTGAACCAGTATCTAAGTAAATTAGCCCCAGTTGTTTTGCAAACCTTTTAGTTACAGTGCTTTTGCCTGCACCAGCGGGCCCATCAATTGCTACGATTGGTTTTCGATTCATTAAAAAGATGTGGTCTATAAGACGTGTTTTCCCGCAGTAAACACCTGCAGCAAGTAAGCAAAGCTTGGTTTTATAATAATTAACCGGAGCTAAACTTTTTAAATCTACTATCTCTAAATATTCAACATTTAAGCCTTTTTGTTCTAAGTCTAAGCGTAAGTTTTTTAAATCAATGCTTTTATTGGATTCAAATAGCATGGATTGCTCGAAGAGTAATTTTGGAAGAGTTAACGCTTTTTTCCTTTCTTGGTTTGTTAAATACTCATTCCTTGAGCTACAAGCAAGGCCATCTTTATCTCTTACAGTTGGGATTGATTGAACTTCAACTTGCAACCCTAAGTCTTTAACCAATTTCCTTATAATTACTAACTGTTGCCAGTCTTTTTCACCTAAAAATAGTTGCTTTGGTTTAACAAAGTTCAATAATCTTAAGACGATAGTTGCGACACCATCGAAATGGTTTTGTCGCTTTGCACCACATAAATTTTCTTTAAGTGAGGAAGGAGCTTGAATGACAAAATGATTTTCTTTCCCTTTAGGGAAAAGAGTTTCGAAAGACGGAGCCCAAATAGCATTTGCTCCTGCACCCAATGCTATTTGGCAATCCTGCTCTAAATTTCTGGGATATTTTGAGAAGTCTTCGCCTTCACTAAATTGCAATGGATTGATAAAAATGCTAACTAATACTGTGGAAGGTTTCTTAGCTGAAAATTTTTTGGCTGCTTTGATTAGTGCTTTGTGTCCTTGGTGTAGGCAGCCCATTGTTGGCACAAAATGAATTTGTTCATTTTGAATTTGTTTTTGCCAAGTTGCTAAATCGGACTTGGTTCTTAGGACAGTGAAGTTCACAATGGATTTATATCAAGCATTTGAAGTTTGTGCCTGATAATCTGTTTTGATTGAAAAATAGTATTTCTTCGATACTGGCTGAATCTTTGATTACAAATCAATATCAGAGATGTAAGCAAAAGCATAATTATTAAAACCATGGATTACAAGTCTTCAGGAGTAAATGTTGAGGCAGGCAGAGCCTTCGTTAATCGAATCAAATCATCTGTGGAGTCAACTTCTCGCCCTGAAGTTATTGGTGGGATAGGTGGTTTCGGTGGCTTTATACGTTTGCCAAAGGGGTTAATTAACCCAGTGTTGGTTTCTGGAACCGATGGGGTAGGGACAAAACTTGAATTAGCTCAAGATTATCAATCTCACTATGGGGTAGGGATCGATTTAGTGGCAATGTGTGTTAATGATGTAATTACAAGTGGTGCAGAGCCACTTTTCTTCCTTGACTATATTGCTACAGGTAAATTATCTTCCGAAGCTTTAACTGAAGTAATTGAAGGCATTGCTCATGGATGTAAGCAATCAAAATGCTCTTTACTAGGAGGAGAAACGGCTGAAATGCCTGGTTTTTATGGAGCAGGTCAATATGATTTGGCTGGATTTTGTGTAGCAGTAGTTGATGAAAAAGATCTTATTGATGGAAAGAAAATTAAACCTGGGGATCAGATTATTGGTTTAGAAAGTAGTGGAATTCATAGCAACGGCTTTAGTTTGATTCGAAAGGTGATTGCATTAAAAAACGTTAACAGGGACACTTGTTTTGGGCATGAAAAAAAGCCTTTGATTGATTTTTTGCTTAGGCCAACAAAGTTATATGTCAATTTGGTCCATGAATTACTTCAAGCAAAAATAGCTCTTAAAGGTATGGCACATATAACTGGTGGAGGTTTGCCTGAGAATTTACCAAGGTGTTTACCAGATGGATTAAGGGCATCTATTAATACAAGCTCTTGGGAAAAGCCTTCTATTTACAAGTGGCTCAGTCGTGAAGGTGACATCCCTGAAATTGATTTATGGAATACTTTTAATCTTGGTATTGGCTTTTGCATAGTTGTCTCCTCAGAAGATTCTCAAGATGTTTTAGATATTTGTCATGCAAATTCTTGTAATGCTTGGAAGATTGGTCAGATTGAAGATCATTCTCAAGATCTGAACTCAAGAGTAATTGGTTTACCTACCTCAGAGGAAACTTCTTACTCTTGATTACTTATTTTCGTAGTTAAATAAAGAACGCTACTTGACCTAAAGTTAATGATGGTAGATACTAAAATTCTCATGATGCAAGCCGAATATTATTTCGGAAGCTGTGAAATTAGATTTTGAATTAATCAATGTCACCAGAAAATCAACCAAGAGTAACGCGTAGGCGTAGTTCAGCAGGTCCAGTGCCTCCTAAAAGGCCTTTTGGCAATGGTCCTATGCTTGATAGCAGGCAAGGCCCTAGGCCAACGTTTCTTACCCTTAGAGACCATGGGAAGGTATATGTTGCTGACTTGCCAAATCTTTCAGATGGACAATTAGCTCATATTACTAAAGAAGCAGAAGAGGTTTTAACTAGTCTTGAAAGAAGGATTACGGATTTAGAAGGGGATAATTCCAATAAAGATAATGATACTTTGATTAAGGCCTCTACTAAACATGAGGTTACCTTGAGGTTTATTAGAGCAATTGAAGGTGAGCAAGATCACCGACGAAATAATCCTGCTTTAAAAGATGCAGCAACGGAGTCTTTACCTAGAACATTTCTTGAAGTTGCTCGTCATCGATTGCCAGGAGCAACTTTTGATTCATTATTAAGGGAGGCTTTGGAGGCTTGTGCAAAAGAAGAAGATGCAAAAAATAGTCCTCCACCAGAGGTCTCTAAAGAAACTTCTCCCCCAGTAAAAATTGTTGATTTACCTCAAGCAAGTGCAACTTCTTCAGTTTTAATAACTGATTAATTTGAGAGTTATATGATTAGCAATCAGTTGAAATTCTCTGAGGAAGGTAAATTAAATAAAAATAATATTGATTACAACGAAAACAAAATTCTTTGCTTGCATTGTAAAAGAACTAAAAACAATGGTTTATCCTGCATTGGAAAGTGCGTAGCTGATAGTGAATATTAATAACAATATTATTTAATTATAGATCTAAATTATGAATTGAAAGAAATAAACAATCTAAAAATTAACCTGAAAATGGGAAAAAGACCTTTTCAAAGCCAATGAGGGCACCAAGCGAGGCTATGATAACGGCAGAAATTTGAACTACTCCAAATAGAGAGTAGGTTAGATCTTGAGGTTGTACTTTTGGCGCCATGAAATTGATTAATTTCTTTTTAAAGACTATATAAGGCTCTTTTATACAATGGTAAACATCTTAACAATTCAGAAGTGTTAGTGGATCTTGAGGGGTAGGGGAGGATTTGTTTGAAACTTGATAAACTATTAATTTTGTTGAATTATCTCTCATAAATTGATTGCCATTATCTCAATTTAAAGCAAAGGCTATTTAAGCTTCTTTCATTGATTAGAAACTTTTCTATATTAAACTGATTTTCTTGCTCACCAAGCAATAGCTTCTTCTACGTTTATATAGGTATTTTGGGAACTGCATAGTTTTTAGAAATTTTTAAATATCCTTTTTTTGGTATATATTCATAGTGGACACTCCTCACAGACTTGTCCAATAGGGCGCTGCTCGTTGAGGGCGCTCTTTTTTTGTCTTCTTATTAGGACAAAAGTGTTGCTTAGCAAGGTTCTGAGTATGTGCATCCATCATTGCTCTACATCCTTAGTTGCTTATTTTTGAACAATTGAAACTTTTAGGTGATAATGGGATTCAGAATAATTCGAAATTTATTTGGTATTTCAACTAAGATTGATCTGAAATCCCTTGCGATTACTTTTCTTGCTATGAAATACTCTTGAGATTTGTCTTCCTATATAGAACAAGAAAATTACTGGAGAGGATCTATAGAAATACCATGAGATTTGGTATAAAGGCGGCACCCAGATTCGAACTGGGGATAAAGGATTTGCAATCCTCTGCCTTACCGCTTGGCCATGCCGCCCAGAGAGTGAAAAATCTCCCCCCTTTGGATCGTATCAGTCCAAAGAATAAAAATGTTTTAGTGCTTTCGAATGGTCATGGTGAAGACCTCATTGCTTTAAGAATATTGGAAGCTTTGCATCGTTTGAATCCTGAATTAAAGTTGCAAGTTATTTCTTTAGTAGGAGAGGGAAAGGTTTTTTTTGATGCTATTCAGGACCTATGGTTGGTTAAATCAGGAAGTGCACTTCGATTACCTAGTGGTGGCTTTAGTAATCAAAGTTTAAGCGGTTTGATTCAAGATTTGTTTGCAGGCATTTTGTGGGTAAATTGGAAAAATTGGTTATGTGTGAGACGTGCAGCCAAAGATGGAAGTTTTATTGTTGCTGTAGGTGACTTGCTACCGCTTTTTATTGCGTGGAGTAGTGGAGGGAACTATGCATTTGTAGGTACCCCAAAAAGTGATTACACATGGAAAACTTCAAGACGCTACTCACTTAGTGATTATTACCATTCACTGAAAGGTAGTGAATGGGAGCCTTGGGAATGGAACTTGATGAAGGCATTTCGATGCAAGATAGTTGCAGTAAGAGATCAATTAACGGCCAGAGGTTTAAGAAAAAAAAATGTAAGGGTTATAGCTCCAGGGAACCCAATGATGGATGGATTTCTTCCAGTAGACTTGCCTATCTATTTGAAGAATTTTAGACGTGTGATTTTGCTTTGTGGGAGTCGCATGCCTGAGGCTATTATTAATTTCAAACGATTGCTTAATGCTGTTCAACAAATTGAAAATAAGGCTTCTTTAATGGTATTTGTAGCGATTGGTGCTGAACCTTCTATAGGTTTAGTTGAGGATTCTTTAAACGAAAAAGGTTATAGAAAAGTCCAATCGTCGCTAACTCAACTAGATGTAAATAGTGTTTTTGAGAAGAATGGTTTGAAACTTGTTATTGGTGCTGGAAAATTTGAGGAGTGGTCAAGATTTGCTGAGATTGGCATTGCCAATGCTGGAACGGCTACAGAACAATTAGTTGGGCTTGGAGTCCCTTGTGTCTCCTTGCCTGGTAAGGGACCGCAATTTAAACATGGGTTTGCAATCAGACAAAGTCGATTATTAGGTGGCAGTGTAATTCCTTGTAAGAGCTCTGCTCAAATGGCTAAAAGAGTCCAGCTATTACTTCAAGATTCCAGGCTAAGGGAGCGCTTATCAGTGATAGGAAAAAAGCGGATGGGTTCTTCTGGAGGGAGTGAAGCTTTGGCGAAAATGATTTTGCAGTTTCTAAATAGCAAATAATTAAATATTTGAGACACTTTCCAATAAGATAGTTACTTAGAGTTTATTTCGTCGATGCATGTCAAGTATTAAGGAACATGATTATTTGAAAACCTGTGCTGAATTAGCATCTTTATTAACCATTAGTATTGCCGCTGCAAAAAAGAAAATAGATGTTCTAGCTGCCAAAAAAGGGTTGAGAGACATTTCTTCGCGAAAAAAAATAGCTGAAACATTATTAGCAGAAACACGTGAAAAATCTTTATCGGATGAGAATGCAATGACTAATCAATTAGACAATTTATTAGAAGCTCTGGCTGAAGATGAAAATTTTATGGTAGAGGATTAATATCTGTTGAAAAGATTTTTCATTTATCAATGTTCAAAAATATTATTGAATCTTAATCTGTCTAGTTTACAAATCACTGGAAGACATTCAAAGCATTCTTTTGTGATATCCCATCTGTTCTCTCTGATTAACATATTCTTTAGCTTTTCTTTTGCTGGGAGGAGGAATCGAACATCATTAGCTGCATATTCCAATTGTTTTTCAGAAAGTTCATCGACCCTTCCCCAATCACTACTTTGGGCTTGTTTATCGAGCTCTACGCCTAAAAGTTCTGAAATAACTTCTTTTAGTCCATGCCTTGGTGAATAGGTTCTACCAATTTTACTAGCTATCTTTGTACAGAAAATTGGATCCACGTCGATATTCAGATTACTTGCTAGAGCAGCGACGTCAAATCTTGCAAAATGAAAAACTTTTTCAATGGACTTTTTCTCCATGAGGGACTTTAATCTTGGTGCTTTGTTCTGATCTTGATTAATTTTTATACAAGCGACATTATCTTCATCATCGCAAATTTGTACTAAGCAGAGCCTGTCACGACCATGTATTAGACCCATTGCTTCTGAATCAATTGCTAATGCTGTTTTTTTGCTTAACTTGCTTGTGATATCTTCATCAAGGTCTTGCGTGAAAATTTTAAAACTTGCAGGTTTTTTGGCAAAGTTGCTCATAGTTTGATAGAGACAATTGACCCTAGAGTATTTATGAAGAAAGTTTTCCTATTCTTCCTTCTATAGCTTTTTAAATTTAGTTGTTTGTACATTCGCTGTATTATTTTTTGTAAGTTGTTATCTTTTCCCAACATATTCCTTGATTTGTAGCAAGTTAAGATCTTCAAGTAAATTTAATTAAGACCTTTTAATTATTTAGAGATGCAGCCATCATATTATTCGACATTTACTTTAACTATATTATTAGCCATTGGTCTAGGATTTTTCATTCGGGCTGCAAGTAAAGATCGAACAACTGTTGTTAATATTGCCTCTCCTTTACCACCTCTGCGCGTTCTTAAAGGTTTAAGTGATTGGTTGGAAGAGAGAGGGTGGAGGAGAGAAGGAGGAGATGTTGATCGGAGAATTCTTATCTTTAATGGCACTGTTTCATCGAGCCCCATTCTTGCTGTTTTTCTCTCAGTCTTGTGTAGCTTAGGAGGTGCTTGCTTAGGCTTAGTTATTTTTCAGTTATATCCAGATTTGAATTGGTGGCCATTAATTCTTTCGGGTTTCGGACCTTGTGCGGGCTTGTTTTATCGAAGTAGATCCGCCCGGACAGAATCTCTTGAAATGAGACTCATTAGCTCATTTAATGATTCTGAAACTCTTTTACGAGTAAGGGCTCATCGAGATGAATTGATTGCGATAGATATTGGGCTCGCAAAAAGCCTCAAGCTGGCTAGTGACGGTAATTTAACTTCTTCCCCAATATGAGAATTTATTATTTGATGATTTATTTGGTTAAATAAGAAAATTATAGAATTTTTTATATTTAGAGGTGTCATACCTAATTTTTTAATCTATTGCATCAAAAGGGCGACATTTTTCTTCAAGACTTTTATCTGTAAACCAATCTTGTGCTTTCGTGAAGATATCTGTAAGAAGCGATTCTCTAGAATTTACAGAGGCTTTATATCCATATTCCCATCTTGCAAGGGGTGGTAAAGACATAAGTATTGATTCTGTTCTTCCGTTTGTTTGAAGCCCAAAAATAGTACCTCTATCCCAAACTAAATTAAATTCAACGTATCTTCCTCGTCTATAAAGCTGAAAGTCTCTTTCAACTTCTGAAAAAACTTGGTTTTGGCGTTTTTCAATAATTGGAACATACGAGGGTAAAAATGCGCCTCCGCAAGCTTTAGCTAGTGAAAAGAGCTCTTCCCAAGAGAGTGTAAGTTCGCCTAATTTTTTTGCAGTTATGGAGGCAATTCCATTAGGGTCTTGTCCTTTATAGAGGCATCCTGAACCATCTTGATAATCGAAGAATATTCCCCCTACTCCTCTACTTTCATTGCGATGTTTTAAGAAAAAATATTCATCACACCACGGCTTGAAGATTGTGTGAAGTTCAGGGTTTATAGAATCGCATGCTTCTTTGTGAACTTTATGAAAATGTCGAGTGTCACTTAAGTATGGATAGTAGGGAGTAAGATCAGCCCCGCCTCCAAACCACCAAACTGGCCCTGCTTCGAAGTATCGATAATTTAAATGAACTGTTGGGATATAAGGATTTCGTGGATGAAGAACCATGGAAGTACCAGTGGCAAACCAGTTGTGGCCCTTTGCTTCAGGACGTTGTTTGATTATTGAAGGAGGTAATTCTTCACCATGAACTTCTGAAAAGTTAACCCCTCCTTGCTCAAAAATTTTGCCTTCTTTCATTACTCTTGATCGACCACCTCCACCTTCAGGTCTTTCCCAAGACTCTTCAAGAAATTTACCTTCACCATCAATGCTTTCTAGCCCTGAACAAATCGTATCTTGCAGCTCTAGTAAAAAAGCTTTAGCTCTTTGTCGAGACTCTGAGGGAGGATGCGGCAAGTTTAAAGATTGCACAGCTTTATTTTTATTTCTCTATGAGGCTAGGTCATTGGAATACCCTCATTAAGATTACTGAAAGATGTTTTGAAATTATGTTGACTGATAAGGAAGCATTGAAGGCACTGTCAGGTTTAAAAGACTCTGGGAGTGATCGTTCTTTATTGGAACTTGGTTGGATAGATCAGTTAATTGTTCGTTCTCCTAAGGTGATTGTCCGGTTAAATCTCCCAAAATATGCGCAAGCTCAAAGAGATCGTATAGCTAAAGAAATTACCGATATTCTTGAGGGTTTAGATGATATTGCTTCAGTTCAGATTGAGCTTAGTAATACTGCTCCTAATTCTAATCAAGGAGAAATTGGACATGGTGGACACGGTCAATCTGCACCTTCTCTTAAGTCAATACCTAATGTGAAGCATGTTGTTGCTGTTAGTAGTGGAAAAGGTGGAGTTGGCAAAAGTACTGTTGCCTTGAATCTTGCATGTGCCTTGTCGCAAAATGGATATAGAGTAGGGTTGCTTGATGCAGATATATATGGTCCGAATATTCCAATAATGCTTGGAGTTTCTGATACAACTCCAGAAGTAATAGGAAGTGGTCCAGATCAAAAAATTATTCCAATAGAGGCTTCTGGAATTGCAATGGTATCTATGGGCTTATTGATTGATGATGATCAACCTGTTATTTGGCGTGGACCTATGTTGAATGGCATTATTAGGCAATTTCTTTATCAAGCTAATTGGGGAGAGAGAGACTTTCTTGTAGTTGACTTGCCTCCTGGCACAGGTGATGCGCAACTTTCCCTTGCTCAAGCTGTTCCCATGAGTGGTGTTTTGATAGTTACAACACCTCAGCAAGTTTCACTTCAAGATTCGCGTAGAGGTTTAGCTATGTTTAAGCAAATGAATGTACCAATTCTAGGAGTTGTTGAAAATATGTCTGTGTTTATTCCGCCAGATCAACCAGATAAGGAATATCCATTGTTTGGTAAAGGTGGCGGTCAAACTTTGTCAAAGGAAAATTCTGTACCTTTGTTAGCAAAATTGCCTCTAGAGATTCATAATGAAAAGGAGCATAAAGATTATTTCCCAATTGTTCTTCAATATCCTAATTCTATAACTGCAAAAGCATTTAGAAGACTTGTTAATGAAGTCGTTGAAAAAATTCGATTAAATAAATCATAATGCCTGCAAGCTTTTTTTCGCCTATTAGTAAATATAATAATTTTTTAAAAGGAGGAACTAAAAAGAATAATTTTAAAGATTTTGAATTTATAATTTGGTTTTGTCCATTAATACTTGTAGTTCTCTCAAGTATATTAATTGCTAGTACACAACGTCAGATTATTTATACGATTTGGCCCCAACACTTAATTATTGCAGGAGTTGGTATTACTTGTACATACATTATCTCTCAACTCGATCTAGAAAGAATTCGCAAGTTCTTATTCCCCTTATATTTACTAACTATTTTAACCCTTTTTGCTGTAAAGTTCTTTGGAAGTTCTGCTTTAGGAGCGCAACGATGGTTGAATATTGCAGGTTTCAATATTCAACCATCTGAGATTGCTAAAATAATTGTTATCATTACTCTTGCGTCAATTCTTGATCATCAAAAATTTGATTCACCAATTTACTTATGGAGACCATTTGGAGCAATTTTTATTCCTTGGATTTTAGTTTTTACTCAGCCTGATTTAGGGACTTCTTTGGTTTTCGGAGCAGTGTTATTAGTGATGCTCTATTGGTCAGGAATGCCTCTGGAATGGGTTTTGCTTTTTATCTCCGGAATTTGTACTTCTATTTTAGTAGGTATTTTCCACTGGGGCTTAATTTTGTGGATTCCATTTATGGGATTTTTAGCTTATCGCTCATTACCTAAAAAGTATTTAAGCTCTTTACTAATTATGGGAAGTTTAGGTGTAATTTCATTTCTCTCTCCATGGCTTTGGAGCAATTTTCTTAAGGATTATCAAAGAGAAAGATTGATTTTATTTCTTGACCCTGGTAAGGATCCTCTTGGCGGCGGTTATCATCTAATCCAAAGCACTATAGGTATTGGTTCAGGAGGACTATTTGGGACTGGATTATTACAAGGTCAATTAACAAAATTAAGGTTTATTCCTGAACAACATACAGATTTTATTTTTAGTGCCTTAGGCGAAGAATTAGGTTTTTTGGGGACAACATTTGTTTCAGTTGTTTTTTTACTTTTAATTCTTCGTCTTTTAAATATTGCCAGAGATGCACGAACAAAATATGAATCTTTAGTTGTAATTGGAATAACAACAATGATTATGTTTCAGGTTGTAGTAAATATTTTTATGACGATTGGTCTTGGACCAATAACTGGTATTCCTTTACCATTTATGAGTTATGGAAGAACTGCTTTAATTGTGGCTTTTATTTGCTTAGGTTTTTGCCTATCTGTTTCTCGTAGAACAAAACTATTTACTAGAAGTTAGTGATTAATCAAGCTTCAATTAGATCTATTCATAAGCGAATGGCTGTTGGAGTCCCTATCGGCCGAGTTGATGAGCAAATTGCGAGGAGGTTGTGGTGGGCAGCATTGGATACTTTGCAAGATCAGATTCTATTGCCGATGGATTTCAAAAAAGGCTTATGGCTTGCTTCCCCTTTGCCTGCACTTTATGAATCCAAATTGTTAGAACAACTTGAAGGATGGGTCTGGGTACCTGAGGAACTACCACTAATTAATACTTCTAAAACAGGATTATTATTACCTACTTCTGTTAGATCAATTAATCATCAGAATATTCAGAGTATCAGCAGATTTAAGAGATTGCCTTTAAGAGAAGAGGATGGGTATGACCCATTACTAATAATAATTACTCAAGAGGTTCAGATTGCTCTTGCATTGCAAGGTAAACCAGGAGAACGAAACTTGTTGATGAGAAGTGACCCGGAAACATTAGCTGATCTGTTGAAAATATTGGATAAGAGATTAGATCTGGAGACTCCAGAAAAGGCTAAGGAAATTCGTGATTCTTTGGCTGATTTAGGTCAACTAAGGAGTAATGCTGATATAGGTAAGGTTTTTTGGCCTCTTATTGCCTCAAGATTGGCTGAAATGGCACCCAGTGTAAATATTCAAACCTCTCAAGACGATGTTCTCAAGAATCAAGAAGAACGATTAGCGCCTAAAGCTAGTAGCGAGATCTCATTATTAGAAGCCCTCACGCATGAAATTAGGACTCCTTTGGCGACTATCAGAACGCTTATTCGCTCACTTTTGAGAAGAAGCGATTTGCCTGATATGGCGATATCTAGGCTCAAAGAAATTGATACAGAATGTACAGAACAAATTGATAGGTTTGGTTTGATTTTTAATGCTGTTGAACTTGAAAGGAATCAATCTCATAAGTCAGATTTAGCAAAAACTGATCTAGTTAAGATTCTTGAGATCCTTTCCCCAGCTTGGGAGATGCAACTTGAACGACGTGGGATCAAACTAAATTTAGATCTCACACCAGATTTGCCACCTGTCCTTAGTGATTCTCAGAAGCTTGAGTTAATGCTTAGTGGCTTGATAGATAGAAATACAAGGGGTATTCAGCCTGGTGGATCTTTGAATTTGGAATTGCGACCAGCAGGACAACGTTTAAAGTTAAAAATTACCAGTAATGCATTTTCTTCAACAGAGTTTTATGAAAGTAGTCAGGATCAAAATTCTGAGCTTGGGACAGTTTTGAGTTGGAATCCAAATACAGGAAGTTTGCAATTGACTCAAGCTGCTACTCAAAGATTGTTAGAAAGTCTTGGTGGAAGGCTCACTAGAAGCCGTGATAGAGGGATTACAATTTTTTTTCCAACGGCAGAAGAACTTTAAATTGTTTTTAGGAATGTTGACTCGTGTGAAGGTTCTATAGAGAAAGTGATAAAAGGTACAAAAGTTAGTGCTAGTTTCAACTTACCGCTAAATGCATATTCTTAGGAACAGCAATGACTGAAGCTCTTAATGGTAGCCTCCCTCAAAATATCGGTAGTACCGGAGGTCTTCTTAACTCTGCTGAAACAGAAGAGAAATATGCAATTACCTGGACGAGTAAAAAGTCTCAGGCGTTTGAGCTCCCTACTGGTGGTGCAGCAGTAATGAATGAGGGGCAGAATATTATGTACTTTGCGAGAAAAGAGCAATGCTTAGCCTTAGGAACTCAATTGAGAGGCTTTAAGCCAAGAATGGAGGATTATAAAATTTATAGGATTTTCCCAGGAGGAGATACTGAGTTTCTTCATCCAAAAGATGGAGTTTTCCCTGAAAAAGTAAATGAAGGAAGGTCAATTATAAATCATAATTCTCGTAGGATTGGCCAGAATCCAAACCCTGCAAGTATCAAGTTCACTGATAAAAACACTTTTGATTCCTAATCTGAAAACCTAAATGTAGCCTCCGAGTGTCTTTTTACCTGTGCAGGCTGCAATGATATATGAATGCCAATATCTGATCGTGATTCGTTTTTAGAAGCAGCTTCTAGGGACATAAATTTTATACCCCTTGTAAGCAGTTGGCCTGCAGATCTTGAAACTCCTTTGTCAACATGGTTAAAGGTTGGCCAACACTCTTCCCCTGGGGTCTTATTAGAATCAGTAGAAGGAGGAGATACCTTAGGCAGATGGAGTGTTGTAGCTAGTGATCCCTTGTGGGTGCTAACAGTAAGAGGAGACAAGATAACTCGTACCTGGAGGAACCTACGTTGTGAAGAATTTCAAGGAAACCCTTTTGAGTTTCTTCGAAAGTTTCTATCTCCATATAAATCTGAATTAATCCCTGGGATGCCATCTTTAGGTCAGCTTTATGGGATGTGGGGATATGAATTGATTAAATGGATTGAGCCTACAGTGCCAGTTTGTGAAAGAAATTTGGATGATTTACCAGATGGAGTTTGGATGTTTATGGATAAGGTTTTAATTTTTGATCAAGTAAAAAGATTGATTACAGCAATTTCATATGGTGATTTAACAACTAATCAATCCCCTTCAGATGCATTTGATCAAGCCCATTCAGGAATAAAGAAATTCAAAGCTCAGATGGCAAAACCTTTACCTTCGATTAAACCTTTGGATTGGAATCCAACAGGCGGAATACCAAAGTCATCTAAGAGTAACTGGAGTCAAATTAACTTTCAAAATGCTGTTGAAAAAGCCAAAGATTACATTGCAAAGGGAGATATCTTTCAACTTGTTTTGAGTCAGAAGTTTAATACTAAAGTCCGTCATTCTCCTTTGGATTTATATAGGAGCTTGAGAATAGTAAATCCTTCGCCTTTTATGGCTTTTTATGATTTTGGTGACTGGCAGCTTATTGGTTCAAGTCCTGAAGTGATGGTTCAGGCCAAACCTTTTGAAAATGGAATTAGGGCTAGTCTTCGCCCAATAGCAGGAACAAGACCTCGAGGTGAAACTGTTCAAGAAGATGCAACCTTGGAAAAAGATCTCCTCTCAGACCCAAAAGAAATAGCTGAACATGTAATGTTGGTAGACTTAGGAAGAAATGATCTCGGACGTGTATGTAGACCTGGCACAGTTTCTGTGCATGATTTAATGCTTATTGAAAAATATTCTCATGTAATGCACATAGTTAGTGAAGTGCATGGATGTTTAGACGATGACATGGATGTTTTGGATTTATTAATGGCAGCATTCCCTGCTGGCACAGTTTCAGGTGCTCCTAAAATTAGAGCAATGCAATTGATTCATGAGTTGGAGAATAATGTTAGAGGGCCCTATTCTGGTGTATATGGATCTATGGATATTAATGGAGCATTAAATACAGCTATTACTATTCGTACGATGCTTGTTTCAGACTATTCAGATGGACTTTGCAAGGTTGAAGTGCAATCAGGTGCTGGGGTCGTAGCAGATTCAATTGCTGAAAATGAATTTCAAGAAACTTTAAATAAAGCAAAAGGTATGCTTACTGCTTTGGGCTGCCTTGAGACCTCACTTTAATTTATGAAAGAATTTTTACTTAAAGGATTTGAAGTAGAACTTTTTACAGGTTTGAAGACAGGAGAGCATGTAGGTGTATCTGCTTCTGTTTCTAATGAGTTTTCTGATTTTGTAAAGGAACCAGATCAGCGTAATCTTGAATATATTACTCAGCCTGAAAAACAATATAAAAACTTAAAGGAATTACTCTTGGAACCTAGAAGGCGATTAAGAGGTTGGTTGAATCAGAGGGATTTAACGATTGTGCCTGGAAGTACTTTGAGCTTAGGGGATAGTGGGAAATTTCAAAGATCAGATATCTCTAATCCATATCATGAATTTATTGAATTAAACTATGGTACAAAAGTAGTTACATCAAGTATTCACATTAATTTAGGTATTGATGATTTATCACTTATATTTTCTGCTCTTAGCCTGGTGAGATGTGAGGCTGCTCTTTTTTTAGCATTAAGTGCAAGTTCGCCGTTTTTAGATGGTTTTCCTACTGGAGCTCATTCTCAAAGATGGATTCAGTTTCCTAAAACGCCTGAAAAAGTACCATTGTTTAAAAACCATTCTCATTATGTGAACTGGATAGAAAAACAATTAAGAGAAGGACATATGTGCAATGAACGTCATTTATGGACTGCTGTTCGCCCTAATGGTCAAAGAAGGCCTTATGAATTAAATCGACTAGAACTGAGAATCTGTGATTTGGTCACAGATTGCGATTTACTTTTAGCCATTACGGCTTTGCTTGAATTAAGAGTTATTAGTCTTATGAATAATCCGAGCAAACTAGACCCAGCTAAACTTAGTAAATTAAGCCATGAAGAGCTAGCTGAATTATGTGATATGAATGAAGTTGCAGCAGCTAAGAACAGTTTGGATGCAACTTTGCATCATTGGATGGATGGGCGTGTGATTTCTTGCAGGGATTGGATTTCTGAAATATTAGAGGACGTAAAGCCTTTGGCAATTGATTTAGATATTCTCGATATTCTTTCAGGTATTCAAGAAGTATTAGATAACGGGAATCAGTCGATGAAATGGTTGCAATCCTTTAATGCAGGTACCTCGTTGCCAATATTGCTTAGTGATTCGATGAAAGCAATGGAAATTGAAGAAGATTTTGCTTTGAAGCAAGAGGGATATTTATGACTGAGTCTGAAAACTTGTCTATGAAACAACCATCGAGCTCAACACCTTTGGCTAATGAGTTTAGTCCTTTGTTATCTGAGCATGTTTCTGCACGTTTGTTGCAGGATCGGTTGGAATTGGTTGAAGATTTGTGGGAAACGGTAGTACGCAGTGAATGTCCATTAGATCAGGCAGAAAGGCTTCTCAGATTAAAGAAATTAAGCAATGCGAATGCTATGCAAGAAGAAAAGAGTAATCAAATTCATGAAATTGTGATATTGATTGGAGAAATGGATTTAGCAGAAGCTATTTCTGCAGCAAGAGCATTTTCCTTATATTTCCAATTAGTAAATATCCTTGAACAACGAATCGAAGAAGATAGTTATTTAGAAAGTATTGGTCATGGGAAAATCCATGAGTCTGCACATTCTATCGACCCTTTTGCTCCTCCACTTGCTAGTCAATCGGCGCCGGCAACTTTTAGTGAACTCTTTGATCGTTTACGTCGTTTAAATGTACCTCCAGGTCAATTGGAAGAGTTATTGAGAGAAATGGATGTTCGATTAGTCTTTACAGCTCATCCTACTGAAATTGTTAGGCATACAGTTCGTCATAAGCAAACTAGAGTTGCAAGTCTTCTTCAACAGTTGCAGTCTGATGTAGTTGGCTCTTTATCCGAAAGAGATAATTTAAGATTGCAATTAGAGGAAGAAATAAGATTGTGGTGGAGGACCGATGAATTGCATCAGTTTAAACCTACAGTTTTAGATGAAGTTGATTATGCACTCCATTATTTTCAAAGAGTTTTATTTCATGCAATGCCCCAATTGCGTCGTCGAATTTGTTCAGCTCTTTCATATAGCTACCCAGATGTAGAAATACCTCAGGAGGCTTTCTGTTCATTTGGTTCTTGGGTTGGTTCAGATAGAGATGGTAATCCTTCTGTAACTCCAGAAATCACATGGCGAACAGCTTGTTATCAGAGGAAATTGATGCTTGAACTTTATATTCACTCTGTTCAAGAATTGAGAAATCAATTGAGTATTTCTATGCAATGGAGTCAAGTAAGTTCTCAGCTTCTTGAATCTCTCGAAATGGACAGAGTTCGTTTCCCAGATGTATATGAGGACAGGGCTGCAAGACATAGGTTGGAACCATATCGCTTGAAATTAAGTTATGTTTTGGAACGCTTGAAGTTGACTCAAAAACGTAATCAAGATCTTTCTGAAGCAGGCTGGCAAACATCGCTTGAGCAAACTGCTAGTTCAAGTATTTCTAACAGCTCTTTAGAGGCTTTGCATTATTGCTCTATAGATGAATTCAGAAGTGATTTGGAGCTTATTCGTAGTAGTTTGGTGGCAACAAACTTGAGTTGTGAGCATCTTGATACTCTTTTAACACAAGTGCATATTTTTGGCTTTTCACTTGCCAGTCTTGATATACGGCAAGAAAGCACACGACATAGCGATGCTATAGACGAATTAACTAATTATCTCAATCTAGATAAGAATTATTTGGATATGAAAGAAGAGGAAAAGGTTAAATGGTTAATAGATGAATTAAAGACATTAAGACCGTTGATTCCTCCTGCTGTTAGTTGGTCAGACAGTACTGAAGAAACTTTCTCTGTATTTAGGATGCTTCATCGTTTACAAAAAGAATTTGGTAGCCGTATTTGTCGATCATATGTAATTTCCATGAGTCATTCCGTCTCGGACTTGCTGGAAGTTCTGCTTTTGTCTAAGGAAGCTGGTTTAGTTGATATATCCTCAGAGTTTTCTGATTTGCTAGTAATACCTCTTTTTGAGACGGTTGAAGATCTTCAACGTGCTCCCTCAGTAATGGAGGAGTTGTTTAAATCAACAATGTATCTAAAGTTGTTGCCGAGAGTTGGTGAAAAACAACAGCCATTACAAGAGTTAATGCTTGGTTATTCTGATAGCAATAAAGATTCTGGTTTTTTATCAAGTAATTGGGAGATTCATCAAGCTCAAATTGCACTTCAGAATCTTGCAAGTAGCCATGGGATTGCTCTGCGTTTATTTCATGGACGTGGTGGATCTGTCGGGAGAGGTGGAGGGCCTGCTTACCAAGCAATACTTGCTCAACCTAGTGGAACATTAAAAGGTCGGATAAAAATCACTGAGCAAGGAGAAGTTCTTGCCTCGAAATATAGTCTCCCTGAGCTTGCTCTTTATAATCTTGAGACTGTTACAACTGCTGTTCTACAGAATAGTTTGGTTAGAAATCAATTAGATGCGACGCCTAGTTGGAATCAGCTCATGATCCGATTAGCGGCTACTTCTCGGCAACATTATCGGGCTTTGGTTCATGATAATCCTGATTTAGTTGCATTTTTCCAAGAAGTAACTCCAATTGAAGAAATTAGTAAGCTTCAAATATCTAGTCGCCCTGCACGAAGAAAGACAGGTGCAAAAGATCTTTCTAGCTTAAGAGCGATACCTTGGGTCTTTGGCTGGACACAGAGCCGCTTCCTATTGCCTAGTTGGTTTGGTGTTGGCACTGCTTTACAAAAAGAACTTAGCTCAGACCCTAGTCAATTGGACTTGTTGAGAATGCTTAATCAGCGCTGGCCTTTCTTCCGTATGTTGATTTCTAAAGTAGAAATGACTCTTTCTAAAGTCGATCTAGAGGTAGCTCATCATTATATGACTAGCTTGGGTAGTCTTGAAAACCGAGAAGCCTTTAATAGTATCTTTGAGATTATTTCGTCCGAATATAAATTGACTAGGAAATTAGTTCTTCAAATAACTGGTAAATCAAAGCTTTTAAGTGCAGACCCGGCCTTGCAGTTATCTGTTGGTTTGCGTAATCGAACAATTATTCCCTTAGGATTTCTTCAGGTAGCTTTACTTCGCAGATTGCGTGATCAAAATCGTCAGCCTCCTATGAGTGAAACTTTACGGAGTGAAGGGGAAGTTGGACGCACTTATAGTAGAAGTGAGTTATTGAGAGGGGCTTTGTTAACAATTAATGGCATTGCAGCAGGAATGCGGAATACAGGTTGAGATTTGTTTTCGTTACAGAACTCTAAATTTTCTAAGCTCCCTTCTGGTTATCTTCTGGAAGTAAGCAAGGCTCCTTCTCCAGAAGAATTAAATAGGTTGCTTTCAAGATGTAATTCTGAGACCTATGCTTCTCATAAATTAGCTATTGCCTTAAAAAATAGTTTTTGTAATCTGTCTATTTTGGAAGAGAAAACGAGGAAATTATTAGCTTTTGTTCGCATTACTACTGATCAGGGTTTAAATGCGAACCTATGGGACCTTGCATCATCTCCAGGGGAGTATCAGCGAGAGTTTTTAGCTGTATTAATCCACCATTCTCTTTTGATTATTAAAAAAAAACTTCCTGGATGTAGTGTTTCTGTTTCTGCACCACCTATTGCCTTGAAGGTCATAGAAAATGAGGGCTTTATTATTGATCCAGGTGGTATACGAAGCATGGCCTTTCGAATTCGATAAATATTACTTTTTTTTAACGAGCATGGAGGGACTCGAACCCCCGACTCTCAGAACCGGAATCTGATGCTCTATCCAACTGAGCTACATGCCCACAAACCGGCTTAAAGCCGAAATAAGAGAACTAATAATGTCTCAATAGCGCTAGCTTAGCTGAAGGTGCCATAACTAAGATCAGCTTCCAAGAACTAGAATTGCATTTTTTTCGCAGTTTCAAACGTCTTAAGCTGCAATTTAGTGAAAGACGTCTTTTAGTTATAGGTCCAAATGGGGTTGGTAAATCAAACCTTTTAGAGTCTGTTGAATTATTAGGAAGTCTTCGCTCTCATCGTTCGAGTAGTGATCAAGAGCTGATTCATTGGAATAATGACAGTGCAATTATTCGAGCGTCTACCAGTGATGATCAACATCTTTCTTTGGAATTCAGAACTGTAGGAGGAAGAAAAGTGATGAAGAATGGCAAGCCCTTATCACGACAATTGGACTTACTAAATTCTGTTAGATGTGTAGGTTTTAGTGCATTAGACTTAAATCTTGTGAGGGGAGAACCATTATTGCGTCGCAGTTGGTTGGATCGAGTGGTTCAACAACTTGAGCCAGTCTATGGAGATTTAATAACTAGGTTTAATAGGTTGTTGCGGCAGAGAAATCAGCTATGGCGTTACTGGAAAGATTCTATGCAGAAGAATCAGGATGTTCTTTTAGATGCTTTTGATGCTCAAATGGCATTAGTCAGTACCCGTATACATCGTCGTCGCAATAGAGCTTTAAAGCATTTACAGCCTCTTGCCGCAAAATGGCAGAAACGACTAAGTAAAGGGACCGAAGATTTAGAGCTTAATTATCTCCCTGGAAGTGTGTTGGAAACTGAGGAAACAGAACTTTCATGGAGATTAGCCATTGAAGAACAGCTTGCTGCGCAACGTCATGATGAAGAAAGACTAGGGTCTTGCAAAGTTGGACCTCATCGAGATGAAGTTTCTTTTCTACTGAATGGTGCTCCAGCAAGGAAATTTGGCTCTGCTGGCCAACAAAGAACTCTTGTTTTGTCGCTCAAATTAGCTGAGCTCGAATTAGTGGGATCGACATTTAGAGAGCCTCCTTTGTTGCTTCTCGATGATGTGTTTGCTGAGCTTGATCCCATTAGACAATTCTTACTTCTTGAAGCAGTTGGTGATAACCATCAATGTTTAATCAGTGCAACGCATTTGGATGCATTTGAAGGTAATTGGAGGAAGAATTCCCAAATCCTTGAATTAGAACGGCAGAACGATGGAATTCTGGAAGTCGGTTAATCTAATCATCGTTTATTAGCTTGTGATGAAAGAAACTCTTTCTTGTTTGCATCCAAATCCTGGATGGAATGGGTGTGATTTAGAAGATGAGCCTGATTTCCCATATGAAGGTCTTGATGAAATGATTGGGAAGCATTGCATTCTTGAATTATATGAATGTAATCAGTTCAAATTGAATGATGAGGTATTTATTAGAAAAAGTCTTACTTCTGCATCCAAAATTGCAGGTGCAACGCTTCTTAATATGGTTACTCATAGTTTTGAGCCTCAAGGAGTTACCGGTTTAGCTCTGTTGGCTGAATCTCATATTTCAATACATACGTGGCCTGAGAGTAAATATGCAGCCATAGATGTTTTTACCTGCGGTCAACAAACCATGCCTGAAAAAGCTTGTAAATTATTGTTTAGGGAATTTGCTGCTAAAACTTACTCTTTAAAGAGTTTTCGAAGAGAGACCCCAGCTTCAATCAATGTTTTATCAAGGGAACCATGATTTCTTTAAATTGACTTCAAATTACATCTTTGTCTCTGTTTAGTTTCCCACTTACTAATCCTTCGAGGTCAACACTAATTGAAGAAAATCCAATTGATAAGAAAAACTCTACCAATTCCTTGCGATTGGAACTCATTATTAAATCATCGATTTGATGAGAGGGCACTTCAATTCTTCCTGAAAATCCTTGTAAGCGAACTCTTACTTTTTGGAATCCACGGTCAATTAACCACTTCTCTGCTTTAGCTACTTGCTTGAGTCGTTTGGAACTTATTGGATCACCATAGGCGAATCTTGAGGCCAGGCAAGGTTGAGCTGGTTTGTCCCACCAGGGGAATCCTAGTGCCTTTGAAATAGCACGAATAGAATCTTTGTTCACTCCTAGCTCTGCTAATGGAGAGTGAACACCTGCAAGCTTTGCTGCTTCTATCCCTGGTCGATAGTCATTTAAATCATCTGCATTTACTCCATCTACAACTAGTGCACTTGAAAAGTTTTTAGCAATTATCATTAGATGACTGTGAAGCTCTCTTTTGCAAGCAAAACATCTATCTTGTGGATTTTCTGAATAATTAGGATCATCAAGCTCATTGGTATGACATTCTCTATGTTCTATACCAATCCAATTGGCTTGAAATCGAGCCTCTTCTAGCAGATGTGGTGCAAGTGATGGTGAGACACCTGTAATTGCAATTGCAGAAGAACCTAATTGCTCTTCTGCAATTGCTGCTACTAGAGAGCTATCTACACCCCCTGAATATGCAACACAAACTCTTTTCCGATTTTTCAGAAAATCTCTTATATGATCAAGTTGCTCACGGTGTGATTTTGCAAGTTGCTCTTGAAGCTTTAGCATCATGTTTTAGGCCTTTCCCTAAAGGCTGTCTTATTGATTGAACTATGTAAGCTCTTTTTAGGAACGATTTTTTAATGGAGTTAAATCAAAAGTTAAAGACTTCAGCAAAACAGGATAAAACTTCTTCTCCTGGTAATAGAAAATCTATTGGAATAGTCACTGCTTCTGATAGTAAAGAGCGTGTCTACGGTCAATTACATGTTTACGATGGAGAAGGTAAGGGGAAAAGCCAAGCTGCACTAGGTGTTGTTTTAAGAACCATTGGTTTGGGCATTTGTGAAAAACGAAGGACGAGAGTTTTATTACTTAGGTTCCTTAAGGGACCTGGTCGTTCATATGACGAAGATGCAGCGATAGAAGCTTTACAACAAGGGTTCCCTCATTTGATTGATCAAGTGAGGACAGGGAGGGCTGATTTTTTTACCGCAGATGAATCAAATAAATTTGATGAGAGTGAAGCTAAGCGAGGATGGGATATTGCTAAAGGGGCTATAGCTAGTGCTCTTTATTCAGTAGTAGTGCTTGATGAATTAAATCCAGTTTTAGACTTAGGTCTTCTTCCTCTAGATGAAGTTATTAAGGCAATTGTTTCGCGCCCTGAAGGAATGGAAGTAATAGTTACTGGTCGTGCTGCTCCACGCGAGCTTATAAAAGTTGCAGAATTACATTCTGAGATGAGAGCTCATCGTCGATCTGATGGAAATAATTCTGATTCTTATTCAACAGGTTCTCCTGGTGGGATTGAAATATACACTGGAGAAGGTAAAGGTAAGTCGACCAGTGCTTTAGGTAAGGCTTTACAAGCCATAGGTAAAGGCATCAGCCAAGATAAAAGCCACCGCGTTTTAATTTTGCAATGGCTAAAAGGAGGCAATGGATATACAGAAGATGCTGCGATTGCTGCACTTAGAGAAAGTTACCCTCATTTAGTAGATCATCTTCGTTCAGGACGAGATGCAATTGTTTGGCGTGGCCAACAACAGCCGATTGATTATGTGGAGGCAGAACGAGCCTGGGAAATTGCACGAGCTGCAATTGCTAGTGGTCTCTATAAGACAGTAATTCTTGATGAATTAAATCCAACTGTTGATTTGGAATTGCTTCCAGTAGAACCTATTGTTGAAACTTTACTTAGAAAGCCCTTAGAAACAGAAGTAATCATTACTGGTCGATGTAAGAATTATCCATCGTATTTTGACCTTGCCAGTGTCCATTCAGAAATGGTTTGCCATAAACATTATGCTGAAAAAGGCATTGAGTTAAAACGTGGGGTTGATTATTAGATGTCTTATTATTTAAACTCTTCTTTCTTCCATTGCTCAATACCACCTTTTACATTTATTGCGTAAATGCCATGTCTTCTTAATATCTTTATAGCTTTTATAGATCTAGAGCCTGACTTGCAGTGAATGTAGATTTTCTTGTTTGATGATATTCGTTTAACTTTCTCGATATCATCTCCCTTCTCAATATTTATAAGTGGAATTAATATAGATTTCTCAATAGATTCTATCTTTGCCTCTAATGGTGTCCGTACATCTAACAATACAATATTTGAATATTCGTTATTAAGTAGTTTCTTAAGCTCATTAACAGAAATATGCTCTATTGGTAATGCTGTAGTATCTTTTTCATATTTAGCTTGTTTGTAATTGATTAATTCCTTGATGGTTATTTGATCTGGATTCCTGGCTAGACTTAATTCTTTAAATCTCATCTTAAGAGCATCAAATACTAATAGTCTTCCATCTAATGCCTCGCCTATATTAGTAATAACTTTTATGACCTCTGTAGCCTGAATTAAGCCTATTATCCCTGGTAATATCCCCATTACGCCTGCATCAGAGCATGATGGTAATAGATTTTCAGGCGGTGGCTCAGGTAAGAGATCTCTAAGGCTTGGACTATTTTTGTTAAGATTAAAAATTGTTGCATGTCCTTCAAATTTCGAAACTGCGCCATAAACATTTGGTTTATTTAGTATTAAACTTGCATCATTAATTAGAAATTTGCTCTGAAAATTATCTGTACAGTCACAAATAAGATCAAATGGCTTAATTATCTCTAAGGCGTTTTCATTGTTTAACATCATGTCAAATGCTTCTACCTTTGCATGAGGGTTTATTTCTAATATTCTTGACTTAGCCGATTCGATTTTTGGCTTGTTAATCCAATTTGAGCCATGAATTACTTGCCTTTGTAGATTAGATTTCTCAACTTGATCTGAATCAACTATCCCAATATTCCCTATTCCAGCGGCTGCAAGATACATAAGTAAAGGAGAGCCCAGACCACCACAACCTACACAAAGAACAGAGCTAGATTTAAGTTTCTTTTGTCCCCTTTCTCCTATTTCAGGCAATAACATATGCCTTGAATATCTTTCTAACTCATCTGAGCTAAATGTAGAAAATTTTTTATCTTTTAAATGCATTGTATTTGATCCAATAATTCCGTCTTTACTGTGATTATTAGCGGAAATCGCCTTGTTTTGTAATACGAAAAATATTTCACCTAATTTACCCTCCTTTTACTATATCAAAAAAGTATTTTTTTCTAAAGAAAACTTTTTTGATACTTTTCTCTAATGCCATTCATATAGTCAAATCGCTTGTACCTGCTCAAGGCAATATCTGGAATTCTTGATCCATCCCAATTTTTGAATCATTGTTATTCTATATATTCAAAGAAAACCTATTTAAATTGAACCAATTCTTTTCAAAACTTTCCCAAGTCAAGTTATAAGCGCAAATTGAATAATATTTTTTGATAATCTACTTTTTCCCAATTGCCAAATTAATTTTTGAAGAATATCTGCTTTATTTGAAAAGTTTTTGATAGGCTTCAAAACTCACATTACGTCCCTGAGTAGTTGCAACAAAGAATTGTAACGAATAATTCTTTCTGAATTGTTATCGAATTGAATTTGCTCAGGTCCTTGATTTACTAGTGCTTGTTCGGTCTTCTCCCTATCAGGGTTCGGCATTATCTCTAGATTAATGTTGGCACTCAAAAGATTATTTAGATACACTCAGCTCAACATTCAATTGTAAGCAATTGGTAATGAGCGAAGCCAGTCCTGAGTCTAATCAAGACTCTAACAATGAGACAGCCCCCGCTGGTCCATCCATCTCAGACCGTGCTAGTGACTTTATGAGCCAAGCAAATGAAATGCTTGGTAAAGTCGATTGGTCACAAATGGGCAAATATGGTAAAGCTGCAGGAATTATTGCAGTTGTAATTGTTGCCCAAATTGTTATTAAAGTAGTTGTGGATACGGTCAATTTCTTCCCAATTTTGCCAGGCCTATTAGAATTGCTGGGGATAGTTGTTGTTGGTCAGTGGAGTTGGCAAAATCTTACGACAAGCGAGAAACGCAATGCAGTTCTTGAGAAGGTTCAAAATATTAGGAAGGAATATATTGACTAAGTCAAATTAATATTGATTTATTAGGTTATTTATTTTTTTGATACTTGCAATTGCTCTGCTCTTATACTCTCCGCCAAAGAGGTTTGCATGATTTAATATGTGGTAAAGATTGTATATTTCAATTCTTTCATTGTGTCCTTTTGGAAGTTCCCAAGTCTTTTCATAGTATTCGTAAAATTTCTGAGAAAAACCACCAAATAATTTGCTCATTGCAATATCAACCTCCCTATCTCCCCACCATGTAGCTGGATCAAAAATTATTCCTTTCCCGTTTTTGTGAATAGCAGTATTCCCTTTCCATAGATCTCCATGGACTATAGAAGGTAGTGGGTTATGTTGTTCGAAATATTTAATCAGCTTAGTTTTAAATCTTTTTTGATCAAGACTTAGATTCCATTGTTTTGCCATCTCTAATTGAGGAGCTAGACGAAGTTTTACGAAACATTCTCCCCAATTTTTTTCCCATCCACCAATCTGGGGGTTTGATCCAATGAAGCCATCTGTTCCCCATCCAAAACTTCTTGGATGCTGTTTTGAGGATTCTTGGTGAAGGATTGCAAGTCCTTGGCCAAGTTTCTTTTCATCTCCTTGAACTAAATCTATCCAAGGCAAAATTAATATTGCAGAGAATTCTAATTTTTGAATAGCTATAGGCTTTGGAATTATTAGATGATCCTGATCGAAATAACTATTGAGCACTTCAAGTCCATTTGCTTCAAATTCCAGCATTGGGAAACGTTCTATGGATGATGTTTTTGCGAAAAGCTTTTGACCTGTTGACAACTTTATTTTCCAGGCATTGTGAATACACCCTCCAGTAACAGGAGAAACTTTTAAAATTTTCTCTCCAGATAGAGGACCTTTGGCTTCTGAGATTTGTTTTTGAAGATTCAAATCCATTTGGTTTTCTGGAAAAATTGAATAGTCTGACTTATATGACAGAGAAATCGGTAATTGTTGTTGGCGGAGGGATCGCTGGCTTAACAGCCAGTGCCCTTCTTGCTTATGAAGGAAATGAAGTCATCTTGCTGGAAGCTCATACTCAAACGGGAGGGTGTGCTGGAACATTCAGCCGCGGCCCTTATGTTTTCGATGTAGGAGCTACTCAAGTAGCAGGTTTGGAGAATGGTGGTATTCATGATCGAATATTTAGACACCTTAATTGTTCTAAGCCTGATGCTGAAGTGTTAGATCCAGCTTGCACAGTTTATCTTGGAGATGGGCAGGAGCCCATTCACCTTTGGCACGACCCTTTGAAATGGGAAGTAGAAAGAAACAAACATTTTCCTGGGAGTGAACGTTTTTGGACCCTATGTAATCAATTACATCGTAGTAATTGGTCATTTGCAGGAAGCGATCCCATCTTACCGATTCAAAATTTTTGGGATTTCAAGCAATTTCTGAATTCCACTCGGTCTATGAATTTATTAACTGGAATATTCAGCATGTCATCTATTGCTGATTTGCTTTGGCTTTGCTCATGTCACCATGATCTACGATTAAGAAAGTTTTTGGATTGTCAGTTAAAACTTTATTCTCAAGGACCAAGCGATCAAACTGCAGCTTTATATGGTGCCACTGTACTTCAAATGGCACAGGCTCCACTAGGCCTGTGGCATCTTCAAGGATCAATGCAGAAACTTAGTGATCAATTGCTTTCTTGCTTTCTAAGAGATGGAGGAACATTACTCTTAAATCATAAGGTTGTAGGCTTATTCAAAACTAATAATGCGTGGGAATTAGAAGTCACTGCTCAGAAAAAATTGCCTTTAAATTTTCGAGCAAAAAGTGTCGTCTTCACTCTGCCCCCTCAATCTCTTTTGGAATTAATGCCCAATACTTGTAGTGGTCTGCCTAAGGATTATCGAAATAGATTGGAAAAATTATCTCAACCTAGCGGCGCTATTGTTTTCTTTGGTGCGATTATTCGTAGTCATCTTCCATTACACTGCTCAGGGCATTTACAACTTTTAGTAGAAGAAATTGGATCAATGTTTACTTCTATTAGTTTTGAGGGAGATGGACGTGCCCCTATTGGTCAGGCAACAGTCATTGCAAGTATTTTTACAGATGTGACTTCTTGGTCTACTTATACTCCAGCTGAGTATCGAAGGCATAAAAACATGATCCTAGAAAAAATTCTGAAAGCATTAAATGCCCAATTTGCTATTGAGTCTAACCAATGGCTTCATAAAGAATTGGCTACTCCCAGAAGCTTTGCAAGATGGACGGGGAGACCACAAGGTATTGTTGGAGGATTGGGACAGACACCCACAACATTTGGTCCTTTTGGATTGCCAAGTCGAACGCCTATGAAAGGTCTTTGGTTATGTGGAGATTCTATTTACCCTGGGGAGGGCACAGCTGGAGTTACGCAATCTGCTGTTATGGCATGTAGGCAACTAATGTCTGAAGATGGTAAAGAACTCAATTTAACTAAATGATTCTTGTTATAAAAAATCTGGTCGACTAAGTTGATTTTCTGATAATTCATTTTTTAATTGAGGCCATGCTTTTGCTTGAATAATTTTTTCTAATTTATCTAATGATGAACGGTAAGAACGAATTGCATTTAATACAGCAGATGTATTATTTGATGCCATTGCTACTCCAAGGTCAGGATTGCCACCACCTACTCGTGTTGTATCTTCGAAACCACTAGATGCAATTGTCTTTGCGAGCTTCAGTAAGGCTTTATTGGGCTCTTTGATAACTGTATGAAGTAATGCGGCACTTATAAAAACAGGTAAATGAGAGATTAAGGCTACGGCCTGGTCATGTGTTTCAGAATTAGTAGTAATCCATTGACTCTCAAGAGTCATAGCCAGTTGATGTACAGCTTCTAGTGCTTCTTTATCAGCGCTTTCTTCAGGAGTTGCTACCCATGGACGATTCTTAAATAAGTTTATTTGACCAGCTTCTACACCAGTCTGAATCGTTCCGGCCATAGGATGACTGCCTATAAAACGAGGATGTAATTCTTTCCAAACTTCTAATATAGGTTTTTTCACAGAACCTACATCTGTAATTACTGCATTTTTAGGTAACGCATCTACAAGGTCTGACGTTGGATTGAGAAGTTGTTCCAATGGCATAGCTAAGATCACCATTGAACAATTTGAAATTATATTTGAGTTGGTACTAATAGAATGAGCGAGGCCTCTTTCTCTAGCCCTTTCTGCTGTTTTGGTTTTATTGACAAGACCATAGACCTCGTAACCTTTTTGTTGCAGGTCTAAACCTATTGAACCGCCAATGAGACCCAGACCAACTATGCCAATACGGTCAATTTCCATTAATCTTTAAACTCCTCTTTCTTCACGTTTGTCTTCTGCTCAATATAGGGTAGAAATTTTATTAGTTAAACGAACTCATCCAATGATTGAAGTATATGCCCATAAATATATGAAGAGTCTTTTGAAGAAGGATGCTTTGCTTTGGCCACATAATTTAACACTAAGTAGATTAGTTGCAAGAAGTTTGCGACGACGAGATAAATCCATTTTTGAGCTTGAAGGAGTTAATCATAATGACTATTGGTTAGGGCTACTTGTCCCACTATGTTTAAACAGTTGTGGTGCTGTTCTAGTTGTTACAACTTTGCAAAAACAAAGGTTATTTCAGGTTGAAATTCCAAGATTAAAGGAGGAAGGGTTTCATCTTGCTGTTTGGGAAGGATTGGATATGCCTACTGATGAGAAGGTTTGGGTTCTTAGTTATGAAGATTTCTGGATTGCTTATGCCCAAAATAACCTTTGTTCCAAGCAATTTATTTTTACAGAAGTAGAACTTTTAACTAGACGATTAAGAGAAGCAATGTCTATTCAAGTTTCATCATCTGATTGGGATTGCTTGCGACGAGCATATCCTTCAGCATCCTCAGCATTGGTTGATTTGTATGAGGAGTTAAGTCAGAAACTTTTTTCATTAGCAATTAGACCTGAGGCATTAATCAGATTGAATTTGACTGACATATTTGCATTAAGAGATTTATTAGGTGTATTTTCTCAACCCCCTAAACCATGGGCTGCTGTTTTGAATGCAACAACTGGTGGGTGGGCGAGTTGGGCGCAGCTGGACTATAAGGTCCTTGAATGGACATGGCATCTACAGCCATTAGAACCATTACAAATTCTTCGCCAACTATTTGTCGATAACCCATTTATTACACTGAGCGCCTCATATGAAAATGCATTCTCGTCCTTTAAAGAAATCATTGATGTCAGAGTTAAACTAGGTTCCCCAAGCCATGAAGAACCTATCAGATTGTTTGTACCTTTTAGGCAGCCTATGCCTAATGCAGAGTGCTTCGCTGAGCATGTATTAGATCAATCTCGCCGCCTTATTTTAGGTAGACAGGGCTTGACCATCATCCTTTTGGATGATGACCAATTGCTTAGACAATTAACATCTGAGCTTGCTGCTGAATTTGGCAAAAGAGTTCTTTTTTGCTCCACTACTCCAGATTCGAATGGGGTTATTTGCTGTACTTCTACATGGTGGCTTGAATCTTTTGAGCAACTACCTGATCCAGAACAATTGATCATTGCGTTATTGCCAATTAGTAGTTTGGAATCACCGTTAACTGCAGCAAGGGTGGAGGCATTCAAGAAGCAAGGACTTGATTGGTTTAGAAATTTGCTTCTACCAGAACTTCTTAGCCTTTTGCCAAGACTGGCCTTGCCTCTCAGACGGAATCAAGGAAGACTTGCTATTTTAGATGGTCGTTTGCGTGCACGTTCATGGGGAAACAAAGTATTTGATGTTCTTCAACCCTGGATTCCTCTAGATCGCCTTTTACCAGATTAAGCCATTTGTTGTTCATTGCTTAGACTGAGATTAGATTCTCAAGCAACACATGGGAGAAGCTCGCCGTAGAGCCCAAGAAGGCCTTTTACCACGACAAACCAAAAGCAAAACAATGAATAAAGTAGATGATTCCCCTCGTATTATTGAATGGTTACCTGTCACACAGAAACAAAGAGATCAATTCTTTGACATAAGTGTTAAGGCTGGTTGGGTAGGAATAGGAGTATTGGTTTTGATATGGGTAGTTGTACGCTTTATAGGCCCTGCTGCGGGTTGGTGGATCCCTGCAGACCTACATTAATCAATTAGGCAGCGTTAATTTTTTTAATAACTGGTGTTGTGCTTGCTGTACGAGCGGCTGCAGCAAGAGGTCGCATAGAATTCGCACTAACTTCAGAGCCTTCGGTGAGTTTTTGTCGGACTAGTTTTTCGATTACTTCTTTTGCATCAGAATTCTCTTCAAGCCAAGTAATTGTATTATCACGACCTTGCCCTATATTGTCACCTTCATAGCTATACCAAGCACCTTTACGAGTGACAATGTTTGTTTCCTCAGCCATGTCAAGTAGACATCCTAATGTGCTAATACCTTTTCCAAAGAGGATGTCGAATTCAGCAATTCGAAATGGTGGAGCAATTTTATTTTTTGCAACTTTTACTTTCGCGCGTATTCCATATTCCTCTGTACCTCTTTTTAATGTTTGAATTCTTCGTATGTCGAGGCGAACAGAGGCATAAAACTTTAGAGCATTCCCACCGGTAGTTGTTTCAGGATTGCCATATGTGACTCCTATCTTGAGACGTAACTGATTTAGGAAGATTACCGTGCAGCCAGACTTGCCAATGTTACCTGTAATTTTTCGCATCGCTTGACTCATTAATCTTGCTTGGCTACCTACTGCATGATCCCCCATCTCCCCTTCAATTTCTGATCTAGGAGTAAGTGCGGCAACGGAGTCAACAACCACTAGATCCACTGCTGTGGATCTAATTAATTGGTCGACAATTTCCAAAGCCATTTCCCCTGTATCTGGTTGTGAGACGAGAAGATTTTCAATGTCAACACCCAGAGAAGCTGCGTACACTGGGTCAAGCGCATGCTCTGCATCGACAAAAGCTGCGACCCCTCCACGTTTCTGAACTTCTGCTATCGCATGTAACGTTAATGTTGTTTTGCCTGAACTTTCTGGCCCATATACTTCTACGACTCTTCCTTTGGGGTATCCGCCACCTAGTGCAAGATCAAGAGTTAGGGCGCCTGTTGAGATGGTTTCTACGCGCATCTTGGATGCATCTCCCAGTCTCATAATTGAACCTTTGCCGAAGTTTCTTTCTATTTGACCCAAAACAAGGTTTAAGGCTTTATCTCTTTCTCCTGATTGAGTATCACTTGCTCGATTGGCTGAAGCTAAAGATTGACCTGGTCTAATTTCAGCTGACATTTTGATTATTTGTGTGAGTTTAAAAAGAAAGTTTTCGCAGGTCTTAGCGGATTAGGAATCTGAGCCAAGGGATCGAACTTCTTCTGCTATTAGTACACACGTACGCTAGCGAGTCAAGGCCAATCTGCTACTGGATACATAAAATCTTCTTGTTTTAGCAATTGAATCCCTGTGGGAAGTGCTTGAGCATCATTGTTTTTGAGATAGCCCCAATTAGCTAGATAACAGGGGATCCAATTAATACTAGGGGTATCTAAGACTGTTTCTAGAGTGGATCTACGATCTTCTATGAATCCTTTGATTAAATAATTTTTTGAAATTTTTAGTAAAACATCTGGTTTACTCCCTCCTTCGTAACCATATAGAAGCGTTGGAGAAAGGTTGAAATGGTTTAGAAGTTGTGCAGTGAATTCAGTGCTTTTTGTAGTTAAGACTGCCCATTCAATGTGTTCAGTATTTAGTTTTTTAATTCTTTCAACTACTCCTGAAAATGGATAATGGCTGGCTAACCATTTCGCTTTATTTTTATGAATTGCCTTTTTGCGAACATCATCAAGTGCAATTTGTAATTGCTTTGGATGCCAATTCCAAAATTTGAGTGCCTTATGGCAGTTGTTTTGATATTCGTCAGAAAACTTTTTTGGATGTTTGATAGGGCTGTCATCTCTCAGTAACTCAGCTGCGAGAAGAACCATCTCCCAGCCATCTTTGACCCAAGGTCGTATTTTTCGAAAAGTATCTGGGGCTTTTAGGGGCAATTGTTCTTCATACTTCTCATCTCCAACCAATTGCAAACATGCTTCTCTCGCACTATTCCAGTATTCAACCAATCCATCGACAATGACTCCGTCAAAGTCAAAAACTACAATAAGCTTCTTTTTCACAAGATAATTCAAAAACTGGGGCGCTAGGATTCGAACCTAGGAATGCCGAGACCAAAACCCGGTGCCTTACCGCTTGGCGACGCCCCATTAAGAGGTGAGTCCTTAAAGGGACTCTTCATTTAAACAAAATAATTGCACATTGTGGACTAACCAAGTTCATCTCATCACGACATGGTTTTTGATTGATATGAGTTTGTGTATATTTTAATATAGGTTTTGGACTTTTTGTCAGTTAAAAATTTTTACGAGATCTCTTCC